>JBOEGR010000022.1:0-75663 GCA_050633525.1 Cellvibrionaceae bacterium
CCATAATACGCGCCCAGTTAATCGAATTGACAGCGACGAGCTGTCGGCCATCCGGTAAAAATGACTGATCACGAAAACTGGCTTTCACCATATTTTGACAATCATCGAAGTTACCTTCTAAAGCGATATTAAATACGTTATCAGACAATACACTAGTCATCTGTTTGCGTTGCACATCCGAAACGCGTTTGTGAGGGTGTAGAATAAAAATATCAATGTTGTCACAGTGGCGACAACCCTCAATAGCAGCCGACCCTGTATCACCAGAGGTTGCTCCCATTACAACGACTTTTTGCTGTCGCTTTTCTAAAATGTGGTCAAGTAAGTTACCCAAGAACTGTAAGGCAAAATCTTTAAAGGCCAGAGTTGGACCTTGGAATAACTCTAATATCCACTCGTTATGACCGGTTTGTACTAAGGGTGCAATCGCGTCGTGACGAAAAGTAGAATACGATTTATGGATAATGGCTTTTAAGTCATCATCACTAAGCTCACCATCAACAAAAGGCGAAATCACTTTAAAAGCCAACTCTTCGTAGCTAAGACCGACCCAAGAAGCAATCTCCTCTTGAGAAAATGTCGGTAAGGTCTCAGGTATGTACAAACCACCGTCTGTTGCCAAACCCGTTAAAACGACTTCTTCAAAATTTAAGGCAGGCGCTTCACCGCGAGTACTGATATATTTCACTTTTTCTATTTAACCTTTTCTTTAACTTTTAACACTGTATTGTATAGAAACAAATAACATCAGAGAAAATTTCACTCTGACTTCATTTATTTTCCATTCATTTTTTAACTCACTTTTTTAACCTAACGCTTCTACACGTATTTTTTTCACATCGCCATGAACAAAAGATAAGGCTTCAATCTTTTGAACGGCTTTAAGTAAACTTGCTTCTACTGATTGATCCGTTAGCAATACGATCTCAGCACAAGTTTCGCCCTCTTCAGGTTCTTCTTGATGCATTGCTTCAATGCCAATACTTTCATCACTCAGCACTGTGGTTAACTGTGACAATACCCCAGGTTTATCATCAACAACTAAACGTAAATAATAAGCCGTTTCTACATCGGACATCGGCAATATCGTTTTATCTTCTACCTTATCAAAGGCCAACGCAGGAACAGCAGCATTAGCCCCAGAGCTAATATGGCGAGCCACATCAACAATATCGGCAATCACGGCAGAGGCTGTGGGCTCAGCACCAGCACCAGCACCATAATATAAGGTTGGGCCAACTGCGTCACCTTTGACAACAATGGCGTTCATAACGCCGTTCACATTAGCGATCAGACGCTTATCAGGAATCAAAGTGGGATGAACGCGCAACTCCACATCACCGTTTGACTGTCGAGCAATACCGATATGCTTAATACGGTAGCCTAACTTTTTGGCGTACTCGATATCCTTGGTTTCAATTTTAGTAATGCCTTCGGTAAATACTTTGTCATATTGCAAAGGCATAGCAAAGGCAAGAGAAGCCAAAATAACCAACTTATGAGCGGCATCGATACCTTCGACATCAAAAGTAGGGTCTGCTTCAGCATAACCTAAGTCTTGTGCTTCTTTTAAGACATCGGCAAAATCTCGGTTTTTATCACCCATTTCGGTCAAAATAAAGTTGCCAGTACCATTAATAATACCCGCTAACCATTCGATACGATTTGCAGCTAAGCCCTCGCGTAAGGCTTTAATAATAGGGATACCACCCGCAACAGCTGCCTCATAGGCAACAATGACATTCGCTTGTTTAGCAGCCGCAAAAATTTCATTGCCAAACTCTGCAATCAAGGCCTTGTTTGCAGTGACAACGTGCTTGCCATGTTGAATAGCTTTTAAGACGAGTTCTTTTGCGACTGTCGTACCACCCACTAGCTCAACGACAATATCAATATCTGGGTTCTCTGTGACAGCAAAAATGTCACGCACCACATTGGTATTCGAGAGGTCACATTCTGGGTTATCTCGGCGAGCACCAACTTGAGCAATATCGATTTGACAACTGGCACGTGAGTCGATCGACTCCTTATTGCGTGTCAGTACATTAAAAGCGCCGCTACCTACTGTTCCTAGGCCACAGATGCCTATTTTTACCGGTTTCAAAAGGTCTTCCCCATGGAAAATGAAAGGCGGCAACCTTACTAGGCACCGCTACCACTGTCAATCAAAGATGGGGGGATAGAACAGCTTAACGTGAGATAAGATGAACAAGGAAATAATGGGAGCTAGATACCCATTTCTTTCGCTAAGAAGTCAGGGCTGACCGCACCAGGAATAATACGACCAGACTCTAGTACAATAGCCGGTGTACCATTCACTCCGACTTGTTGTCCCAACATATACTGATCAGCGACGGGGTTATTGTCACAGGCCTGCAAGGGCACATTCTCACCCCGCTTGAATCGATCCATCAGGCTTTGTTTCTCATTAGAACACCATACCGTTGCCAGCTTCTGAGCACTCTTTGAACTCACACCGGCACGAGGGAATGCAAGGTAACGCACCTCGATACCCTTTGCTAGCATTGCCGGTAACTGGTTATGTAAACGCCGACAAAAGCCGCAGTCAATATCAGTAAAGACATTCACATAACCTTTAACTTCGCCCTTTGGTTTGTATATCACCATATCACTCTTATCAATAGCAGCGATCATCTTGGCTCGTTGAGGAGCAAATGCAAGCTCAGCCTCTTGACGCTCCTGTTCTTGCAGGTTAACTAAATTGCCTTCTTGCACTTCATACATTTCGCCTGCAATAAGATAACCACCATCACCACTAACAAAAGCCAATTGGCCATTGATCTTAATTTGATAAACGCCATCCATAGGAGAGAAGCTGAGGTCTGAAAAAGTCAGTTCTGGCCGTGCTTTTTTCAGCCTTTCTATAATTTGCTTCTCAATATCAGCTGGCACACCACCCGAGGATGCTTGATTGTTACTATTGTCAGTAGCCGTCTTCACTAATGGTTGTGCATCCACCACAAAAGACAAAAAGCTCGCTAAGACGATAGCCATTCCAATGACTTTATTCCTACATTTAATACTCTTCACTACATTTAACTCTCTAGGGTTACTGTTTTTAAATAATGCGATTAAGATATCCACTATTTTATACGGTGTGCTTTGGAGCAATAATTGCCCACAAAGTTCCGATAAGGGCCCTTTCGAACCTTACCTTTTTAAAATAGCCATCAAAACGAGTAAAGCAATCGCTTGACTATTATCTGCTGCCATTTGAGTATACGACAAAGATTCGCCAATGATGCAATCATGATGCTTATTATCCCTTACGCAAGACCAATTTTGTGACATATACCCAAATAAACCAAGAATTAATCGAGCAGTTTGAGCAGGCACTTTGGCTAGAAAAAGGCTTAAGTGACAATACGATTGCGGCTTATCGACGTGATTTGACGGGTTTTTACAAGGCTGTAGACAAACCCTTAGTCGATGTCAGTCACATCGATGTTCAATCACATTTGGCTGAGCGATTTCAAAAAAAGCTTTCGTCACGCTCTACGGCACGTTTCTTGTCTTGCTTACGAGGATTTTATCAGTATCTCGTTAGAGAAAATAAAGTCCAAGAAAACCCGACCCAGTCTATTGATAATCCCTCCCTTGGCAGACCTTTGCCAAAATCTCTCACCGAACAAGACGTCGAATGCTTATTGAAAGCGCCTATCGATAATCACTCTAGCGGCGAAGATCCGATTGGCTTAAGGGATAAAGCGATGCTTGAGGTCATCTATGCCTGTGGGTTGCGAGTGAGCGAGCTAGTAGAATTAAAGATGTCAGAAATCAACCTGAGGCAAGGTGTACTTCGTGTCTTTGGCAAGGGCGGCAAAGAGCGCCTAGTCCCTCTAGGTGAGGAAGCTATTAGCTGGCTAGAGAAATACCTTAAGGAAAGCCGGAACGATATACTAAAAGGAAAAGCGAGCGATATCATCTTCCCAAGTAATCGAGGTCAAGCAATGACACGCCAAACCTTTTGGCATCGAGTAAAACATTGGGCAAACGTGGCCGGAATATCAAAACCCTTATCGCCTCACACTCTGAGACATGCTTTTGCAACTCACCTACTCAATCATGGAGCCGACTTAAGGGTGGTACAACTGCTGCTCGGGCATAGCGATCTATCAACAACCCAAATCTATACTCACGTGGCCCAAGCAAGGCTACAAGAACTGCATAGCCAACACCACCCTAGGGGCTGATAAATCCTGATTAAGCTCGAAGGAAGTTTGCACAGTTAATCGTATTTTAGTAACGCCCTGAAAAGTTCATCCTACGACCGCCAAGGAAGGCGGAAGTGCCGGTTATGCAGGAGCATTTACCGGCCCGTACTCCTGTCACGCCCCGCTCAAAGGTCATGGATGACCTGAATGCCAGAATGGTTTGGAACACTTTCTGGCCCAGCATCCATGCGCCCGCNNGGATACCGTACATCCTGTACATAAAAAAGCCGGAGTTGATTGCTCAACTCCGGCTTTTATTTAAAACGGTAAAACTTAACTTAACTTTTCTTTAATACGTGCCGCACGTCCAGTTAATTCGCGCAAGTAGTAAAGCTTCGCTTGACGCACATCACCGCGACGCTTAACAGTAATACTGTCAATCAACGGGCTGTGTAATTGGAAAGTACGCTCTACACCAACACCATGGCTGATTTTGCGCACAGTAAAGGCTGAGTTTAATCCACGATTACGCTTACCGATCACAACACCTTCATATGCCTGTAAACGCTCACGAGTACCTTCCTTTACTTTAACCTGTACAACAACAGTGTCACCAGGTGAAAATGGTGGCACATCAGTTTTAATTTGTTCTTTATCCAATTCTTGGATGATTTTGTTAGTCATTGAGTTTTCCTCATTGCATCGAGTGTGTAGCTTCACAGCTAGGTCGTTAAATATAGTAATTCTTACTTGTTACTGTCTTCAGGGTTAGCATTTGATGCTTTAAAAGCATCTATCAAGCTCTGTTGATCAGCCGTTAATTCTATGTTCTCTAATAACTCTGGCCGCCTTAACCACGTGCGACCTAGAGATTGCTGCAATCGCCATTGCTCTATGTCTGCATGGTTACCAGACAACAATACCGGCGGTACTCGTTGCCCTCGGTAATCCTCGGGTCTCGTATAGTGTGGGCAATCAAGCAAGCCATGACTAAACGAATCTTGATCTGCTGAATCGCTGTGACCTAAGGCCTCTGGTAACAACCTGATCATTGCATCCATTAATACCATAGCGGGAAGTTCTCCCCCACTCAGCACATAATCTCCAACTGACCATTCTTCATCAATTTCCGCTTCTAACAAGCGTTCATCGATACCTTCATAACGGCCCGCGATGAGAACGATATTTCGATAGTCGTCGCTCTTTGCTAAAACACCAACTTGTTCTTGCTTTAACAATTTCCCCTGAGGGGACAGATAAATCACTTTGATATCGTGAGTGCTGGCACCTGCAGTGTCCTCTGCCGTTTTTACCGCTTCACCTAATATCCAAGCTTTTGCATCTGCAATCGCTTTTTGTAATGGCTCTATTTTCATTACCATCCCTGGGCCTCCGCCGTAGGGACGATCATCGACCGTTTGGTGACGGTCGGTCGTAAAATCTCTAGGGTTGCTGAAATAAAGCTCAATCAAACCCTTTTCTATTGCACGGCTTGTAATGCCATAATCTGTCAATGCGCTAAACATCTCAGGGAATAACGTGACTATTGCCGTTTTTCTGGCAACTTTTCTAGATGCTTCTTGCTTTAAATCGCTAGAATCATCTGCTTTAACCGTGTTATTCATATGTCACAGCCATATGCAATAGATATTTTGCAGAAAACTAAAATTCAGGATCCCAATCAACTGCAATTATTTTTTGCTCAAGATCGATAGATGTCACAAATTGACCTAGCACATAAGGAACCAAACGTTCCGATTGATCAATACTGTTTTCATCGCCCAATACTACCAATACATCATTTGCACCGGTGGGTAGTATTTTCTTAACCAAGCCAAGATCAGCTTCAATACCATTGTAGGTACTCACCACCCTGCAGTCTTGCAACTGGTGCCAATAGTAGTTGCCTTCCTCTAGCTCAGGTAACAGCGACTTTTCAATCGCAATAGACACTGGGCAGAGCATTTCAGCTTGGGTTCGATCTTCAATTCCTTTTATTCGGGCAACAAAGCCCTTCCCTTGCACTCTCCACTCAAGCAACTCAGTAGGTTTGACACCGTGCTTAGTCTTTAAATACCAGGGTTGATAAGTGAAGAGATTGGTAGCTGGTTCTGTCTGGGAGTGAATTTTTACCCACCCTTTAATTCCATGGGGAGATGATACCTTCCCCACATCAATCAAGTTAGACATACCAGCCAACCAGCACTAACTAAATATAAACAAGCGATAATTAAGCTGCTGCTTTTGCTTGGTCTTTTAGCAATTTAGCAACGCGCTCAGATAGCTGTGCGCCTTGAGACACCCAGTACTGAATGCGGTCATTATCAGTGCGCAAACGCTCTTCTTGGCCGCGAGCAACTGGATTAAAGAATCCAACACGCTCAATGAAACGACCATCACGAGCCTTACGGCTGTCAGTAACAGTTAGATGATAAAAAGGACGCTTCTTTGAACCGCCACGAGATAGACGAATGGTAACCATACTGGCTTGTATCCTATCGGTTTTCGATTAACAGTATTGCCTCACGGCAAGACAAATTCTACGCCGCTTGCTATTTAACAACCGGCTTTCAAGGTATAAATTCACATTATCTAGGCAAGGAATGCCAGATAAGAAGGCGGCGGATTATACGGGAAAATAAAATCATTGTATAGGCGTTAATACGCTTTAAATCAACCGTTCCTGATTAAAGCGTCGCTATTTTTATTAAGGTAGTAATATCGACCAACCCTGTGAACGCAAGGCCTCGGCCAGATTTGGGGCATTGGTAATCAATAATGTCCCATCAGCATCCTGTAACTCCGCATATTCATCATTAGTAAACTTACTAAAATCACGTGGCCCATAGGTTAGCGTGGTCCCCAAGCGCAGGTTCGGCTGCCAACTATGTACCCTATTCTTGCCGGTTGCCAAAGCAAACTCGGCATAACGGTAATTCTTCTCAATTGAGTTCATCACCGCTCTCACCTCTGGCCACTTTGCCCTCATACCAAAAGAAGCGTCTAAACCCACAAACAGGCGCTGAGGGTTAAGGCTAAAATAGATATGCGTAGCAGCACCTAAACCACCATAAGTAAGCACGACTAACAACAACCAAATAGCAAATGGCTTTTTCACTTTTAAAAATTACCTACATTTGAGCATTTAATAAAGAGCCAATGGCATAAGCCACATTGCCTTCCTCTGCCTTTGTGGTGGATGCTTCGACAAGTGATGATAAGTTTTTAAGTTCATCAATTTGGGCAGCATAAGCAATACTATACACCGGAATACGTAAAGCTGAGATCATCTCATCCACATCGTCAAAATTAAAACCACGATTGGTCTCACCATCGGTCAAGACAAATAATAGTGGCTTGGTAGAAGGGTCCGCAGCAATAGCGTCTAAAAGTACCGACAACGATACTAATATACCGTTGTACATGGCAGTTCCACCCCCAGCATCTAAATCTTCAACTGCGGCATAAAAAGAAGACTTATGTATTAGATTAAAGGGTTGCGGCGGTAGAGAAACGTTAACCACATCAGAAAAAGTAACAAGGCCAATCTTATTATCGGTGGAAATAAAATCACTGCCACTCAAAAGTGCTTTTCTTAACGCTTTGATTCGCTGCCCACTCATGGAACCCGATACATCGGCTAAGAATACAGCGGTGACCGTTCGACCAGCATCTTTTTTATCTTTCCAAATTTTTTGCGCAGCGATTAAATCGCTACCTGCAGGGTAGTCATAGGCTGATTTGTAATCATTCAAACCATCGAACCCATATTGCTTAATTTTGGCTTTAGATTGCGGGCGCTGTAAGTAGGCAGAAAATTTATTCAACACTTCTAACTGCCCTTCAGATACATCGCCCACAGCATACAAAGGGTTGTCGTGACGAATACCAAAAGGGATAAATTCATATTCATTCGTCATAGACGGTTTGGCACGCACAAACGTTTGATACTCCATAACGAAAGCGTCTAAGGCACCGTTGTTACTCACTGAGTCGCGCATTTGCAGGGTTGTCATTGCAACGAAAGGGATACCACGCTGGAAGCTTTCAAATGCACTCACTACTTCAGAACGCAACATATCGCCACCTTCATCACCAACAAATGCATCCAATACCGACACTAAAAAATTTAAGCCAGTACTACTAGCATAAGGATTGGTATAGCCCATCACTAAGCGGCCTTGAACGACCGCATCAATAATATTTTTGACTGAAAGTTCGGGATAATTTTCACGTAAACGTTTCGCGACTGTTTTTTTCATGACAACGCCGGCTACATTGCCAACGGTGCGCTCTGTAATGGCTTTTGTTGAAATACCGTGCCCTTCAATTAACTTAAGCCAGAGGTGATTGGAGGGAGAAAAAGCCTGAGGAACGTACTTACTTGAAGCAATAAACTGAGCACCTGTTCCCGACGCAATTTTTCGGATCGACACTTGGGCGATCTTTCCTGAGCTCAAACGTTGGCGGCTCTGATTAAATGTAATTGCGGCATCACGCATCCAACCATCATCACCTTCGCCTGACTTTTCAGTAGAAACAAATATTTCTACTTGCTCCGCACCACCTGTAACCGGAGTCGCAACCAAAGGATATTCACTTATATCAGGCAAGGTGCTCATCAAATTTGTTTTGGTTAACTGAATATTAGCGCGCCGCTGTACAAATTGCTGCGTCCATTCGACATCTGTTAACAAGTCATCCAATTCTTTAACTGCTTTCTCTCGTGTCATTGGCTTACCAATACCGGTATCACAAGCTGAAATAAGCGCAGCAGACAGTAAAGCGATGATGGTTAAGACAGTGGTCTTAGATAAGAATTTTCTCATGATACATTCCTATTATTTTCTATTATTTCCAATAAATATTAACTTTTTTTAGCATAACCAGATGTACGCTGGGCTAAGCGTTCAAGCTCTTCTATAACGGCTTCAGCATCTTGATCAAGTGCACCTCGACCTGTTTGAGTATTCGCTAGAGCACTGGCCGTATTAGCCAGAGCCGTTAATGCCGATTCGTTTTCGGTTAAACGTATTTCAATATTATCGTTTTGAGATTCGTAGAGAGCCAAGCGCTGACGGATCGAACTAGCTTCGGCCTCATCTTCCGATAAATTAAGCAGCATTTTTTGCAAACGCTCGGGATCAATCGAACGAATGCTAATAAGAGATACTTCTATTTCACGCAAATTATCGTAGGCCGCCTCATAGACTTTCTCACTGGCTTGAGCATAACGACCATAAGTTAATTCATCTGCTGCAAAACGGTGTCCAAGTACATCAAGTAAATCCCTGTGTTTTTCAACCAACATATCCAATTGCTCTATACCTCGATGCAGGCCCAGTTCATCCAAACTGGAGGCTAGGCGACCCAATTCTCGACTTGTACTTTCATGTCGCTCTGCTTTGATCGCATTTAGATAGTCTGCAGAATGGCGATGTAACCACCGCCAGCTAAAAAACAAAAAAGGGACGGGCAAAAAAGCGATCAACCACACAGGCCAAACTTGAGGAAACCACCAGACAAATAAAACTGAAAGACTCAGCGATAAACATAAAGTGAAAAAGTTCATAGGACTAATGCGCCACCATTAAACTCTAATGCCAACTTTATATTTACCTTATGCTTACTCACGTACATCATATCTATTTCTGTTATAGCTCTATTTCAATGGCTTCACGAGCTTGGCGCGACTCTTCCACATTAACAATCGCTTTTTCCATTTCACCGGTTAACTGATCCATTTCGACAATAGATTGCGCCATCTGTGGCAAAGCCTTCTGGCGGAAGCTGCTGATATCATCTAGGGCAAGCTGCACATCTTTAAATGCTGATTTTAATTTATCAATATCTAACATTGCACCCGCTGCTTGCTTATGAATTTCAGTGCCTTGTGTTTTGAGTTTTTCGGCAGTCTGTGCGATCAAATCATTGGTGGTATTCGTCACCTGCGTCACGCCGTCCAGTACTTTTTTCTGAGTTTGCAATGCCAGCGCTAATGTTGCCGCAGTATTCAGCGCAGGAATAGTCACGTTAATAGAGCGAGCTACACCTCTAATGAGCTCTTTGTTGTTGCGAATAATAACGTCAGAAGTTAATACACCTTGCTGGTTAACGGCTAAACTTTGCTGCAAATCTAATATCCTTTGGCGCACAGGAAATAAAATTTCTTCTTGTAGAAACTTACGCTTATCATCACCTAGACTATGATCGCCCTCTAATCTAGTGGCTAAGCGCTGATCGACCAGCTGCCCTAGACGTACATATTTTTCCAATGCGATGGTCATTTCTCGCATAGAAAGTTGATCATCGGCCAACGTGATATTGTCACGCTCTAACTCTGCCTTACCCGCTTCTAGGCTCTTAACTACGTCCTGAATTACCGTCTCAACTGACTGATATCGAACCAACCAGCGAGATAAGGGAGTACCTATACCGGGTATTTTAGAGAGAAGCTTACGAAAACCGCTAACATCAAAATCAAATTGATTAGGGTTAATTGTTGAGACTTGCTCTTGAAGCTGGAGCAAGCTTTGGGCGACGGGGCTGCCATCTTCAGCGTCTCGCATTAATCGCTGCATAGGCTGCTTAAGCATCGCACTACGACGGGCAATATCGGTTTGCACCTGATGCCCCAAGGTTTGCACGCTGGTCGCTTGTCGTTGCTGCTCACGAAGGTCTTTAGGGTCAACAGCATACAAGCGATCAATCAATTTATCAGCCTCTGTGATCAGTTCGACATCAGCTTCCTCTGAGCTAATTTCCTCTGGTTGTGTCAGGCCTAGAGCACTGGCGGCTGGGGCCGTTTGTACAATCAGATGGTCTTGTTCGCTTAGTGTGGAACTCATTCAAATTCTCCCTAAATAACTTATTATTACGCGGTTTAATCGAATCAGAACACTACTCAACCCATGCTACAAATTCAAGTCTTTTGTAAAACCCACTACACCGCCTTTTCTTCAAGGGCCTGGATAGCAAAAGTGCTCGCCGGCTTCCCAATATAAAAGCCTTGCAGCAAGTCAACATTCATCAACACCATCATATCGCACACATTTTGACTGTAACAATGCTCAGCAATAACATGAATGCCTTTATGGCGGGCAAAACTAACAATACCCTCAATAACCGTACTCGCATCACTATCACGCTCCATTGCCTCCACAACCATGCCGTCAATTTTGACAAAATCAAGAGGCAGAGCGAATAGGCGATCGAAATTAGAGTAGAGTTTACCGAGATCATCCATACCGACAGCACTGACACAGCTTTTGAGTTGACGAATGTAAGCAGCAGCCGTGGCATAGTTTACAATCGCCTGCTGCTCGAGTAACTCAAACTCAATTTGTTCTCCTAAATGACTCGCTCGAATACGATGGATAAGGTATTCACGCGTTTTTTGATCAAATAAATCCTTAACCGACAAGTTCACACTAACGATATGTTGAGTTGGTTTAATCGCGTCTAATACCTTGTCAACGACGACCCTTGTAAGCTTATGGCAAAGCCTAGACTGATAAGCAATTGGCATAAACTGATCTGGAGAACTGACAGGATCACCATTCTCATCGACAATACGCGCTAGGGCTTCATACTTAACAATTTGACTACTGCTTACGTCTAATATAGGTTGAAAAAATACCGTAACACGATCATTTCTGAGGGCATCTGATAATAAATTAAAGGTATTAATATAACGTTGAAAATATTTAGGTAAATTTAATGATGGGTCGTAATTAACAAATGACTGATTCGTTTTCTTCGCATGTATCAACGCCATTCCCGCAAACATCAGTGCATTCTGCTGGTTTGTCACCGCACCCATTCGAATCACCAAAGGGACTTGTTTATCTAGCTCTAAGGCATCGCTTGCATGAGTTAATGCTTGAAAAACCGCTGAGGTAATTACCTTTATTTCACTTTCAGAAAATGAATGAGTGCTAAATAAACCAAAACGATCGTCTGCCAAATGAAACCATTCACCAAACTCTATCTTAGGCGCTTTTATTTCTGTGAGTTTATAAACTAAACGCAATATAAGTGCATCTGTTGCTGCAACACCCAGAACGCTAGCAACATGGTCAAAGTTTTCTATCTCTACCAATAATAAATGATCATCTGAGCTATTCGTTAATTTTTCTTCAAGGCAGCGTTGATTGGGCAAACCTGTCAGAGCATGTTGACCAACCGCTTCTAATTTTTGAACATAAGCTTGACGAATCGTACGTAAATAAGCACAAACCAGAGGGAAAACAATTAAAGCTAGAAATAGACTGTATGCCAACGCTTTTAAAAGACTTTTGTATGCCAATGTAGTTAAACTTGATATGGCAACGTCAACACCAATGACATAGGTGATATTATTTAAATCTTTAAAGGGAAAAAAAAGCGAACGGAAATGACCCCAGCGATCTTCATATTGGCTGTAGCTCAGCTCACCTGTTTTAAATACTTCGTCAAGCTCACTGGGAAAATCAGGGTAAGGGGTTAAGAATGCAGTTTCATATGATTTACTAGAAGTGTTTAATTCGTCTGGTGTAGGGTTGGAACTGATAAAGAAAAAGCGCCCATCTGTCTTTATAATACTATAGATATAGGCCACACCCATATCATCAGCAAGGGCCTGAAGCTCTAGAGCCAAAAGATAATCTTCATTGGGTGTAATCGGCTTTTGGCCGGCAATATTATCTCTGAGCTTTTGCTGTAACAGGCTTTCAGCGAGACTCACCGTTGATAGCAAGCGCTCATCTAAAGCCTTCAGCCCTATACTTTTAGCTTGGTTGTATTCAAACCAACCATAAAAACAGGCCCCAGCAATATAAAATACGATTGCCGCGGTAAAAAGCTTATAACGTCCGAGTTGCCTTTTCATGAAAACCGATCCGCAGTTATCCCCTCTAAATGGCTTGGGGCGCTAAATGATGGTTTATTCAGCTATTAATAATATAAGCACCTTTAAAATTCCAACGACACAATTTCAGCAACACACAAGCAATTCGATTTAAACGTGACACTATCTAGACTCACGCTAGACACGACCACTGCAATCAGCGGCCTAAACCGGGGGGCAATCCACCGCCTGGAGGCATTCCGCCGCCACCCATCATACCACCCAAACCTTGCATCATTTTTTTCATGCCGCCGCCTTTCATTTTCTTCATGACTTTGGCCATCTGTTTATGCTGTTTTAGTAGACGGTTCAAGTCTTGCACTTCCGTACCGGAGCCTTTTGTGATGCGGCGTTTACGTGAACCATTAAGGCTATCAGGATTCTTGCGCTCAGCGGGTGTCATCGAGTCAATAATCACTTCCATCTTCTTGAACTGGCCACCCATATTAGCCTGTTCAACCATTTGCCCCATGTTACCCATACCCGGCATTTTATCTAGCATACCGGCCATGCCGCCCATGTTATTCATTTGCTGAATCTGTTCTTTTAGATCATTTAGGTCAAAACGGGTGCCTTTTTGTACCTTTTCAACCATCTTCTGAGCTTTATCTTTATCGATTTTGCGCTCAGCTTCTTCAATCAAAGACAGTACATCACCCATTCCTAAGATGCGTGAGGCGATACGATCAGGGTGAAAAGGCTCCAAAGCATCGACTTTTTCACCCATACCCATAAATTTGATGGGCTTACCTGTCGTTTCACGAACCGACAATGCAGCGCCGCCACGGGCATCACCATCCGCTTTGGTCAGGATAACGCCGGTCAACGGTAAGGCATCATTAAATGCCTTCGCAGTGTTTACCGCATCTTGACCAATCATGGCATCGATAACAAACAGCGTTTCAATTGGGTTAATAGCTTTTTGCAAACCTTGAATCTCTGTCATCATATCTTCATCGATCGCTAAACGACCGGCTGTATCAACCAAGACTACGTCTAAATGCTGTTTTTTAGCTGCTGCAATGGCATCCTTAGCAATATTGATGGGCTTTTGCTCTGCAGTCGAAGGGAAAAATGTCGCTTCAACTTCTTCAGCGAGTGTTTCAAGCTGCTTAATCGCAGCCGGGCGATAAACATCAGCACTTACCACCATGACTTTTTTCTTTTCTCGCTCTTGCAAATATTTGGCTAACTTCGCTACAGAGGTCGTCTTACCCGCACCCTGTAAGCCCGCCATTAACACTACAGCAGGAGGCTGGCTTGCCAAATTCAAAGATTCGTTAGCCTCACCCATGACAGCCGTCAATTCATCTTGAACGACTTTAATAAACTGCTGTGAAGGGCTTAAAGCACGAGCTACCTCTTGACCGACCGCACGCTTTCGAACTTTCTCGATAAAGCCTTTAACAACGGGCAAAGCGACATCTGCTTCTAATAAAGCTTTACGGACATCACGTAATGCATCTTGAATATTGGAGTGGGAAAGCCTCCCTTTACCAGAGATATTCTTCAGTGATTTAGATAAACGGCTCGTCAGGTTCTCAAACATGGTATTTTAATACTTTTGGTGTCATCTGCTTAATCTGGGCAGAATCGGGAAATTAAGATAAATCGACTTATTAATAGTCGAGTTGTTAGTGTCGAGCAGTATACAGATGATAAGATACTAGGCCAAGATTTGGCTAAGCGTAATACACCCTTCAGTCGAGAACTGGCGAGAAACAACACACGGCCTGAACTAGTTGTATGGCACACCACATAACACTCACAACGCACTTTTTGACCCTTATAGACTCTTGAATAACTTAAATAAACTCCATATATTTTTCATACTGGCCACTCTATTGAGCGCATTCATAGCGCCAAGCCAGCTCTACGCGAATGATCGCCTAAAGGTAGTAATAGAGGGCATCGATGGAAAAAGCCTAGAAAACATCAAAAATACCTTATCAATCATAAGAGAAGAAAAGGAAACACCCGCAGAACAGTTAAGCGATTCTGCGATCAAACGCAGTTATGCTCAGGCAAATGAGCAGATCAAACAAGCCTTGCGTCCCTTTGGTTATTACCAACCTGACATTCAAGCTAGCTTAAACCAGAAAGAAAAGCGTTGGATTGCGCGTTTTAAGATCCAATACGGCATTCAAACCCAGATCAGAAATATCAGCGTAGAAATCCGAGGTCCCGGTAAATTAGAAGCAGATATACAAACGCTACTCGAAAAACCAACAATACAAATAGGCGATGCACTCAACCATCAATCTTATGCCGATTACAAACAATCTCTTTATGATACCTTGTTCGATAAAGGCTATATTGATGCTCGATACGAAAAAAGTGAGATACGTGTTGATATCAAGAATAGCCAAGCTGACATCATCTTAATCTTAGAAAGTGGCGAACAATATTTTTTTGGTGAAATTGATATCCAACAATCGGTGATTGAGCCAGAAAAAATTGCTCAAATTGTTACGATCGACCAAGACACCCCCTTCAATACTGATCGCTTATTACAGCTTCAACTCAAACTGTCCGACACAGGCTATTTTGCTAACACTGAGATTAAAATCGAGAGAGAGCAAAAGGCCCAGCAACGTATTCCTGTTACCATCATTACAACACCATCAAAAAAATTAAAATACTCTACCAGCCTTGGCTATGGAACAGATACCGGAGCACGTGTTGGCTTAAGCGTCCTTAACCGACGCGTCAATAAAAAAGGGCATCGTTTACAGTACAGCATTCAACTATCGCAGGTTGAGAGTAATATCGCTGCTCAGTACATCATCCCTATCGGTAATATCAATACCGAATATATCGATGTATTTACCAATGCCAATCAAGAAATTGTGAATGATATTGAAGCAACACAATACAGTATAGGCACGAGCATTAACCAAAACCGCTGGCACGGAAGGAGACGTTTATCACTTACATTACTACAAGAACAGTTTTCTTTCGACGATGAAAATAGTCAAACTGCAAATCTACTGATCCCAGGCTTAGTGTATAACTATAAAAAAGCCGACGACACATTATTTAGTCGCCGAGGTTATAGTTTTACAGCAGATATTCATGGCGGCATTGAATCTAGCATTTCAGAAACCAGTTTTTTTCACTCTCGTATCAGTGCTCGCTCGGTATACCCATTGAACAGTAAAACAAGGCTATTAAATCGCTTAGAGCTAGGCGCTATTTTCACAGACGAATTTGAAGAGTTGCCGCCTTCGGAACGTTTTTTCACCGGCGGTTCTCAATCCGTACGTGGCTATGCATACAAAGATATTGGTCAACGAAATAATGTTGACAATAATATTGGTGGAGAATATCTGCTTGCCGGCAGCATCGAAGTGGATTATTTAGCTTGGGGGAATTTTGGCTTTGCCTTATTTTATGATTTTGGCGATGCCGCTTCAGAGTCTACCATTTCACTGAAAACTGCTGCTGGCCTTGGTTTTCGTTATCGCTCAGCAATTGGAATGGTACGAGTCGATTTAGCCCACCCTTTTGACGACATTGCTGATGAAGATAAAAAAGATGTGCGATTACATATTAGCATTGGACCAGATTTATAATGAATACACCATTGCCGAATATAGATAAAGCAACACCTAAAGCAGAACCTAAAATGGCATCTAAGCTAAAATTACGCTCGTTTGTAAAATATTTTATAATCGCTTTACTGGTTTTATTATTGATTATTGCCTTACTAACAACGTGGTTAAGCACAACACAATCGGGTTTACAGTGGTTAAGTCAACGTGCTATCAGTTTCAGCCCTGAACTTAGCATAGGAAACATCAAGGGTCGCTTAATAGGCCCACTTTCGGTTGATGACCTACGTTATCAAACTCAAGAATTCGACGTAAACATTAAAACCATCAACTTAGATTGGCAACCCTCTAAACTATTACTATCAACACTTGTAGTCAATGAGATAACGACCTCGGGAATAATATTCAAGCAAACTGCAGAACCCAAAGAAAAACCAAAAGATACTTCCCCGCCACCCAAGATTGAAGATATTATCAAGAACTTACAACTTCCTATTTCTATCTTGATCAACAAGGCAGAGATTAATGAACTAGTCTATGATGGCAATTATTACAAGCGGAATAATAAAGAAGGCAACAATGAAAACAACAACCAAAGTGCCAAGCAGGAAAAGAGCGATTCTTTCGTACTCGACTATTTTATATTAGCAGCTAAAAGTGATTCACAAAAAATACAGATTAATCAACTTCGTTTAAAGAGTAACGTTGTACTTATAGATGGTTCACTCACCTTAGGATTAAGCTCTTCACAAGGCACATCAGGCGATATAAACTGGACATTACTGCCAAAAAACCCATCAAAAAATCTACCAAAAAAATCACCAGAAAATAGCCTACCCAGCATAGAAGGCGCAACTCAATTATCAGGCGATACTCAAAACCTGACTATCAACACTACTTTAAAACCACCTTATGCCAGCTCTCTTATTATCAGTATTGAAGAGCTAATAAAAAAACCATTTGCTACGGTGGAACTGAATATTAATGAAATCAATATTAATAAGATTAATGCAGATTGGCCATTGTATGACCTTGACGGCAATATCAACTTAAAAGGCGACATTGATAAAGCCGTATTCAATAGCCAATTTTTAATAATAGACAAAACCCAAAATAATGGTACCTCTGTTAAAAGCAATGGCGGGCCTACTAATAAGGTAACAATAAATTCAAAAGGCAACTGGCAAAATGAAACACTGGATATGGTTTTAAACGCCGATGCGCCACCCTTTATAGAGTCTCTCAACATTAATAGTAAAGTTAGGCCTAATCAACTCAACAAACCAAACAGTGAGGCAATCAAGTTCGATTTAAATTGGAAAAATATCAACACGTCTAATGTTAGTACACAGAGCCAACCGCTATTATTTAGCCCCGAAGGCCAAATAAGTTTGACAGGCAACCTGAAACAATATGAGTTCAAACTGAACTCACTGTTAGAAACCACCTTTGCATCCACCACAGGAACTCAAACACAACAAGCACAAAAGGGTAAATTAATTATTAGCGGGAAAGGGTCTGACGAAAAAATAACCTTAGATCAAATAGCCTTAAGTGGGCCCATGGGCTCGCTCAATGGTGGAGGGGATATAAAAATAAATGCACCCATTGCCGCTAACATTCAGCTTTTAGGTAAAAACCTTAACCCTCAATTTCTATCACCACAATGGCCGGGGAAACTCGATTTATCACTTGATCTAAAAACCAATAATACCCAAGACCAAACTCGTATTAACGCTGTTATTAATGGCGAGGGAAGCTTACGTAACTACCCTTTTTCATTAGAATCAAACGCGCTATATACCAGTAAGACTATTGAACTCAATCGCTTTCTACTGAAATCGGGCGATAGTCATATTGAAGCCTCTGCATTGATTGATACAAACAAAATGTTGTCCGCTCAATGGATGATCAATAGCAAACAACTTCAAGAACTCGCGCCTGACATTCGAGGAAGTTTACAGTCTAAAGGACTTGTAGAGTCTATACCGACAACAAAACAAACCGTTTCTAACTTAAGCCCCAAAGTCATCGCCTCATTCAAAGCGTCTTCCCTAGTACTTGATGATAATCAGTTCGATAATATAAATGCCAATATTGATATCGATTGGTCATCAAATCAAACAACATCAAAAAATCAAATAGACCTTAACATTACCAATCTAGTAACAGATGCGATAAGGGTTCCATCAGCCTCTATAAAAATAGATGGCAAGCCAGAACAACACCGTCTTAATACCGATATTAAGACCGATAAAGGAAATATCGACTTGTTTATATCGGGTGCGTTCTCTAATGCAAGTAAGCAAGCCCATATAAGCGATCAAGCAAAATGGCGATTCAGTATTGATAAAGCTAGCTTAGCACCGAAGGAACTAGCGCCACTCGTACTAGAAGGCGAAGCAAAAGGGCTGATCACTGCATCAGAACAATTACTTCATCAACATTGCTGGCTTGCTAATATACAGCAACAAAAAAAGGCGACGCTTTGCTTGGGGGGCAAACAGAGTAATGGCAATCTTGATGCTGAGTTTTCTATCCTACACTTTCCAACGGACTACTTTACACCCTTGATGCCAGAAGGCTTAAGCTGGACAAAGACTAAGATTAATGGCGATGGAAAACTCGCGCTATCATCGTCTAGTCATTTAGATACCAGCATTGAATTAAACACTAGCGCGGGTGAGCTCACTTGGGTTCATAACCAAAACAATGACGGTGCTCGCTCTCAAGAACAAAGCACCACAACTGCAAGCTCATCTCAAACTCTTGCTCTGGGGGCAGGAACGTTGTCCATCATCAGCCAAGCTAAAAAAATTACCGCTTCTTTACACCTCCCTGTAGAACAGCAAACGGGCTTAAAGGGCAATATCACTATTGCAAACAATCAAAAAGCATTAATAGAAAGACCGCTTAATGGCGAACTACAACTTGAGCTCGATGAACTTTCACCCTTTGTCTCTTTTATTCCTGATGCAAGTGAATTAAAAGGTAATTTAGATAGTGCATGGAAAATTGGCGGCTCAATTAAAGCCCCTTGGCTTGACGGTCAACTAGCTTTAAATAATGCACAAGTACGCCTCAATGGCCCCGGCATTTTTCTAGAAAAAATAAACCTGAATTTAGTTGGCACACAGCAAAACGGAATTCACTATACAGCCATCGCTACATCGGATGGCGGGATACTTGAGGCTAATGGCAAAATGCAGTTAAACCCCAAAGGCCCATCGGTAGAACTCAAAGTAAAAGGAAATCAATTTCAAGTAATCAATACCGAAGAAGCAACAGCTTATGCTTCACCTGACCTTCTGATCACATCCGAAGACCAAAGGGTGAACATTGAAGGAAAGCTCACAATTCCAAAAGCGACGATTGCACCCAAAAAACTACCGCCTTCAGTTGTCACCGCATCTGAAGATCAAGTCATTATCACAAACAAGGGGTCTCCCGATGCCAACAGTTCAAAGCAAAATATATCAATGGATATTGATTTAGTATTAGGAAATCAAGTATTGGTTGATGCCTTTGGCTTCAAAGGAAGAACGCAAGGAGCTTTACAATTGACAAAAGCCGATGAAGGCCCGACCTTAGCTAATGGAAAAATCAATATTCTAGAAGGCGAGTACCGCGCATTTGGACAGGGTTTAGTGATAGATAAAGGGGAAGTTCTTTATGCCGACAGTCCTATCAATAAGCCGGGGATTGATATCAAAGCATTACGCCGCCCTGCAGAAGGTATTACTGTCGGTGTATTGGCGCGAGGTAGCGTCACCAAACCTGATTTAAGCATTTTTTCAGAACCCACCATGACACAAACTGAACAATTATCATGGTTAGTCTTAGGTCGTTCGCCTGAGCAGTCATCGGATGGCGAAAACAATGCCATTAACCAACTATTATTGTCCTTTAGTTTAAGCAAAGGGGATTCTTACTTAAATAACCTCAAAGACACTTTCCAACTTGATACACTCAACATAAAAACAGGATCAGGAGAAGCTGGAGCAGCTAGTGATAATGACTTAGCCGAACTCGTACTCGGTAAATACTTGTCACCTGATTTATATGTCAGCTATGGCATTGGCTTATTTAAGCCCGTCAATGTATTATCCTTAGAATATTCTTTAGGTAAACGTTGGAAGCTTAAATCTGAAACCTCTTCCGAATCCAGTGGCGGCGATTTAGTTTATACTATTGAACGCTAGTGTTTATTTGTAAAACCGAAAACCAATAATCAAAAAACGATAAGCAAAAATCGATTAAAAGAGAGATACTTAGAGAAAGACTTAGAGAAAGTCTTAGAGAAATACTTTAACTAGAAAACTAAAGTCTATTACCCATCGTTATCAAACAGAGGAAACCGATAATAATGAAAATTTTGGTCGCTGTTAAACGTGTCGTCGACTATAACGTAAAAATACGTATTAAAGACGACCACTCAGACGTTGATCTTGCTAACACCAAGATGTCGATGAACCCCTTTTGTGAGATTGCCGTCGAAGAAGCCATTCGTATTAAAGAAAGAGGAGAAGCGGATGAAGTCATTGTGGTTTCGATGGGGCCAACTAAAGCTGAAGAACAAATTCGCTACGGCCTCGCTTTAGGCGCTGATCGAGGTATTTTAGTTGAATCAGATACCTCTCTTTCCTCCCTGCAAGCAGCAAAAATTTTGAAGACACTTGTGGATAAAGAGCAACCGCAATTGATCATCTTAGGCAAGCAAGCCATCGATAGCGATAACAACCAAACAGGGCAAATGCTCGCCGCTTTAGCTGGGTATTCCCAAGGTACATTCGCATCGGAATTAGAGCTAGAAGGAGGTAAGTCAGCAACTAAAGCGAATGTTACGCGCGAAGTGGATGGTGGCCTGCAAACACTGAGTTTAACCTTACCCGCTGTTATCACAACAGACCTGCGCTTAAACGAACCTCGTTACGCTAAACTACCTGATATCATGAAAGCCAAGAAAAAACCTTTGGATAAACTGAGTGCTAGCGAATTAATTGGCGAGCTCCAAACACAGGTTACATTACAAAAAGTAGAGCCTCCTGCCGCACGTAGTGCAGGAATCAAAGTCGCTAGCGTAACAGAGCTGGTCGATAAACTAAAAAATGAAGCGAAGGTGATCTCATGAGTGTATTAATTATTGCCGATCACAGTAACTCTGCACTAGTCGCTGCAACTTATAATACCGTCACTGCTGCCACACAACTGGATTCTGACGTTCATATTTTAATTGCGGGGCACGACTGCCAAGCCGCTGCCGATGAAGCATCTCAAATAAACGGTATCTCTAAAGTACTTGTAGCCGATAACGAAGCTTATAACCACTTGTTAGCCGAAAATGTATCGACGCTGGTAATGGACCTAGCCAACCATTACGACGCCATTATCACACCAGCAACCACCAACGGAAAAAACATTCTACCCCGACTCTCTGCCTTATTGGATAGCGAACAAATTTCTGATGTCGTTGAAATCATTTCGCCTACCGTATTTAAACGCCCTTTCTATGCGGGTAATGCCATTGCCACCGTCGAAACAAGCGCAACTAAAACGTTACTGACAATACGGGCAACTGCGTTTGACGCGGCAGAAAAAGGGGGAAGCGCTATCATCGAAACGCTAAGTCAGGCTCATAATTTAGGCCTGTCTGCTTTCGTTAGCGAAGAACTGGCAGCAGCCGACCGACCCGAGTTAAGCTCTGCACGCGTGGTGATTTCAGGTGGTCGAGGTTTACAAAATGCAGAAAACTTCACACTACTCGATGCCATTGCGGATAAATTGGATGCCGCTATTGGCGCATCAAGAGCGGCCGTAGACGCAGGCTTTGTACCTAATGATATGCAAGTCGGACAGACCGGAAAAATTGTTGCACCAGAGCTTTATATTGCGGTTGGGATATCGGGCGCTATTCAGCATTTAGCCGGTATGAAGGACAGCAAAATTATTGTTGCTATCAATAAGGATGAAGATGCACCTATTTTTCAGGTGGCCGATTATGGCTTAGTTGCGGATTTATTTGATGTACTACCCGAATTAGAAAAAGCACTCTGATACGAAACTAAACTATAGAGGTAGGTATCGCCTATGTCTACAGCAAGAATAAAACGCCTGCAAAAACACCTAAAGCTAGATACTGACGGTGTTATTGGCCCCGCTACACTATCTGCTTTCGAAAATGCCATTTTAGGCAAAGAAGACTCAAGTAAAGATAAGAGGCTCTACTCTCTTACTTTATCTCAAAAAGGGTTTTATCAGCTAGTTCATCACGAGATCAGCTCACCGACCTATTACAAAAAACGCTTACAAAAACCTGTATGGCCTGGCGGAGCTTCTGGTGTCACGGTCGGCATAGGCTATGATTTAGGCTATCATCGCGACTACCACATTCGCCGTGATTGGGGCCCCTTTGTTTCCGATGAGGATTTAAAAAAACTCATAGCTGTCGCAGGTAAAAAAGGCAATAACGCCAAGTTACAAATACCTAAGCTAAAGCATATTCGTATTCCCTATGAAGCGGCCGCCACCGTTTTTTCAGAGAGCACGTTACCACGTTATGCAGCGGCAACAAAAAAGACGTTCAAAGGCATTGAGAAATGCGTCCCTGATGTGCAATCGGCCATTTTATCTTTAGTGTATAACAGAGGCACACGCTTATCCGGCTCAAAAAGAAAGGAAATGAAAGCAATACAGTCTTTAATCAAGCAACAACAGTACGACGAGATTGGAGACCAGATTATCGCAATGAAACGCTTATGGGAGAATACAGGACTCAAAGGCTTACTCAAAAGGCGTGATGATGAGGCAGCATTAATTTTTGAAGCAAACCAGAACTATGATTGGCAAGAATTGATTCGGGTTTAAGCCTTGTTGAATAGCAACAGCGTATGTATTAGCGTTTACAATAGAAAGGCAAGGGTTTCGGTTTTCCCTTAAAAAAACCTTGATGCAAGACAATACCAAAAGAAATTAATTTTTCTTGCTGCTGTTCTGTTTCAACGCCTTCAACAAGTACATTCATACCATGCGCTTCTATTAACTTTTGAATATGCTTAATCGTCTTGCCACTATCTTCAATACGCTCAACAAAAGAGCGGTCTATCTTAACAGTAGTAGCAGGAATATGATGCAAGTAAGCTAAGGATGAATAACCCGTTCCAAAATCATCAATACTGATTTTAATGCCTTTATTCGCCAGTTTTCGAACAATATTATGTTGATCTTCAATATCAGAAATCAACGCACTCTCTGTCAGCTCTACGGTCAAATCACTCGGGGCCAGCTGGCTAGCCTCAATAATACTCAATAAAAATTCAGGTAATTCAGGAACACGCAGATGAACCGCCGATATATTAATAGCCATCGTGATGTCAGGGCTAATATAGTCGCGCAAGACGATCAAATCAGAAAGCGCCTTTGCTGCGACCCACCGCTCGATATTATCAATAATGCCGATTTCTTCTGCAACCTGCACAATATCTTCTGCCGGAACCCAACCTAATTCGTCATCGTGCCAACGCAATAAGGCTTCAAAAGATACAATACAATTTTTTCCTTCTGAAAAATCCCAAATAGGTTGATAGTACAGCATTAATTCCTGATTTTTTTCGGCATGAAATAAACGTTGAGCAATTAGACTTTTACGACGTATCGTTCTCTCCATACCTTTTTGATATCGAACCCAACGCCGCTTACCCAACTCTTTTGCCTGATACATTGCTGCATCAGCAAGAAAAACCGTTTCAGTCACTACGCTTACATCTTCAGGAAAATGAGCAACACCAACACTGGCAGATAAAGACATTGGGTGGGAATTATCTTCTTGATAAATATCAGAAACAGAACTAACCAAAGAATCAGCCAATAAGTCTTCATCGAAAAAAGTATTGGGCGCATCTGTAGACATAACCACACCCACAATAAACTCATCCCCACCAAAACGGCAAGCAAAGCCATCAAGCTCAACAGGCAAAGCACCCAAGATTCTCTTACCTACTGACTTAAGTACTTTATCGCCTGCAGCATGGCCAAAGGAATCATTAATTAATTTAAAACCATCTAAATCAATATAAAACAGTATCAATGTTTTGTGCTGCTGCTCTATTTCCTCAAGTTTATTATAGAAACCTTTACGATTTAACAAGCCAGTGAGTGAATCCGACAAGACTTCATGAGAAAGCTCAAGCTCATCCACTTTGCGTTCATGTATGTCATATTGATGCAAAAAAATCTTACGAGTTTCAGTTTGATACTGAGAGTAAGCAACGATAACATGATACCAACGCTCACCCTTTTGAGTATTAAATAACAAGTCACCTTGAAAGCGTTCTTGCATTGATAAATCGTCATAGATTTTTTGTAAATCAGAGAGGTGAACGACAATATCAGAAAGATTTTTAATATCGCGACTAATTCGCTGTAAAAAAATAGGATTGCCGCTGACAAAACGTCCATCAGCGAGGTAAGTTGAAATAATGGCAGATGAGCCAATCTTTGTATTTTGATATAACTCTGTAATCGGCAAGGCTTCAACTAAAATAGCCACCCTGCCATCGTCTAAAGTGAAAGCAGACAAATTACAATATGCTTGCTTATCGATATTTTTAGGTGAAAAATGCCAATTATGTGAAAGCACATTGCCATCGGTTAACGCGCGTCGGTATTCGAGTAAACTTTCTTGGACTGCATTGGAAGTAACTGGCTTAAAGTCCGTTGATAACAATTCATCGAGAGAATCACTCTCCCATAATTTTAGCGCAGGACTATTAGCCCAAACGATATGATAGTTATCTACATCATATATCCAGACAGCAATCGTGAGTTGATCGAATTGGGCTAAATTCATCACTTATGGTTATCATACTGAGTTCTTAAAGCAATAAAACTAAGATAGCCTAAAAACCCTGCGACCACCACCCGCCTTTAGGCTAAAACACCTATCAACCCAAAAAACGACGGTAAGCGGGGTTATCGGTTTCATCAGAGTACTGATAATTTAATTGTGCTAAATGTGCTGTAAATTCTTCTGTTTCATCTTCAGGGATCTCAATACCCGCCAAAACATTACCGATGGCCGCACCCTGGTTTCGGTAATGAAATAAACTAATATTCCACTTTGAACCCAAGGTTTCTAAGAACGATAGTAATGCGCCTGGGTATTCAGGAAAGTCGAAACGAAATAAGCGTTCATTTGTATCTACTCCGCGACGGCCGCCTACCATATAACGCAAATGTAATTTTGCTAGCTCATCATCTGATAAATCAACAAACTCATAACCCGCATCTGTCAATTCCTGTTTTATTTCAACAAGCTCATCCTCGCCATTGCGTAAACCAACGCCTACAAAAATTTCAGCACTCTCACTTTCTGCTGAAAAACGATAATTAAATTCAGTAATAGGACGACTATGAATCGATTTACAAAAAGCCTTAAAACTACCGGGCTGCTCCGGAATAGTCACTGCTAGTAAAGCTTCATTTTTTTGTCCTAAAGCAGTGCGCTCAGCAACATAGCGGAGTGTATTAAAATTTAAATTAGCCCCAGATAAAATAGCCACTAACTGCTTGCCGGTTTCACCGGTTTTATCACACCATAGTTTAAGCCCCGCTAAAGACAATGCACCTGACGGCTCAGAAATGGCTCTCATAGAAACGAAGATATCCTGCATGGCAGCACAAATAGCATCACTACTCACCGTAATCACTTCGTCACAATATTGCTTACCAACACGGAACGTTTCTTGACCAATACGCTTAACCGCAACGCCGTCAGCAAAACTACCAACATACTCTAAATCAACGGGTTCACCTGCCTCCATTGCCGCTGCAAAACAAGCGCTATCTTCTGCTTCAACCGCAACCACTTTTATTTTGGGGTTGACCGATTTGATATAGGCCGACATACCTGCAAACAAACCGCCACCGCCAACAGGAATAAAAATCACATCACAATTTGGCAACTGCTCTAATAGTTCTCTTGCAACGGTTCCTTGCCCTACAATGACATCCTGATCGTCGAATGGAGGAACAAAAACCGCATTTTCTTTTCTTGCCAACTCGATAGCATAAGCATTGGCCGCATCAAAATTTTGACCATGAATAATAACTTGACCACCAAAATTCCTGACCGCTTCAATCTTTATTTGCGGGGTCGTTGTGGGCATTACAATACGCGCCTTATGCCCTAAATATGTTGCACTATAAGCAAGCCCTTGAGCATGATTACCCGCCGATGCAGTCACCACATCAGAATTATCGGGCAACTGTTTTAATTTGTGGTAAGCACCACGTAACTTAAATGAATAAACCGGTTGCTGATCTTCACGTTTTAACCATATATCATTTCGATATTTGGCTTCTAAAGATTTCACACGATTAACCGAGGTCTTCACCGTGAGCGGTGTCATATCAGCTTCCGCAATAGCAGAAGCGTAATCATATTCCTCACTTTGACCATTCTCACGAACCATCGCTACTTTCGAATGACCACGCTTAAATGGCAGTATTTTTTTCGCAAATGTTTTTAACATAATTCTACTCTGTACTTTGTTATCACCGAGTTTAGAGTGCGACCTAAACTCAACATGGATAATATCATCTATATTAACAGCCCTAAAAAAACAAAACCCCCGAGCTTTTCAGCGCGGGGGTTGATGAATCTGGTTAAACTAAATAGTTTAATTGACAGACATCACCCCGCGACGGCCATGGCCGTCGCGATAATAATGATTGTATTTGGCTGTTTTTCTATATTCATAGACTCAATTGTAGTGTGTATGTTAATAACTTACAAGCACCTAAGGTATGGCCACCTATATCCGTTATCTATATCGCACATCTAAAATCAGACATAGCTTCATAGCGTATCTGACTTACTCTGCTTGCTGAGTCGAAGCACTCTTTTCTAATTTACTCAGGGTTATAATATACAACACAGTATAAACAGTACTTACCGCAGCACCAGGGAGAATAGTCCATAAAATATTGGGCGTACCTGTCAGAGCATTTACACCCCACGAAGTAGAATAAAGTAATAGGCAAGCGATAAGGCCTACCCAAAACTGCCTCCACGGTAGTAATTTGAACAATACAAACAACCATTCAACGACAAGCGCCAACAACAGCGTAATCGCAAAACTATAAGAACCTTGTGTGGCAGCTGCTCTGAAAGCGGCTGTCTGGCCAAATTCTGAATTTACCCAAAATGCCCAAGAACCATAAAACAAAAGCCCCATTAAAGGGGGAACCAAAATGCGAACAGCCGCATTTTGGAGGATACGCGCGCTCGTTATTTTTTGCTTCAGATTACTTTTGGTATTTGTCATCAATCAAGGTGCCACACGTTGAATCGACCAAGCTAACTCTTCTCCATCTGATTGAGCACGATAAATAAAACGATCATGTAGACGATTTTCTCCCCCCTGCCAAAACTCAATACTGCTAGGGATAACACGATACCCTCCCCAAAATTCAGGCAAAGGGACTGTTTCAGGGTATTCAGATTGAACCGATTCATAGCGTTCCATTAGTGCTTGCCTGCCTTCTAAAGGTTCACTCTGAGAAGATGCCCAAGCAGCCCATTGGCTTTGCTTAGGTCGACTATGAAAATAGGCTTCACTTTCCTGTCGGCTGACTTGCTCTACAGAACCACAAACAATGACCTGCCGCTCAATAAAATGCCAAGGGAAATGAAGACTTACTTGAGGGTTCTGATCAATGTCCTTCGCTTTAGCACTGTTACGGTTAGTAAAAAAGGTAAAACCTGAACGGTCAGTTTTTTTCAATAAAACAATGCGTTGGCTGGGTTGCTGATTCTTATCAACCGTTGACAATATCATGGCTGTAGGGTCTGGCACATCATACTCTAACAATTCATTAAACCATTGTTCAAATTGAGTTATTGGATCATCGTGTAAGGTTTGACGGCGCAAGCCACCCTGTTGATATTGTCTACGAAAATCATGCAAATTCATACTATCGTTAAAACCCTCATTATTAGTTTGGCTCAGATTATGCTACTTTCCGTCATGCGTCTTGTGCGGTGAATACTATCGGGATACAAACGAGTTTTCATAGAACCTCACGTGAGGCCAACAAAAGTAATACCCCTAACAGTAGATTATTGTACGCGATACAGACTAAAATTGGTTATGCAAAATAATACTCTTAATAATAGCCTTAAGCACTCGTCATCAACGATACCTGCCATCATCCTTGCCGGCGGGCAAAGCCAACGTCTACGCTTAGAAGGTCAATACAAATGGCAACTACCCTTCAATAACAAGCAAAACCTACTCCAATATATTATCAATAAAATTAGCAAACAATCTGATAAAGTGCTGATTAATGGCCCTTTCATTAAAGAGGGGATACTGAGAAATACTGCAGACGGTGAGAATAGCAAAGAGACAGATGACTTAAGCCAATACTCTCTTCCTCTCATTCACGACAAATTCCCAGACTTTCAGGGACCTCTAGCAGGTTTATTCACCGCCCTAAAGTGGGCAAAAGACAATAGCCACCCCTGGGTTATGACACTAGCATGCGACAGCCCTTTTTTCCCTGACGATTTGCTCAAGCAATTATATGTAGCACTACGCCTAAACCATGAAGCAAATTGCTCAACGGAAAAAAACCTGGGAAATGAAATCAAAAAAAAGCAAGCCATCGTTGCTTCTAGTCATGGACGTATGCACCCTATCTTCGGGATATGGTCGACCACACTGTTAACTCCCTTAGAAAATAAATTAAACGCACCCTCAAAGGAAAAGCGATCGCGCTCTATCACACAATGGGCGCATCAATATGCTGAGGTGATAGATATAAAATTGACCAAGATAGACAGTAAAAGCAATGAGAGCTATAAAAGCCACAGTAACAGCCACGATGCTTTTTTTAATATCAATACAATTGAAGATTATCATCAAGCACAATCTATAATAAGAGCGCTATGACAGACTTACCTGATTTACTTAAATTATTACAAGCGGAAAAAATAGCTGACAATACTTTTTTAGGCCATAGCCAAGACCTTGGCTCAGGGCGCGTTTACGGCGGACAAGTATTAGCACAAGCCATACATTCAGCCCAAACCAGTGTTGATGAACGCAAACTCCATTCAGCTCATGCTTACTTTTTACGACCAGGCGATTTTACATTACCGATACATTACTCAGTAGATGCTACCCGAGATGGCCGATCTTATTCGTCGCGCACGGTAACCGCCACACAAAAAGATAAAACACTATTCACTATGATGTGCTCTTTTCAAACAGAAGAAGAATCTGAATTTGATTATAGTGAGAGCATTGACACTGCCACGTTTTATAAAAAATGTAATGTCGGTGTTAATCTAGAAGATGATCCGAGTATTAACCAATCGATTCAAAGCAAACTTCTCAACAACCAACCTTTCCTTCTCAGATTTCCAGAAGAAAACGCTTCTTCAGCTGAGCAACTGGAATACTTTTGCATGAAAGTGAACTCCAATTTACCTAACGATATCAATATACACAGGACATTATTAGCGTATATGTCGGATTTTAGAATCCTAGCATCGAACCTAAGAAAAACAGGCTATCGCTTCCGTTTAGATGAAATTATGTTGGCAACCATTTGTCATGGCATTTGGTTTCACCGCGATTTCAAGATCGATGATTGGCTGTATGTCATATGTGAGCCCTTGTCATTATCCAATGGCAGAGGCTTATCTAAAGGCAGTATCTACAATAGCGATGGCATACTCGTAGCAACAACGATTCAAGAAGGTGTTATTAGAAAAAGAGTATGATGCTATCAATGATAATTGAGATTGCATCAACTTACATTGCTTAGATTTTATTGTTCCCATATAGGAGGGCTACCAATTTTTTCAATAAGGTAATCTATAAATACTCTAACCTTGGCGGTCAGTACATTAGATTTGGGATAGACAAGCCAAATCGCAGCCTTGTCATCAACTTCGTAATCATCAAGTACGCGCACAAGTGTACCCTCTTTTAATTCAGAATGAATATTCCAAACTGAGCTCATACTAATACCAACTCCCGCTTTTGCAGCAACACGCATACTAGCTCCGTCATCGCAAATAACACGATGCTTACCAGAAGAAGGGGGAAACAAACACTCGCTACTTGTAGACGTGGATTTTAATTTTCTAGATTTAGCGCTTCCGAAAACTAACAATTGGTGACCCTTCAAATCTTCAGGCGTTTCTGGAAGACCATGTTTATCTAAGTAAGTAGGTGATGCACATAGGACTCTAACGTCTTTCGCTAACTTTCTACCAATGAGACTACTGTCTTCGGCAACATAGTTACGTAACGCCAAATCAAAACCACCTTCGATAAGATTAACTTTGTTATCTGATAATTTTAATTCGACATTAATATCAGGGTACTTTGCCAAAAATTCTGGCAACAGAGGCACAATATATAGCTGAGAAAAAGTACTAGAAGCAGCAAATCTAATAGTTCCGCTGACATTGGGATTACCATGACCAAGCGCAGCAAACGCGGCATCTTCTTGGGCAATGATCTCTCTGGCATAAGGTAAAAATTCGGCCCCTTCTATTGATAGACTTACTTTTCGAGTCGATCTATGAAATAAGTCTGCCCCCACTTGAACTTCCAGCTTTGACAAGCGAGCACTCGCCATGGAGGGCGCCAGCCCGAGTCTTCGCCCAGCAGCACTAATATTGAGCATATCAGCAGCTAAAACAAAAAGCCTAATGCCATCTGTGTCCATTGATTATCCTTAAATTACGAATTCTGAATACAAAAATACCCCATTTATTCGTGATATAAAAGTAATTATTATACTTCTGAATTCAATATTGTCCCTAAGCGGCCACACTAAGTAACGAGTATGATCATTCAAGCCTCAGTAAACTATCATGTGAAGAGACGGCAAGCACAAGCATTTCTTTTTGATGTTGATGGTATTGTCGGCAATTTAATCTCGCCTGAATTGGTCGAAACCCAAGTAGATGTGCAAGATTTGAGAGATAAGGTTTGCAAGGTCAATTTTGACCATGATGGCATTACCTTTGCCCAGTCTCCTTCCAAGGTAATTCAATTCGAACCCCATAGAAATTGGCAATCACAATATGATGAAGAAATCACTGCACTGCTAAATCATACGGTTGATGCCAAAGAGGTCATCGTATTTGATCATACTCTCAGGGTTGATAACCTAGACGCTAAACGCAAGCCCGCGCGAAATGTTCATAATGACTATAGTCCAAAGAGTGCTAATCAGCGCTTGATCGACATACTGGGCAGCGAACGAGCCACAAATTTTCAAGACGGCCACTTTGGTTTTGTCAATGTGTGGCGACCTGTCGAGCAAACGATTACGACATCCCCTCTCGGCTTTATCCTCCCCAGCTCGATGCATCCAGAGGATTGGATGAACATAGAACTCATTTATCCCGACCGCAAAGGGCAAATCTTAGGCGCTACATTTAACCCTAAGCATGAATGGTTTTACCAATCCAATATGCAGCCCAACGAAGTGATTATTTTTAATATTTATGACAACAAGAGGCGACCATACTTAGCCCATAGCGCCTTGGATATCGCCGTGCAAGCTAAGCCCTCACTGCCTCGAAAAAGTATAGAAACACGAACATTGGTTCGGTATGCGTAAGCCGATCAATATCTTGAATCAGACACAAGAGAAAAAATATGACCAGTACACTGAATAGCTCTACTAAGATCAGCCAAGGGTTTAGTCAAGGATCTAATTCACTACAGCGCGCACGCGCTTTAGAGTTACCCTCACGAGAAGCTATGCTTAGCAGAACTCCAGCAGTACAACGGTTTTGGGATAGCAATAAACAATTACTGAGCGACGCTTGGGTAGAGTGGGAAGAGCACGAGAAGCAGAGCCTTTTTACGCCTAACGACTCTCTATTAGATGCTAAGCTACGTGATGCGGTAAAGCAAGCATGGGAAGACCCAACACAGGAACTAGCAGTGAGGGATCTATGGGAGGAGGTTTCTACTGACGTTTTTCAATGCCAATTCTTTGATCCTCAAGGCCTTACAGACTTACGCCATTACTTAGACAAGATAGCCGATGCACACATTCCGCTGCGCCCGCCTTATGGTATTGCACTCAATCGTCGAGGCGCAATGCTGGATAAACGCTCAGAGGGCTTTCTTGCCGCGCCTAGCTTTCAGGCGTTTTATCGTGAACTCATGGATAAATATATGCGCCCCATCAGTCGCTTATTATTTCCAGAAGTGATGGGGTATGACAACCAAACTTTTGGGTTCTCAATTCAGTACCAACCGGGCATGGACACATCGCTTCAACCCCATACTGATGCATCTGCTGCCACATTAAACATTAACCTCAACATACCCGGTGAAACATTTACGGGATCTGAGGTGGACTTTTATGATGCGAAGCTAGGTAAAAGCAATAGATTGATATTTAAACCCGGCATGGCAATGTTACACCGAGGTAATGTGCCACATGCTGCACAAGCGATCACCAGTGGTGAGCGCTCAAATATTGTGTTGTGGCTATACGGTGATGGAGGACAAATACCATTACCGGGAACAAAGCACCAAGCGATTGAGGCACATGAGCGCTGGACTGTGCCAGCCCACGCATATGACAAGACCGCTCCGTTTTAGCCATCATCACACCCTCTTTCCCGACTTTAATTAATAGGACACAAACGATGAAAAAAACCATTTTATTGACGGGTGCTACTGACGGCATTGGTTTTGAAACAGCAAAAGTATTCGCCTCACAAGGCCACACTCTATTGCTACATGGACGCAATAAAGAAAAGCTGACACATGTCAAAGATGTACTGACGAAGATTAACAATGTCGCCGTGATAGAAACTTATCAGGCAGATTTATCTACTTTATCTGAAGTGCTCGCTCTAGCATCCACTATTAAACAAGATCATTCAGGCATTGATGTACTCATTAATAATGCTGGGGTTTTTAAAACAAGCCACCCTGTCACAGAAGCCGGCTATGACGTCCGTTTTATCGTGAATACGATAGCCCCTTATCTACTCACTGAACAACTTTTACCGTTAATGAATGCGCAAAGCCGAATTATCAATTTATCTTCTGCAGCACAAGCGCCTGTCAATCTTCAAGCTTTTAAAGGACAGCAATCCCTTTCTGATAGTGAAGCTTATGCACAAAGCAAACTGGCGATCACCATGTGGACATTTAATTTAGCAAAGCGACTTGGAAGCGAAGCACCTGCACTGATTGCCGTTAATCCTGCCTCATTCCTCGGTAGCAAAATGGTGAAAGAAGCGTATGGATCCGAAGGCAAAGACTTAAGTATTGGCGCTGATATATTAGTTAGGGCGGCATTGAATGAAGAGTTTGCGGGTATTAGGGGAAAGTATTTTGATAATGATAGAGGTAATTGGTCGGACCCGCATCCTGATGCACTCGATGACTCGAAGTGCCAAGCCTTACTGACCGCCATGAATAAAGTCTTAAAAAATTTGGGTATACAGACTATGTAAATCTAATAAATAGACACACGCATTTGTATTGGAGAAGCGATACAAAGGAATAACATTAACTGAATAAACTTAGGAGCTAACAATGAAATACGAAGGTTTTACAACATTTTCAACAAAGCAAGACAGTGGCATTTTAACCGTAACATTTGACTTTGGGTCGGTGAATGTTCAAGGACAAGAGATGTTAGCTGACTTAAACAGTTTGGCGATGCGATTGGAGCGTGATAGAAAAACAAAGGTTGTTATTTTTCAATCCGCAAATCCAGAAATATGGGTATGTCATTATGATACCGAATTGCTAAAAGATATGTCTGACGAAGCAGTATCTCGTGAAGAGGTACAACTTCTTGATTTACAGTCAGTGTGTGAACGCATCAGCAAAGTACCTCAAGCAACGATTGCTAAATTAGAAGGTTTTGCACGCGGTGGTGGTCATGAACTGGCTCTAGCACTGGATATGCGCTTTGCTGCACGTGGTAAATTTAAATTTATGCAAATGGAAGTCGGAATGGGAATACTGCCCTGTGGTGGAGGTGCATCCAGAATGGCTCGCCAAACTGGCCTAGGCAAAGCATTAGAGATTATTCTTAGCGCTCGTGATTTCGATGCGGATGAAGCAGAAAAGCTAGGTACTATTAATAAAGCCTTAGATCCAGAAGACATTGCTGAATATATCGATACATTGGCACAACGTATTGCACAATTTCCAGCAGAATCGATTAATGCCTGCAAACAAGCGGTCTATGAATCTATCGATAAACCCATTCATGAAGCATTAAAAGCTGAGGCCTATTGGTTATATCAAGCAACCAGTAAAACACCCGCATTAAAACGATTTACGATTGCGGATGAACAGGGCTTAGAGCATGACATTGAAAATCAGCGCAACTGGAATGATCTGGTTATGAAAGTTCAAGAGATTAACTAAATACTATCGAATTCAATTTATAATAGTAAGAGTGAAGCCATTCATGGGCTTCACCATCACCATAAAATAGTGTGCACCGATATACATCAGCTAAAACATAACCGAGCTATTTTAAAAATTTGTCAGCAATAGATGTTCTGTCAGTTTCTGTATTATAAAAGTTAAGTATTTATTGGCTGGCTATTTTTATCTTACTTTACTAGCACATTTCAACAGCCACTGCGGTGGCCTCCCCGCCACCAATACACAAACTTGCCACCCCTCTTTTCTTTCCTAAGCGTTTTAATGCGTAAAGCAGTGTCACTAAAATACGAGCCCCTGAAGCACCAATGGGATGCCCTAGAGCCGTTGCACCGCCATGAACATTGGTCTTATCAGCATCTAATCCGAGCTGACTAATGGCTGCGATGGTTACCATTGCAAAAGCCTCGTTGACCTCAAATAGATCAACCTCTGCTATATCCCACCTTACCTTATCCAACAATGCACTTATTGCGCCGATAGGGGCATGAGTAAATAACTCGGGTTCTTGTGCATATGTTGTATGCCCTTTTATCACGGCCATTGGCTGTAAGCTCAAAGTCTCCGCCTGCTTGCGGCTCATTATCAACAATGCCGCTGCACCATCTGAAATAGAGCTAGCATTGGCTGCTGTGACCAGACCGTTTTCACCAAAGGCAGGTTTTAGCTTAGGTATCTTATCGGGCATAGCCTGAGAAGGCGGCTCGTCAGTATCAAATAAGATAGTATCTCGTCGAGACTGTAAGGTCACAGGACATATTTCCTCTTTGAAATAACCTGCTGCAATAGCACCTTGGGCACGCCTCAGTGATTCTAGAGCATACTCATCCATTGCTTCTCGCGTGATACCATCATGAATGGCATTAGCGTCAGCAAAACACCCCATCAACTTTCCATCGCTGGCGTTTTGTAAACCATCATAAAAAAGATGGTCAATGATTTCTCCATGCCCCAAGCGCTGACCGTTTCGAGCGTTAGGCAATAAATACGGGGCTAATGACATATTTTCCATCCCCCCCGCTATAGCGGATTGGATGCTACCTGCTTTAATCTGATCATACGCTAGCATAACGGACTTCATACCAGACCCACAGACCTTACTGACAGTGGTACTCGGTACTGTTTTCGGTAAGCCCGCAAGCAAGGCCGCTTGTCTAGCAGGAGCTTGCCCTAGCCCTGCACTCAGTACATTACCCATCAAAACCTCTCCGAGTAATCGAGCATCTATACCTGCGCGCTCAATGGCAGCACGAATGGCAACAGCGCCTAAATCAACGGCCGTCAAAGCTTTATAAGCACCTTGAAAACTGCCCATTGGCGTTCTTGCAGCACTCACAATCACAATCTCATTGGTCATTTATCATCACCATCTTAATCATTTTGTATTGATAGAAGAGTATAGAACCTTTCATTGCCCAATGACTACAAAGGAGCATACGCATTAACCATATATAAATAGTGGTTATTGTGTTTCATTAAAAAGCAAAGCTACCACAATAGTGCGCAATCATAATGCTGCACCGCACCAATCATGTGCACAAAATAATTTTTACCCCCATTTCATTCTGTGTTTTCTTGGAAAAAGGTCTAAACAAAAAAGCAATTTTAATTAAAGGCGGCTCGATAAGTTACTGATAAGAAAAGAATTAATGAAATAGTTTCACAAAAAAATAAAAGTTGGCAAACAATTTGCGAAGAAGAATCTTGAAAGTGATTGCAAATACAGCCATTGATATTTTGTACATTGTCTCTTTTTTACGTGGACCCTTACGTTTTACCAACCAATATAGGCTAGGAGAAAAATACATGTTTTCAAACTCAGCACTTAAAAAAGCACTTAAGCTTTCGGCAGTTGTTTGTTCAACTGTTGCCGTTACACTTGGTGCTAATTCCGCACTGGCATTAAAGCCCGAAAAAACAACATTAAAGTTTGGCTTTATTAAGCTAACCGATATGGCTCCACTTGCCATCGCAAATGAACTGGGTTACTTCGAGGACGAAGGTTTAGAAGTTGAGCTCGAAGCACAAGCAAACTGGAAAGTATTGCTTAATGGCGTGATCGATGGCCAACTCGATGGTGCGCACATGCTAGCAGGCCAGCCTTTGGCCGCCACAATTGGCTATGGTACGAAAGCCGATATCATCACGCCTTTCAGTATGGATTTAAATGGTAATGGTATTACTGTTTCAAATGCTGTTTGGGCTGAGATGAAAAAAAATATTCCTCATGAAAATGGTAAGCCTGTACATCCTATTAAAGCAGATTACTTGAAGCCCGTTGTTGATAACTACAATGCATCCGGTAAGCCTTTTAATATGGGTATGGTATTCCCCGTTTCGACTCATAACTACGAACTGCGTTACTGGTTAGCTGCTGGTGGTATCCATCCCGGATATTATGCGCCCCACAAAGGTGACACCAAAGGCCAAATTGATGCACAAGCTTTTCTATCCGTTACACCGCCACCACAAATGCCTGCAACTTTAGAAGCTGGCACTATCTATGGTTACTGTGTAGGTGAACCTTGGAACCAACAAGCTGTATTTAAAGGTATTGGCGTACCCGTTATTACAGACTACGAAATCTGGAAAAACAACCCAGAAAAAGTATTTGGTATTACAAAAGAGTTCGCAGAAAAATATCCGGATACAACCACGGCTGTGGTTAAAGCATTAATCCGTGCGGCTATGTGGTTAGATGCAGACAACAATGCAAACCGTCCCGAAGCAGTAAAGTATTTATCTAAGCCTTACTACGTTGGTGCGGACTACGATGTTATTGCTAACTCTATGACCGGCACATTCGAATATGAGAAAGGCGATAAGCGTGAAGTACCTGACTTCAATGTATTCTTCCGTTATAACGCAACTTATCCATATTACTCAGATGCTATTTGGTACTTAACACAAATGCGTCGCTGGGGCCAAATTTCTGAAGCCAAAACAGATGACTGGTATAAAGATGTAGCGAAGAAAGTGTATCGCTCTGACTTATACACTAAAGCGGCAAAACTACTAATCGAAGAAGGCGAAGCTGATGCGAAAGACTTCCCGAACTTTGACACTGAAACTGGTTTCAAACCACCTCAACCTGACTTTCTTGATGGTATTACTTATGACGGCAGCAAGCCAACAGAGTATATCAACAAAATGAAAATTGGATTGAGAGCCGATCAAGTCTTGTAATCTACAATAAACCCGCATCGTCATTATTTTAACTTAGTTCAGGTTAAATAATGACGATGCTTTTAATGAACTATTGATTAACAACTATTTCTTTTATTACTCGATACTAAATAATGTTAAAAAATTATTTTCAGAAGATAATTTTTTAACATTATTTTTACAGCAGAAACGGAAACGATTATGAGCATTGCTGCACTTTTTAAACAGCCTCTTCAGCCGATCATTAATGCATATGAAGAAGGCATTAGCCGTGATCAAATTGCTAATATACTCAAAGCGATTGGATTACCTATCATCGGGCTCTTAGTATTCCTATTACTATGGCAGCAAGCATCTAACAATATTGTCACATCATTAGGTAATTTTCCCGGCCCAGCTGAAGTGGTATCACAATTTAAAAACCTTGTTGGCGAGCACAAAGAAGAGCGAGCAAAAGTCGAAAAAAAATATGAACGACAACGTGTTCGAAATGAAAAAAAATTAGAAAGAAACCCTGATGCAGAAATTACATGGAGAGACTATAAAAGTCGCGTCACCTTCTTTGATCAAATCGGCACGAGCCTGTTTACCGTATTGTGTGGTTTTTTGGTGGCTACCTTAATCGCCATTCCGGTAGGTATTATTATTGGCTTGAGTGCCAATACTTATGCCGCCATCAACCCTATTATTCAAACACTGAAACCCGTCTCACCCCTTGCATGGTTACCATTAGTGACCATGGTTGTGAGTGCGGTTTATGTGTCGGATGATCCAACCGTATCCAAGTCATTTTTAGTCTCGATGATTACCGTATCGCTTTGTTGCTTATGGCCCACCATGATCAATACTGCGGTTGGTGTTGCCGGTGTTAGCAAAGATTTAAATAACGTCAGCCAAGTATTGCGCTTGGGATGGTTAACTCATGTGCGCAAAATCGTACTGCCCTTTGCGGTTCCGATGATCTTCACTGGTATGCGTTTATCTATCGGTATTGCCTGGATGGTATTAATCGCCGCCGAAATGCTGTCACAGAACCCTGGCCTAGGGAAGTTTGTTTGGGATGAGTTCCAGAATGGTAGCTCAAATTCACTTGGACGTATTATGGTCGCCATTATTGTTATTGGTTTAATTGGGTTTTTATTAGACCGTCTTATGTTGATGATTCAACAATGGGTTAATTGGGATAAATCGGCAGTAGTACGCTAGACATTAGGAGAACAAGATGAAAAACCATTTTTTAGAAATTACAGACGCTAGTATAGAGTTCCCTACCCCTAAAGGGCCTTTTAAAGCACTGGATAAAATTAGTTTAGGTATTGAGAAAGGTGAGTTTGTTTCTCTCATTGGACACTCAGGTTGTGGTAAATCCACTGTACTTAATATTGTAGCAGGGCTATATCAAGCCACTGAAGGCGGCGTTATTTTAGAGGGAAAAGAAGTAAATGAACCCGGCCCTGAGCGAGCTGTAGTATTTCAAAACCATTCATTACTGCCTTGGTTAACGGCCTATCAGAATGTTGAATTAGCAGTCAAACAAGTGTTTCAAAAAACAAAAAACAAAGCAGAAATGAAAGACTGGATTGAACACAAGCTAACCCTTGTACATATGGAACATGCTATGCACAAACGTCCCGATGAAATATCAGGTGGTATGAAGCAGCGCGTGGGGATTGCACGTGCATTAGCGATGGAGCCTAAAGTGTTACTAATGGATGAACCTTTTGGTGCACTGGATGCATTGACTCGCGCTCACCTACAAGACTCTGTTATGGAGATTCAGAATGAACTGGGCAACACCGTTATCATGATTACTCATGATGTTGACGAAGCTGTATTACTGTCAGATCGTATCGTTATGATGACTAACGGCCCCGCAGCTACCATTGGTGAGATTCTTAAAGTGGAGCTAGAAAGGCCAAGAGATCGCTTATCCCTTGCCGATGATGCTCAATATAATCACTACCGATCCGAAGTACTTCGTTTCTTATATGAGAAACAACGCAAGGTAGAGTCATTTGAAGAGGCCAAAAAAAAAGTGGGTGAAAACAAAGGTTCAACTAAAGTCGCCTGATACAAAATTTTAAAGGACAACTCACTACAATAAATACAACATCAACTCCACTTTTGAAATCATAAATAGAATACAGTGGGGTTGATGTTCATACCACGGTCTTAATATTGACACCATTCGTATTCTAACTGCCCTTAAGCCTAATAGCTCCTCACACCGACATAACCTTCTGATTTTATTCACATAAACAGTTATTTTCGATTCATCTACCCAATAACTCACTGCCCAGCCTACCATGCAATAAGTATGTCTGGTATTTGAAGGCAAAATCTAGGATGATTAGCTGTGTTTATTATCAATAACACACTTATTTAGCTCTCACTATTCAATTCTATGGTAGATAATGGCTATGTCTGTCAGTAAATTGTTACCCAAAAATGATACCTCCACCGTTTGTCACCACGACAAACAGATATCCTGCAGCAATTGCCGCTTATCGAATTTGTGCTTACCACTCAGCCTAGAATTAGATGAGTTAAATCAAATTGACGACGTTATCTTGCGCGATAAACCCCTACATAAGGGCCAGTATCTCTACGAAAATGGTAGGCCATTTACTTCTATTTTTGCAGTAAGATCAGGCAGCGTAAAGTCCACTTACCTATCCGAAGAAGGAGAAGAACAGATCACTGGATTTTACCTTCCCGGAGAAATATTGGGCATGGATGGGCTGAGTAATAATACCTATGTCAATTCTGCTGTTGCACTAGAAACTTCTTCCATCTGTGAAATACCATTCGATAAATTAGAAGTATTAAGCCAAGCAATCCCTTCTCTACAAAGGCATTTTTTCCAATTGATGAGCCGAGAGATCACAAATGATCAACAACTGATTACACTATTAACAAAAGGCTCATCAGAGCAACGTATTGCTGCGTTGTTATTGAGTTTATCTAGCCGAAACAAACGACGACAGCTTTCAAACACAGAATTTCTCTTGCCCATGTCGAGAACGGATTTAGGTAACTACTTAGGCCTCACCATTGAAACTGTAAGTCGCACATTTTCACGTTTACAAAAAAGCAATATCATCAGTACCGATCGTCGCTTAGTGAACATACTAAAATTTGACCAATTAAAATCTATTGCTGCTGGATGAAGCAAACTTCAACTTACTTCATCTTTCACTTGAGTGACTTTTAACAGGTACAAGTAATACTGGCTTACTTGAACGGTTGATCACCTTATTCGCTACCGAACCTACTAAAAAATTATCTAAAGTACTGTGACTATTGCTCCCTAATACAATAATGTCCGCATCCATTTTCTCAGCAGTTTTAATGATCGTTGTAGCGGGAATACCTTCTAAAATATAAGACTGAAACTGCTCTCCGGGCAATTCGTCTTCTAGCTTTTTCTTATATAGTGACTCCATCTTCATATTAATATTCTTATACGCTTCATCCATAGACTGTTTATAAAATTCTTCTAGCGAACCACTGGGAAAATAAATACTAACCGCTGCTGCCGCAGTGGTACCTAATGGCTCGACAACGTGTAAAAAAAGCAATTTTGCTTGATATTGCTTAGCCAAATTAAGCGCTACTTGAAATACAACAGACGAACCTTCATTAATATCCGTTGCATAGAGTATTGTTTTGATTGATTTAGACATATCTCACTCTCTTTTCTAATAGTTAAGCTCTAGCATAATCTTACTTTTAGTAAAGAATTTTGATTTAAGTCAAAATAAAAATGAAAAATGTAGTCAATAATACCGCCATGGAAAACAACCAGAACCGCATATTGTCGAAGGCATTATCGCAACTCAATACTTTTATTGATGAAGCAAAGCAATTTGGCAATGAAAATGCTAATTGTTGTTTTCTTGCCACTAGCGATAGTGACAAATGCCCTAGCGGAAGAATTATTACCATCCAAGATATAAATGATAGCAGCTTACTGTTTTTAGCTAATCGATACAGTGGAAAAATAATACAGCTAAAAGACAACCCGCAAGTAGGTCTATGCTTTTATTGGCCAGAGATAAAAATCCAAGTGACAATTGAGGGTAGTGTTACCACTATTAAAGAAGATATAGCAAAAACATTATGGAAGAAACGCGACTATTATGCACAGGTTAGCGCATGGACGGCCAATAGCATCGATCAAAGTGACATGGAAAGGCAAAAAAGAGAAATAAAAAAGCGTTTCGATTCATCCAAACTGCCTATGGCCAGATCATGGGCTGGCTTTTCAATTCAGCCTCAACGTATAGAGTTTTTTCATACCAATTGGAGAAAAACTAAAAAAAGAGAACGCTTCCAGAAAGGTAATCAAGGGTGGATAAAAGAAGAGCATTACTAAAGGTTATTAAAAGATACCGCTAAACCTAAGCGCTAAAAAATTACTCTTAACAAGCCAACAAGAGATTGTATTTATTATCCAACAACTAAGCCTATTTGCTCCTATAAGGAATATCACAATAGCTAATAGTGTTACCTAGATCAACACCATGTTGCTTTAAATATAAGGCAATAGAATTGAGTGACAAGGTACTATTTGGCGTCGGGCCAACAAAGACATGCTTTACGGGGATAGCGTTCTGCTCTTTTAGTAATTGATTATCAACTAAAGGGAATTGATAATAGGGAATCATCATAGAGGTACCTTCCCTGAAATGAACCGGCTCACCTAGATAGTCTGTTATGGCTGGGGAAACCAAGCGCCATTCATCTTCTTCAACAAAAGAGGGATGCTTCAATAACGCAGCAATTTTTAGCATGTCAGCTTCTATCTGATTAAATAGCGAATCAAAATCAGCAAGGGCTACGTTTAACTCTCGTCCTTGTGCAATATGGAGTAAATTTTCAATAACATCATTAATCAGGGCAACCTGCTTATCTCGTTGATAGATACAAGCCCCGAGCTGAAAACCTCGAGGCTTTGCTAGACTGACAATATCTTCCGTTTTAAAACCAATACTGACCCCCTTTCCTATTTGACTATAGCCACGCCATTGACTTAATAAATTGCCATTGGCCCTAAATGATATCGCAAAGACCATATGCCCATTGGCAACTCGATGCGACATCCAATCAATAAATTGATTTAAAAATTTCTTATGATGCTGAAATGATTCACTACAATCTTTCAGCAAACTAATAATATACTGCAGTTCAGCTGAATCATTCATATAACGGACATCACTAGCCCATATAGATTGGCTCTCAACAATCCCTTTTAAGCCGCTAATAGTCGTATAGTGATAAAGTAACTCTTCGGGAGTATCGGAGTAGAGGGACTGTGCTATTTTCTGAATCATAGATCGGTAAAGGCAATATGTTAACTAACAGTATATAAACTTCGCTTAGTTGCTCTATTGGTTTAACCCGTATCAGCTAAGCGGATAGTATTTCGGTCTTTCTTAGCTGAGTATAAAGCGGTATCCGCCTCTTTGTACATGAGTTCTTCAAGATTACTATTAGAATTGGGCACGAGTGAGCTAATTCCTGCGCTAATCGTCACCCTCTTCTGGTGATCAGGTAAGTTCATCTCCAAATTATAAACATGCTGTTTGATTGCATCAGCAATACGGAAAGACTGGTCCTTTGATGTGTTAGCCAGCACCAAGGCAAATTCATCCCCTCCTATTCTGGCAACAACATCACCTGGCCGGCGAGCATGGTGTTGAATAATTTTAGCAATATTAACCAAGCATTGATCGCCTGCTTGATGCCCAAAATAATCGTTATAAAATTTAAAGTGATCGATATCAATAATTACTATACTAATTTCAGTCTGATGCCGAAGTGCTCGAGCAAACTCTTCAGCGGCAAACATATCTAAACCTCGACGATTATATAAACCGGTTAAAGGATCTTCTAAAGATAACTTTTCAGCCTTTTTCTCAACAAGCTTATTACGGGTGATATTTTGATGGGAAATAACAAAGCGATTAGGAGTGTTCTTTAAAGGCACTGCTCGTAACAAATACCAACGGTCTTCCTTAGAAGCATGGCAAGGATACTCATGAATAAAGAAGGAAACTTTATTTTCGATAACGGCGTTTAAGCCATTTTCAACATTAATAGAGTCTTGATCGCCATCTTCAGCGGCAGCGTGACATACAGATAAATAATTAAATTGGGACCAATCTGTTCTCTGATCTCCACCATTTTCAATAGCAAATTCTCTCCAAGCCTGATTGGCATATTGAATCATTCCTTTCTCATCAATAACGACAATATGAGCATCGAGTGAATCTAATATTGCGTTTGAGGTTTTATTTTCGATACCCATACCTCCCCAAACTACACCTCCTCAACCTACACCTTCTCATCCTGTACATCCTATCGCTCCTGAACCTACTCTTTGTAACAGCATTTAGTCTTATTATCCTTGTTACAAAATAGTGCCTATTGAGACAGACACCACACTGCTAGTCATTAGCATAAGTAATGTACTCATTTATGCGAGGACTTACTAAGACTTAATCACTATATACACAGATACATTAAATAGATAATGGTTATAAATAGACTTGAAAGCAGAGTAAGCTCAATGGGCTTTAAAGAACCAAAACCGTGCTACTGATGAAGAATTCACGCTAAAAAAAACAATAAAAAATCATTACAAATGAAAATAAATTAAGCCTACCTTAGGTCATCACATGAATCTCCTAAGATTATTATTTATAAGATATAAAAAAGGGGCGTCAAACGCCCCAACTAGTGCAGAGAACACTATGGCTTGTAGCTCTAAGCTACAAATTTTTCTGATACAAGATCTATGAATAAAACGAGTATCAATAAAGCTTTAAGCTGCTTGCAACTGGATTTCACCGCCAGACACACGTACCGGATAAGTCTTAACTGACTGCTCCGCATCTTCAAGGCAAGCACCCGACACCAAACTGAAGTGCTGTTTATAAAGAGGCGAAGCAACAACAACCTCATCACCAATCGAGCCTATCAGGCCTCTTGACAATACATTGGCCTTGCCTATCGGGTCATAGTTTGAAATTGCATACACTTTACTGTCTAGCCTGGTTTTAAAAATAGCGACTTGTTCCTTGTCAACCAAAGCACATACACCGGTACCTGCAATTAAGTCTGACTCTTTACACACTGTAATCCAATTGCTCATATTTTTTCTCTGTAAAATAATGTTAAAGATTATCCAACCAATTTGATTTTTTCTGCTTTTTCTTCTTCAAAGGCTGGGCGACGCTGATCACGCTCAACCACATAAGCAAGGTTATCATCTGTCTCGTCAGAATTAATAAAATGCTGAAAGCGTTTCAAACGTTCTTCATCATCAATTGTCGTTTTCCACTCACACTGATAGTTACCAATGTTGGCTTCCATCTCAGCCTCTAATTCTTCAGCGATATTAAGTTTGTCTTCAATAACAACTTCTTTTAAGTAATCTAAGCCGCCCTCTAAGTTTTCCAACCAAACTGATGTACGTTGTAAACGATCTGCCGTACGAATATAAAACATCAAAAAACGATCAATGTACTTAATCAGAGTTTTTGCATCTAAATCCGTTGCAAATAAGTCGGCGTGACGTGGGCGCATACCGCCATTACCACAGACGTATAAGTTCCAACCCGTTTCTGTTGCAATAATGCCCACATCTTTACTCTGTGCTTCAGCGCATTCACGTGTACAGCCCGACACACCAAATTTAATTTTGTGAGGTGCGCGAAGTCCCTTATAACGATCTTCAGCATTAATCGCCATCCCAACACTATCGTCTACACCGTAACGACACCAAGTGCTACCTACACAAGATTTAACGGTACGTAAAGATTTACCATAAGCGTGACCGGTTTCAAAACCAGCATCGGTTAATTTACGCCAAATAGCAGGAAGCTCATGCAATTGGGCGCCAAATAAATCAATACGCTGACCACCCGTTACTTTTGTATACAAATCAAATTCTTTAGCCACTTCGCCTAGTACAATTAATTTATCTGGGGTAATTTCACCGCCTTGTACTCGAGGCACAACGGAATAAGTACCGTCTTTTTGCATATTGCCCAAAAACACATCATTAGTGTCTTGCAAGCCAATATGCTCTTCTTTTAAGACATATTCATTCCAATATGACGCAAGGATGGACCCGACAGTAGGCTTACATATCTCACAACCATGACCACTACCATGGCTCTCTAAAAGCTCATCAAAGGTCTTTATTTTCTTAACTCGAATAATGTCAGCTAATTCTTGACGGGTATAAGGGAAGTGCTCACAAAGATCATTATTGACCTCAACCCCTAGTTTAACTAACTCGCTATCCATCACCTGTTTTGTTAATGCCGCACAACCACCACAACCTGTTGACGCTTGTGTCACGTCTTTAATGGCTGCCATTGTCGTTGCACCATTTTGTACCGCACTACATAAGTCGCCTTTTGTCACGGCATAACAAGAACATACCGTAGCTGTATCTGGAAGCGCGTCCGCACCCAAACCAATAGATTCAGCACCATCAACTGCAGGTAATATAAAGGCTTCAGGAGAATCAGGTAAATCGATTTCATTTAACATGTATTGCAGTAAAGTATCGTAGTCATCACAGTCACCTACGAGCACCGCACCTAACAATTTTTTATTGTCTGCCGATACAATAATACTTTTGTAGACTTCAGCATTTTCGTCGCAATAACTATAACGCTGAGCACCTTCTGCACGGCCATGTGCGTCACCAATACTACCCACATCAACACCTAGTAGTTTGAGTTTGGTACTCATATCAGCACCAGAAAATGAAACCTTATCTTCGCTTAATTGAGATACTGCCGCTTCCGCCATACGGTAGCCCGGCGCAACCAAACCATAAATAAAGTTACCTAATGCCGCACACTCACCAATCGCATAAATATCTGAGTCGCTGGTACGGCAATGGTAATCAATCACAATACCGCCACGCTCACCGACCTGTAGGCCACAATCACGTGCGAGTTGATCGTAAGGTCGAATGCCCGCTGAAAACACAATCATGTCAGTTTCTAAATGTGTTTCATCTGCAAACTCCATACGCAAGCGATGCTCTTCGCCTTCTTTGATAACTTGCGTTGCTTTACCTGTATGTACATGCACCCCTAAAGCTTCGACTTTACGGCGTAGCATTTTACTACCGCCTTCATCTAACTGTACGCCCATCAAGCCAGGAGCAAATTCAACAACATGAGCCTCAACACCTAAATTTTTAAGTGCATTGGCACACTCAAGACCTAAGAGACCACCACCCACTACAACACCGCGTTTCATTCCTTTAGCAGATGCTTTAATTTCGCCTAAATCATCTATCGTTCGGTACGCTAAACAATGCGCCTGATCGCCACCAGGAATAGGCGGAATAAACGGATATGAGCCCGTTGCCATAACCAACTTATCGTATTCGAAAGTTTGTCCGCCCTCAGTGATAACAGATTTAGCATCACGATCAATCTTTGCAACAAAATCACCAAAGTGCGCGTTTACACCAAGCTCCTCATAGTGCTCGCGTGTTGTCATCGCCAAATCTTCTGGCTTTTTTCCATCGAATACTTCTGATAAATGAACACGATCGTAAGCTGGTCTCGGCTCACCACCAATAACTGTAATCTCTACATTGAGATCTGTATTAGCAAGCGTCTCAACATAGTGGTGCCCTACCATGCCATTGCCGACGACGACGATACGTTGTTTATTCGATGGTTGACTCATAAATTCCTCTAGCGGCCTGCAAGCCGTAACAGTTAGTGCGTTAAGATGGGGCGTAATAGCCAAGACAAGTAAGTCGCTCTCCTCTTGCTTACTTCCTAGTCTGGTACTACAGATACTAATTTAATCAAAACAGTTAGCAAATTAGATGCCAGAGATAATCGAAAAAAATAAACTCTATGTTTATCAATAACTTAAAAATATTGAATTGAATGAATGAATCAAAAAAATAAAATAATGCACCATATAGGTGCATTATTTTAGATAAATGGTTAATTCCACTTTATTTAAATGGTTAATTTGGTTTTCTTTTGGTGCAAGCCTCGCATTAGCGCACCAAAACAAAACAACCATTGTTTTTCGATATAAGCCAAGTTTGAAAAAAATGAATAATATCAATAACTTAATATTGAAAATCAAATTGGTTTAGATATTGCTTAGTAGCGTAGTAATCAATGTTCACTACAAAATGAACAAATACTTTATTTATGACTTAATTAATCTAGGGTTAAGACCTTGTCAGACAACAAACAGAAAACTGAAGATCAGCAAGATGATATTTGGACTAAAACAACATGCGCTTATTGCGGTGTGGGTTGTGGCATAGAAGCTAAGGTAGACAAAGAAGGCCTCGTTACCGTTAAAGGGGATGAATCTCACCCCGCCAACTATGGTCGTTTGTGCTCGAAAGGTCTGGCTTTAGGTGAAACGGTTATCAGCAATGGGCGCTTACTGGAACCCTCGATTAAAGGCAATACTGTTGACTGGCATACGGCGATTAATCATGTCGCAGATAATTTTGCAAAAACGATAAAACAGTATGGGCCAGACTCCGTTGCTTTTTATGTGTCGGGGCAATTACTGACCGAAGATTATTATGTGGCCAACAAGTTAATTAAAGGCTATATGGGTAGTGGCAATATTGATACAAACTCTCGCTTGTGTATGTCTTCCAGTGTCGCTGGACATAAACGTGCTTTTGGTAGTGACACTGTCCCCAATTGTTATGAAGATTTTGAACTAGCCGACCTCGTTGTATTAATTGGCTCTAATCTAGCTTGGTGCCACCCCGTTACCTACCAACGCTTAAAAGCCGCTAAAGAAAAAAGGCCTGAACTAAAAGTCGTCGTCATAGACCCGAGAGAAACCGATACCTGCGAGCTTGCTGATCTCCACCTCGCCATTCAACCTGGTACCGATGTTGCGCTTTTTAATGGTCTACTGAGTTATTTATCCGAACACAATCATCTTGATCATAATTATATAGAACAGCATACCGTCGGCTTTTCAGATGCACTGGCTGCCGCAAGATTAGATACAGACATGGGTATAAATAGCAGCGTTGATTTCTTGGCCCTTTCTAAACTGATCGGTGTGCCCATCGCTTACTTAGAAACTTTTTATACGTGGTTCGCTCAAACAGATAAAGTATTGAGTGTTTATTCACAAGGCGTTAATCAATCCAGTGCTGGCACCGATAAAGTCAACAGTATTATTAACTGTCATTTAGCGACCGGTCGCATCGGAAAAGAAGGCACGGGCCCTTTTTCCATTACAGGGCAACCTAATGCAATGGGCGGACGCGAAGTGGGTGGCCTAGCCAATATGTTAGCAGCGCACATGGATTTTGGTAATGACGATCACTGGCAAACCGTCAGTGATTTTTGGCAAAGCAATAACGTCGCCAAAAAACCCGGTCTGAAAGCCGTAGAACTTTTTGATGCTGTAGCCGATGGAAAAATCAAGGCTATTTGGATCATGGCAACTAACCCTGTTGTTAGCATGCCTAATGCGAATAAAATCAAGCAAGCACTCAAGGCCTGCCCTATTGTCGTCGTGTCTGATTGCATTGCAGATACTGATACCACTCGTTGTGCTGATGTCTTATTACCCGCTATGGGCTGGGCCGAAAAATCCGGTACAGTGACCAATTCTGAGCGGCGTATATCACGTCAAAAACAATTGATCGCCAGCTCAGGACAAGCAAAAGCAGATTGGTGGATTATGAGCCAAGTGGCCTTACGCATGGGCTATGCTGGTTTTAATTTTACATCAGCGGCAGACGTATTTCGTGAATATGCAGAGATGACCGGCTTCCGTAATAATAAAGATGGCGGCGACAAACGGGACTTGGATATTAGCCCACTAGCAACACTAGACGACAAACAATACGATCAGCTTAGCCCTCAACAATGGCCTTTAAAGAGCATTGATCAGGAGATTACTCACAAGCGTTTCTTTGCTGATGGCGACTTCTTTACACCCAGTGGTAAAGCCACGATGGTCAAGGTCAACTACCGATCTCCTATGACAGAGATCAGTCAAGACTATCCGATGGTATTAAATACAGGACGTATTCGCGATCAATGGCACACCATGACACGTACAGGGCTCACGCCCAAACTAGGCGCCCATAAACCAGAGCCTTTCGTACAGATCAACCCCCAAGATGCTCGATGTTTTTTATTAAATGACGGCGATATTGCCGAACTGAGCAGCAAGTGGGGAAAAGCAAAAGCTAGGGTTGTTATTAGCAGCGAAATGAACCCCGGACAATTATTTATGCCCATGCACTGGACAGCAGTAGATTCCAGCGAAGGCCGAGTGTGCGCACTTATCAGCCCTGATGTCGACCCCGTATCGGGACAGCCAGAGGCGAAATTTACACCCGTGGCAATCAAACCTTGGTCAGTAAAAAGTGAAGCCTTATTGTTAGTACATGACAATGCCGACATGAATATAAACCTAGAGCATTACGATTACTGGGTGAAGCGAAAGGTTGAAAGTGGAACCTTTTACTACTTAGCTCAAGCAGATTCAGACACAACATTGGTAAGCCATTTAAAAGCGCTGTCTATTTTTACCATCGAAGGTAACAGCATTACCTTTGACAATCCGAATACCGGCAGCTATCGATCAGCTAAAGTCATCAATGGTGATCTACTGGCTGTCTGCGTTGTTGCCGATAAAGTGAAGAGCAGTGATTATGCTTGGTTAGATAGTTTGTTTACCCGTAGTCTTGATGTCGATATCCAACGCTCTATCCTTAGTGGTGTTGCCGCCCCCTCCTTGATATCCGGTAAGCAAATCTGCGCCTGTAAGCAAGTCGGGGAACTGACAATTAAATCTGCGATTCTGGAAGAAGGTTGCACAAGTACAGAAAGCATTGGCCAATGCACAGAAGCTGGAACCGGTTGCGGCTCATGTATTCCCGAAATCAAGCAGCTTATTAAGCAATATGCGATCAATGATTTAGCGACTGCGGTTTAAAATTAGCTAGCGTCAGAGTAAACTTTTCTCACTTTTGCGACACAAAGCTATATCATCTTATAAAAAGCTTACTCTAGTCCTAATTAACTTATGCTTACTGATCAGTTTGGCCGCACCATCAACTACTTACGCCTATCCGTTACGGATCGTTGCGACTTCCGCTGCGTCTATTGTATGGCCGAAGAAATGGTATTCCTGCCACGCGAGGAGCTATTAACTCTAGAAGAAATGACCACCATTGCCCAAGCCTTTAGTGAACTTGGTGTATCTAAAATCAGGTTAACGGGTGGCGAGCCTCTTATCAGGCGCAATGTCTCTGAACTCTTGGCTAACTTGGGTAAAATTCAAACTTTAGAAGAACTCACCTTAACGACCAATGGCTCACAGCTAACGCGCTATGTTCCCGACTTGCTTGCCGCAGGCGTCAAAAGAATCAACGTCAGCCTAGATAGCTTACATCCTGAACGTTTTCACTCGCTTACACGAACAGGTGTACTCGATACAGTATTAAACGGTATAGATAGCGCACTTGATGCAGGTATTAAGGTTAAGCTAAACAGCGTTATCTTAAAAAATCGTAATAGTGACGAAGTCATAGACCTTGTCGATTTTGTTTTAGCAAAAGCAATGGATATTTCATTTATAGAAGAGATGCCGCTGGGTCATATTAGTGAGCACAAAAGAAAAGAAGAGTTTATTAGCAGTGCAGAACTACGGGATATTATCAGTACAAAATATCAATTAACAAAAGAAGATAAGTGTATAGCAAGTGCAGGGCCGTCCGACTATTGGTCGATAAAACAAGCCAACCAAAAACAAAATAGCCGTATTGGTTTTATCTCCCCCCACAGTAATAATTTTTGCGCCTCATGCAACCGCGTCAGACTCACCTCAACAGGGCAACTATTATTGTGTTTAGGCAATGAACACTCGGTAGACTTAAAGACGATAGTAACAGCCTACCCCGAGGATACTGTAAAACTAAAAGAAGCCATCATCCAAGCAATGGCTATCAAACCTGAGCGCCATCATTTTGAATTAGATGAAGAGCCTTCTATCGTGCGTTTTATGAACACTACAGGCGGATAAAATAAATCAACAAAAATTTAAGTAAAAACCGCAAATAAAATACGTAATAACACCTATTCTTATTTTTTTAAAACAGAATAAAGTCTCTATGATGCTAATAATTCATTCTCAATTGTATGAATAGTCTATCTAGCATTGCCCTCGTTTAATCAAGTTGTATCTATTTATAAAATAACCATAATATTGGAGAAATAGTTATGCACGCCCAAAAAAAATCTATGTTCAAAAAAATGACTTTGCCCTTCTTAGGAGCAGCAATATTATCTACCGCTAATGCAGAAGATAAACCTTATGAAAAGCCTGTAGGCTTAGTGAATGCAGGGGAAGCCGTTGGCATGGTTGACCTAGAAGCTCATAACCTATCCGGTTCAATGAATGATTATGACCTGCGTGCTCGTCGCATAGTGCTAATGCCTGGCGGAGGTATTCATCCACATCCACACAAAGGCAAGCCAGGTATCGTTACTGTAACCAAAGGTGAAGTTTATGAATATAGAGGGGATAATAAACGCGAACTTAAAGTAGGTGATCAATGGTTTGAAAATTCAGATACAGTACACTGGTTCCGCAATCCCAGTAAAACAGAATCTGCTGAAATTTGGGTAGTAGATATAGTATCCAGCAAATAACATATGTTAACTGAGACAGAGTGAGTTTTTAATAAAAATGATAAGAAAACATGACTCTGTCGTCAGTTAATTTAGGAATAGAAAATTAAGCTACTTCTTGCTTATCAATAGTATTGACACCCATGCTATCTACGTTTGCACCGGAGCCCAACATCACACTCACCCAATAAGTATCTTCAAAACTTTCTAAAGCGATTTTTACAGTCATGGTGAGCGGTACAGACAAGAGCATACCAACGGGGCCTAATATCCACCCCCAGAAAACCAATGAAAGAAAGACAACCAAGGAAGACAAATTTAGACCTTTACCCATAAAGCGTGGCTCTAAAACATTACCCACAACAACATTGACGGCTAAGAACACGGCGCCAGTGGCGAGAGCTTCAGGTACGCCTAGTTGCACAATAGCAAGCAAGACGGGCGGCACGGCAGCGAGTATGGAGCCAAGCGTAGGAATAAAGTTAAGTAAAAACGCAAGTAAGCCCCATAGCACAGGGTAATCGACACCAATCAACCATAAGCTCAGAGACACAATCAGCCCCGTCAATACACTAACTAATACTTTAATCGCCATGTACTTGTTAACGCTTTGCGTAAAACTATGAAGTGCAGCAACAGTTTTATCACCACCGGGGACAGCGGTTCGAAGCTTGTCACTAAAGTTAACTTCTTCCGCGAGAATAAACATGACGGTTAATAATATTAAAAACCCATTCGTCATAATATTACCGAAGGCACCCAGGGTGTTACCGGCTACTGCTAGAGCAGCGCTAGGGTTAAATATTTCTCGCCACTGTGAAGGATCAATGGTCAAACCCATACTGGCTAATTTTTGCTGTAAGCCATCAGACAAAACAACCAACCTTGCTTGATACTCAGGTAAGTCGCTGCGAAAGCTATTAATTGAAGAACCTACGATCGTGCCAATGAAAAAACCTGCCACCACAATCATCAGTACAATCAATAAAATCGAAAGCCAATTAGGTAGCCCCCTATCATTTAACCAAGTCAATAAAGGCGTCACAATGACCGCAATAAATAAAGAAAGTAAGAACGGAACCAATAAAGATTCAGCAGCACGCATACCTGCCACAACAATGATAAAGGCTGCCATTACTAATAAGAAACGAGCAACGGGGGAAAATTGTTTTTGCATATATCTATAGTCCTTAATAAATTATCATTTTTGATCAGAAGAGACTTTGATGAAATCTAAATTAAATAGCAATGCTCAATCCATATTTTTAACTGCTTGCAATAGGTTTTCCAACTTCCCTAAACCCTGCTGAGTAAATAAGTAATCTGAATTCGCCGAAAGGCCAGTAAAATACTGCTCTTCAATTTCTAAGGCCTGCTGCCTTAAAGACTCTAGCTCTGGATTATGTCGTATGGTCATATCAAACACCATGCGCCAATCATTTTCCCTTGCTTGCCCTGTCAACACCATCTCTAATACCTTCACCATTTTATCTTTATCAACACGATAAAAAGGCATCTTCACCCAAAGAAACAAACCAAACAACAGCGCAAGAATCACAACCGTCAACACAACAGTAACTAAAATAGTCATCCCCACCCCTCCCTCAAAGTTAGTTGGTCAATTGATTAATAAGACCATATGATGGCATGGATGCCAGCATTGAGCGTACAGGGATGTATTAACAGCGAGTCTTATCAATCAATAGATCAACTAACGCCCCACTAATGTTCACGCGTCGATCTAAACTCCACCTCAGGATAACGTTCCTGACTCAAATTCAGGTTAACACGAGTCGGGGCAAGATAAGTTAAATGCCCACCCCCATCAATCGCTAGATTATCACTTACCTTTCTCTTAAAATTATCGAGCACCTTATCATCATCGCATTCGACCCAACGGGCTGTTGTGACATTAATGGGTTCGTAAATCGCTTCTACTTTATATTCATCTTTTAAGCGATAGGCAACAACTTCAAACTGTAAAACACCCACTGCACCCACAATAATATCGGTATTATTCATTGGGAAAAATACTTGTGTAGAACCTTCTTCTGAGAGTTGTTGCAAGCCTTTCTGTAATTGCTTCGTTTTTAATGGGTCTTTTAAGCGAATACGCTTAAATAGTTCAGGCGCAAAATGAGGGATACCGGTGTACTTTAGAGCTTCGCCTTGGGTAAAAGTATCCCCAATTTGAATCGTGCCATGATTATGTAAACCAATAATATCACCCGATGTCGCTTCTTCAACTGCTTCCCGCTCACCAGCCTTAAAGGTGACTGCATCTGCAATTTTTACATCTTTACCGAGGCGCACATGCTTCATCTTCATACCCTTGGTATAAGTACCAGAGCAAATACGCATAAACGCAATACGGTCGCGATGCTTTGGATCCATATTGGCTTGGATTTTAAAAATAAACCCACTGAAGTTTTCTTCATTGGCGGGGACTTCTCGCACATCAGTCTTGCGAGGCAAGGGGGCTGGTGCCCACTCGACAAAGCCGTCTAACATCTCACGAACACCAAAATTGGCTAAGGCTGTGCCAAAAAACACGGGCGTCAATTTGCCCTCTAAATAAGCTCCTAGCTCAAACTCATGAGAGGCACCGCGTACCAATTCTATTTCATCAACATAATCTTCATAGTAAACACCTAATAAAGTTTTAGCTTCTTCGCTATCTAAACCCTCGATGCGTACATCATCGGTTAAGGTATTGGTACTGCCCTGAAAAACATGGATAGTGTCTGTATAAAGGTTATAGACACCTTTAAATTCCTTCCCCATGCCTATTGGCCAATTAATAGGAGCCGCTGTAATCTTTAAGACATCTTCTATTTCATCTAATAGATCAATGGGGTCGCGAATATCACGGTCCATCTTATTCACAAAGCTCAAGATCGGCGTATCCCGTAGGCGACACACATCCATTAATTTAATGGTTCGTGCCTCTACCCCTTTTGCACCATCAACAATCATCAAGGCAGAATCCACCGCCGTTAAAGTACGGTATGTATCTTCAGAGAAGTCCTCGTGCCCCGGTGTATCAAGTAAATTAACCATGCGCTCTTTGTAGGGGAACTGCATTACCGATGAGGTAACCGAAATACCACGTTCTTGCTCCATCGTCATCCAATCGGATGTGGCATGGCGATCAGACTTTTTGCCCTTAACCGTACCAGCCACCTGAATCAACTGCCCAAGTAACAATAACTTCTCAGTAATAGTGGTTTTACCCGCATCGGGGTGAGAGATAATAGCGAAAGTTCTACGTGCATTGATTTTATTGATAAAATTCTGATCTGACATCTAATCTTTTCCAATCGTGTACACATCCGTGCACACAATCTTTGTTTATACCTAGGAAGAGCGTGAGCCCCCATGAAAGGCATGCATTATACCTAGCCACCTCTTATTTGCATGGGGTTTTGCTAGCGCCCTGCTTTTATCCCTACCATACAACACACCTCCAGCGATTGGCACATAATCCAACATAGATAAATCCTATTAAAAACAGTAGGTTACTATGTGCCTTGTCACTACGTTTTTTCTTTTTGCCTGTGCTATATTCGACACCTTCAAATAATATAAATCTATAGGCGGGATTAGCTTATGAGTATTTTTATCTTCCACCCTGACATCAAGGGAAAAGCATCAGACAAGCATCATAAAAACTGGATGGAGGTTGATCACGTATCGTGGGGTAGCCAACGGCAAATTACTTCCAGCACATCAACACAAGGCGATAGAGAGAGCTCGAATACCGTTATCAGTGATTTAACATTACATCGACGCATAGATAAGGCTACCGCCAAATTGTTTTTACTCGCTTGCTGTGGAAGCGGAAAAGAAATGAAAATCCATTTGACGAAGACTGGAGCTGGCGATGGATCGGATATTTATATGGAATACACCCTACAAAATGCAATTATTAGTCATTATGAAATGGCGACAAAAGCATCTAGCAGGCACCGCCCCATCGAAGAAATAAAAATTAGCTTTGTTGGCTTAAAAATGAAATACATAACCTATGACGAAAACAACAAACCTCTCGCACCTATAGCCGTGGGATTTGATACTGCAACCAACACAAAAATTTAAAAGGAGATAAATCATGGCTGTTGCAATGCCTAATGTGAAAGATTTGCCTTATCACCCCGATAAATTACCCAGTGATACAAAGGGGATTGTAGAGGCTCTAGCAAAAGTGATGCGTTTTGACATGGAAATAACAACAAAGCGTGATGAATATATGTTATCTGTTTTATGTGGTGTCATTCTTTATCAACATTTAGATCGCTTCCAAAAAATGGAAGTCATTTCAATGATTAGAAATGGTAGAGAGCATATTGCACTGGCAGATTTGGATGAACTAATAGATTTTTGTACGGATATGTCCGTTCAGCCCCATTGGTGGTTATGGGCATTATCGACAGAAGAACTAGAACAAATTTACAAAGAACAGAAAAATATGACTCAGTTTCTAGCATTACTAGGGGTAGGTTTTACTTTTAGCGGTCTTAAAGATGCCTGGAAGAATGGTAAAAGCCTAAGCAAAGGCCTGCCACTATTCTTATTAGGATCAACGGTTGCCTATGTTCAAAGCAAGCAGCAATCGAACACCCGAGATGAGATAAACATGAGAACATCCAAACCAAGATCATCAGAATATTACAAATGAAAAAAATTGAAAGTTGGATTCAGTTTATTGCGTCATCATATATCCGATGTTGCTTTGTTATTGCCTTTATTGTCTTGCAATGGCTGATAATAAAGTCATTTTATAATACATCTACTATTTTTGTTTTTACTATGTCACTTGTGGGAATTTTGGCAACCAAAATTATTTTTGATAAAGAAACAGAGATAAAAAAACTGAAAGACAGACTGGATGAGAATAATATCAACCATACGGATATCACTAGCAATGATCACAAAGAAGCACACTAAATCCATTATTTTATGCATTAGCATTCTAATCGCTGCATGTAGCATGCAAAGCATTGCCTATGGTATAAAATGCGGGAATCAATCGTGCGACCAATATGCGAAATTGGTATCTCTAAAATCAAATCCTGACACTAAAATCATACATCATTACTTAATCGACCTTAACCTGAGAATCCCATTATTAGCTAACATATCGCATATTGGCTCACCGGTAACAACAGGAAAAAATTCCTTCCAAAATATTTATTACTATGGGGAAGAACATTCTATTAGTGTATCGTTTTATGATGAAGCATTGAACCATGATTATAATTTACTAAATGAATCCAATGAAATATATATGATTCAAAACGGTATTTTTACAGCATTCTTATATGAAAGTGCCAACTCAGCCGACCATCCACTAGGCCCTATTTTTAAAGCTATTATCCCCGTCGATTATGGGTACAAAAAAAGATTTATAACATATAAAACTAGAGGGTTATCAAAAATTAAATTTATAAATCTTTTAAGCCAATTAAAGGAAAACAAGCAATAGTGATTAGCATAATATTATGGATGAAAGGCCTACTACGGATCCCCTTTATCGTTGTAGGCGGAACTGGTCTCATAGTGATTTTGCTTAACAAAGCCAATTATATCAAACCCTATCACTCGGCAAGATAATTTTACCTTAATCAGATTAAGTGATCACCCTGCTTGTTAGTGCATCTGAGCTATATATACCCGTAAAAGGCTTTAACTCCTTAAAGATAGACATAGTTAAATCATCAATCTCTTTTTCCAATATTTCTAATGCATCTGTTTTGTCTACAGAATTAAATATTCTTCGAGTTCCATCTGGAACATCCAATGACTCTCTATAGATTTTTGAGTTAGCTAAAGATGATAAGTGCGCCCGTGTTTTTTCAACAAGCCCTAACGACATATAATTTGGTATTTGTAGCTCATTATTCATGTGATAAGCTATTCCAGCAAGGTCGTAACTAGAAAGATTTTTTGCCACTCTTTTTTTATAATCTGGCATATCAGCAACCATATTTTTTAGTAGGCGTATCACCCTCTTTAAATTTCCATCGTATAAGTAATCTTTATCGTTCACATTCTTAATGTGAGTAAACGGGAAATTACCTAGCAAAGCATGGTCACTTTTGTGGTAAATTTTAACACCCCTATCGTATTCTTGACCTGACCGCTGGTAATTGTGGCTGTCGTACCAACAGCTTGGAACTATATCTACTTTTCTTTGAAGACTACCGCCTTCTAAAGAAATAGATTTATTATTCGAACAATCAACATAAACCTGTGGATATCGAGAGGTTAGCTTTCTTTCAGATTCCGTTCTTAACTCAGCGACAATATCAGCCATTGGACGATTATCTGAAGCCCAGCATTGAGAACCATCTAGCTTTGGCAATTCTACTAAAACGATATTATTCAGCATTATTAACATATCCACATCGGAATGTCCTTTGATATGAATATCTAAAGCGACCGACCCTTGGAGCCTTTTGGTCGCATCTATCCCACTAGCTTTTAAGCCTAAAATCAATGTATCTGCAACCCTATTTCCTTCAGAGATTGAGACGTTGGTTGAGTTTTGCTCAACAGGAGCCATTGCACCAATTGCATAGCGCACGCCTACGGATTCTGATAATTTTTCATACGACTCTCGCGTTCGATAATCATTACTGTCCCAACTGTAATGTCCTTTTTCAAGAAGGTTCTGCTCTCTAGTTCCTTGACGCCTATCCTTCAAACTCTTTAACCTCTTTTCAAAATCAATCATCAATCTCTTTCCTCAATTTCATATCACCATAAGTCCTACGCCCACCGCTATTGAAATAACTAGCAGCTGCCATACTAAAATTTTTATCAAATTCGATTTCACAAAACCCTTTATGGGATTTTAATTCTGCCGATTGGGATAGTTCGGGGGTATTGCAGTAGCTATAACTCAAGCGCCAGCCACCATCAGGTGTATTGAGTTTTTGAAGAGTTGCTGTGTAACTGTCACTTTGACTTTTTTGAGTTTTCAAAGAAATATTTATCGTTTTCCATGTCTGGACTATTCCAAGACTACCCTCCCAGTCGTATTTTGAATTACCGTTTTCATCCAATGTACGGCCTTCTATATTCCATTTACCATTAAGATTAGGGATTAATGAGGCAAAGACCTTGTATCTCCAAAAAGAGTTGTTAAATACCCAGTCTAAAGCAAAATATATGGCGCCTGTGGCAATTGTAACGCCAATGAGTATTTGCAGACCTGAGAGGGAGTGTAAGTAAATTATCAATTGTGACAAAGCACTAGAAATCAATAGTGAGGCTATTCCTAACCAGCGCCCGATAGATGATCTGTCATGTCCAAATATTGCGTAATCGTGCAATTGCCACCCCTAATAATATATTTGAGAAATAGGTGGGGCTAAAAGTAATAAAACCAATGGTTTTAGTTGTGTTTTTTTAGATTAAAACGCTATATGTAGTGCTTTTCATTTTTATAGAATGGATATATTGTGCCACCTATTTTTTGAAGTTTAATAAAATGTTCTGGTTGTGACTTATTCTTGGCTTTTAGGCCTTTAACCTTTTGTTGTAGATCATGACGATAGGTTTTGCGCAAATAATACTCGGCCTGGGCAACTGATCGCAGAGGATAAGGCTTACCAAGCTTAAGCTTAACTTCCTTAGTTTTTATCCCGCCATGTCGAGACAAGGAATAGATTTTTTATGTGTTATCCATAACAACAAAGCCACGTTTATAACCCTTGGCAAGATATAGTCCCCTTTCTTTCCAAGGCGAGTTGTAATACTAGGTCTCATATTACCTAGGGCTATTACCTACAAGAGCATAGAGCCACCCACAAAAGCACAGTTTTTTGACTTTTTCGAGAAAAACAGTAAAGACATGAGTAGATTCTGAACAATATCAAGTAAAAAAACAGGGCTTGTGCCGTTTACTCATTTACAGATAAAAAATCATAAAATGCCTAAGCCGCAAAACAAATAAGAATTTTTATTCTTATTTTTCATGCACTTATAAATATATAGAGCTAAGTGTCTCTAGGCTAGGGCACGAACGCATTCATGTTTTATAAATACTTGCCGATCTAATAATCAGTAATTAATCTACGATATGGCACAAAAAATGGTGCACTAGGAGATCCTTGTCTACACTTAGATTAAATACCTCGAAGAGCAGGCAAAAATGCCTGCGACAGTTTAACCATCAGAAGATGAAAATTATGAAGTTGCCAAAAATCAATTTACATTTCTCCTGGAAACAAAAACTAACAATTGTGATTGCTATCACGCTTGTAGGCCTATTTATCGTGGCTGGTTCAGCGTTTATGGGGCTCAATACAGTCAACAGTGGCTTTGAAAAGCAAAATATCGCTGTTGAGTATAAACAAAATGCTCAATCACTCACGATTAACTTATTAAAACTCGAGTCATCTGCCTCTAGTTTAACCGCAGAAAACATCGGTGCATTTAACGAAAGCCTAGAAGCGCTCAATCAGCTATCGCTACTAATGCAAACAAAGGCCTCAGGTTTAAACAATGACGAATTAAGCAACTATGCTAATCAACTCAATGATTTAACCACCAGCTATATCGCTCAACGTAAAGAGTGGTTAAACAATCGTCAGGTTCTAGGATTTACGCCTTCTGAGGGTAAACTTGGTGAGTTATTTACAGCTCTGGCAGCTCTAGAAAAAATCTCATTTTCAATGATCGAACAACCCATCGGTGATCTTGTAAGTGGTCAACGTAAGTACATGATCACTAAGGACAAGGAAAATGAAGGCAAAATGGAAGACGCCATCTCTAGCCTAGAAAAAACCGCTATCCAACTACAGTGGGAAAACAATGTTGTTGGCAAAAAAATCAAAGCTTATCGTAATGCCTTTGAGGGTGTACGTATTCTCGTTGACAAAGAAGTAGAAATTAATACGGTACTACTACCCGTAACAGAAAACCTAAACACACTAGTTGAACAGCAAAATGCCTTTTTAGAAGAAACTGTGATTCAACAAGTCGCAAAAGAAGCAGATAGTGCTGGTAAAGCGGCCATGACTATCATTGGCGTGTCGGGGCTTGTTGTGGGCATTATTATTTTTATCAGTCTTGGTAGCATTGCTCGACAACTCAACATTCAGCTAAAACATATGCAAGCTTTTTTGAAACAAGTTGCAGAAGGCAATTTCTCAGAGCAGCTTTCAACAAACAACAATGAGAACGATGAATTTACTCAACTACGTGATGCATCAAATCACATGGTAGAGGATATATCCGGTGTTATAGCCAAAGTAGTCGATGGTAATGAATCGTTACTCACTATTAGACAGCAACTTGAAAAAGCCGTAGAACAGCTCGGTATTACCAGTGAAGAGGTCGAGCAAAAGACACAACAATCGACCGTTGCCACACAACAGATATCGATTGCCGTTAACGATGTAGCCAAACGTTCTGTCGATGTAAGTGAAACAGCACAATCTGCATCGAAGGCAACTCAGACTGGTGGAAAAGTAGTCAACGACTGTGTTGAGTCGATGGTGAATATTGTAGACCTCATCGAAAATACTCATACAGAAGTAACGAACTTAGCTCAATCAAGCTCACAAATGCTCGGTATTATTGATGTGATTAATGGTTTGGCAGACCAAACCAATCTATTAGCACTTAATGCAGCCATCGAATCTGCACGCGCTGGTGAGGCTGGTAGAGGCTTCTCAGTCGTAGCCGATGAGGTAAGAGCACTTGCTCAGAAGACGGTTAGCGCGACTAGTAGCATCGGCGACATTATCAAAAACTTCAATGATCAATCTAAGCGCATGGGTAAGCTAATGGAAGAAGGCATCAAATTAGCCTCTTCTGGCCAAGACAATGCCAACAATGCCATGTCGTCTTTTGAATCTATCGAAGAGCATATTCAGAAAGTTGCGGCAGAAATGGATCAAGTCGTCGTTGCAGTTGAAGAAATTTCCTACAATACAAATGATATCTCTACCCAAGTAGAGCACATCTGCGCACAAAGTGAGTGCACTAAAAACACAAGACACACTTTGGAAGAGCATACTCATCACCTCTCATCACAAGCGGAAGCATTAGGCCAATTAACTAGCCGCTTCAAGTTATCTCACTAATAAGCCTATATCCAATATTAAGGCCTTATTTTTAGTAAATGGTAGAGGACTCCCTTTCAATGGGAAGTGAAAATACAGCAAATATAATGGATAAGGATATCCGTGAAGAACCCGAAATTAAAAACCTATTATCAAGAATGCCCCAAAAAGTGGCAGATTCTTTTTCAGACATCCAATTAATTCACTTAAAAACAGCCATTGGTAGTCGTAGCTGGGGTAAACACCCAATTGATCTTAGAGGCACAGTTACCTACCCTTTTGCCCGCTGGCATTTTTATTATGTTTTTCTGCTAGGTCGTAACCGCCGAACCTTATCCAACAGAGAGCAGAGGATATCGGCCTTTATGACGGCTCTTTTTATATTAGCCCTCCTTGTCTTCTCCGTAGCCTTAGGCTTACTCACTTTATATTTAGCAAAATCGTTTATGGGCATTGATTTATTTCCAGGTTTTTCCTTAGGGATATGGGACTATTTCAAGGGTGAAACTTAGCTTTAATCATCCAGTTGATTTCAGCGGTATATTTGAGATACAGCTTAAAGCAAGACCAATACACTGGAAACCCTAAAAAATTTTCATGTCTTGCCTCACCATATGTATAATGCTGCGCTTTGAATTAAGAGACACAATGCTACATGGCTGATTTAGACGCTTTTGAATTTGAAACCAATGATCGCCCCGCCGCCAGTATTATTTGGCTGCATGGACTCGGCTCCAACGGCCATGATTTCGAACCGATTATTCCTGAACTAAATTTACCATCCCATCTAGGTATTCGCTTTATTTTTCCACACGCGCCTAAACGAGTCGTGACGATTAACGGTGGTTTAAGAATGCCTGCTTGGTACGATATTTACGCTCACGATATAGATCGTAAAGTCGATACAAAACAATTAGCAGCATCAGCAAATGATGTAGCAAAATTTGTCGATCGGGAAATTGAAAATGGCATTCCGAGTGAACGAATTATTATTGCTGGTTTTTCTCAAGGTGGAGCCGTAGGCTATGAACTTGCCTTAAGCTACCCCAAGAAACTAGGTGGACTAATTGCACTATCAACTTACTTTGCCACCAAAGAGTCGGTAGAATATAGCTCTGTTAATAGCGAATTGCCTATATTGATTGGGCATGGCTCTCTCGATACGATTGTTCCCGAAATATTAGGAGAGCAAGCCCGCGATTTATTAAAAGAAAAAGATTATAAAGTTGATTACCATTCCTACACAATGGATCACAGCGTATGCATGGAAGAAATAAAAGATATTTCTCGATGGATTCAAATCAGATTATTATAATGATTAACAATTAGGGTAGATGTAAAACATCCACGCTACACCACTACCCTAATTCGTTTTCTTGCTCCTCATCCTCTTCGCCAAAGACAATATTTTTACCGGCTTCTTTAGCGTGTAACATGAGCTCCTCAGCACTTGCAATTTGATCAAGTAAACGTTCGTGCAAACTATTAGAAACGCCAATACTACAAGTCACATACGTTTCACCATCACTGGTTACAAAATTTTCACGAGAAACGATACCTCTCACCTTATCGAGCAAGGTTACCGCTTTGATGTTATCTAGACCAGGAAGTAATACATAAAACTCTTTACCCGAAGAGCGTGCTAAGGTAAATCTAAATAAAGTCTTTTCTAGTATGGCTGCTACATTTTTAAGGACAGCATCAGCAAAACTATTGCCATATTGCTCATTTAATTCTTTAAAATTATCAAGATTAATAACTGCTAACGCAAGCGGCGTGTTATTTTGCTTAGCATTTTGCCACAGCTCTTCACCTTGCTGAAAGAAGTAACGCCGACTATACACATTAGTGCAATAATCTCGATTGGCAACATCACGGATTTTTTCAACCAATTCTAATGACTCAATATTATGATTAATACGACAATAGAATTCTTCGGGATTAAATGGTTTACTTAAAAAATCATTCGCGCCGGTTTTAATAAACTTTGCAGATAAACCACCTTGGCCTTCTGCAGATAGACCGATAATAATCAAATCAAACTTTTCATATTTACAGCGTAAATTCTTCACCAATTCAAAGCCATCCATGTTCGGCATATTATAATCCGTGATCAATAGCTTAATATCAGGAGTACTTAGAAATACCTTTATCGCGTCAATGCCATCAACCGCCTCCACTACTTTGAACAAATGTCTGCGCAACATGCCAGTAATATAGTTACGTGTTGTGCTTGAATCTTCTACCACTAATACTGTAACTGATTCATTATCTCTTAGACGATTAATCAATCTTAAAGCATATTGATATGAATAACGGCCTTCCTTTGTCACATAATCAACAATGCCTTTGCTCAACAAGGACTCTCGTCTCTCTTCATCAAAAGAACCTGTCAGCACAATAGTTGGTATTTTATTTTTTAAAGTAAAATCGACCACCTCACCATCTGGGGCATCAGGAAGATTCAAATCGACAATAGCAGCAAAAAATGCCCCATCATGCTCTTCATATATTGACCGAGCTTCGGCAAAAGTAGTGGCTAAAACCACTTCATGATCAATTTCCTGTTTTGCCATATGTAACAATATTTTGGCAACAATGGGACTATCTTCAACAATGAGTACTTTTTGCACAGCTACAGGACCTTATCAACAAACACGTTATTGACTTAAGTGTAGACAAAGTCGGGCAAAAGGCGACGATTACGCCAGAAAAAAGCCAGATAGAATGAAATAAGGAAAAGAGGCTTTGTTATTAGGCGAAGCCACACACCAAGAAGCCATTGGCCTATATTAAATAGACTGATGGCTCTTCGAATTAATTAAGGTAAAAGGGGGTAAAAAAAGACTAAAGCACCGTGAGTAATGCTTCGGGGGGTTGTTCACAAGCAATCTTATCGCCTAACAAAGACTCTATTGCGGGTAATCTAAATGCATCATCTTCACAGGCAAAGCTAATGGAAGCACCATCTTTACCGGCGCGTCCTGTCCTACCAATGCGATGAACATAATCTTCAGCTTCTTCTGGCAAAGTATAATTGACGACATGGCTAATATCATCGATATGAATACCACGGCCAGCCACATCGGTAGCAACTAATATTTTAATACGTCCGGATTTGAAGGCATCTAGCGTTTTAACACGCTTATTTTGTGCTATTTCACCCGATAATAAGCCGACTTTAAAACCTTGTTTTTGTAGCTTTTCATGAAGGCGGCGGCATTCATCACGTCGATTGGCAAAAACGATCATGCTATCAACATTGGACTGCTTCACTATGTTGCACAGCACCGTAAATTTTTCTTCAGTAGACACAAGGTATACTGTTTGAGAGACGGTATCCGTCGCAACGCTTTCTGGTTCTATTTCAACGCTGACAGGGTCACAAGTCCACTGCTCAGCCAAACGCATAACATCTTCTGTAAAGGTCGCCGAAAAGAACAAGGTCTGACGATTAGTACGATTAGGCGTTAAACGCACAATACGCCTCACCTGAGGAATAAAGCCCATATCCAACATACGATCAGCTTCATCAAGCACCATTACCTCTACTTGATCCAGATATACATCTTTACTACTGGCAAAATCGAGTAAACGACCTGGAGTGGCAACCAAAATATCAACCAGTTGATTTTGTATCTTACGCTTTTGCTTATCATAATCCATGCCCCCGACTAGGGTATGAACTGTTAGATCAGTATATTTTGTTAGTGCTTTTGCATCTTCGGCTATCTGAATAACCAACTCTCTGGTAGGCGCAATAATCAGCGCCCTTGCTTCCCCCGCATAACGGTTTTCAGTGACCGGATTTTTTAAGAAGTCGTCAATGATGGCAAGTAAGAAAGCAGCCGTTTTCCCCGTCCCCGTTTGCGCTTTACCTAGTAGATCTAAGCCTTTTAAGGTGTTGGGTAACGATTGGGCTTGGATGGGCGAGCAATATTCGAATTTTAAATCAGCAATAGCTCGCATTAAAGGTAGCTCTAAGCCAAGATCGTGAAAACGAGTTTTGCCCTCTATTTCAGGGACGGGAAACTGATCTAAGTTCCAGGGTGTGGCTTTTTTATGAGAAGGTTTACGTTGGCGTTTATTTGACGTTTTTTGAGGGCGATCTGAGGTAGACTGAGAGTGCTGTTTTTTGGAGCCGTGCTCTTTGGGGTGGGCTTTATTGGACGAAGGCTTCGCTGAAGCAGTTTGATTCGAACTTGAATCATCACTCTTTTTCTTAAATAAATTTTTAAACAATGTTTTACCTACTCTCCAAACTTGGTTAATGTCAATTTCAATACCCAAAACAATGGAGCAGATGTGAAATTTTGCCGGAGTATATCACGTTTTATAACGATCGATTTAAGGTGATATTAAAGGCCTAGACAAACTGACCCAAAGTCACTCTCGGCTGAGCAGACAAATCTAGGCGAGTTTCCACACAAGTAAAACCGTGAACGTGCATACAATGGGAGACTTGCTCTCCCTGCTCATTACCATGCTCCAACAAAAGCCACCCGCCAGACTGTAGGTATCTTGGAGCAGTTTGTACGATGAAGGCTAAATCAGCAAAACCCATCTGATCAGCAACAAGTGCTGTCTTAGGCTCAAACCTCACATCTCCTTCGCTCAAATGCCGGTCACAAGCATCAATGTAAGGTGGGTTAGAGACAATGACATCAAACTGGGATCCATCAACTGCATCAAACCAGTCACTTAAATGAAAGGTAATATTGTCTAAAGACAAGTTCTGCTTATTCTTTTGCGCTAGCGCTAAGGCATTCTCTTGCCGCTCTAATCCTCTAATACGCCAATGCGGTTTTTCACTAGCTAAAGCCAAGCCAATGGCGCCTGTTCCAGCTCCCAAGTCCGCGACCGAGATAGAGTCATGCTCTCTGGTCGACATCAGCTCTAATATCGTCTCCACCAATAACTCTGTATCTGGGCGGGGGATTAAGGTATTAGAATCTACCATAATAGGGAGAGACCAAAATTCTTTTTCACCTAATATATAGGCTATCGGCTCTCCCTTCATTCTTCTATCAAGTAATTGCTTATACTCTTTTGAGGCTTCAATAGAGACAGCTTTCTCAGGCCAAGTGTATAAATAAGTGCGATCTTTTTTTAACACACGAGACAACAACAACTCACAATCAAGGCGAGAGGTATCTGATTCACGCAAACATTCGTGAAGCGAAAGAAGAGATCGGATTGTATCCATTATCGTGTTTTAGTTAAGTAAGTATTGAATAACTCCTTAGGAGCCGCTCAATGCTGCTAACTGGTCTGCCTGATATTCGTTAACTAATGGCTGGATAATTTCGTCAAGGTCACCGGCAACGACTTCGTTTAATTTGTAAAGCGTTAAATTAATACGGTGATCACTGACTCGACCCTGAGGAAAATTATAGGTTCGAATTCGCTCAGAACGATCACCACTCCCCACCAAATTTTTACGCTCGTCCGCACGTTCTTTATCAGAGACTTCCTGCTGTGCACTTTGTAAACGAGCAGCCAGCAAAGACATCGCTCGTGCTCTATTTTTGTGTTGCGAGCGTTCATCTTGGCACTCGACAACCAAACCAGTAGGAATATGGGTTAAGCGAATTGCAGAATCAGTTTTGTTAACGTGCTGACCGCCTGCACCACTTGCCCTAAAAGTGTCGACCCGTAGATCGGCTTTGTTAATTTCTATTTCAGCTTGGGCATCGGCTTCTGGCAAGATCGCAACCGTACAAGCAGAGGTATGTACACGCCCCTGCGATTCAGTTTCAGGAACACGTTGTACACGATGGGCTCCCGATTCAAACTTCAATTGTGAGTAAACACCTTGACCAATAATTCTAGAAATAACCTCTTTGTAGCCACCATGCTCGCCGGCATTCTCACTAATAATTTCTATGCGCCATTTTCTTTTCTCGGCGTAGCGACTATACATACGGAATAAATCACCTGCAAAAATAGCAGCTTCATCACCCCCCGTCCCCGCACGGACTTCCAAAAACACATTTTTGTCATCATTGGGATCTTTTGGCAATAGTAATTTTTGCAATTCTAAGTCGAGTACTTCTTGCTTTGCCTCGGCAGACTTTAACTCTTCTTGGCCCATTGCTCGCATGTCGGCATCACTGTCATTAAGCAATACCTTAGACTCTTTGATATCAGATAAAACTTGCTGGTACTCGTCGAAACATTTCACAACAGGCTCAAGCTCCGCATACTCGCGCGACAATTCACGAAAGCGATTTTGATCAGCGATAATATCACCGTCGCTAAGCAAAGCGCCGACTTCAACGTAGCGCTCTTGTAGTGTTTCTAATTTAAGGCGAATGGAATCTTTCATAAAATTAATTCAGTAGAGTTTCAATAATAGTGTCAAAAAATGTAGCGTTAAAAAGCAAAACCATCTATGCAAAACAGTCCAGCTATTTATTTTTATTCAGCTTATCGGCTGATAGCAATGTATTAGTATTAGCTTGTGTCAAAGCCACTTTTTCAGAGATAGAATCAGGTAATTGGGCATTTACATCTGGAACACCCAACAAACGCTGCGAAAGTGCGATCAATTCTTCAGGCCCATTTTCACTCACATGCTTTAATTGCTGTGTTGGCGTATGTAATAATTTATTAGTGAGATTATTTGCCATCTGCTGCAACACTTGTTCAGCAGGAATACCATTATTCAAATCACGCATGGCTTTTTGCAAAGCCTCATCGCGCAATTGTTCAGCGCCTGCACGGTAGGATTTGATAGCAGCCACAGAATGGCGTGAACGTCTCTCTTTAATATAATCAGCCACACTCTGTTCAACAATTAAATGTGCGTCTTTTGCGGCAGCTTCTCTTGATTGCTTATTTTCATCAATCACATCACGTAAATCATCGACGGTATACAAATACACATCATCTAACTCCGACACCTCAGATTCGATATCACGAGGAACAGCAATATCTACCATAAAAATAGGCTTGTGCTTACGCTGCTTTAATGCGGATTCGACCGCACCTTTACCCAATATCGGGAGTTGGCTAGCAGTTGAGGAAATAACAATATCGGCTTTATCCAAGTAATCGGGTATATCTGAGAGTAAAATCGCTTGGGCTGAAAACTCATCCGCTAACACCTGAGCACGCTCTAAAGTGCGATTAGCGAATATTAACGAAGCAATGCCTTGCTCTTTTAAATGGCGCGCAACCAAGTCAATCGTTTCACCCGCGCCAATCAGCAAGGCCGTATCCTGCTTTAGATCAGAGAAAATGCGCTGAGCCAAATGAACCGCTGCATAAGCAACGGAAACAGGGTTACGGCCTATTGCTGTATCCGTCCGAACTTGCTTTGCGACACTGAAGACTTTTTGGAATGCACTGTGTAATTCCGACCCTAAAGCCGTAGCTTCTTGTGCAACAGCGTAACTAGACTTCATCTGCCCTAGTATTTGCGGTTCACCTAACACCATAGAGTTGAGGCCGCAAGCCACTCTCATCATATGACTGACCGCATCGACATCATTGTGAATATAGCAGTGATCAGATAATAATTGGGGGTCTAATTGGTGAAATTGGGCCAACCAGCCAACGATAGCGCCCTCTAGAGCCGGGGAACTAATATCACTAAGGTCTGTACTAAGGTATAACTCTGTGCGGTTACATGTCGACAAGATTGCCGCTTCACTCACAGCAGTTTCACTCAGCAATTGCTGAAGCGTGGGCACCATAGACTCAGGCGCGAAAGTAACGCGTTCTCTGAGCTCAAGGGTTGCACTTTCGTGATTAAGACCAATAACTAACAGTGGAATCATGCAAAACAAGAGGTAATCGAGACAATTGCCTATTGTCCGCATACCAGCAGACAATAGCAAGTCAAGGTGATTAAATACCTTGTAGATTCAATTAAAACCTTACTTTGAAGAAAAAATAGCCTAGTGACCAACTCAAGTGACACTTGGCGAATTGTGCACATCGGGTTTACACTAAACTATATGTGTTAGATCAGTTAGAACTGCCACATCTTTTAGCTCGAGTATTTAGCTCGATTTAAACAGATCGTATATTCAGATTAATCGCTAGAATGGTGACAATGGGCAATGAGAGACTTAACGAGAGTCTTATCCGATATTTCGGCCTACAATAAAATACTATCCTCTGGGCTACTCTTACTTGCTCTTAGTGCATGTAGTACGTCTCCTCCTATTCCACCTATAAATGATCAAACTCAATCGAGCTCAATAAAAACAAACAATCCAAGTACTAGCACAAGAATTGAATCCCCCACTCAATACAGCAATTTCTCAATCGACACACTCTATTCATTGCTCGTAGCCGAGATGGCAGCAAGCCGTCGACAATATGACCTTACCTTGGATAACTATATTGCTGAAGCCAATACCACCAGCGATTTAGGTGTGATTGCACGCGCAGCACGCTTATCACAGTACTTTAGAAAACATGATGAAACCTTAGAAATGGGTAGATTATGGCTCGCACAAACTCCAAACGATATTGAAGCCAATGCCATCACGGCAACCGCACACATTGAAAAACGTGAGCCCTTGCAAGCACTGACTTACGCAGAGAAGATACTTGAGCTCACATCAACACAAAACGGCTCAAATACACAAAACGCGAATAAAAGAGCAGCCATTACAGAAACCATTGCCAATTTTAGCCGTACGTCTGACACCCTGACCAAGCAAACCTTAGTTCAACGCTATATCGAGTTGATAAAACGTTACCCTGATTATGTTGCATTGAAGGTTGGCCTCAGCGTTCTGTATGAATCACAGCAAGATACTGCGACAGCTTACGCAACAATAGAAGATGCTATCGCCCAAGATAAAAACTATCTGCCCGCCATCATGCAAGAGATTCGCCTACTGCAAGCCAGTAAACAAAATGAAAAAGCCATAGAAAAGATTAAAATATTATTAAGTGAACAGCCCGATAATAATAGGCTACGGCTACTCTATGCCCGTATGTTGACCCAAACGGATATCAATGCGGCCTATGAAGAATTTAGCTTACTAGCGAAGCAATCACCGCAACACCTAGATATTCAGTTCTCCAAAGCCCTCATCGCACTGGAAGTTAAGAAAGTAGATGAGGCTAAAGGTATTCTGGAGAGCTTGCTAAAGAAGAATTATCGCCCCGATACCGTTAACTTTTATCTAGGTAATCTCGCAGAGCTTAACAACGACAATACTTCAGCTCTACAGTACTACCTAGCCGTCAAAGCTGGGCAAGATTATGTACCTGCTCACAGCAGAGCAGCACGCATTATGGCTCAGCAAGGCAATCTCAATCAGGCTCAAAATCATTTCACGCAGCTGCGTGAAAGGACACCGAATCGTCGCCCAGAACTATATGCCGCTGAAGCTGAAGTGCTCGTATTAATGGAGCAAACGCAAGCTGCCATCAAGATATTAGGGCAAGCAATTGACGAATACCCTGATAACACTAATTTGCGTTACAGCCGTTCAAGCCTATATGAGCAAACCAATCAACTCACTCTAATGGAAAATGACTTACGTCACGCCTTGGATGTTGAGCCTGAAAGCGCCTCAACCTTAAATGCACTCGGTTATTTCCTGACAAGCAGAACAGATCGACATGACGAAGCTTACACACTGATCAAAAAAGCAATTGAACTCAAGCCTAATGACCCCGCTATTATGGATAGTATGGGCTGGGTACTCTTTAAATTAGGCCGAACTGACGAAGCGATTGATTACTTGCGTAGAGCATTTGAACTCTTTCCTGACCCAGAAGTAGCTGCGCACTTAGGGGAAGCGCTATGGACCAATGGCAAGAAGCAAGAAGCACGTACAATCTGGACCGATAACCTGAAAGATAACCCCAATGACAGTCGAATTATTGATACTATGGAGAGACTACAGGCTAAACCATCAAACTAGGCAGCCATCGAATTCATAAGCCATACCAAAGAGCTAATAAAAGACAGCCCACCATGCACCACTTTTTTATATTCTTTATTACCATCGTATTTCTAGCGGGTTGTGCCCAATCGCCTCCCCAACCCAGTACTATAGAACTGCAGGGAAACCAAACACCTCCTCCTAAACAATGGGAAATTACCGCTAAACTCGGCATCAAAGTACCCACTCAAAGCGGCAGCGTATCACTCACATGGCAACAACTAGATACCTCCTACCGTATTCGTGTACAAGGACCTCTAGGGCAAGGTAGCGGCATCATTTATGGTAATGCTGAACGCGTCGTCATTAAACGTCCCGGAAAGCCCTTACTGAGCTCATCTGATGCTACCGGCCTAATCAGAGAAACCTTTGGTTGGGATTTCCCACTACACGACCTTAAATTCTGGATAAGAGGTATTCCTACACCCAACGCTGAAATCACTTCAGAAAAGCAAACCCCAACAGGTTTATTGGAAAACCTCCAACAAGCACAATGGTCTATGGAATACAGCCGCTATAAAAAAGTAGATGAATGGCTACTGCCTGGGAAAATCGTTGCTCAACAAGGTGAAACCAGGCTCACTATGATTATTCGTAAATGGGCAATACTGTAAAATAGCCCATTAAAGCAATATCTTGAAATAGCACATTAATAAACTAACTCTAAGCTCTGATGACACTGACCTCACCACTTGTTTTACTCGCCCCAGCCAAGCTTAATTTATTTTTACATATATTGGGCCAAAGGGCTGACGGGTACCATGAATTACAAACCCTGTTTCAGCTACTAGACTATGGCGATACGCTCTCGTTCGTAGCGCAAGATAGTCCTGAGATCGTATTAAAACCGACATTAGCAGGGGTCTCAAATGATGACAATCTCATTATTCGAGCAGCGCGTGCGCTACAAACCCATGCCAAAGTTAACAAAGGGGCCCATATTCATCTCGAAAAAAATCTTCCAATGGGAGGCGGTTTAGGGGGAGGCAGCTCGAATGCAGCCACAACTCTACTAGCATTGAATGAACTATGGTCACTCCACCTGCCAAATGAGGAACTTTGCTCCATAGGTCTTCAACTTGGAGCCGATGTCCCCGTATTTATCCAAGGGCGTTCTGCTTGGGCTGAGGGAATTGGAGAGAAGTTAAGCCCCATAGATTTACCTGAACACTGGTTTCTCGTCATAAAACCCGACTGTCATGTCTCCACAGCGGATATTTTTTCGTGCGAAGAATTGACAAGAGACACCCTCGCCATTACAGTAGCGGCCTTCTTCGAGCAGGGCGGCCAAAATGACTGTGAAATGACAGTCTGTCAGCGCTACCCAGAGGTAGAAAAGGCCTTAAAATGGCTTAATAAATACTCTCTAGCTCGACTAACAGGGACAGGCGCCTGCATCTTTGCTCACTTTGATAGCGAAGAAGAAGCAAAAGCGGTTCTGAGAGAAGTACCTGACTATTGGGAATGCTTTGCTGCTAAAGGCATCAACCATTCACCTGCTCTTGAGGTACTTCCAAAAAGGTAAAAACAAAGTAATTCAAGTCGCTGTATTCAATAGATGCAAGCAACCATAAACTTTGTAGATAAAAGCTCTAGACGATTCTAAGCGATCAAGAGCCACTCTAATGGGGTGTAGCCAAGTGGTAAGGCAGCGGGTTTTGATCCCGCCATGCGGAGGTTCGAGTCCTCCCACCCCAGCCATACATAGTTAATAAGCCGCCATGATTTATTCTTAGCGGCTTTTTTGGTTTACGTTATCATCCGTCAATCATCATTAAAAGATAAATAGGTTACCTCCCGTGTCAGACTTCATGGTTTTTACCGGCAACGCTAATCCAAGCCTAGCCCAGAACATCGTTAAAAAATTAGGGATGAAACTAGGAGATGCGAGTGTCACACAATTCTCTGACGGCGAGATAGCTATTGAGATTAATGAAAATGTGCGCGGAAGAGATGTTTTCGTTGTCCAATCTACTTGCTCACCTACACACAAAAACTTGATGGAATTGATTATTCTAGTAGATGCTTTAAGAAGAGCATCTGCCGGAAGAGTCACCGCAATTGTTCCTTACTTTGGTTATGCTAGGCAAGATCGACGCGTTCGTTCTGCTCGCGTCCCCATTACAGCAAAAATAGTCGCGGACATGATGGTCAATGTCGGTATTGATAGAGTGCTCACGATCGACCTGCATGCTGAGCAAATTCAAGGTTTTTTTGATGTACCTGTCGACAACATCTACGGAGCCCCCATATTGCTAGATGATATCAACCGACAAAAATATGAAAACCTAGTAGTAGTGTCACCCGATATTGGTGGTGTTGTTCGTGCCCGTGCTGTTGCCAAACAACTTAATATCGACCTTGCCATTATTGATAAGCGCCGACCTAAAGCAAATGTTGCCGAAGTGATGAATCTTATCGGTGAAGTCAAAGATCGCACCTGTATCCTAGTTGATGATATGGTCGACACTGCCGGAACACTGTGTAACGCCGCCACTGCACTTAAAAAAGAAGGGGCCATTAAAGTTGTGGCCTACGCGACACACGCAGTATTGTCTGGCAAAGCACTAGACAATTTAAATAACTCTTCGCTCGATGAATTGGTCGTCACTGACTCCATTCCTTTAAGTGAAGAAGCTAAACAATGTTCACGTATTCGCCAGCTCACATTAACCGGCACCTTAGCTGAAGCGATTAGACGCCTGAACAATGAAGAATCATTGAGCGCGATGTTT
>JBOEGR010000023.1:0-62838 GCA_050633525.1 Cellvibrionaceae bacterium
AATTTTCGTGAAAAAATATTGATGCACGGGGGCATCGCCAGGGTGGCGAGGTTGGTCTCGTATAACAAGTATATCGATAATGATCATCACAGTATTTTGTTTGGCTTGGCTAGTTTTGCAGAAGGTGTCGATCTACCCGGTGAGTATTGTTCCCACGTTATTATTGCCAAACTGCCTTTTGCAGTGCCTGATGATCCTATCGAAGCATCTCTTTCAGAGTGGATAGAAGAAAAGGGCGGTAATGCATTTATGGATATTACTGTGCCTGATGCAGCCATGAAATTAGTGCAAGCCTGTGGCCGCTTATTACGAAAAGAGAGTGACAGTGGCAAGATCACTATTTTGGATCGGCGTTTGATTACCAAACGCTATGGCAAGTTGTTGTTGAATTGTTTGCCGGGGTATTCTGTTGAGCTTGATCGCTAGCTCTTAGCGTGATTTCTTTTTTATTTGTGTTTTTCGCCTTTATGGCGAGTGACTTTTGTTAAGGCAAAAGTAACCAAAACCATTTTTCCCAGAGCGCAACCCTTCGGGTCCCCTGCGATGCTCACCAAGAGCGGCGCTGCGGAACTCGCTGCGCTCAAACAGTCCTCGCTCAATCCGCTCTTGCTTGCGCTTCTCGGTTGCTTTTAGGGAGGGGGATGTTTTATGAGGTCTAAGTTATATACTATAGCCATCGAGGGGACTGTGTTGATGGGTGTTGAGTTGATACTAGAAGGTAATGATCTATGAAAATGGTTTTTTTATTTTGTGTGTGTTTTTCTCTGCTGGCGTGTAGTGACGACAAGAGGTTAAACGTTAGTCCAGCTTGTGAGCCCTTGCCAGTGATTGGTAATTACGTTTTTGCTAAGACGAAAGAAACCGATAAAACATTAAAGTTACCTTGGCCTGCGTATTTGATTCGTAGAGCTAAAATTGATGACAGTGATAAAGGCTGTGATTATATTCATAGTTTGTCCTATGAATATCGATGGTATAAAGGAAAATTATATGCCCCTCCTGAGAGCATAGAGAAAGGAATTCATAAAATCAAAGAAGCTTTTCCTGTAAAAGTATTTTATAGAGGGTCAGGTTTTATTAGTGATATTGATAATAGTTCATTTGAAAGATGGAAGTTGGATGGATCAAAAGAGCATAAAAAATTTCCTCTAATATGGTACCCCCGTTATCAATGGGACGACCCTGAAAAGCCATCAGAGTTGTCGGTGAGAATGGCACAGCTAGATTCAGTGTGGGGAATTAAAAATACTAGATATAAAAGTATTCCTCCCGATGTTCCTTTTACAGCTTATTGCAGTATTCCTCCTCTTGATAAAGATAACCCCGAAAGTCGTCTTGAAAATAATTTTGCGAAGTATGGCGATTCAAAATGCCGAGGATGGATAAACGCCCGTAAGGGTGATGTATATATTACCTTTATGGTCGATGTTTGGGCTTTTAAAGGTGATTATAAAAATCACCACCCCATTTCTGAAATAAATCATATTTATGATGCGCTCGTTGAAGAATTTCAGTCTTATATACAGGAATAGTGGGTTGTGCTATGTGTTTATTTAAAAATTTATAATGTGGTCTTGTCTTCTGAAATTGCAATTATATAACAAAGAAATAAGCTCGCTATATTTATTGTCACTGGGTTAAAGGCTTCTGTTAGTAGTTCTGGTTTTATTAGTGCTACATCGATCAGTAGAATAGTTAACGCTACTGCAGCGATATAGACTGGTAGCAAGGATTTTCTTAAGGTTATTATCGCTATTGCTAGCGCTATCTCTAATATCCCTGCCAGTGGAGACAATATTTCGCTTGCTATGGGTAGGTTATGTAAGTCGACTAGCTCTTTTTCTATTGCGCTTAGCTGCAATATTTTGGGGAAAAACCCGTGATAGAAAAAGACAAAGGCAAGGCCTAGTCTCGAACTGATGTTAATTTTAGTTAGTTTGTTTGTCACTAGATAAGAATCGCTTATTGTGGTCAGGGCTCGGGAGAATGCATTGGTCGTATTTTCCGAATAATGTGTATCTGTTTAAGGCTATTCTATCGTATCCCCAATTTCTTAGCGATGGAGGAAGGATTTTGCATATTCTCAATAGTGAAAAAGGTAAGGGGAGTTGAGAGATTATTTTTAAAAATGCATCACTTTTTTCAAATGCTAGGCCATTTTCAATATAGAGCATTGTATCAAAGGTTTGGGTAGGCATATCAAAGTAGCGTAGTATGGCCTGTCCTTCAGATGACTGAACAGAGGCTAGTTTAAATATATGCTTTTTGTCATATTTAATAATAAACTGGCTCCATCTGTTGCAAAGCTTACAGACACCATCAAATAGTATGAGTTTATCGCCTTCTTCTGTATGAGGGGGTATTGATTTTGTCATCGCACTTACCTATTTAGACTTGTAAGATAATGTATTTTTAGTTGAAGATCTACTAATGAAAAAAGCCGTAATTGTATTGATTCTGCTGACCTTATTACTTACTTCGATATTTTCGATCAGTATTACAGCTCTTGATGACCCATTGTCTAAAAATTTGAGAGCGAAAACAGAGACGAGTATCAATTCGTATGTTGAAAGCTTAACTGATAAAGCCTTTAGCGGAAGTTTATCTTTCTTTGATCAAGCCGTGCTTAATATCAGCGTTTTAAGCGGTGTGGCCTACACTCGGTTTACTTTTCCGGAAGCATCGGCATTGCTTTATCATTATGTTTATGGAGATGGGTCTGACTTGATGTTAGATTCTACTTACTTTCAAACCAGTGGTTATTTAAACCAGACAATAACCACCTTGGGCCTTGGAGAACATGGTCCTATCGCATTTAAACAAAACCAAGACTGGCGTTTATCTCTCGCTCTCAATCCTTACTATCTTAATATTAGCAATGAGCGTGTCAGGCTCTTCCACCCAAGAATTACTTTTGCCCCCTTAAGTGAAAAAGATAAGACCGTTACCATTGTACCCATAGGCAAGATGAAACTAAAAATTTACGACAACCTCATATCCGCCATGAATCCACGCCCATTCTATGTTTATTCAGAGTGGCCTGCTTCTTTTTAAATTAAATAATCTTTTATTCGCTTTCAACTTGTCCTAAAAATAAAAAAGAAAACCACTCCCTACATCCTATCCATCACCTCAATACCCAATAACTCCAAGCCAATTTTCAATACCTGTGCAGTGGTGTCAGACAGCTGCAAGCGGCTTTGTTTATCAGTCTCGCTGACACCTGTTTTTAATATCGGGCAGGATTCATAAAAGCGCATATACAAACTGGCTAACTCATAAAGATAGGTGCACAGTAAATGTGGGTAGGCATCTTTGCTTACTTGATCAATGACATCACTAAATTGCAGGCATTTAATAGCCAGTGTTTTTTCATCATTGTGTTCGATTCGTATCTCGCCGCTTAAGTCTGCGGGTGTTAATTCGGCCTTACGGAAGATGCTTTGTATGCGAGTGTAAGCATACTGAAGATACGGTGCAGTATTGCCTTCAAAGCTGAGCATGGTTTCCCAGTTGAAGATGTAATCATTAGTGCGTGTCTTTGATAGATCGGCATATTTAACTGCGCCAATGCCCACCTTGCGGCCAATGTCTTTGTATTCGTTTTCGCTTAAATCGCTATTCTTTTCGCGTACCAGTTTTTCTGCACGTTCGATGGCTTCATCGAGTAAGTCCGATAATTTAACGGTGCCACCGCTTCTGGTTTTAAAAGGTTTGCCATCGCTGCCCATCATGGTGCCAAAAGCATGATGTTCTAAGCTAATGTTACTATCGACAAAATTAGCTTTACGGGCAACACTAAATACTTGTTGCATGTGCAATGATTGGCGTGCGTCGATAAAGTAGAGAATGCGATCGGCTTTGAGTTTCTTTGCTCGATAACGTAGTGCCGCTAGATCAGAGGTAGCATATAAATATCCGCCACCTTGTTTTTGTATAATCACGGCACTGGGTTCGTCGTCTTTGTTTTTGAGCTCATCTAAGAAAACAACGGTAGCACCTTGGTCGCTGACAGCTAGCCCTTGTTGCTTTAGTTCATCTACTAGCACGCTAAGATCATCGTTATAAGCGCTTTCACCACGAACATCCTCGCTAGTAAGAGTGACGTTGAGCTTTTCGTAAATGGCTTGGCTGTGCTCCAGTGATGTGGCTTTAAAAGCATTCCATAATGTGAGCATCCCGGCATCGCCTGATTGTAGTTTGACGACATATTCTCGGGCTTTATTGGCGAAGTCGTCGGAGGCATCAAAGTGCTGTTTTGCGCGTTGATAAAAACCTTCTAGGTCTTTTAGCGCCAAGTTGGCAGATTCGCCTTCATTTAACTGTTCTTCTAGTTCAACTAACAACATACCAAATTGCGTGCCCCAATCGCCGACGTGATTTTGACGAATGACTTGATGGCCTTGTTGTTCAAGTATTTTTGCAAGGGCATCGCCAATGATGGTGGAGCGTAAGTGCCCCACGTGCATTTCTTTGGCAAGGTTAGGTGCGGAGTAATCAATGACCGCTGTTTGAGGCGATTCGGTCTTGATTGTACTTAAAGGTTCTTGCCTTAGCTCCGATAGCTGCGTGGCCAGCCAGCCATTTTTTAGGTAGACGTTAATAAAGCCTGGGCCAGCGATTTCCATTTTTTCAGCGATATCATCTAGTTCAAGGTGGTCTAGTATAGATTGAGCAATGTCGCGGGGCTTTTGCTTCATCGCTTTCGCTGCACCCATTGCGCCATTGGCTTGATAGTCACCAAATTTGGCATTTTTACTGGGGCTGATATGAGGCCCGCAGTCAGAGGGAATACCAGCAGCTTGCATGGCGATGGAAAAACGGGCAGATAATAGGTCGCGAATACTCATTGATAATGCTTTATATAAGGTAGAATTAAGGTGACGGAATAGAAGCCTGAAAAGAGATAGCCTTCTATCTAAATAGGCAGCCTTCTAAAGGGGTGACATTCTAGCGATCTGCTCCGTACAATACCAGTAGGGCGTGATGGGGCGTATAGAATGGGCGATGTAATTCAGTTTAAAAAGAAAACACCGTGGCAGAAGCACAAGGGTAAGAGCCTGTGTCGAGATGGTTTTCATAAGTGGAAGGTCGTGGTGAAGCAGCAGTTTGACGTGAAGCAGGGCAAGTTAGTGACTCGCTCAAAATGCGAACGCTGTGGTAAAGAAAAAGTAGAACTACTATGAGTTACTTTTGTGAATTACTTTGAGATGCTTGCTTGTAAGCTTATAGAGATTCAGTTGTGAGAGTATTAGATCATATTGAGTATCGCCCAGATACATCACCCTTATCCACCGTGTGGGAAGATGAGCATTTGCTTATTGTGGATAAACCGACAAACTTATTAACCACGCCGGGGCGAGGTCCGGAGAAGCAGGATTGCCTCTATCATCGGCTGTTAAAAAGTCACCCTAATGCCCGTGTTGTACATCGTTTAGATATGGCGACATCAGGTCTTGTCACCTTTGCTTTGAGTCATGAGGCCCAAGTGGGGATGGGGAAATTATTCGAAAAGCGCCTTGTACAAAAAACTTATCATGCCCTTGTCAGTGGCCGCTTAGAAAAAACGGAAGGTGAGATTGATTTACCCTTGATCTGTGATTGGGAAAACCGCCCCGTACAAAAAGTGTGTCATGAGTCAGGTAAGCCAGCACAAACGCGCTATACACTTATTGATTATGATGTCGAAGAAGACTGTTCTCGTGTTCAATTAATGCCTTTGACCGGTCGTTCTCATCAGTTAAGGGTACATATGCAGGCTTTGGGGCATCCTATTATGGGTGATATTTTCTATCACCCTAATTTTAGTCTCAAAACACCACAAGCCAATGACTCTCGTTTATGCTTGCATGCACATAAACTTGAATTTACACACCCTCTAACGCAAGAGACATTGGCAGTTATTTCGTCATTACCTTTTTAAGGTTTTGGACCGTCTCCTTATCAGCCATAGCGAAGCCTTTTAGTTATCAGTACGAACAAGTAAATTAGCGGGTGAATAGTCTCATTTTTTTCATTCGCTTCTGTTAGAATGCGCGCCCTCTTTGGTTCATTTGTATTACCTTAACTCTTCACCTAAAAGCACGACTCAATATTACTATGCAAAACCCGCAAATTGGCCAGCGATGGCTTGTTGATACCGATCCTTCTCTTGGTCTCGGTATGATTACGGCAGTTGAAGGCCGCCGTTTAACATTAGACTTTCCAGCCACGGGCGAATCACGCCAATATGCCATCAAAAATGCACCACTCACCCGTGCTATTTTTGCTGAAGGAGACACGATTGAGACCGAAGATGGTCGCAGTCATCAGGTGAGCCGTGTAGAAGCGATCAATGATTTATTGATCTATATGAATCAAGACGGTGATCCTATTCCCGAGACGCAGCTAGCATCCAGTGTGCAGCTTAATCATCCTCTAAAGCGCTTACTCGCCGCACAGCTTGATAAGCCCAGTTGGTTTGATGTACGTGAGCAGCTTTCCCAAGGGCATCAACAATGGCTACGCTCTGATCTTGAAGGCTTAGTTGGGGCACGTATTACTTTAACGCCTCATCAATTGTATGTGGCTCAGTCAGCTACAAGTCGTACACCCGTACGCATTTTGTTAGCCGATGAAGTGGGTTTAGGTAAAACGATTGAAGCGGGTTTGATTTTGCAGCGTTTGCAGTTACTGAATACCGTGAGCCGTGTTCTAGTACTGGTGCCTGAGGCCTTATGTGTACAATGGTTTGTTGAGCTACTACGTTGCTTTTCAATTTATGCTAGTTTGGTGGATGAAGAAACAGACTGCCAAGATTCACGTGTGTTTATCGCTCCCCATGAATTTATTGAAGATGCCCGTGTGCTCGAAAGCGATGCTTGGGATATGGTCATTGTTGATGAGGCGCATCATTTCGATTTAGTTGAAGAGAACCCACTAGGTGCAGCGCTAAAACAGTTGTCTCAGCACGCAACACATCTATTACTATTATCTGCAACGCCTGAACGCTTAGGTTTAGCCAGTCATTTTTCTCGTTTGCAGTTATTAGATTCAGAAAAGTTTTATGATTTTTCTGAATTTGAAAAAGCGTATGATAACTATCAAAGCCTCGCATCAGATTTGCAAGCCTTACTCGATGACGATTCCAATGGCTCGGGTCAGGTAACAGAAGAGCAGTTAAATCAATTACGCCAGCATTTTGATTTTGGTCTAGATGCATCTATGACCAAGCAAAGTTTACTTGAGTTGTTGCTTGATACCTTTGGTACGGGCCGCATGGTGTACCGAAATACCCGTCATGGGGTGGCGGGCTTTCCTAAGCGCCAATTAATTAAGCATAACTTAATTGAAAACGGTGTGGACGCTGATGGCGATAAAACTAATGCTGATAAAAAAGAGCAAAAATTACATTGGTTAAAGGAGTTTGTTAAACAGCATAGTGAAGACAAAGCCTTGCTGATTACTCATGATAAAGATGATGTTCTTGATTTAAAAGAATGGCTCTACCGTAAAACTGGGGTTGATTGTCCTGTTTTTCATGAAGATATGACACTGGTTGAAAGAGATCGCGCGGCGGCTTATTTTGCCGATGCAGAAGAGGGTGCCCCTTTATTGTTGTGTTCAGAGATTGGTAGTGAAGGGCGCAACTTTCAATTTTGTCATCGTTTGATTTGTTGGGATTTACCCGATCACCCTGATGTATTAGAGCAACGCATTGGTCGCTTAGATCGTATAGGCCAAAAGAAAGATATTGAAATTCATGTTTGCGTCGATTCTGAGTCCGCGGAACATCGTTTGCATTGGTACCATGATGTGCTTTCTTCCATTGAAAAAATTAATCCAGCAGCCGGTGTGGTACACGATAAGTGGTATCAAGCTTATTTAGATAATCAAGATGAAGCTGAAACGCAAGCGGTATCTGAGTTGTCTTCGCTATTGCAGAGTTTGGAACAAGGTCGAGACCGCTTGTTAGAAATGAACAGTTGCCGCCAGCCTCAGGCTAATGATCTGGTTAAAAAAATTCAGCAAGTTGAAACGGATAATAATCCACAAGATTTACTCGAAAATATGACAGATGTGCTCAACTTACATTATGAGCAATTGGATATGACGCGTTTTCGATTAGTGCCATCTGATCAAATGTTAGTACCGATGATTCCCGGGATTCCTATTGAGGGTTGTGAAATTACCTTTGATAGAGCAACGGCCACTGCGCGAGAAGATATTGAATTCATCACTTGGGATCATCCCTTAATGCAAGGCTTAGCAGAGATGATTGGTATCTCCGAATTAGGCGTAGCCAGTGTGGGTTTATTGCCGAATAAAAGCTTAAAACCGGGTATGCTGTTTGTTGAAGTGCTTTTTTCTGTTTCTGTTCAATCGAGTCTTGCGGAGGAAGCACAGCGTTATTTAACAGAGTCAGGTTTGCGCATTGTTGTTACCGATAAAAACCCAAGTAACCTAAGTAAAGCCCTCCCTTCTGAGCAGCTCAATCAATTGGTCGAAACGGCAACAAAGCAAATTTGTAAGGCAGTTGTAGGTGACTATCGGCAGACTATTTCATCTTTGACGGAACAAGCTGAAACCTTAGCGGCAACAGAAATGAAAGGTATTGTCGATGAGTCGATTAAACAGTGCCAAGAACGTGCTAATTTAGAAATGCTGAGGATTAAGCAATTACAAGAGCGCAATAACGCTATTAGCGATGAAGATATTGCCGCAACACAACAGCACTATGACGATATTATTAAGACCTTAAAAGAGTCGTGTAAGCCTGTAGTGAGTGCAATTCGTTTGTTAGTAACATATAAGCCGGAAAACTAATATGTAAAAGAATTTTCAAGGTTTAACAATCCCAGCCTAATTAGTGTGCGTGTGAATTGCTTTGCTAATTGGTGTATTTGTTGAAAACTTTGTCTAGGAAACCTTCCTTTCTCATCTTTTTTAGGGTGTTGTTTAGGTTGTCGATGATACTGTTGGGTGTGTTTAGGTTGAAGGCAATATACATTTTGGCCTCTTTCAAAGTGTGAACACTTGTTAAACCTTTTACATCATATTGCTTCGCTAAATACGGCCCATATAAATTTCCTGTGATCCATAAATCTATTCGTCCACGTTTTAGCTTGCGTACATTTAAGTGGTCACTTCTAACGAGCTCCGTTTTAATGTTGAGTGATTTTAAGATGTTGTCTCCAGCGCCGCCTTGATATGCGCCAATAGAATATCGTTGTAAGTCATTATTGCTTTCGATTTTGATATTTTTGTTTGCTGCCATTAAAACGTAATTGTTATCAGCAATAGGGCCAACCCATTTAAAGCTCTTTTCTCTAGATTCTGTTCGTGTTGTCGAAAATACTCCCGTGTAATTATTTTTGCTTGCCGATTCAAGCGCTCTTTTCCAAGGAATGAGTTCTATATTGTAATTGTATTTTGAGCGTTTCATTAGCTCAGATACAATTTCAAATGATGCGCCAGAAATGTTAGCGCTACCATTTTGTTCGGAAGTGTCGATATTGTAGGGCGGGTAATGCTCCGTTTTCAGCTGAATGGTTTGTGCGGCTGAAAACGAGGGAAAAAGAAATAAAGCCTGAGCAATAAAGAAATAAAGTATGGCGTCTATTTTGTTCATTAGTTTTTCACTTTTCTAATTTCTTCGTATCTTTTCACTTTTCTGAAGGAGGCAAGTAAAGCTAGTCTCATTCTGGCGACAGCTTGTATTACAACGCCGATTTCATCATTTTTCTTTGTATGGATGTCGACAGAAAAGTCACCTTGGCTGATTTTTTCTACAGATCCCGCTAGGTCTAATAATGGCTTTTTAAGAAGTGTTCTCAATGTTATCCAGAGTACCAATACTATGATTAAATCCAATAATATCAGCGCAAATATCAATGAAAGCATTGAAAATTTAATTTTTTCAATCTCATACTTATCGGTTACATATACTTTAACGGAACCAATGTTTTTTGAGTCATAAAAAATAGGGGTTGATTTTTCGTAAATTTCGCCATAACCGGTAATGCTAAAATTCTTATGGTTTTTTATATTAGCAATGTTTCCGTCAAGTGATCGTCCTTTTCCTGATAATGTGGTTTCATTATCTTCGTCATAAACAAATATGGCGACGATAGCTTCTGTTAACATTTCTGCTTCAATAGCTTCTGATATCAATTCAAAGTCTAGATTCCACAGAGGTACTTTTAAGTTACTTTTGAGTTTTTTTGCGGTTGACTCTGTAAGAGCATTTAGCGACTTTTCTAAGTCGCTCTTGCTCTTGTAATAACTATAGGCTGTATAAGCCCCCAAAACAAAGGTGATCGATATAACAGTAAATAAAATCACTTTCGTTCTGATAGAAATATCAAATTTACTTTCTTTTGTTAAATCATTCATAATGTTTAATCATGTTTTGAGGGTTTAGTATCATTCGAATTTTTTCTTCGCTGAGTAAGCCTTCTTTTTTAACCAGCGCGATCACACTGCAGTTTTCTTCAAGTGCTTGTTTGGCAATGCGTGTTGAGTTTTCATAGCCGATATGTGGGTTTAAGGCTGTCACAATACCAATGCTATTGTTTACCATGGCTTCGCATTTTTCTGCGTTAACGCTTATACCGTCAATGCAGTGCTCTTTTAACATTAGCATAGCTCTACTGAGTATGCGAATTGACTCTAAACAATTGTATGCGATCAATGGTTCCATAGCATTGAGCTGTAGTTGGCCGGCTTCTGCTGCCATACAAACCGCCAAATCATTGCCCATAACCTGGTAGGCTACTTGGTTCATGGCTTCGGGTATGACGGGATTGATTTTGCCCGGCATGATTGAACTTCCTGGTTGGCGAGGGGGTAGATTGAACTCGTTTAATCCCGCTCTAGGACCCATACTTAATAATCGTAAGTCATTGGATATTTTTGATAACTTAAGTGCCAAACGTTTCAGCATACTGGAAAAAAGTACAAAGACGCCCATGTCTGAGCTGGCTTCAACTAAATCTGTTGCCTGAACAAAAGGAAACCCCGATAGCTCGGATAATTCAGCTATCGCTATTTTTCCATAACGGGGGTCGGAGTTAATTCCTGTACCAATGGCGGTCCCGCCTAAGTTAACTTCCATCATCTTTTCAGATAAGCCCATAATGAGGGATATATCTTCTTCAAGGGTGGTGGCCCAAGAAGCAAATTCTTGGCCTACCGTCATGGGTACGGCATCTTGTAATTGAGTTCTTCCCATCTTGATGATGTCTTTGAACTCTAATGACTTTTCCGAAAATGCTTCTTTTAGTGAGCGTAAAGCACTGACTAGGTCAATGTGACTGAGTAAAATAGCCAATCTTACGGACGTGGGGTAAGCATCGTTTGTGGATTGGGATAAATTGATATCATTATTGGGATGGAGGTGAGAGTAGTCACCTAAAGATTTGCCCATGTACTCTAAGCCAATATTGGCAATAACCTCATTGGCATTCATATTGGTTGATGTACCCGCACCCCCTTGGATCATGTCGACAATAAATTGATCGTGAAATTTACCATTAGTAATATCTATACATGCCTTGGTGATTGCATCGGCTTTTTTATCTTCGAGGTTGCCGAGTTGGTGGTTAGCTTTAGCGGCAGCGAGCTTTACCATTGCTAAAGCTCTTACAAACTTGGGAAAATGGTGTAAAGGTACACTAGTTAATTTAAAGTTTTGCTCCGCGCGCCAAGTTTGAATGCCGTAATAGACATCTTTAGGGATGGAAGCCTCGCCTAATAAATCTTTTTCAATACGTGTGTCGATCACTGAATTACCTCGCTAATAATACATTTTTTCAAAAAATAGCTTATAAAATTTGACCTAAAAACTCTTTGGTTCTCGGGTCTTCAGCTTTATCAAAGAAAGTGGCAGGTGAACCATGTTCAACAATGACACCTCTGTCCGTAAAATAAATATGATCTGCTACTTCACGTGCAAAGTTCATTTCGTGGGTAACGAGAATACAAGTCATACCGTCCTGAGCTAGCTCTTTTATCGTCACAAGCACTTCTTTTACTGTTTCAGGATCAAGTGCTGCCGTCACTTCGTCAAATAGCATCACTTCTGGGTTCATGGCTAAAGAGCGTGCAATGGCTACTCGTTGCTGTTGGCCGCCAGATAGCTCCCCGGGGTAGCTGTTTTCCTTTCCTTCTAGTCTTACCTTTTTGATGAGCTCCATCGCCTTTTTTTCAACTTGCTTGGGATCTTCTTTTAGAACCAGTGTGGGCGCCATCATCACATTTTCTAGCGCGGTTTTATGAGGGAATAAATTGTATTGTTGAAAGACCATCCCAACATTTTTTCTTAGTTCAAGTTTGTCTAATTTAGGGTCGTTAACTTCAATTCCTTTTACTTTTATTGAGCCACTATTGATCGGGTTAAGGCCATTGATGCATCGAATAAAAGTAGACTTTCCAGACCCTGAAGGTCCAATGATACAAACTACTTCGCCTTTCTTTATTTCCATGGAAATGCCTTTTAAGACTTCTAAATCACCAAATTTTTTGGTGACAGAACTAGCAATAACTATTGGTTCTTCTTTTTTTAATTCTGTGCTGTGCATGATTTTTTACCTGTATATCAATGGTTATCTATAATTTAACCGCGAATTTCTTTTCTAGCGAGATGGTTAAGCGAGCAATAGGGTAGGTGTATAAAAAGAATATCACCAAACAAAAACCATAAAATGGAACGAGTAGTGAGGGGTCGTTGTTCTCAGCTTCCATAGCTTGTCGAGATAAATTAACCACTTCTGTTACCCCTAGTAATGAAACTAATGGTGTTGCCATCGTCATAATGGCGTACCAGTTCATCCAAGGTGGGATCATTCTTTTAATTGTTTGCGGAAGAATAATGCGCCAAAGTGTTTGAGTGCGACTAAAAGCTAAACTTTCTGAGGCTTCCCATTGTCCCGTTGGTACAGATTGAATCGCTCCGCGTACAATTTCAGAAATATTAGCCATCAGTGGTAGGCTTAAGCCAATCACGCCTTTAAACCAGTCAGGGATAGGTATCACAATATTGCCGATAGTGACTTCAAATGGAAAAGACAGCATCACAATAAAAAGTAAAACTAACCAAGGAGAATTTCTGAATATTTGGGTGATAATGGCAGATATTTTTCGAACAAAGGAAAAGTGAGAAATTTGTCCTAAGCCAAGGAAAATACCAAGAATGGTTCCAATGGCAACCGTTAAAAAGCTAATAATGACATTCATCATAAAGCCTTTAGTAAGAAGAACGGGCATCCATTTGAGTAATGTTGCAAACGGGTTTACAGAACTACTATTGTCTATCGCATAAGATACGCTGGGTATAGCAAAAATAAAAAGCGTAAAAATTAGAAAATAGGAGAGTGGAATACTGGCTATCCACCTAGAAAATAATAAAGAGCAAGATGTATGATGCTTTTTAATGTCTACAGGAAGGATGACAGGAAAATCGTTGTTTACATATTTTTTGTACATTATTTATTCCCCACACCTGGTATTTTTAACTTATGTTCCCATTTGTGCATACCGAATACCATGATCCCTACGAGACCGATATAGGTAAAAAATAAGACGGTCATTGCTGCATTTTGAGCAGATGCATAGTCGTTGTAGATAGAGATCATTTCATATAGCAATTCTGGAACGGCAATGACAACAGCTTGAGTGGTTGTCTTAACAAGGTTAACCAAATTGTTATTGAGGGCAGGTAAGCTAACCCTTAGAGCGAGTGGGAAAACAATATGCCGATAAGTTTGAATGTGATTAAAACCAAGTGCTTCCGAGGCCTCTTTCGTGCTTTCAGGAACAGCTTCGATTCCAGATCTAAAGATTTCAACATTAAATGCGCCAGCAAATAATGAAAGGGAAATAATAGCCCAACCAACATTACTAATAAGCGGGATTTCTGTCCAGCCATCAGGGCCTACTACTGTCGGGGTAAATTGGCCTAAAGCAAAATAGAAAAATAATAATTGAATGAGAGGCGGTGTGTTTCTAAAAAATTGTATATACCCTTGAGTAATTAAACGTAAGGCGGGGTATTTACAACTTTGAGCCCACGCGCCAAATATGCCGATAAAAATACTGAGCAGGACACATAAAACAGATAATTCTACAGTAACAGCTAGTCCGCTTAAGACTCGCTCCCACTGGTCATGCTCGTAGAAGAAGATGAAATTCCACTTTGGGTGGTCGTTCGCCATCTCTTCGAAAAAACTACTTATTAAATTAATCATATACTGCAATACCAATTAAGCAGCTACTAGCCAGAGATGTTCGTCTGACTAGCAACCGTTATAGAAGATTATTAACTAGTGACTATTTCTTTTCGTTAAGCCAATCTTTGAAACGCTGGTTTTGATTTTCTAAAAAGGCGCTAGATTTGATACCCCATTTTTTCTCTAGATCAAGTAAGCGGCCAGACTCATGCCAGTTATATTGAATACCTGATATGAAGTTACCGAAAATACCATTTTTTTCATCAAGAGGAACGGCCAAGGCCCAAGGGTTGTCATCTTCTGTTTTGAATGGCATTTCGAACTCGTCATAATTTCCTGAGGCTAAATCAGCAGCAATGACACTATCATCAAAAACCCACGCTACGCATTTTTTATTGCGTAATGCTTGCTTAGCCTCTGCATTGCCAGTGAATGCAACAACTTCTGCACCATGACGTTCTTCAACGATTTTGTTGTAAAATGCACCTTGCTTACCACACACTTTACGACCTTTTAAATCGCTCCAGTTTTTAAGGCCCAATGCTTTTGGCGCGAGTACGTTTGTACCTGAGCTATAATAATTTGGTAGTGCCACGCCTACGATTTTGCGACGATCTAAACGGTCAGACATGGTTGCAATCATTAAGTCAATTTTTCCTTGTTCTAGAAACTGCATGCGGTTAGATGATTGAACACCAACTAGTTTCAGCTTGACGCCCATCGCTTCCGCAACATCTTTAGCCATGTCAACTTCCATTCCTATCAGTTGACCCTCTGGGCTTAAATATCCCCATGGTTTAGTATCGGCTTTTACACCTACAGTTATTTCTCCTTTTTTAATTATTTCATTCCACGTAGTGTTTTTATTTTCTGCAGTAGCAACAGCGCTGGATAATGCAAGTACGGCTATAGAGGCTGCGACGCGTGTTTTTTTGAAGATTGTTTTCATATAGAGCTCTCCTATCTTATTAAATTATATTTATTTGCAAGCCTCGAAATTCGAGGTGGTTATTTAATGCCGCTATATAGCTTGTTGTTTAGAAAATATAAGCAAGCTATATAGTGACAGTTAAATTCTTATTGGCACGGATGCTGAATGAGTTTCTTTGTGGGACGGTAAGTCTATTTTTCCGTGATAGGTGGCGTTAAACCACCGAATACATCGTTTAGCTAAAGCTTTATTACTATCAATGAGTGTTGGGTCTTGATCTAGAACCGCGGGTAGTTCAGTGCAACCCAGTACAATTGCGTCTGCGCCTTTATTTCTCAGTAGTTTGATTTGACGCAGAAATGTTTCTCTAGCTTGTGTTGTTTTTCCAGATTTGGCTAAGTTAATGCCTTCCATTACTTCACTTTGGTCTTTGTCTGAAGGGAGAATGATGTTCCATCCTTCTTGGGTTAACTTATTTTGATATATCCCAGATTTCACTGTGCCTGCTGTTGCAAGAATCCCGATTGATTTGATCTTGAATGGAATTTGAGAAGCTTCATATGCGACGGCATCAGCAATATGTAATATTTTTATACCGATAGTACTTACGAGATCGTTATGCCAAAAGTGAGCTGTATTGCATGGCATTGCAATAACTGAGGCTCCACTTGCCTGTAGGGCAAGCGCCCCTTTTCTTAATTCTGGGAATGGGCTTTCTGATCCATAGATGATGTGATCAGACCGGTCGGGTACTTGTGGCACAGACCATACAACCATAGGGATATGATGCTGATCTTTATCTGCAACAGTTAGCTCTATTGTTTTTCTTAAAAAATCGACTGTGGCCAATGGGCCCATACCACCTAATACACCTAGCACAGAAATTCTCCTAAATTTTCTATATGCTATCGATTCAATAAATAATTATCTAATGTTCAATTTAAAATAATGATGCAATATCCGCATGATGAAAATTTAAATTATTTATGCTGTTGAAAGCGTTGAATTTTTATTAAAAGAGGCGAGTTGAGAGGAGGCTTGATTTTTTATTAATAGTTATAACTATTTAATAGGTCTTATTTTAAGTAACTTTAGAGTTTATATACGGACTCTGTATGGTTTGAGTCCGCTGCGGTGTTTCTAGTCGAGGTACTTTATTACTTTTCCTGTTTTCGTAAAATTGGTCGTATTTGCCGCTGAAAAAACTAAATGGCTATAACCATTATTATTAAAAAATTGGGTGGCTTATGTTTTTTTTAAAATATTGATGCGTTTTTTGCATTAGCATAAACCTATATAAGTTCTATAATGAAAGTTTGCATAATAAAGAGAGAGCTGTCATGGATATAGAGTGGATATCCGATTTTCTAGAATTGGCTTCAACAAAAAATTTCACGATAGCGGCTAAGAATCGGAATAGAAGCCAGCCTGCTTTTAGTCGTCGCATATCAGCCTTGGAACAGTGGGTCGGTACTATACTAATCGATAGGTCGGTACATCCTCTTGCATTGACCAAAGAAGGGGATCATTTTCGACAATCTGCTCAAGAAATTGTGAATAATCTTCATAGGACGAGAGACGAGTGCTGTAAAAACCAGCAGGCAAGGAAGGACTTTATCAAGTTTACGGCTTTGCATACTTTGGCTATTAGCTATTTTGCTGAGTGGATGTCAGATATTCACCGTAATTTTTCCGTTATCCGCTCAACAATGGATGCAAATAATATCTATGATTGCGTAGAATTACTGCAGTCGAAGCAAGCAGAGTTTATGCTAGCTTATTCAACGTTCTCTATCCCTTCATTGTTAGAACCATCAGATTTTCTTTCCCATAAGTTAACCACAGATCAGTTGATATTGGTCAGTGCCGTCGATGATGAGGGCAAACCGATTTATAATATTGATAGTGGGTTGCCGCTTAATTACTTATCTTTCTCATCCAACTGCTTTATGGGCAAAGTGACAGAAAAACTGATTAGCATGGAATGTCAGAATTACCAATTAAATTGCATATATGAAAATACAGTGACAGAGTCAATAAAAGCGATGGCCTTGCAAGGTATGGGTATTTGCTGGTTACCTCGCATCTGCATTCAGGCAGAAATGAATCGTGGAGATTTGATCGATATAGGAAATGAGTCCTTATCACTTAATTTAGATGTCACACTTTATCGTCCGGCTCAGAGGCTATCGAATCAAGCCGAAAGCTTATGGGCTTATTTGAAGAGATAAAAAAACCGGTTCATTTCTGAACCGGCCCAACGGAAACCCATTTATTTATTACACGAATGCTTTATGCAATGTCATTTAAAGCTTCTTTTTTGTTGTAAATATTAGCATCGAACTCTCCCTCACTTTTCCCAATAAGAACTGAAACCATTAAGTCGCCACATACATTGACACTGGTTCTCGCCATATCGAGAATACGATCGATACCCGCTACAATGGCCAATCCTTCCATAGGTAAGCCAACCGTTGTTAGTACCAATGACAGCATAATTAAGCCTGCGCCGGGTACGCCTGCTGTACCAATTGATGCGAGTGTTGATGTCATTATGATTAATAGGTAGTCAGACATACTTAAATCAATACCAAATGCTTGTGCTACAAATAAAGCGCAAACGCCTTGATATAACGCTGTTCCATCCATGTTGATAGTTGCGCCTAATGGTAAAACGAAACTAGAAACACCTTTTGATACCCCTAACTCTTCTCGTGATGCTTTCATTGTCGCGGGTAAAGTACCAGAGCTGCTGGTAGTAGTGAATGCCACCATGGCAGGGTTTATGAGGCCTTTGATGTAGTGAGCTGGGTTCAATCGACCAATGATGCTAAGTAGCCCTGTGTAAACAACAAGAACATGGATGATGCAGCCAATATACACAAGTGCAATCAGTTTGATCAATGGCAGTAATACGTCTAAGCCATATTTTCCAGCAACCCATGCCATTAGGCCGAAAACACCGTAAGGTGCAAGCATCATGACTAACTGGGTGAGTTTGTACATTGCTTCAGCTAAGCTTTCAAAGACAGTGATAGCCGGTTTTGCTTTATCGCCAATTAGCGTTAATGCAATACCTAAACCAAGAGCGAAGAAAATGATTTGTAAAATATTACCGGAAGCTAGAGCATTAATAGGGTTTTTGGGAATAATATTGAGTAAGGTCTGAATAAATGGCGGAGCTTCTTTCGCCGTGCTGGAAGCATTTTCGACGACCATGTTAAGACCTGCGCCGGGCATAAAAATACTAGCAATCGTTAAACCAATCGTAATCGCCGCGGCAGTGGTTAATAAATATAAGATGACAGATTTCAAGCCAATGCGCCCCATCTTGCGAGTGTCTTCCATAGACGTAACGCCAACGATTAATGAACAAAAGACTAGGGGTACAATTAACATCTTAATTGCATTGATAAATAATGTTCCAATCGGTTTTAATATTTCAGCATTGGGGCCTAATATTATTCCTGCGATAATACCTAATACCATGCCAATCAATATCTTTTGCCATAGAGTGATACCGCGTTTAGAGTTTGTTATATTACTTTGACTCATAACTACACCTTTTTCATAGAGTTTTTATTGAAAGCGAATAGAATACTGATGTGTGAGATTGATAGAGCTTCAATACTAGTTGAATCGATTTATTTAGGTTGAATTAACATGCATTGATTTGGTTATATTGATTGCATTTTTATGTGCCTTATCGAATATTGCCAAATATAAATGATGTATATACTGCCTGGATGATATCGTTTTCTTTTCGGAGTAAAGGTTCGCTTGGTCATACCCATTGACATAATATTCACTCAAATATCATTGAGTGTCGCTAAAACCATCATATTGATTTGGAAAATATTTTTCTAATGTTGATTTTAAATAATCAATGTTAAATTTGCATGGCGGGTGTGCGGGCGCTCTATATAACTATAGATGATGATTGATAAACTGTCTTTTCAACGGCTTTAGTAAAAAGTCATTTGTAAATGGATTTTGTTATGCAAAAAAAGCATCAGTCGATGGTTTTTTATATTTGTTTAATTTTACATTACATCTATAGTCAATATGAATATAGAAAATTTAGCTTCATTAATTAATTCTAACTTTATAGAAAGGTGAGTGTAATGTATTTATTTAAAATATGTATGGTAAGTATTAGCTTGATACTGATGACGTCGCAGTTATCATTTGCACGTTCAATCGAGGAAATTAAAGCATCAGGCGTCATCAATGTATCGGTGAAGGCAGATTATAAGCCTTTTGGATATAAGAATGATAAAGGTGAAAATGTTGGGCTGGAAATTGATTTGGCCAAAGAGGTTGCCGAGGAGTTGGGTGTTAAACCTGTTTTTATAGAAGTGTCTAGCAAAACCAGAATGGGAACGCTAGTAGATGGTAACGCTGATTTGATGATCGCAACGATGACCGATAAACCAGATCGTAGAAAAATAGTGTACGCGATCGAAGTTCCTTACTACTCATCAGGTACTAATATTTTGTTTTCAAGTAGTAGTACAGTGAAGACTTGGGCAGATATAAGAGGTAAAACTCTATGTGGTACAAACGGGGCTTATTATAATGATTTTGTTGTTGATACCTTTGGCGCAAAAATATCAATCTCTGATTCTAATGGCGATAGCCTAAAGGCATTAAAAGAAGGTGCTTGTGAGGGCTTTGTTTTTGACGATTCTTATATTTTGAGCATACTTGCTGAAAAAGAGTGGTCCGAAGGTTTTGCTATGCCTCTTGATACGATAGATGACGCCCCTTGGGCTCTTGCGGTTCGACCTGGCCAGCAAGATATGTATGACTTTATGAAAGAGAAAGTCATTGCTTGGCATAAAAGCAAAAGAATTTTATCTCTAGAAGATAAATACGGTATTAAAAACTCAAAATACGCCCTTAAAATGAACGCACTATTTTCAAAATAGAAAATTTGGATTATTGATGTGGGGAGGGTGCATTCTCCCCTAAATGAAATCGATGTGGTTTAGAGCAAGTACTATTAAAAAGAATAGTACTTGCTTATTTTTTAAAATAGTAAAATAAAAATACCTCTTCCCTATTTAATATTTGTTTGTCTGTATGTGAATATTGAATTGTTGTATGTAAATAATGAGTTATTGTACTTATTGTCACGCCTTAGTTTTTTGTTTTATTCTCCGATCTATTCCTATATGATGCGCTCGCCTTTATCATTTTGCTGTTTTTTGTGAGGAAATATGATACACCGATATTCATCTATAGCTATGTTTAGCTCAGTATTGCTTTTGCTATCTCCATTATCGTTCGCGGCTGAGTCTGCTGGTGTTCGAGTCGATCTTACAGCTTCAAGTGTGGGTTATTTATGCTTAGTCATCTTTACGATTGCCTATATGTTGGTGATTGGTGAAGAGTACTTACACTTACGTAAATCTAAACCGGTCTTGCTCGCTGCAGGCCTGATTTGGATCGTGATTGCCATTTATTATGCTAGTCACGGTTATGATGCTGTTGTAGAGAGTGCGTTAAGACACAATTTATTGGAGTATGCGGAGTTACTCTTATTTTTGTTGGTGGCAATGACCTATATATCAGCATTAGAAGAGCGTCGCTTATTTGATTGGCTTCGTGTTTGGCTGGTCAATAAAGGGTTGGATTTTAGGCAGCTATTTTGGGTGACCGGTATTCTCGCATTCTTTATCTCACCGATTGCGGATAACTTAACAACCGCTTTGGTGATGTGTGCTGTGGTATTGGCAGTGGGTGGAACGAATACAAAATTTGTGAGCATTGCCTGTATTAATATTGTGGTTGCTGCCAACGCAGGAGGAGCTTTTAGTCCTTTCGGTGACATCACAACCTTAATGGTGTGGCAAAAAGGCTTGGTCGATTTTCAGCAGTTCTTTGTTTTGTTTTTCCCTTCAGTGGTTAATTTTATTATTCCTGCAGTGATTATGCATTTCTTTATCCCTGATGCTAAGCCACAAGCAGCAGATGAGAGCATTGACCTAAAACGTGGTGCCAAACGCATCGTCGCTTTATTTCTAGCAACGATTTTGACAGCTATTTTATGCCATAGCTTATTACATCTACCACCGGTATTCGGCATGATGACGGGCTTGGCTTATCTACAGTTCTTTGGTTATTTCTTAAAGCGGACTCTGCCTGGTTCTTTGGACCGCAAGCGTCAGTTTTATAAAGACAACCCAGAAAAATTAGAAAGTCTGAACAGCGTGACTGAGTTTAATATTTTTAGTCATATTCAGCGTGCGGAGTGGGATACTCTCATGTTTTTCTATGGGGTGGTGATGTGTGTGGGTGGTTTGGGCTTCTTAGGCTACTTAGGTTTAGCATCAGAGGTAATGTATACGCAGTGGAACCCGACTTATGCCAATGTTGCTGTCGGTGTATTGTCGGCCATTGTCGATAATATTCCGGTGATGTTTGCTGTACTAACCATGCAGCCAGATATGGTATTAGGTCAGTGGTTATTAGTGACTTTAACTGCGGGTGTGGGCGGAAGCTTATTGTCCGTGGGTTCAGCTGCGGGTGTGGCGTTAATGGGGCAGGCTAGCGGTAAGTATACTTTCTTTAGCCATTTAAAATGGACGCCTGTTATCGCCTTGGGCTATATCGCAAGTATCTTCTGTCACCTATGGATCAATGAGAGCTTATTTTAAGTGGTGTGATTACAGTTTACTTGTTTTAACGGGATCAATTCTTATGGATTAAGTGATCCCAAATAAAAAGGCATTGAGTGATCAATGCCTTTTTTGTGTGCTAACATTCAGTTAATAACCACTAATTAGATTAGTGCTCATGTCCGCCTGGGCCGTGTACATGGCCATGGTCTAGTTCTTCTTGGCTTGCCTCGCGAATATCTGTGACTTCAATATCAAAGTGCAGGTTCTCGCCAGCCAGTGGATGATTGCCGTCGACGGTGACTGTATCACCTTCTACTTTGGTGACAGCAATAATTTGCTGGCCGTGCTCAGTTTGAGCTTGAAACTCCATTCCGGGTTCGATGTTTTCAACGCCGGTAAACATGGATTTGGGCAGTTCTTGGTGTAGGTTTTCATCGACTTCACCGTAGCCTTCTGCTGGGCTGATCACTACAGAAAAGCTATCTCCAATACTTTTGCCTTCCATTTCTTTTTCTAGGCCGGGGACGATATTACTAGCACCTTGCAGGTAGCTCATGGGCTCTTGGCCTGATGATGAATCAATCGTTTCCCCTGCATCGTTCTTTAGTGTGTAGTGAAAGCTGGCGACGCACTTATCGTTAATTTTCATAGTATTTCCTAAGATAGGTCTTTCAAGTTAAGTCTATTACTCGAAAATAGTCGATCTTAGCGATAGGCAAGAGTATGAGCTAAAGAAGAGTAGGTTAATTGCAGGATACCATTTTACAGGCCAGATACTTTTTTGCCATCAATAACCGCATTGGTGACTTGAATGGAAAACTTTTTATCTTTTTCCTCGTATTGTTCTAGTTTTGCAAGGAGGTTATCCCAGTCTTTTGCCAGCCATATGTAAGTGATACGTTTATTATTATCTCTTACTACCATGACTTTGGTGGTGTTTAATGCACCTAACACGGTATCGATACGCTCTTCGCCAATGACTTTGAACGTGTATTCCTTCACCTTTTTTCTGTCTGCAATGCGATAGACCTTATCCTCAATTTTGTGTGCGGATAAATCATGTTGAAGCTGTAGCTGAAAACTTAGATGGTCGAGCGCTTCTTGTGGGTTATTGATAGTTTTAGTGTTGCCTTTGTCTGTGCTGATAATTTGATTGTTAGCCCAGTCAAATGAGAGTGTCTTGCGTCTCGATTGCCCGAAAATAGTTCTGTTGTGGGTAAAGCGTAGAGGCTTGATACGTTCTTTTTCCCAAGTGAATTGGGATGTCTCTGAAAGAGAGGCAACAAAAGAGTTTGCGGTAAAGCTGAGCTCTGAAATATTACTGTTAATCGCTTTGTATTCACGTTTGGCTGTGACAGGAAAGCCTTGAATAGTTGCATCATACTCGGCAGAAAAGAAAGGAAGTTGCTTCGCTTGCTCTAATATCGGTGATTCCGTATTACTTGAGGCTAATACAGAGGTGAGCATCATGGTCAATAAAAGGCTTAGTTTGACGAATGCGAAGGGAGTAGGGGTTAAGCGTTGTGATAGTGTTGAAGTAGTCATCATGTCTATTTTATGTATCTTTTTTCCCTGTCCGGTCTTTTCCTTAACCTGACCTTGGTGAGTATGCCTAGAATAATAAGTTGTTTGTAGTGTGTGCCTTTATCGGGCATCTACTTGGTAACCATTTTGAGGTAAAGGTTCCCCATCTAAGATGGTCTTATTTGAGACCATTTGTAAACGTCCCTCGGCAAACCATTTTACTGCCATAGGGTAGATAACATGTTCTTGTGCTTGAACTTTTTTAGCAAGGCTGGTTTCGTCATCAGATGGTGCAATAGCAACAATGGCCTGCACAATGGAAGGGCCGCCATCCAGTTCAGCGGTAACAAAGTGAACGGTAACGCCGTGTTTATCATCCCCTGCTTCAAGTGCGCGCTGATGCGTGTGTAGCCCTTGGTATTTTGGCAATAAGGACGGGTGAATGTTTAGCATTTTGCCCTGATACTGCTGAGTAAATTCTGGTGTAAGAATCCGCATAAAACCTGCGAGCACAAGCAGGTCAGGCTGGTATTGCTCAATCAATTTAGCCAGAGCGTGGTCGAAATCTTGTCGATTATTAAATGTTTTGTGATCGAGTAGTGAGGTGGGGATATTAGCATTACGCGCTCTTTCTAAGCCTAATACATCGGGTCGATTACTGATAACGCCTACAATATCGATAGGCAGGGCCCCAGCTTTTTGAGCATCGATCAGAGCTTGTAAATTAGAGCCACTGCCCGATATTAATACCACAACTTTGCATGAATGAGGTGAAGAATGGCCTTGGGGCATTTTGGCTTTTATCCTTTTCCCTTTCCTTTTAACACGACTGCATCATCACTTGTTTTACTTTCAATGTGACCAATAAGCCATGCATCTTCGCCAGCAGCTTGTAAGTGCGCCAAAGCCTGTTCTTTATTGTCGTCACTGATGCAGATAACCATGCCGACACCACAGTTGAAGGTGCGGTACATCTCAGTTGCATCAACATTGCCTTTTTCTTGTAGCCATTGAAATACCTCAGGCAAGTCCCAGCTGTCAGTATCGATCACCGCGGCTGCATCTTCGGGTAAAACGCGAGGAATATTTTCGAGTAAGCCGCCACCGGTGATATGAGAGATAGCATGAACCGGTAATGCTTTGATTAAGGCTAATACTGATTTCACATAAATAGTAGTGGGTTTGAGTAAAGCTTCAGCTAAAGAGTCGCCATTGCTCAGCGTTTGGTTTAAATCGGCTTCGCTGACTTCAAGAATTTTGCGAATTAATGAATAGCCATTTGAGTGAGGGCCGCTTGCTCCCAAGCCAATAAGGGCATCACCAACCTTAACTTGACTACCATCAATGATATTGTCTTTTTCAACCACGCCTACACAAAAGCCTGCGAGATCATAGTCTTCGCCTTCATACATGCCCGGCATTTCAGCGGTTTCACCACCGACTAGTGCGCAACCGGCTAGTTCACAACCATCGCCAATACCACTGACAACATCTGCTGCAATATCAACATTGAGCTTACCTGTCGCGTAATAGTCTAAAAAGAACAAAGGCTCGGCACCGCAGACAACGAGGTCGTTAACGCACATGGCGACAAGGTCGATACCAATAGAGTCGTGTTTTTTTGCATCCATTGCAAGCTTGAGTTTAGTGCCCACACCATCAGTACCCGATACAAGAACAGGCTTTTTATAGCCTTCAGGGATTTCACACAGTGCACCAAAACCGCCTAGGCCCGCCATCACTTCAGGGCGGCGAGTGCGCTTGGCGACGCCTTTGATTCGATCGACAAGTGCGTTACCCGCATCAATATCGACGCCGGCATCCTTATAACTAAGGGATGGGCTGTTTGAAGAAGAAGGCTTGGCGCTATTGGGCGGTGTCGATTGGCTCATTAGATCTCGTTCGTTGGGTGTGTAAAAAGGCGTGCATTCTAACAGTTATCGCTGGCAATCGCAGCAGTTGCGGCGCTGATAATAAGGATTAACTTGGTATTTAATTGAGGTGGTGCTGAGTCTAGTGTTGGGGTGGATTTTTCATCGGTATTTATGTCACACTTGCGCCTATTTTTGGGTGAGAGAGTCCTGTTTTGTATCGTGTAGTTTTGTTGTCGGCGCTAACCTCGCTGTTACCACTGTCCTCCTTTGTGGGGCGTGTTTTACCTTTGATACCTGTGTTGCTGGCACCTATGGCGATGCTGTTACCCATGGTGCTTTCGTCCAATGCGATGGCTGAAAAGTCCGTCGATATTTACAATGCCAGCACCTTAGTGATTAACCAAAGCCCTGAAGTAAGGCAGAAGGCGGCGGCTAAGGGCTTAAATAGGGTGTTAATACGTTTATCTGGAAAGAAAAACATACCTCAATCACAATCGATTCAAATTGCTTTGCAACGGGCGCCAGATTATCTGGATCGATTTAGCTACCAATCGACTCAGCAGACTTTAACTATTGCGGGTGCTGCAAGGCCTGCCACATTATTGCTCATGCAATTCAACTCGGCTGCGGTTAAACGCTTGTTGAGCGAAGCAAATTTACCGCTTTGGTCTGAACGTCGGCCAGATGTATTGGTATGGACGGCAACGGACAAGCGCGGCAAAAAGTATGTCGATATTGAGTCTAATATGGCGAAGGCCTTAAATGCTTCTGCTGTCGACCGTGGCCTGCCTATTGTATTGCCGGTGCTGGATTTAGAGGATAGGCGTGCTTTGCCTGTTGCTCGACTATGGGCTTTGGATGAAAATAAAGTTCGTTTAGCATCGCAACGTTATGCCACTAATGCCGTGTTATCGGGGCGATTTGCACGCCGAAGCGGTTCTTGGAACGGCAGTTTTATTTTGACTCATAAAGGCAAAAATAGGTATTTAAGTGCTGAGGGTAAAAGTGAAGCAGTAGTCGCGGCTAGTATTGTTAACCAAGTCAGTGATTATTTAGCCAATATTTATGCCGTTAATGCTTTTCCGAATAATGGTTCTGCAGCAGCGCAATTATCGCCTAATGGTACAGCTTCCACTCTTGGGTCGGCGGTGCTTCAGCCCAGCCGTGGGCCACGCAATCTTTATTTGCAAGTGAATAATGTGGGTGATTTCTCAAACTATATTATGGTTGTAAAATACCTTGAAGCCTTGCCTTTAGTGAGCTCTGTGCGTGTGGCCAGTGTGCTTACCCCAACACTGCTTCTTGATATAGAGCTTGTGGCGAATAAAGATCAATTTTTTTCTGCTCTGGAATTAGATAATCGTTTGCAACGAGTAGCTCGTCAAGGGCTTACTTCATCGGGACGCGGTGATGCATTTGAGTTTGTTTGGCGCTAGTTGTTCTAGATCTTTCCCGCTTATCTTTATCTTATTTATTAATAATTTTAGTTTACATATTATGCTCGATCATCAGGTCTCTTGTGTATAAACAAATCCCCCTTGCTATTTCGCCTGATACGGCTTTAACTTTTGATAACTTTTATCAAACCCCGTTGGTTAAGCCTATTATTTCAGAATTAAAAAAGTTTATATCAACAAAAGAGGTTTGTTCTTCAGATCAGGTTTTATATCTGTGGGGCGCCCATGATAGTGGTATCACGCACCTTCTCAATGCTTCTCAAAATGAAAACGCTTCTCTCGCGATGCAGTATTTACCTCTGAAAGAGTTAGTACATTATTCTCCTCAAGATATTCTTGAAGGCTTAGAGTTGTTGGACTTGGTTTGTATTGATGATATTGATTGTTTAGAAACTAGCCCTGAGTGGGAGCAAGGTCTTTTTCATTTGTATAATCGCTTGCGTGACGCGGGTAAAAGAATATTGATCGGAGGGCATAAGCCACCAGCTCAACTATCACTAAGTTTACCCGATCTACAGTCGCGTTTGCAGTGGGGTGTGACTTTACATTTAAATGAATTAAGTGATGATGATAAGCCGTCCGCGATACAATTTTGCGCGGACAAACTAGGAATGCAGCTAAGTGATGAAGTGGCTCATTTCTTATTACAGCGGATGGAACGTTCACCGCAGACTTTATTTGATTTTATAAAGCAGCTTGATCATCATTCTTTAGCTGAGCAGCGTAAACTCACTATCCCTTTTGTGAAAATAGTGCTCAAGGAGTCCTTGAGTAAGTCATAAGGTTCCTTGATTCACTTTAAAAAAGCCAGATTCAGTTTCGTTGTATTGTCTTTATCTTAGACTTTGTTTTCTTGGGTTTCACTTTCTTGAGGTGTTTCAAGAGAGAGGAAATAACGCTGTAACCAGCGGCTGGCGTACATACCCGCTATAAAAATAATAACGGTAGCAGCAAGGGCTAGCCAGTCATGCCACTGTCTAGTCGGTGAATAGACCTGAACCACATAGCTAGTAAAGTAAGCCAGCACCAAAAAACAAAGCCAGCTGTAACTGCGGTAATACTTCGATACTAGACCTGGCAACAATAGCAATAGCGGTACGAGCTGTATTAATAGAGGTACCCAGAAGCGTGTGCTGTCCGCAACCCATGTATCCCATACAATGACGGCAAGCAGAATAATATACGCGCTATAAGTGAACCAAAGTACGAGGTTGATCTTTTTGTCAGAGGTAAAAATTGTCATTCGCTTAGTCTGTCATGTAATGGGTCAAAATAAGTGTGAAGGTGTTAGTGTGAAAGTCTCAGTGTGAAGGTATCAATGCCAAGGCGGTTGACGCTATGCGCTTGCCGAGCACTTTGCACAATTGAGTTTCATCTTTGCTTAGGCTTTTCTTGGCGTTAGCGCCGGCTAAATGAGATGGCCCATAAGGTGTTCCGCCCGTTTCGGTTTGCATGAGTTCTTCATTACTATAAGGTAAGCCTACAATGAGCATGCCGTGATGAAGTAGCGGTAACATCATTGTCAGTAATGTCGACTCTTGACCGCCATGAAGGCTACCTGTGGAGGTGAAAACACCTGCTGGTTTATCGATAAGGTCGCCATTTAACCAATGGCTGCTGGTGCCATCCCAAAAATATTTCATCGCGGCAGCCATGTTGCCAAAGCGTGTGGGGCTGCCAAGGGCGAGACCGGAGCAATGTTTTAAATCTTCTTGGGAGCAATAAATTGCACCCTCTTCAGGTATTTCGGGTGCACTCACTTCAGGTTTTGCTGATATAGCAGGTACTGTTCTTACGCGAGCTTCTATACCCGTCTGTTCGATACCATTTGCGATATGTTGAGCCATGGCTTTGGTTGCGCCATGAGTACTGTAGTAAAGAACTAGGATGTAAGGTTTGATTTGATCTGACGTGCTCATATTGTTTCTATTTGTTTCTATAGTGATCTGATTACTGGGCGATTTAAGCTTACAGTAAGGTTAATACGTTTTCAGGTGGGCGCCCGATGACCGCTTTATCTCCCTTAACAACAATGGGACGTTCTAGTAGTTTTGGTGCTTTTGCAATAGCATCAATCAGCTGTTCATCGCTAAGGTCTGGCTCGGCTAAGCCTAGCTCTTTATATTCCGCTTCGCCTTTCCTAATAATATCCCTAGGCCCGAGGTTTAGTTTTTTGAGAATAGTTTTCAAGGTGGCTTTATCTAGTGGGTTATCCAAGTAGAGGACAATATCTGGGCTAAGGCCATTTTCTTCTATAATAGCCAATGTTTGGCGTGATTTTGAACAGCGAGGATTATGATAAATCGTTGTCATGGCATGGGTCTCTGAGGAAGTAAACGCTTGGATTTGCGGCGACTAGTGTATCTTAAAATGGACATTAATAGTAATTTGCGTGATCCAACTGCACTCTAAACAGTTGAAATAACTGATTATTTTACTATTTTCTATAAAAAAACTGACGTTGCTTATATTCTGTCTATACTTAGACATAGATCGTTGTTGATGCTGCTGTATTTTATATAAGCGCTTTAGTAGCGATAAACATTAATTGACCACTGAGATGTATCTAGCGCCATTATTATGACGATACCTTTATTGATATGTGACGACTCTAACATGGCTCGAAAGCAGGTAGCACGTTCTTTACCTGAGAGCTGGGATGTCGATATTACTTTTGCTAAAAACGGGCTCGAAGGATTGGATGCTATTCGTTCTGGCAAAGGTGAGATGACGTTTTTAGATTTAACAATGCCAGAAATGGATGGTTATGGTGTTCTTGAGAATGTGTACAACGAAGGTCTCAATGCCATGATTATTGTTATTTCTGGTGATATACAGCCTGAGGCTCGAGAGCGAGTAAAAAAGCTAGGCGCGATAGATTTTATCAAAAAACCTGTCAACAAAGAAAAGCTTGCCGATGTGCTTAACTCCTATGGTTTACTCTAACGTCTAGAGTTGAATTGAAAGCCAAACATCCTGTCCTTCCAAATACCCAATTATGTAATGGTCAACTATTATGAGCCTTGTATTACCGCTCAATGAAGAACAAAGAGACTGCTTACAGGAGTTGACCAATGTCGCCATTGGTGCAGCTGCTGAATCACTCGCTGAATTGACCCATCACTTTGTTAATCTTCCTATTCCTTTGATTCGTTTTGTTGATACCGCACAGCTGTTATCCTCTTTTAAAGAAATAGAAATAACAGCGCCTTCTTCTTTGATCAAGCAGCACTGTTCTGTAGGCCTGTTAGACTTTGAAACCTTGGTATTAGTCAGTGAGGAAAATATTAATCAACTAGCTAAGTGTATGAGTGCAGAAAATGGCTCTGATGTGTTGGCTGATGGTAATCAAGACCTCATTGTGGAAAGTTTATTTAATACCATTACGGGCACCTACTTTGAACGCTTGTCAGAAATGTTTGAGCAGCCTGTTACGAAGGAGTCGATTGATGTGGTTGGTCGCAATCTCCTGCCCAAGTCGATAGACATGCACTCTATTATCGACACCGAAAAAACAGTAGCGGTAGAAATTTACTACCATACAGAAAATCATCCATTTAGTTGTCATCTGATGATTTTATTCCCAGAGAATGCTGTTAGTGTATTGGCTGGTAGTCTAGATCGTTTATTACACTAAGTAAGCCATTTCTTCTTTCGCTATGTTCTCTGTCTACCTTAGCCTGTATTGCGTGGTAGGATAGAGAAGCCCACTATATGCACATAACCTTAAAAATAACGACGTCATCGTGGATTATTCATTGTTGTATCTGTCTCTTTTGGTCGTAGTTGGTTTATAGGCATTAGTAATGCAGCTGCAGGAAGGGGAGGTAATCTCACTGTGCTAGCGTTGATAATGACGGATATCCCAGCTGATGTTGCTAATACCACGAATTGAGTAACGGTTTTTTGCAGTGCCTTGTGGGTGTAGGCAGTGATTAGAAGCATGAAAAGTTGGATGCTGTTGGACTTATTCGTGACCTGTCTCGCAAGGTGGTTTTCATGATGTTTGTATGTCTCGCTAGCTTTACTCTGTTCATTCTATGGGTATGAAAAAAGTTATCAATTTATAGTTTTTTTCATATCAAAAATCATAAGAATATTTTATCTATTTATTTTTATAGTATTCAATGAAATACTTTCGTTTCTACTGATACGATGCTATACAGATACTTGGGTTTATAGCCCTTTACTCTACCTTATATCCTAGACTTCTGATTTGATTTTCGATGAGAATAACTGCGTTTAAACCAATGTAAAATACAGTGCCCGCTATCTATAGAAAAATGAAAAGGTATAGCTTAAGTCATAGAATATTAAAATGAGTATTGTATGAAAATACTGAGAACACACCGAGCTAAATTAACTAACTGATCAATTAAAGAGAGGCCAAAAGCTGAAAATTTGATGACTAAGATGAATTCTGTGCAATCAAAAATAAAAATAGAAGAAATAAACCAACAAATAGCCACACGTTTGCCGAAAGAGGATATAAAGTACTTGTCTACTTTTACCTCTAGCTTATTTTCCCATGTAGCTGAAGACGATATCGCTGTTTATGCCGATGAAGATTTAAAAGGGCTTATTGCCAGCTCATTCCGGCATATGCAAGAAAAACCAAAAAACAAGTCGATCTTATTCAATCCTAATGTAGAAGAGCATGGCTGGCAAAGTCAGCACTCCATTCTTATTTTGCACCATAAAGATGTACGCTATCTTATTGATTCAATAAGAAATATGCTGAGCAAACAGCAAGTTAAAATACATAAAGTTTTCCATGCTTATTTTACTGTGAAGCGAAATGCGAAGGGATCCATCGATCATATTGTGGAGCAGGGCTCAAGTGATAAAAAAGATAACGGTGTTAATGAACTGTTTCTTTATATGGAAATAGACCACCATTCGCGTAGTGCCGATATTAAAGAATTAAATGATCTGATTAATAAGACCGTCTCTGATGTTGAAGTAGTCGCAAAAGACTATCCAGAGATCGTTGTTCAAGTCGATGCTGTTACTCAATCTTTAAATGCAGCAAGCAAAATATTGCCAGAATCCACTATCAATGAGACTAGATTATTTTTAAATTGGTTGACTCAGGGCCATTTTACCTTCTTGGCATACGATGAATACACCTTTGATTCTGGCTCAGTTAAGCCAGATAGGCAATCCGCGTTAGGTTTATTTCGGCAGTGGGGAGAGTCTGATGAATTATTCGAATTTATGTCAAGGGCTCAACTAGAGTCCGCTGGCGCAGATAATTTGGTGATATTCTCAAAGTCTGGGCATTTATCATCGGTACATCGTTTAGCGTATTTAGATTATGTTGTAATTAATCGCTTTGATAAGTCAGGCAAAGTCGTCGGCGGCTATCGCTTTATGGGTTTATATAAACATAATGTTTATCTCAATAGTGCTACGGATATCCCATTGATTCGAAATAAAATCAAAGCAATATTAGATGCATCTAAAATCCCTCCCGAAACTTATAATTATGTCGAGCTGTCACATATTCTAGGAACGTTCCCACGCGATGAATTATTCCAAGCTGGGGCAGACCACCTGCTAGAGGTAGGTTTAAGCGTTCTGTATATTCAAGAGCGCCGAAAAGTAAAATTATTTATCAGAGAAAATATTGATCAGCGCTTTATTACTGCTATTTTTTACGCACCCAAAGATATATTGAATGCTCGCTTGCGTGATCAAGTTTTTGCATTGCTAAAAAAATACATTGATGTAGAAAGCTCTACCGCGAGCACTTGGTTTAGTGAATCATCTCTAGCTCGATGTCGCTTTGTTTTTAAATTAAAAACACCATTGAAAACGCCTTTAGATCAATCAGCTTTAGAACGTAGTATTACTCATTTGGCTAGAGACTGGAACGAAGACTTACAGCTTGCTCTTAACGATGCTTATGGGGAAGAGCAGGGCTTGTCGCTTTATCGTCAATATAGAGAGGCTTTTCCAGCGGGCTACACCGATGAGAATAGTCCTAGAGTCGCTGTTGCCGATATCGACAGGATGCAAACGTTAATATCTGATGATAGTCGTCCTTTAGCGTTTAGTTTTTATCGCAGTATCACACCCGAACAGAATGAATTAAAAATTAAAATTTATCATCGGGGAACCCAGCTTTCTCTCTCGGATATGATCCCTGTGCTTGAAAATTTCGGTTTGAAAGTGATAGAGGAATACCCTTACGATATAGAGCAAGAAAACGATACGTTTTGGATTTACAACTTCACTGTCGATTTTCCTGATAATCCTGATATTGAGCCCAATGATTTCAAGGATAGTTTGTCTGATGCCTTTGTCGCAGTTTGGCATGGCGATTCGGATAATGATGTTTTTAATAGTCTAGTATTAAAGGCGGGTTTGAATTGGCGTCAAATTACGATGCTGCGTGCTTATTCACGCTATATGAAGCAAATTAGTTTTGGTTTCAGCCAAAAATTTATTGCTAATTGCTTAGTGAATCACACGGATATTGTTAAAAAGATCATTGCTTTTTTTGATTGCCGTTTTAACCCATCCAATAAACGCTCAGAGAAGACGGCTGAGCGCCTAGCTGATCAGCTTAATAATTTGTTTGAGTCTGTTTCTAGCCTTAGTGAAGACAGAATCTTAAGGCAGTATCTTGAGTTGATGCAGGCAACACTAAGAACCAATTTCTTTCAGAAAGGCAATGAGGGTAAAGAATATAAAACTTATCTGAGTTTAAAGCTTGATCCTAGCCAGTTAAAAAATATTCCCTTGCCGCGTCCTAAGTTTGAGATTTTTGTATACTCGCCAAGAGTAGAAGGCGTTCATTTACGCGGTGGTAAAGTGGCTCGAGGTGGCTTACGTTGGTCTGATCGTACGGAAGATTTTCGTACAGAAGTCTTGGGCTTAGTTAAAGCTCAACAAGTTAAAAACGCAGTGATTGTCCCTGTAGGCGCGAAGGGTGGTTTCATAGCCAAGCGTCTACCATCCCCTAGCGATAGAGATGCGTTTTGGGCTGAAGGTATTGCTTGTTATAAGTTGTTTATTCGAGGTTTACTCGATCTAACCGATAATATTATTGATGGGCAGGTTGTGCCACCTCAAGACTTGGTTCGATACGATGAAGATGACACTTATTTAGTAGTTGCAGCTGATAAAGGAACGGCCACTTTCTCTGATATTGCCAATGAAATTTCTCATGAATATAAACATTGGTTAGGTGATGCCTTTGCCTCCGGCGGCAGCAACGGTTACGACCATAAGAAGATGGGTATCACGGCTAAAGGTGCATGGGTGAGTGTGCAACGCCACTTCCGTGAGATGGGCATTAATGTGCAAGAACAGCCATTTAGTGTGGTTGGTATTGGCGATATGTCGGGCGACGTATTTGGTAACGGCATGTTATTGTCTAACCAAATTAAATTGGTCGGTGCATTTAATCATCTGCATATTTTTATTGATCCTAGTCCAGATCCAGCTAAGAGCTTCGAAGAGCGTCAGCGTTTATTTCAATTACCGAGATCTTCATGGGAAGATTACAATAAAAAATTGATTTCAAAAGGCGGTGGTATTTTTGATCGTTCAGCCAAGTCAATCAAACTAAGCGCTGAGATTAAAAAATTAATCAATACGGAAAAAACAGCTCTGACACCAACAGAATTAATATCGATGCTATTAAGTGCAAGTGTTGATATGTTGTGGAATGGTGGCATCGGTACTTATGTGAAAGCCAGCAGTGAACAGCATAGCGACGTTGGTGATAAGGCAAATGACGGTTTACGTATCAATGCTGATCAATTGCAATGCAAGGTTGTGGGTGAAGGCGGTAATCTCGGTCTAACTCAAAAAGCACGTATTGAGTATGGCTTATTGGGTGGCTCGATGTTTACTGACTTTATCGATAATGCCGGCGGTGTTGATTGCTCGGATCATGAAGTCAACATTAAGATATTGCTCGATAGACAAGTTGCTGACGGCGAGTTAACCGAAAAGCAGCGTAATCGTCAGTTAGAAAATATGACAGAAAGTGTTGGCGAGCTTGTGCTAGAAAATAACTATCGACAAACACAGGCTATTGCGCTGGCTTATATGGAATCGGGTCGACGTACTGAAGAGTATCGACGTGTCATTCAATATTTAGAATCGACGGGTAAGTTAGATCGAGCATTAGAATTTTTGCCAAGCGATGATGTCTTGTCTGAAAGAAAAAATCAGCAGTTAGGTTTGAGTCAGCCCGAACTTAGTATTCTCATTTCTTATGTGAAGTCAGATATGAAAGAAGTATTAATGCATACTGATTTAGGAGAGGATAAGTATATTAACGATTATTTACTTTCACCCTTTCCGAAAGAGCTCGTCAAAAAATTTGGTACGGCCATCGAAGCTCACTCGCTTAAGAAAGAAATTGTTGCTACACAAATAGCCAATGATATATTCAATCATATGGGAATCTCTTTCGTTGATCGTATGCAGCAGTCTACTGGCGCCAGTCATGGAGATATAGCCAAGGTCTACGTTGCCGCTAAAGAAATTTTTAATCTAGATGGAATTTGGAGTGCTATTGAAGCGCTAGACTATAAAGTGGCTAGTGATCTGCAATACCATATGATGCTGCGAGTATCACGCTTGATGCGTAGAGGTATTCGCTGGTTGGTGAAGAATCATCGTACTCAACTCGACGTCAGCACTTTAATTGATTTGTATCGTGATTCTATCGACGGTTTGAGGAACAAGCTACCGGCATTATTGCCAGAGCCGCTAAGAGAACAATGGCAGCTCGCCAAAGATGATTTAATCAGTAAGGGGGCCCCGGAATCATTGGCGGGGACATTAGCTTCTTGTGAATATCTCTATAATTTCTTGGGTATTATCGCAGCGAGCAATACGCTAGATAAGGAGCTACACGTTGTTGCTAGCGGCTTTTTTGCACTAGCTGAAAAGTTAGACTTAGATGACTTTGCTCAGCATTTAGAGAATAAAATGCCGACCAATACTTATTGGCAAGCAATGGCCAGAGAATCCTTAAGGGATGATTTGGAATGGCAGCAAAGACAACTAACGCAAAATATGTTGAGTAGCACGGATTGCCATTCAGATAATATTGAGCACGTGATCGATGAATGGTTGGATAACCAGTCCCTATTGACTGCTCGTTGGAAGCAAATGGTAGGAGAAGTGAATAACCACAACGATAGTGATACATCCATATTAAGTATTGCTATTCGAGAGTTATCAGATCTGAGTCAAGCAACGGTAAAGCAGACATAAAATAAGACTGTCATCACTGAAGTAAGTGTCAATGCTTCTGTGTAGTTGACGTTTCATTGTTGCCTCTGCCATGATCCTCTCTATATCAATAGAATGAGAGAGTATTGGTTTTGAGTGATTTTGCTAAACGTTTTACCGGTCTATCGGGTATTGCATCACTAATGGAGGATTTAGGTGATGCGTTAAATCAATACCCTGATTTAATTTTTATGGGGGGAGGGAACCCCGCTCAAATATATGTTGTCGAAGAGTGCGTTGCTAAACATATTAACAATATTGTTAATGATGGCACTGATAATGGCGCTTCATTACATAAGCTAATAGGGGAATATCAGCCACCTCAGGGTGACCCTGAATGCAGAGCCGTGCTAGCAAAATATTTGTCTGAATTTTACTTCTCCGGTAATAATACTTGTCAGCAGAATACGCTCACTAGTCAGTCAGGCAGCGATAGCTCGAACCAACAATCCGCTTGGCCGATGACTGCCGACAATGTTGCAATTAGCAATGGTGGTCAATCGGCTTTTTTTTCGTTATTCAATATGTTTGCGGGTCACTCTACTTCTGAGCTAAGCCCTGATGAGACAGGCCCTGATAAAACTCCTGAGAAGACTAGCTCAAAGCTCGACTCCCAAAGTGATCATAAGCGCATTTTATTACCGATGGTGCCCGATTATTTGGGTTATGCTGATGCGGGTTTAGACGGTGATATGTTTCAAACCATACGCCCTTTGATCGAAAATCAAGCTCCTCCTTTTTTTAAATATAAAATTGATTTCGATAATTTACACATAGATCAAAACATTGCTGCAGTTTGCCTGTCACGTCCAGCAAATCCTTCAGGTAATATAGTCACTGATGATGAAATAGTAGAGTTAAAAAAGCGTTGCGCTGAATATAATATACCGCTCATTATTGATTTGGCTTATGGTAGTCCTTTTCCCAATATCACTTTCGTTGATCATCATCTTGAATGGGATGAAAATACGATATTAGTTTTAAGTTTATCTAAGCTTGGTTTGCCTGGTGTACGCACAGGCATCGTTATTGCTGCCCCAGATATTATTAAACGCTTCTCTCGTGCTACCGCAAGTCTCTCGCTGGCGCCGAGTAATTTGGGGCCGGCTTTATGTAAGTCTCTGATACGTTCTAGCGACCTTTCATCTTTAGTGGATAATGAAATACGGCCTTACTATCACGATAAAATGCAGAAAACGACACGCTATTTGGTCTCTTTGATCCAAAATCTGCCCGTTAATATTCATCAGCCAGAGGGTGCTTTTTTTCTGTGGTTGTGGCTAAAAGATTTACCCATAAATAGCCAGACCTTATACCAAAACTTAAAGGATAAAGGGTTGTTAGTGTTATCTGGCCATCATTTCTTTGAGCCTTTGGGGCAGGAGGAGTGGCCTCACCGTGACCAATGTATTCGCCTGAGTTACTGTCAGCCTTGGGAAAAGGTGAAAGCAGGCATTGATATTTTAATTGATGAACTAAATCAATTATATGAAGGTTAGTCTGGACTGACTTGCGTAGCTAGCGCCAGCGACGATACCAAGCTTTCAGTACTTTGTCTGAATATTTAGTGCTACCGTAGCTGCCGTTGTAGCGGGCAAGAGCAGGGGCAATTTTACCTTTTTCTCTATCGAGATAATGACGCAAAATAGTACAGCCATAGCGTAAATTTGTTTCTAAATTGATTAGGTTATCATTGGGACGCCCAATTTCTTTTTTCCAAAAAGGCATGACTTGCATCATCCCTTGAGCACCGACAACAGAAACGGCATAAGGGTTAAAGGCGCTTTCAATTTGTATCACCGCTAAGACTAATTCAGGTTCTAGATTGGCCCGTTTTGCTTCACGATGAATATGTCGCAACATAGTCAAACGCTCTTCATTGTCTTTCACATAACGTTTTAGTTTGTGTGACATCGCGGTTAACCATACTTCAGCATCAAAGCGATCTTCAAAGCTTTCTGATGCTGCTATGGCTTGCTTTAATTGTTGCCGAAGTTCTTCATCAACCGCTTGGCGTTCAATTTTGGGCGCGTTAGCGATAGAATAGGGGGAGTATAGGAAAGAGATGAATAGTGCAGCCGCGGTCACGGCTGCAATCAGTATAAGCTTATTTGATGATATTATTTTTGTCATAAACCGTGTAACCAATAACAACTTACTTTTACAGGTTTTCACCTAAAAAATGCATTAACTTATCCAATTCAACATCCTGGTTTTCCGCATCGCGCCGCCCTTTATACTCAACACTGCCTTTTTCTAAGCCTCTGTCTCCTACTACAATACGATGCGGTATTCCCATCAGTTCGGTGTCGGCCAGCATCACACCTAAGCGAGCCTTGGCTTCGTCCATATAAATAACATCGTAACCTTGTGTTTTGAGATCATTATAGAGTGACTCACATTTTTCAGCTACAGCGGGAGATTTATGTGGATTGATAGGGATTAACGCGATTTGGAAGGGGGCAATAGCCGATGGCCAAATGATACCGCTGTCATCATGGTTCTGTTCGATAGCAGCGGCAACAACACGCGTTACCCCTATGCCATAGCAACCCATGATCATGGTTTGCGCTTTACCATTTTCGTCTAAGACACTGGCATTAAGTGCTTGGCTGTACTTGGTGCCTAGCTGAAAAATATGCCCGACTTCAATACCACGCTTAATCTCTAGCGTACCTTGGCCACATGGGCTGGGGTCCCCGACTACAACGTTACGAATATCAGCAATATCAGCGTTTTCAAACTCACTATTAAAATCTCGTTCCCAGTTAGCGCCCTTAAGGTGAAAGCCTTCTTTGTTTGCTCCGCAGACAAAATCGCTTAATGCTGCTGCACTCCGATCAATAACCAGTTTGATTGATAGGCCTTTAGGTCCCAGTGAGCCCACCTTGCATGCTAGTTCTTGTGCAATTCGTTCTTCTGGCGCAAATGTGAGAGGGGATGCGATACCGTCTAATTTTTCTGCCTTAATCTCATTGAGAGCATGGTCCCCTCGTAGTACCAAAGCCACTAAAGGTTGATCTCCCGCCTCTGTTTCGGTGCCTAATACAATCAGTGTTTTAACGGTTTGGTTTGGCTCTACGTCTAAGAAAGCTGCTACTTCTTCTATTGTGTGTTGTTGAGGCGTTGCGATTTCGATCAGTGCTTCCTGAGCCGCGGCAGGCTTGTTAGTATCTATTGCTTCGGCCATCTCAACATTAGCGGCGTAATCGCTGTCCGTACTAAAGGCGATATCATCTTCGCCGCTATCTGCTAATACATGGAATTCATGAGAAGCTGAGCCGCCAATAGAGCCTGTATCGGCTAGTACTGGGCGGTAGTCGAGCTCCATACGGCTAAAAATATTGCAGTAGGTTTGATGCATAACATCATAGGTCTCTTGTAAAGAGGCTTGGTTGCTATGGAATGAATAAGCATCTTTCATAATAAATTCACGCGAGCGCATAACGCCAAAACGAGGACGAATTTCATCACGGAATTTCGTTTGAATCTGATAAAAGTTGGCGGGCAGCTGCTTGTAGCTGTTAATTTCATTACGGATTAAACCCGTAATGACTTCTTCGTGAGTGGGGCCTAAGCAAAAGGCATTCTGGTGCCGATCCTCAATACGTAATAACTCGGGACCATATTGCTGCCAGCGACCTGATTCTTGCCATAGCTCCGCGGGTTGAACGACAGGCATTAATACCTCTTGCCCACCTGCGTTATCCATTTCCTCACGAATAATTCTTTCTACTTTTCTCAGAACGCGAAGCCCTAGTGGTAGCCAAGTATAAAGACCTGATGCCAACTTGCGGATTAAACCTGCACGTAACATAAGACGATGGCTAATAACTTCTGCATCAGCAGGTGTTTCTTTTAAAGTTGCGATTAAAAAACGGCTAGCGCGCATGTAATGATGTTCCGATGAAGTAAAAACCGCTATTCTAAGCGATAAACCCTCGGGGAGTCATATATTATGTTCAAATTAGTCTATGAGATTTTTGCACGAAAGCCATTTTGCTTTCATACTGCGTTAAAAATGTACTCAATTGCTCATTTACCTCGGTGCCGCTTGACGGTATTACATATAAACTCGCTCTTTGGGCTAGCGCCTTCCATGGCGCTAGGTCTACGACCAGCAGAGCAGCCTAAATCTGTTCCTACAGATTGATCGTGCATTTTTACCTTGCCCTCCAGGGAAGGAGGGTACATCCAAAGTGCAGGAGTAGGTTTGGAGTGTCTGAAAACAAAATCATCTTCCGTTCAAAGGTCTCATTATGTTTTTATTAGGATGCCATTATGCTCACACTAGATAGCCGTTTAGAAAAAGATACGATTACTCTGGGGCAATTCCCCCTATGCTTGCTTTTACTCAGTCGAGATGCAAACTACCCTTGGTGTATTTTAGTGCCAAAGAGGGAGGATGTTCGTGAGATTCATCACCTAAACCCTGCTGATCGCGAGCAGTTGTTAGAAGAGTCCTGTGCTTTGGCCTCTTTGATGGAGCGTTTATTTGGTGCCGATAAAATGAATGTGGCTGCCTTGGGTAATATGGTGCCTCAATTACATATACATCATGTTGCGCGATTTAAAAGTGATGCTGCTTGGCCTAAACCGATTTGGGGTGCGGTAGATGCGAGTGAATATTCTGAAGAGCTGTTAGAGAGGCGTGCTCAAGTCTTACAAATTGCCTTGGCCAAAGAAAATATTGGTTTTGAGGAGCTGTAGTTTTAACGAATAGTGGTTGGTTGTCGTAGAGTGTTTTGGGATTTGGTCGGGTATGGCGCATTGAAAATACTACACCTTGAGATAACCACACCTTAGAAACGGTCACCTTGGAAGTAAGCACCTTAGCGGCAACATAATAGCGACGAATGCCGCTATTATGTTAGGTCTAGCACTTAAAGGCTATAGGAAAGCTTACTCGGCCATTTCCTTTAGTTTCTTCAGTGGGCGGATCTTAACCGCAATACTGGCAGGCTTAGCTTTGAACATGGTCTCTTCGCCAGTGAAGGGATTAATACCCTTACGTGCTTTTTTGGCAGGCTTTTTAACTGTCACGATCTTCATTAAGCCCGGCAGTACAAATTCACCACAGGCGCGCTTCTTAACATGACCTTCAATAATGTCAGTTAATTCATTCAGCACAGATTGAACCTGTTTGCGGCTTAACTCAGTGTTTTCTGCAATTTGAGTTAGCATTTGTGTTTTAGAATAGCGCTCGGAAATTGCTTTGATTTTCTTGGCAGGAGCAACAGCCTTCTTTGCAGCAGCTTTTTTCTTTGCGGGAGCTTTCTTTTTGGCAGCGGCCATAAGTAGTACCTTTATTGTAGTAAGTTATTGATGAAGTCGTTATTCATTTACATCATTAGTCTAGGGACTAACTACGTAAACTTAAACATAATTATTTATATGGCTAGCAAAGAACCATTTGGCCACGCTTTCCATACAAACCAAAATCGGTGCTATATATATAGCATATAAATCAATGCATCAAGAAAAAACGCTGTTTTTAAAGGACTAAATGTCATTTTTACATGCTGGTTCTCAAAAACTACACAGAGTGGCTAATTTATCGCCATTTCGATAGTGGTGGTCCCCTATGATAGGTTTCTCAGCCCTTAGATCTATTCGCTTTCAGTTTAAGGCCTATAACGTACTTATTTTGAGCAGCAGAGCCTTTAGTTGTTCCAGCCTGATTCTGCCTAAGGTATAATCTGCGCCCTTTTTTGACATAGTCAGTGTCTGATCATCTTAGTTTTGCGGTTTTACCCCGTGCTGGATGAGGCTCTGATAGGCTGGTATCGACAGGCTACTAAGCTTAGCCGTTAAGCCTAGCCATAAAACCAGTGTTAAGGTAGTGAATATGCCTATTTATGAATACCAATGTAGTGAGTGTCAACATGAGCTTGAAGCTTTGCAAAAAATGAGTGATCCCGCATTAGTGGACTGCCCCGAGTGCTCGAAACCGGCTCTCGTAAAAAAGATATCGGCAGCGGCTTTTCGTCTTTCGGGAAGTGGTTGGTATGAAACTGATTTTAAATCAGGCAAGAAAAAGAATTTGGCCGGTGATGCGGGTAATTCCTCTACTAAAACAGACAGCTCTACTGCAACAGGTAGTAATGCTAAGAAGCCAAGTGGTTCGAGCTCAAGCTCTAAAACGGCTTAATATATTAACCTAAGATCTTTGCATCAAAGTAATATCACCTTTGTGCAAGGCCCTTAACTTATTTGAAACTGAAGGAAATATAATGCGTAGTGAATACTGTGGTGTGCTCAACACGAGTTTTATAGGGCAAACCGTTACACTTTGCGGTTGGGTAGATCGTCGCCGAGACCATGGCGGCGTCATTTTTATCGATTTGCGTGATCGAGATGGCATCGTACAAGTGGTATTTGATCCTGATGGTAAAGATAATTTTGAGCTAGCCGACAAAGTTCGCAGTGAATATGTATTACAGGTGACAGGTAAAGTCCGCGCACGTGATGCAGCGACAGTAAATGCGAATATGCCGACGGGTGAAATCGAAGTGTATGGCACTGAGCTAGAGATTCTCAGTGCTGCCGAAACGCCCCCATTTCCCTTGAGTGAACACAGCACGGTCGGTGAAGATGTTCGTTTGAAGTACCGCTACCTAGATTTACGTCGTCAGGATATGCAGCACAACTTACGGTTTCGCTCTAAAGTAACGAATGCGATTCGTAACTACCTTGATCAGCATGATTTTCTTGATATCGAAACACCTATTCTAACTCGTGCGACGCCAGAAGGCGCGCGTGATTATTTGGTTCCTTCACGTACACACGACGGTAAGTTTTTTGCCTTGCCTCAGTCTCCACAGTTGTTTAAGCAGTTGTTGATGGTGTCGGGTTTTGATCGTTACTATCAAATTGCTAAATGTTTTCGCGATGAAGATTTACGTGCGGATCGCCAGCCAGAATTTACTCAGATCGATATCGAAACCTCATTTATGAGCGACGAGCAAATCATGTCAGTCACAGAAAACATGATTGCTGAGCTATTTAAAAATATGATGGATATCGATTTGGGTGACTTCCCAAGAATGCCTTACGCGGAAGCCATGGCAAAATACGGTTCAGACAAACCGGATTTGCGTATTCCTTTGGAATTGGTCGACATTAAAGACTTGATGACTGAAGTTGAGTTTAAAGTCTTCTCTGGTCCCGCTAACGACCCTAAAGGGCGTATTGCCGCGCTTAAAATCGAGGGCGGTAACGATAAGCTTACTCGTAAACAGATTGATGATTACACTAAATTTGTCAGTATTTATGGCGCCAAAGGTTTAGCTTATATTAAGGTGAACGATAAAGCCGATCTAGAAAATGGTCTGCAATCACCTATCGTTAAATTTTTGCCTAACGATGTTCGCGGCGCTATTTTAAAGCGTGTGAATGCCGAAAATGGCGACTTAATTTTCTTTGGTGCAGATAAAGAAAATATCGTGTCAGAATCACTGGGTGCTTTACGTTGTAAGTTGGGTGAAGACTTAGACCTATACACGACAGACTGGGCGCCATTATGGGTTGTTGATTTCCCGATGTTTGAAGAAATTACCCTTGATGGCGGACAAACAGCGTGGACGTCATTACACCACCCATTTACCGCTCCAGCTTGTTCCCCTGAAGCGCTAGAAGCGAATCCGGGAGAAGCCTTATCTATTGCATACGATATGGTATTAAATGGTACCGAGTTGGGTGGTGGTTCGGTTCGTATTCATGATCAAACTATGCAGCAAACAGTGTTTAAAGTACTGGGTATTGGCGAAGAAGAACAGCGAGAAAAATTTGGTTTCTTATTGGATGCGCTTCAATACGGTGCTCCGCCACACGGTGGTTTAGCTTTCGGTTTAGATCGCTTGATTATGTTGATGACGAATAGCGAATCCATCCGTGATGTGATTGCTTTCCCTAAAACTCAAACGGCTGCCTGTGTGATGACAGATGCACCGGGTGCGGTTGATCGTAAGCAGTTGCGTGAACTGAATATTAAGTTAGCAGAAAAGCCGAAAGCTGCGTCATAGCCTGCGTTTTCGTACTAAAGTGTTATGCCATAAAAGGGAGATAATTCATTATCTCCCTTTTTTAATGCTTGCGTATTAATGCGGCTAATATCACTACATTAAATAAAATAGCTACGGTAAAAGTGGAAATGAGTTTTTTATTATTAAGTTTATTATTTTTTGCGATACATTACGGTTTTCAGGGGCTGTTTTTATCACATTTGAAAAGACACCATTCGGATGTGTATAAAAAAATAGCGTACCCCACCATGTTTACTAACTATTACCTACAAAAAACCGATGCATACTCCGTTTTTATGCACGACAAAGGTTGGCAGGCACTCAATGATAAACACCTAAACATCTATCATGTTACAAAGCAGATTTTTTTGGCCATATCTATTACTTGTTTTGTCGCAGGGTTCTTTTTTGAGTTGTAGCAAAGATAGCTTAATGAGGCTGATAAGCCTTCTTTTTTAGATCATCTAGCTTGAGTACGAGTAAGCAGGCTTGATGGGTTGCAGCCAGTACCACTAGTGGTGCAACACCCGCTTCAAAAGCCTCTTGCCACCTTGCGGCACATAAACACCATCTATCGCCCGCTTTTAGGCCTGGGAAGCGCCATTCTGGTCTGGGGGTGATTAAGTCATTCCCTTTGTTTAGTGAAAATTGTAAAAACTCATCGCTTACCACGGCGCACACGCTGTGATTACCTCGGTCTTGCGTATTGACTTCGCAATACCCATTCCTCATAAAACCCGTGTTGTTGGATTCGCAACAGGCTTCGAGAGCCTCGCCCAGAACATTTTTTTGTGTTGATACTGAAGTTGTGTTTGCTTGTGAGGACATATATTCAACCAAGTTTCTCTAGAATACGTAAAAACTCATAATACAGCTTTTGCTCCGATTCATCAGGGCTTTTTAGTAGAGCTTTTCATTAGGACTTTTTAATGCGCGGTTTATATATTTTTAGTCACGACCTTCGATTACATGATAATCACTTACTGCAAGAGCTCTCAGCACAGGTTGATGAGCTTGTATGTCTCTATATTCTCGATAGTCGTTTCTTACATCAAACCCGTTTTCAGACCAAAGGTTTGAGCATTCATAGGCAATCGTTTTTGCTGCAAAGCTTACAGGAACTATCCCAACAGTTAGAAAAACTAGGACAACGTTTAATCGTCAAGGTAGGCGATTCACATAAGATTATTCCTCAATGGGTTCAACGTTATTCCATTGAGCGCATAGCAATGACGTTTCATCCAGGTGTATATGAGCAAGGCCTTCGTGACCATCTACTAATGCAAGGCTTACCACTATCTACTGCTTCGTCGTCGGAGCAATTTACTTTATTAACACAGGGTTTATTACCCTTCGACCTTGATGACATGTCTTTTACCTTCACCTCTTTTCGAAAGCAGGTCGAGCCGTTATTCAATGATTTTTATAATGAGAAATACCTTTCCAATGTCGATCAAGTACTTGAGTATTTAGCGCCCAAGGCCATCATCACGGATAATGAGCTTAATGACCGTCTACCATTTAACTCTCAGCATTTACTGGAGGCAAAAAGTGATTTTGTGGGAGGTGAGTCAAGGGGCTTGAAGCAACTAGCTTATTTTTGTCAGCAAGGCCGTTTAGATCGATACAAAGAAACTCGTAATGGTTTAGTGGGTTGGGACTTCTCATCTAAATTCTCACCATGGTTAGCTAATGGTTGTTTATCACCTAGAAGGGCATGGCAAACCGTGAATGAGTTTGAGCAAGAATACGGAGAGAATGAATCAAGCTATTGGCTAAAGTTTGAATTACTATGGCGTGAATACTTTCAATGGTTATTACTCAGTCACGGTAGTGATTACTTTCGCTTTAGTGGCCTTACCGGTAAAAGACCGTTAAAAACATTTTACTCTGCCCATTACAAAGCATGGATAGAGGGGAACACCGGTCATAAGGGAGTTGATGCGGCTATGCGTCAATTAAAGGCGACGGGTTGGATTTCTAACCGAGCACGCCAATGGGTAGCCAGTTGTTTTATTCATGAGTTGAGTATGGATTGGCGTTTTGGTGCGGCTTATTTTGAAGAACAGTTACTGGATTTTGATGTAGCGAGCAACTGGGGAAATTGGCTGTATCTGGCGGGGGTAGGCACGGATCCTCGTGGCTCGCGCCAATTTAATCTTGAAAAACAATTAGAAATGTACGATCCCACAGGTGAATATTGCCAGCACTGGTTACAAGAGAGCTGAAATTGCACCGTTTAATTTTTTCGACTCAGGTGAAGTGCTGGTACTAAAGTGTTGCACCGTTTTGCCATCGGCGCTGATAAGATACTTGGTGAAGTTCCAGCCAGGTTGTTGAGATTTGCCTGCTATCGCTTTGAATAAAGGATGAGCCTTGTCGCCCTTAACCGATATCGGTGCCATCATTGTAAAGGTGACGCCATAGTTCTCATAATATATGCTAGCTGCTTTGGCTTCGCTCTTGGCTGCTTGATTAAAGTCGTTGCTGGCAAAACCTATTACCCTTAGGCCGCTTTGTTTATATTTTTGGTGAAGAGCCTCTAGACCGCTGAATTGATGGGTGAAACCACAGTGACTGGCTGTATTCACAATCAATATTGGTTTGGCATTGTAGTTATCGCATAGATTAATCGTATTACTCGAATGCAATTGTTTGAACGATTGATCTAGCCAAGCAGGGCAAGCTTCAGCCGATATGGACTCAGAGCTAAGGCCAATGATGCCTAGTCCTCCTAGTAAGCTTAGGAGTGTTGCATTGAAAGCAAGTATCTTCATGATTCTGTTCCACCGAGGTCTTTTTTGATATGTGACGAGGGCTTATCAATCTCTCACAGCTATATGTTAAGGATACAAGGTTTTTACGATGTGCCCGGGCTAATGGTTTCATTGGCGAACTCATTAATTACTTGAGAAGTGAAGCGCTTTTTTGTAGGGTGAATGATTACCCAAACGCAGCACAGTTGTCAGTAGCTTATGAAAGAGCATTTACGTATTTACGGTGTCGGTATTGTGCTAGTGATCGCTGGCTTTATATTGGCATACCAGTTTGTGAAGCCCAGCCCACCCCGTTCCATTACTATTGCAACAGGCGGTACCTCAGGTGCTTACTACGCCTACGCACTAAAATATAAAGAACTGTTAGCGAAGCAGGGTATTGAACTCACGGTACTGAATACACAAGGTTCTATTGATAACCTTCGACTTTTACAGTCTGGTAAAGCGGATATTGCCTTTGTACAGAGTGGCACAGGTAGGGACTTCACCAAAGCATCGGGTAATACCCTCAGTGGTAGTGATCAAGCCTTTGCTTCTTTGGCCAGTGTATATTACGAACCTTTATGGTTGTTTATGCCTGCATCAAAAACAGCATTTAAAGCAACGGATTTGCAAGGCCAGCGAGTCTCCATAGGCACAGAAGGCAGTGGTACACGCGCTTTAGCGGAAGTGTTATTAAGTAATAACGCGATAGACACTAGTAATACAGCATTAGTGAGTTTGGAGAGCGATATTGCAGCCAAACAATTGGCATCAGGTGAGCTGGACTATGTGTTTATGGTTGCCTCGGTTACAGCGCCCATTGTGAATAACTTATTATCCGATGCGAATATCGTTCCTTTCGATTTTCAGCGAGCCAAGGCTTATACGCGGCGTTACCGTTTTCTATCTGCCGTTGAGTTACCACAAGGCGTTGTTGATTTTAGTCGCAACATTCCCTCTAAAGATACCGACCTTTTATCTGCAGCCGCGACATTAGTGACCCATGAAGATTTACATCCAGCTTTAGTGGCTTTATTGATGCAGGCCGTCGACTCTGTTCACAAAGAGGGTGGGCTGCTGGAGGAGGCAGGTCAGTTCCCATCTGAGCTGTATGTGGATTTTCCTTTGCATAAAAGTGCAAAAAATTATTTTGACTATGGGCCACCACTATTGCAGCGTTATCTACCATTTTGGGCTGCAGTATTAGTCAACCAGTTAAAAGTATTTTTGATCCCTATCTTGGCTTTAATGATCCCGCTCAGCAGAATATTGCCGCCATTATATCGCTGGCGAGTACGTTCACATATTTATCGTTGGTATCGCCATTTGAGAGAAATCGAAGAAAAGATAGCGAAACAGACAGAGCATGAAGGTGGCCTCTCCGAAGCAGAAAGCGCATCCTTGCAGGCCGAATTAACTGCGCTACAGCAAGATGTCATACAACAAACAGCACCGCTGTCTTATACTGATGAGCTTTATCATTTGCAATCGCATATTAAATTGGTAAAGGAGCGTTTAGAGCATCCAATCAATAAAGCTGGGGCAACATTAGGGTAGACAGTGTTTAACCCCGCTTTATATACTCTTCTTGAACAATGGCTTTAATAATAAAATTAAGCTCAAGAAAATAAAACCAGCAACGTAAAATCAACAACATAAGTTCAATAATAAATATAAGGTGAAACTATGAATGCAAAACAAACCGCATCAAGCTTACTCGAGCAATTAGATGATAATGCCAGTTGGGGCGATGTTAAACACACTATTATGAAGGTGTATAAACGCGAAACAGGTGATGCCAAAGCAGATGCGATTGCTGCAATAGTATTGTGTGCCATTTTTGTCACTGCTGCTGTTTTTTGGATTAGTAGTCAGTAAATATCGAGAATTTATAATGATTAAATTTGATTCATCCTCTTATCCTTACGCTTCGCGACGTGCCGCTACCTATGCCAATAACGGTATGGTAGCCACTTCGCAGCCATTAGCGGCAGAAGCGGGCCTCTCAATGCTCAAAGCGGGTGGTAACGCCGTTGATGCAGCGATTGCAAGCGCTGCCGCGCTTACAGTAGTCGAGCCAACAGGCTGTGGTATTGGGGGTGATGCTTTTGCCTTAGTGTGGATGAAAGATGAATTACATGGTTTAAATGCCAGCTCCGTTGCGCCAGCAGCATTAACGCCAGAAGCAATGAAAGCAAAAGGCCATGAGAGCGAAATGCCTATGTATGGTTGGTTGCCGGTGACCGTACCAGGCATCCCCTCTGCATGGGCTAGCTTACATAAGCGCTGGGGGAAATTACCGTTTAATGAATGCCTCAAGCCAGCTATCCGTTTAGCGCGAGAAGGTTTCCCTGTTTCGCCAACGATTAGTTACTTGTGGCAAAAGTCAGCAGATTTGATGGAATCCGTATTAAACGACCCAGAGCTGAAAAAAAGTTGGTTCGATACTTTTACTATCAATGGCAAAGTCCCTGAGCCGGGTGATGTATTTAGCTCGCTAGGACATGCTGATACCTTACAAAGTATTGCTGATACCAAAGCAGAAAGTTTTTATCGTGGCGAATTGGCCGAAAAAATCGATGCTTATGCACGTGAAACGGGTGGCTTGATTCGCAAAGAAGATTTAGCCGCTTATCAGCCCGAATGGGTTAAACCGATTAGTGTGAACTATCGCGGTTACGATATTTGGGAAATTCCCCCTAATGGGCAAGGCTTAGTAGTCCTTATGGCTTTGAATATTTTAAAGGGCTATGAATTTGATCAGCGTGATACAACAGATACTATTCATAAACAAATAGAAGCGATGAAACTTGCCTACACCGATGGTCAAGCGTTTATCACCCAGCCCGATCATATGCCCTATAGTGTTGAAGATTTATTGGCCGAGCCTTATGCCGCTGCTCGACGCTCCGAAATAGGGGAAGACGCACTAATGCCTAAGCCCGGTAAGCCGGCAAAAGGCGGTACCGTATATTTAGCCACAGCCGATAGTGACGGCAATATGGTTTCTTATATTCAAAGTAATTTTCATGGCTTTGGTTCTGGTGTGGTCGTACCGGGTACCGGCATTAGTTTGCAAAATCGCGGCGCCGATTTTTCTCTCGATCCCAGTCATCCTAATTATTTACAGGCCGGTAAAAAAACCTTTCATACCATTATTCCCGGTTTTATTACAAAAGGGCAGGGTAAAGAACAGCAAGCTGTTGGGCCTTTCGGTGTGATGGGCGCCTACATGCAACCCCAAGGTCAATTACAGGTTGTTACCAATATGATCGATTTTGGAATGAACCCCCAAGCCGCATTGGATGCCCCGCGTTGGCAGTGGTTTGGCGAAAAAAATATCGGAGTTGAAACCGAACTCAATAGTAATATTGTCGAAGATCTTAAACAAAAAGGCCACGATTTAGAAGTAGCAACAGATCCCACCGTCTATGGACGTGGCCAAATTATCATTCGCGATCCAGAAACGGGTGTATTATGTGGTGGAACAGAGAAGCGGATTGATGGGATTGTGATGGGGTATTGATTTTTGTGAAAGTAGGAGGGGCTAAATCGCGATTTTTCTCTTTGTATAATTTTTTAGTGATTCTGTCTGTTTAGCTAATTCTATATATAACAGCTTCTGGTGAGTACAATGCTGTAAATTTAAGTTATAAGAATTCTCTCTGTTTGTACTAAAATACAGAGTTTTCATTTGCTAAATCGGTATAAGTAACAATGTCCTTATACTATTGTGAGGTAATGAAGTCTGTAAGTGTTGATATAGGTATAAAGCCATTATAATCTGTTGATCCATCATTCTTTGCAGCGCCAAATGTAGCTATTCCGATAACTTTAAATTTATCGTTAAAAATAGGTGCGCCACTACATCCATGATTGATAGGGATGTCTACAATCCATACAATATTTTCAAAATTTATTCTTTTTGAGACGATAGTTCCGTTATTGATATATGGTAAATGACCATCGGAGAATTCGGGAAAACCTACAACTTTTATTTTATCGCCGATTTTTATCTTGGATGAGTCTCCTTTTTTAAGAGATGGAAATCTATCGAAGTCATTTGATGGTTTAAAAATAGCTATATCTTTTGTCTTTGATGAACAGATAAAAGATGCTTTTCTTTTGGTCGCAAATTCATAGTACCTGCTAAATGTTATAAGCTCATCATTATTGTGTTCTATGTAATCTGCAACATGATGATTAGTGACTATTCCAATATCTTCGAGCAAAAAGCCACTTCCCTGACAAAGCGCAATATCATTATCTATTACAAATGTTGCAAGTTCTTCAGTAGGCCTCTTGAAATCTTCATTTGGTTTTCCTAGAGCTTCCGTAAGCCTATATGCAAGCTTGCGGTATACGTCATCATTTCTACCACGTACCATTTGTATATAATTTATTCGGCCAATAACAACACTTTTAAAGAAATTTCCTTTTGAGTTTAGTACTTTCTTTTCTTGCCAAGGTGTTAGCTCTTTTATTCGATACTTACTTATATATTCTTTTTCAGCGGCTATAACGCCATACTTTTTCCAAGCGTGTAACATCGACCCTGTTTTGCGAATAAAACTCCTTTTAATATTAATGCGTTGATTGACAGTGATGCCGGTAACTTCTTGACGTTGATTTCGCCCTTGAAGCCTCACCTTTTCCTCGTTAATAGAAAAACCATTATCTGTTATGATTTTGTAGAGTGAGTGACCTACAGATATATCATCACCATCGACTTTTACAATTGTTTGAGGGAGGTTTGATTTTCTAGTATTAAATGAAAATGTAATATCATCAGCATACCTCGTATATGTACAATTACTGTCATTTGCTAAGCGTTGCAGTTGAGAATCTAACTTCCAGCAGATCATATTTGAAATTACAGGGCTTGTTGGTGTTCCTTGTGGGAGTCTTCCATTGTGGCAGCATCATTGGGATAATTAAAGGGTGATGACTTTAACAGGTTTCTAACTCTACCAAAGTGAATACTACCAAAAAAGTCTTTTAAATCAATATTGAAGACAAATCGTTTCTTTGTATGTTTTGAAGCATTAGTAATGATTGATCTATTTTTTATAAACCCATGGCACCCTTTCTTTGGGTTGTATTGACTAATCAATTCTTCAGCAAGTACTTTCTGTATCCTGAGGAGTTTGATTTTCGGCGCATTGATTACTCTTTTCTCGCCATTTTTTTTAGATATAGTAAAAGTTTTGTAGCATTTGTTGGTATTTGGGTATATTAAACTGGATAATTCTTTGTAAGTTAGGTCGAATTTTTGAGAAACAGTTTCATGGTTGGGTACAAAAAAGTCTCCAAAATGCATTTTTATTATTTATCCTCTAAGTTAAAAGCAAATATGAGAGGGTTTTCTCTTTTACAACGCCGAATGCTGAACGAATATATTGCTCTGGCAGACTAACAGAAGAAACATAGGTATAACGCATTGCAGATTGACAATGGAAAGTTAAACTTTACCTCTCATACTTGCAGGACTATGATTTCGTGAATTAGGACGAAATGTCAAGAAAATAGTAGATATTTATTCTTTTGTCGCCTTTTTCAACAAAAAGGCATTGATCACTTAAAAATTTATTGTGGCTCAGGTCTTCGTTTGTCTGTTAACTCGGTTGGACGTATTTGATTTTTATAACCTGTGACACTGATTGCAAAATCTTTATACCTAAATATAGTGGGCATTTTTAGACCAGCAAGAAGTAGGTTCAGATACAACTTAAGTCAATAGAATCATGTTCTATTGTTTTCGCACTGATTTCCATTTGTGACGGGGTTCAAGTAATCTAGTTTCAGTTTGGCCATGATAAGCTTTATAGTCAAACAAGTCTTGATTAATTAATGAAGGTTTTTTAATCTACGCAGAGCACTGCCATTGACGGTACTGTAGGCAGGAATATAGTAATATTATCATAAGGGATAAATTATGGATAACAGCGATTCACTGATTCAAATTCTTGAAAAACCACTTAACAGTACCTTATCAACTCCGATTTTATACCAAGTCAAGTCGGGCGATACACTTTCAAAAATTATTAAAGTCACTTACGACATTGCTTACAATGACCCGCGCTATAAAATCGCTCAAGCCTCTGTTTTGTATTTTAATGACAGCTTGCGTGACCCTAACGAAATTAAAGCGGGCCAACTACTACGCCTAATGCCCCTAGCGGATCATGATACTATTGCTTCTTGCCCTGTGCCGGATGATTTTCATCAACAACACCGTGCACCTTTAACAACTCGGCATGTACTAGAGCCTTACCAAGCCCACTATCTAGATCACTTATACAAGCATGTCCCCTCATCTCCTCAAGCGCAGGAGGCATTTTGGGCCTTGGCGTGGCTGCAAGAGAATTATGATATTCTCAGTGTATCGACAGGTGCGGGTTTTACTGCCTTTGGTGGCTTGGCTTCTCAAGCCAATACGGCATTTATGGCAGAGGTCAAAAACCTCTATCAGCAAAAGCAGCGGGGCAGTATTACCGAAGGCCAGTATAAATATCGTCGTCAAAAAGCACTGAATGCCTTTGCTAAAAAATTAGGGCCCTTTGAAAAAATGATGTTTAAAGGCAAAACTGTACGTGAAGCTGTACGTATTCAACGTTCTAAAGCATTACCGGCTACTGCAAATATCGACAAGCACATTGCACGCATTGGTCGAATGGCTAACTACGCTAAGCATGGTGGTGTCATTTTAAGCGCCGCTGGCGTAGGTATGGGTTGCTACAATATTAGCCAAACTCAATCACGACAGGAGAAAAATGAGATTTTTGTAGAGACTTTAGGTAGTACACTTACAGGAGGAGTAGCAACTTTAGGCTTGGCTTTAGTTTTTGCTTCTGGGCCTGTTGGTTGGACTGCTGCCCTTGTTTACGGAGCAGCCGCGGCGGGAGGTAGTTTTATTGCCGGTAAAGGTCTTAAAGCGTTATACACTACATCAGAACGAAAAATCGATTTGGTATCAGATTTAGGAGTTGATCGTTTGTGCCGTTAGATCAATCAACTTTTGATTTTTTATTTTTAGTACTGATTATTATTACTATAGCAGGTCTTTTATGGATAGTGCCGGTGTGGTTATTACTTAGTTTTTTTACCCCAAAGAGCTTGCTAGAAAAATACTTTAAAGAACCGCACTTTACGCTAACCGAAACAATTTTAATGGCTCAGTTCCCGGGATTTTTAATTAGGACAGGTATTTTTGGTTGGTTGTTAGTTATCCCAAGAGTAGATAGGAAAAGAAATATTAAAAATGTAAAAGATTATATCCCTTTTTGGTATGAAATGAGTTTAAAGATGTTCATTGTTGGTTCTATGATGACCTTCTTTCTGTTTTTATCTCTAATGGCTTTTTTGTGGTTTTTTAAACCGAGTGTATAGCATAATATAAGCAAATATGGTGGTGTTATTTTAAGCGCCGCTGGCATAGGTTGCTACAATATTAGTCAAGCTTAATCACGGCAGGAGAAAAATGAGATTTTTGTTGAGACAATGGGAAGTACCGCCACAGGCGCAATTGCTACTGCGGCATTGACACTGTACTTTATTGCCACACCTACTGGTTGGATTACGACGCTAGCGCTTGGAGCAGTGGCAGCAGGTGGTAGTTTTGCAATCGGTAAGACTAGCGCTATTGTCTATGATAAATTCTTCAATCGACATGATTTGGTAAATATGAGTGGCGTGGATAAATTATGCAGGTAACTGGAGAGCAGCTCGCATTCGTGTTATTTGCTGTCATGTTTACAGGAGTCTTATGGATACCCTTATCATGGATCTTGCTCAGTATTTTCACCCCTAAAGCTTTGTTGGATAAATACTTCAAAGAACCCCATTTTACGTTAACTGAAACCATCATGATGGCCCAGTTTCCTGGTTTTTTAATTAGAACCGGTATTTTTGCTTGGCGTGCTTATTAGCCTTTTTTTAATTTTATTTTTAACGGGTGTTTTATTAATTATGGAACCTGATGGAACTGGTGTGGTTAGCTAAAAAAATTAGCTTGATTTTTGTTTGTTGGTTTTTTCTTTATTAATAAAGCCATCGCTTGAGTACAAAGGGAATATCTAAATTGAAACTAGTTTTTCTCCCCGGTATGGACGGAACCGGACATTTATTCTCTCCTTTACTTCAATCTCTTTCTCATTTTGATTGCGAAATTATTGCTCTACCTACTGCCGGTGATCAAAGCTATCTGCGATTAAGTGCTTACGTGCAAGAACGGCTTCCTAAAGAGGATTTTATTCTTATCGCGGAGTCGTTTTCAGGGCCGATAGCCGCAATATTGTCTACGCATTGTATCGAATATTTAAGAGGGGTTATATTTGTAGCTACATTTTTGTCGGTACCTCATAAAAGACTGCTTGGCTTTGCGCGACGACTACCTTTGAATTTGCTGTCTTTAAAAGCTGTATCTTCAATGCCATTGGCACCCTATATAATGAAGCGGTTTTTTCTCGGTAAAAATGCCGGTAAGGAATTACTTCGCTCTTTTCAAGAAACGATAAACCAAATCCCTACGTCGCTCATACGAGACCGTCTTGATACCTTGTATAGACTAAGCTATTCACCAGAGAATATAGGTTTACCTGTTGCGTATATTCAAGCACGGTATGATAAGTTGGTCCCTGCTGCGAAATTACAAGAGTTTGAAGAGAACTTTACGGGCTTGGCTGTTGCTACGCTCGATGGGCCTCATTTTATATTGCAAGCAAAACCTGCAGAGAGCGCAGCGTTTATATCTAATTTTATTTTAGAATTAGAGTCAGATAAGCATTTATAGATTTTTTGTCCTTCACGCTTCCCTGCCGCTAGCTTCTCAAAAATATATCAACACGTTATGGTAATACGCAAGTATCTTTTCTCTTGCGGTATGGTCGATCACATGCCCATTGATTACCGGAGTAATCAAGGTGTGCATTTTCAGGAATGTTTATTAGTTGACAGGTATTTCTCTCTTTTCTATAACCACGATTGCAGCTCCATTTTTGGCGATGAGAAGAGTAATGCAGGTAGGCATTAGGTGGGATTTTAATGGCAATACAAGCGCCTTTATCTTTCTGAAATCCTCTATGACACTTCCACCCATCACCATATCTCGACATTTCTAGATACCCGTTGGTAGGAATCTTAATTTTAAGACATTCTGTTTTTGTGGCCAGATAACCTCTTTCACAGGCCCATTTGTGGCCAGAGTGATCTAAATAAGCATTTGCTGGGATAGTGATAAAAACGCATACGTCATTATTATCTTTGTAGCCTCTATTACATTCCCATTTATCACTGTAGGGTCTCATGTGAGCGTTCTTTCGTACTTCTTTCACCGCATCTGCTATCGGTGTAACCGGCTTGGCCAGTAAGATATGAGGAAAATACAATGTCAGAAATAATAGATTTAACATTAACAATCTCTTTCTCAATTCTGTGTCCTCTGGGTAATCATGAAGGGTGATTTCTTTGCCTTGAAAAATGAGCTTTAGTTAAACTGCAAGTAGTATAGTCTCTTTATTTTGTGCTGTGCATTTACTTAGAATGATATTCAGTGGAGAGCGGCATAGGCATGTCTCTAGTATCTGTTCAAATATTTCGTCGTATGTCACCCCATGGTCTATCTCGCATGCTTTAGGAAAATAACTTGAACCACGGGTCATGCCGGGTACTAAATTGACTTCCATAAAAAAACATTTACCACTTTTATTTAACTTAATGTCCACGCGACCAAAGTCTCTTGCGTTCAAATGACTAAAGGCATCAGCAGCCAATTCTTTGATTCTGTCTTTTATCTCACCTTCTTCAATATACAATAAGGTTTCTGAGTCATCTTTTTTTGCCTTGGAGCCTAAAATTCGGAGCCCGTTTGATGACTCGATAGGTACAATCTCAATAGCCGAAACAATTAAACTGCCATCTGGTTTTTGAATAATAGCAACAGTAAATTCGCGACCATCTAAATATTCTTCTGCTAGTACCGGAACATTGAATTGCTCATATAATGACGATACTTTATGCTCAAAATCTGAAAAATTAGTAACGAATGATGAGTCATCAATGCCATTGCCATTTGCGGCATTAAGTGGTTTTAAGAATAAAGGGAATGTGAGTGGCAATTCTCCTTCGTTCTGAAATTGTTTAGGCTTTAAAGTAAAGAAGTCAGCAGTGTTGATACCTAAATCCCGTAGAGTTTTTTTGGCAAGCACTTTATTAGAATCGAATTCTAAAATATGCCTTGGCGATCCTGAATAGTTGATGTTATTAAGCTCAAAATAGTCAGAAAGCCAAATATCGCTTTCATTTTTGATTGGGATATATTTAACTGCCAAAATAACTAAGTCCGGTTTTCTTGTTACGACATCAGCCAAGTCGTAGGTATTTTTGCAAACACTTAATCTTAAATGATGGTCTTTGCTTATCGTGGAGTCTAAGACGTTATGACAGGATTGAAGATTTCCAAAGCCCGTTTCTTTTAATGTGTCGTTGATTGTTGTAATAATTTCTATTTTCATAATGAATCTCTTTGATCGAAAGCAATAACGCCTAGTGAAATAATCAGAGTTTCCTATGGAAACCCTAAATTTCAGGCGAAGCGGCACCTCTAATTTTCGTAGTGTAAAAAATATTTTAGAGTTGTCGTGAATTTGATGAACAGATCATCAAATGTTCTTGGAGCTATCGAGGCCCTATTCTAGTAGGGAGGAAGCGCGACAGGGTTGAGAATAGAATAAATCAACGATATCGATAGGTAGACTCTGTTTGCCTATGATCGTGGAATAGATGGGACTCCGCATGGTAGCACATTGGAGCAATGGCGTGGTGTATTAACGGATGATAGTAGTGAATGTCTAGATTAAGCGTTTTATAGTTACTTCTATATTGGACGCTAACATAAGACTCATAATATGAGCTTCATATACTAATACTAAAGGAACCTCTGATTAACCTCGAATGGCTTCTGCGTGAGTCTAAAATGCGTTTAAGCAAGGCGGACTTTGAAGCTAATGGCGTCGTCCTTAGCAAGAAGTTCAACGCGGCATAAGCCTAGAAGCCAGAAGTTATCCGAGTTTAATCAGAGGTTCCTAAAGTATGTTGGTTGAGCCCAAGTGAGAGGGTTCGATAAAAAAGAATAATCTTTACTTTTTCTATTGTTTACTCAAAAACAACTTCATCAACCCCGCTTGATTGAGTGTTGTTTTTCTCTACCTTCGCAACGATTTCTTCAACAGTTTGATTCTCCATATTGATGCCACCTAAGGCTTCAACTAGGTGTTCAATAAAAGCCGATAGCTCTATTGTCATCACCGAGAACTCAATATCAAAGAGTTCAGAGCTGTTGTCCGCATCGTGTGCGTCGGCTTTTTCTTGAATATTATCAGCAAAACGTAAGCGTTTTATGCCGAGTTGGTCGTCTAATACAAAGTCGATACCTTCAGCCCAATTTAGTTCTAACTTGGTGATGATCATACCGCTTTGTAGGAGGTTATTAATTTCGGCGGAAGTAAGGTCTTGATGCTTGCAGCGGATAACGCTGCTAGATTCCTTGGGATCAGCGAGTTCACATTCACCGCCTAGGGTGAACGGGTGAGGTACTGTCGTGTCGGTGAGCCATTGTGTCATGGTTTGGTGCGGTAGTTGTTTACTGGTTAAAGGCACAACCGGCAAGCTACCAATAGATTCGCGTAAGGCCGTTAATAACTCTTCAGCTTTATTTGCCGATGCTGTGTTGATGACGATATAACCTTTTTCGGGTGCGATATAAGCAAACTGTAAGCTGGAGCGAGTGAAGGCTTTGGGTAATAAGTCCATCATCACGTCATCTTTGATTGTTTGGCGTTCTTTGCGATGTACAGGTCGACCTTCGGCTTCGCTAATAGCAGCTACTTTTTCCTCAAGAGCTTCATTAATAACGGCAGCGGGTAATACCTTTTCTTGCTTCTTTGCGCACACCATCAAAAAACCTTGGCAAGCATGAACTAGGTTATCGGCTTCGCTTTGCTTAGGGTCGGAGGGAGAAACCCATCCACTTCTCGATAAATCTTGGCTATTACAAGGGGTGAAGGGGTGATTGCTAAGGGCGGTGTTTAATTCGTCTGCACTTAAAGAGAATGTTTGAGTAAAACGGTAAATTCTTAGATTTTTGAACCACATAGATAAAAACTACTTATTGATAAGAAGGTGAAAAAAGAGGGTATTACTGGAGTAAATAAGCCAACGGATAACAGCGGGCTTGACCTCATTAGCTGATACTAGGATACTACCCCAAAAACACTGGATATAAAACCAGTGAATCAACTAAAATGAATGTCTATGGCAATTTGTTTATGCAGGCCACGAATATGATACAGATCTTAGCATGGCGTTAATCTTAGGTATTGACCCCGGTTCCCGTAAAACGGGTTTCGGCATTATCAGTAATCTCTCGGGCCGGCATGAATATGTGGGTAGTGGCGTAATTCGCTTGCCTGATGCTGCGCTGCCTGAGCGGCTACAAATTATTTTTTCCAGTGTTTGCGATATTATCGAAGAGTATCACCCTGAGCAAATGGCCATAGAGAATGTGTTTATGGCAAAGAGCGCAGGCTCTGCACTGAAGTTAGGGCAAGCGCGGGGAGCGGCCATTGTTGCTGCCACGAGTTGCCAGCTTTCTGTAGCAGAATACGAAGCAAAAAAAGTTAAGCAATCTGTCGTTGGGACCGGGGCTGCAGATAAAAGCCAAGTACAACACATGGTTAAACAATTACTGAAATTGTCTGCAATGCCGCAAGAAGATGCCGCTGATGCCTTGGCTGTGGCCATTTGCCATGCAAATAGTCATCAGCATTTGGTGAATATTGCCCAAGCCACTCGTTTTCGTCGCGGCAGAATGGTCTAGGTTAAAAACCCCGAATTACATCATGCTTAAAGAGAATACAAATAGGTAATATAAATGATTGGACGATTAAACGGTGTTCTTCTTGAAAAGCAGCCGCCATATTTACTCTTAGAGGTGAACGGTGTGGGCTATGAGGCACAAGCACCGATGACAAGCTTCTACCCCATGCCAGCTCTAGGCGAAAAAGTAGTTTTGCATACCCATCTATCCGTTTCTGAAAATGCACACCAGCTCTTCGCTTTTTATACCCAAGAAGAGCGACAGTTATTTCGTACTCTGATTAAAGTCAGCGGCGTTGGCCCGAAGATGGCTTTGGCCATACTCTCAGGTATGCCCGTTAACGAGTTCGTTCATTGTGTTAGATCAGATAATGCCAGTGCCTTGGTCAAGGTGCCCGGTGTGGGCAAAAAAACGGCAGAACGCTTGATTATCGAAGTGAAAGATAAATTAAAGGATTGGAGTGGTAGCGCTCAAGTGGATCACCCCGTTGATCTTATTAGCCCTGTTGCCTCTCCATCAATGATCAGTGCTGATGCAGAAAGCGCGCTCATTGCTCTGGGTTATAAACCCACAGATGCGGCAAAAGTGATAGCATCCGTACAGCGAAGCGAAGCACCGGAGAATAGCGAAGACCTGATTCGTTTGGCTTTAAAAAGCTTGGCTGGTTAATAGCCAGTTAAAAAGGGCAGGTTAAAAAGGTCGGGTTAAATAGCGAGAAGAGTAAGAGTATTCAAAATAGATGATTACAAAAGATAATTTGCAAGTTGAAGCTAGCGACAGAATGATCAGTGCAGTGGCTCAGCCTCAAGAAGATAAGCAAGATAGGGCGATTCGCCCCAAGCGACTAGGCGACTATATTGGTCAGCCTCATGTTCGCGAGCAGATGGAAATTTTCATTCAAGCGGCTCAAAAGCGTAATGAACCCTTAGATCATAGTTTGATTTTTGGTCCTCCCGGTTTAGGCAAAACCACACTCGCGAATATTATTGCTTCAGAAATGGGTGTTGAGATTACGACAACCTCAGGCCCAGTGTTAGAAAAAGCCGGTGACTTAGCTGCGTTAATGACGAACCTGCAACCCGGTGATGTGTTATTTATTGATGAGATTCATCGCCTTTCACCCGTAGTAGAAGAAGTTCTTTACCCCGCGATGGAAGATTATCAGCTCGATATTATGATCGGTGAGGGCCCCGCAGCGCGATCGATCAAGCTTGATTTACCTCCTTTTACCTTAGTGGGTGCTACGACTCGTGCAGGTTTGTTGACCTCGCCATTGAGAGATCGATTCGGTATCGTCCAGCGCCTTGAGTTTTATAACGTGAGCGATTTGACCCATATCGTTGGCCGTTCTGCGGGTTTACTCGGTGTGGAGATAGATGAGCTAGGTGCCTCAGAGATAGCAAAGCGCTCGCGAGGTACGCCGCGAATAGCCAACCGTTTGTTACGACGAGTACGTGATTATGCCGAGGTCAAAGGCGATGGTAAGATCACTTTAGATATAGCCGATAAAGCCTTAAATATGTTGAATGTCGATAATCGTGGCTTTGATCACATGGATCGTAAGCTGTTATTAGCCATGATCGAAAAGTTTGCCGGTGGCCCCGTGGGCATCGATAGCTTAGCGGCTGCCATCAGTGAGGAGCGTGATACCATCGAGGATGTATTGGAACCTTTTCTTATCCAGCAAGGTTATATTACGCGTACTCCTCGTGGGCGTACGGTGACACAGTTAGCTTATGAGCATTTTGAGTTGTCTGATGTGACCCAAGCAAAAACATGATATAGAACTGAACCAGTATAAAATGGCGTGGTAAAATGAGCTGTTTTTGCTCCTGACTTCGTTGCTCATTTTGCACATCAGCCCGCTATTGGCTGCAATGAGCGCCCAGTGAGTCACAAAACAGTCAGCCACAAAACTATTTTCATTTTCTTTATGCTATTTTATAGTGGCCCAGTTCTAGACCTGCCTTTCTACTTCTATTTATCTGATTCTAAATATTGTTATGAGCGAACATTCGACTAAGGAATTTATTCTACCTCTGCGTGTCTACATCGAAGATACCGATGCCGGAGGCATTGTTTACTACGTTAATTATCTAAAATTTATCGAGCGTAGTCGCACCGAGTTACTGCGTTCTCTCGGTTATGGCAAAGCGGCTGTATTGGATGATGGTTCTTTATTGGTTGTGCGCAGTGCGGAGGTCGATTATTTAATGCCCGCTAAGCTCGATGATGAGATAGTTGCAACCGCCGTGTTACAAAAGGTCGCTAATACCTACGTGATCTTTCATCAAGAGGTTAGGCGCGGAGACGATGTACTATGCCGGGCCACAGTGAAAGTGGCTTGCGTAGGGCAAAAAAATGGCCTGATGCGACCCTCTGCTTTACCCGAGGACATCCGTGCTTCTTTGCGAGAATATGCCGATCCAGCATAATACAGGTGCTTAGGGTAGGTGAAACTGATCCTTAGGCTAGGCAAATTGACGTATTTTTCTGTTTTTTTATGCACAATATTTGAAAATATGATCAGCGTCATGGCTTTGTCACAAATAGCTTAGTAAACTGCGACGCTGTATTTTTCACGTATCAAAAGTTAAAGTACGGCGCTAGATCGTTCTTATGGTATGTAATTAACGTGCGATCAAATTAAGATTAGATTAAATTAAAGAGCTGAGCTAAATCAGCCAACTATTATTGAGTTATGCTTTAAGGCCAACCTATTTATGAGTAATCAAGACCAGACCTTGTCTATTTGGTCACTGATCAGCGAAGCTGGTTTAGTGGTTCAGTTCGTCATGTTGTTGCTACTATTAGCCTCTGTTATCTCTTGGATAATGATTATTCAACGCGGCGCCTATCAGCGTCGTGCTAAAGCCAACTTTACTAAGTTTGAAAAAACGTTTTGGTCTGGTGTCGACTTAACTCAGCTTTATCGGCAAAGTAATGATAATGCGAGTACGGGGAGTGCCAGTGGAATTGAAAATATATTCCGAGCGGGCTTTAAAGAGTTCTCGCGTTTACGGCAGCAAGAAAAAATTGATCAAGATACCGTGATGGAAGGAACCCAGCGAGCCATGCGTGTGGCTTTAGCTAGAGAAGAAGAAGAGTTAGAAGCCAGCCTGCCTTTCTTGGCCAGTGTTGCCTCTGTGAGCCCTTATATTGGTTTGTTTGGAACAGTATGGGGGATTATGAATTCTTTCCGTGGTTTGGCGACGGCGGGTCAAGCCTCTTTAGCAACCGTAGCTCCCGGTATCTCAGAAGCGCTTATCGCAACGGCAATGGGTTTGTTTGCGGCTATTCC
>JBOEGR010000024.1:0-128430 GCA_050633525.1 Cellvibrionaceae bacterium
CGGTTTGAGTGCAAGGGAGGGCATGGATGCCCATTTGCACGCTGCGTGAAATGGTCTAGCAATTTGAGGAAGAGCCAATTTTCGGGGTGTGCTTTCTTTGGTTCCTTTCTTTACTCATATAAAGAAAGGAACTCGCCGCAAGGCGAAACAAGGACAGTTAAAAAAATACAGATATTAAAGTTTATCGAAGAATAAAAAAGTACCACGCTATGCGCAAAAAAACCTACCGATTAAACCTCTTAACCCGATTAACACCCGCCAACGCAGCAATCCGATAAGCCTCGGCCATAGTAGGATAGTTAAACGTGGTATTCACAAAATAATTAATATTATTGGCTTCGCCCGGTTGTTTCATGATGGCTTGACCAATGTGAATAATTTCTGATGCCTCTGCACCAAAGCAATGAATTCCCAAAATTTCGAAAGTATCGAGATGAAAAAGAATCTTTAGCATACCCACTTCTTCACCACTAATCTGAGCTCTCGCGATGCTTTTAAAGAAGGCACGCCCTACTTCGTAAGGTACTTTTTCATCAGTTAATTCCCGCTCTGTCTTACCTAGTGAGCTAATTTCTGGCAAAGTATAAATACCAGTTGGCATGTCGTCGATAAATTCCACTTCGTTACCTACAATGCTATCGGCCACTGCACGCCCTTGGTCATAAGAAGCGCTAGCGAGACTTGGCCAGCCTATGACATCACCTGCCGCAAAGATATGATCAACTTCTGTCTGGTATCGATTATTAACTTTTAACTGACCTCTACCATCTGCTTTCAGACCTGCATTCTCCAAGGTTAGCTTATCGGTATTACCTGTACGCCCATTCGACCAAAGCAAGGCATCCGCGTGTATACGTTTACCCGACTTCAAATATAAAGTAACCGACTTATCATCAGTGGTCAGCTTATCTATTTCTTCTTGATGCCGAACCATCACGCCCTCTTCCCGGAGGTGATAGTTAAGAGCATCTGAAATTTCATGATCTAAAAACGACAAGAGGTGCTCTCGGGTATTAATTAAATCGACTTTAATATCCATACCAGCAAAGATAGAGGCATATTCACAACCAATAACACCTGCACCATATACAATGATGCTGCGAGGGGTATGATCCATTTCTAAAATAGTATCACTGTCGTAAACACGTGGATGAGTAAAATCAATATCAACGGGTCGATACGGTCGTGAGCCTGTCGCTATCACAATGTTTTTAGCATTGATTTTTTCGGTTACTTTATTAGGCGTAACCACTTCGACTGTATTCTCATCAACAAAGTGAGCCACACCAGTATGTAGCTTTACTCTGTTTTTAATATAAAAAACGGAGTGCACATCAACCTGTCTAGGGATAATTCGTTTTGCCTCTTCTAATACTTCAGGGAAAGTAATCGAATGCATGTCACCTACTTGATGAAACAAATTACTTTTTCGATAAATAACGAGCTCTTTTACCACATGCCGTAAAGACTTCGAAGGAATGGTTCCTTTATGAATACAGTTACCGCCGATCCATTTGCGGCTTTCTACCATACCCACTTTGAGACCATTCTTTGCGGCACTCATTGCCACCCCCTCACCAGAAGGACCAGAACCTATCACCAATACATCGTAAAAAAAATCTGCCATGCTTTTACCTAAAATTTATTTTGTTTGTGGCGCTTCATGAACAAGCCGAAATAATATTCTCGTCAGTTAAAATGATCGTGACTTATTCAAAACTTATAATGAACCGCTAGCCTAATCGCGCTCTCTGCTTACTTTATTTATTATTTTTTATCTCTTTTCATAATATCAACAACTAAATTATCGTTAACTTGCGCACGAGCTTGTTGGTCTTCACATTTATTGGGGTCATCTCCACAAATATCACAATTATAATTTTTTTCTCCTAGGGCAGCGCCTACTCCACCGCAAGAACCCTTGATAGGTTTTCGCCCTAACAATACACCAACTGACATCGCCATAATGACAAATGCTAATAGTAAAAAGGCCAATAATATCGTTGTCATTTTCTTACCTATTGAATAAATTGTTTAAATGAGTTGGTATACACAATACGATAACCACTACTGTTTTCTTCACTCTGAGTGTCATCATAAAAGATAAAATAAGCTGCCAGCTGTTCTTTATTGGCTAGCGCGAGCGCCGCTTCTTCGCCTAGCACATTTAAAGCCGTAGCTAAGGCATCTGCTCTAGCAGCAGTATCAGCAATCACAGTGACTGAAGCGATATTATGCCTTATTGGCATGCCGGTGTTGGGATCGATAGTATGAGAGAAACGCTTACCATTCTCTTCAAAATAGTTTCGATAATCACCTGATGTGGCAATCGCTTTATCGGTAAACTGAACTAATTGCTGAGCTTGTTTTTGCAATAACGATGGTGCTTCAATACCAACGCGCCAGAGCTGTTGCTGTCTATTAAAACCTTTAACACGCATTTCCCCACCAATTTCCACGAGAAAATGTTGAACACCCTTAGTTTCTAACAATTCAGCGACTTTATCAACTGCCTTACCCTTAGCTACAGCAGAAACATCTAACCAAATGGGCCGTTGTTTTTGTATTGTTTTATTTTCTGAATCAATAGAAAGGTATTGCCAGCCTACTCTACTTTTTGCCTCGTTAATGGCTTCTGCAGAAGGCACTTGTTGCTTTTGATTTCGACCAAAGCCCCATAACTCAACTAAAGGGCCAATAGTAATATCAAAATAGCCATCCGTAAGTTCAGAGATACTCTGACTCAAAAGTAACACTTGTAAGAAATCATCATTGATTTTTTGAGATGCCCCTGATGACTTTTGGTTAAATTGCATGATGTCAGAGTTCACGATATAGGTCGACATCTCTTGATTTACCGCCTTCAACAGCTCATCAATATTTTGCTTAAGTGAGGCTTGCTGAATGCTTTCCGGGGGAGAGACAAGCGTAATATTGTACGAAGTCCCCATTGTTGGGCCGTTAATATAAATGGCCTCTAACGATTTTTCTCGAGCGCAACTACTGACAACAAAAGAAAAAGTAAATACCACAAACAAAAACGAGGCTTTAAATACCAGCCCCGTTTTTATTGTTAGCGACATTATCTTTCTTGTACTACTACTTACAATACTAAGAAAATGCATGACTTGTCTTTCTTTTAATATGTTTAGCCACCAAAGTCATCAAGCATGATATTTTCATCTTCTACACCCATATCTTTGAGCATATTGATGACAGCCTGGTTCATCATTGGAGGACCACACATATAGTATTCACAATCTTCTGGTGCAGGGTGATTTTGTAAGTACTCTTCTAAGAGTACATTATGAATAAACCCTGTCAAACCGTCCCAATTATCTTCTGGCTGCGGGTCAGAAAGAGCAATATGCCAATCAAAGTTGTCATTTTCAGCAGCTAAGGTATCGTAATCTTCCTGATAAAATAACTCTCTCAACGAGCGAGCACCATACCAAAAACTAATTTTACGATCCGATTTCAATCTGCGTAGCTGATCGAATATGTGAGAACGCATTGGCGCCATACCTGCACCACCACCAACGAAAATCATTTCAGCATCGGTATCTTTAGCAAAGAATTCACCAAACGGGCCGAACACGTCAATGGTATCGCCGGGCTTCATGTTAAATACATAAGACGACATAATACCGGGTGGAATACCTTCAGCACCGGGAGGTGGCGTCGCAATACGGATATTAAATTTAACAACACCTTTTTCTTCTGGGTAATTTGCCATTGAGTAAGCACGGATAGTCGGCTCATCTACTTTAGACTCTATTTTGAAGAAACCAAAACGCTCCCAATCACCGCGATACTCTTCTTCGATATCAAAGTCGCTGTATTTTACATGGTGAGCTGGCGCCTCTAGCTGAACATAACCGCCCGCACGAAAATCAACGTTTTCACCTTCTGGTAATTTTAACGTTAATTCTTTAATAAACGTCGCGACATTTGGATTAGACTCAACCTCACACTTCCATTGTTTAACACCAAAGACATCGTCTTCGACTTCAACTTCCATATCTTGCTTAACGGCAACCTGACAAGATAAACGCCAGCCTTCGTTCGCTTCACGCTTGGTAAAATGAGATTCTTCTGTTGGTAAAATACCGCCACCGCCAGACTCAATAATACATTTACATTGCGCACAACTACCGCCGCCGCCGCAAGCTGACGGAAGAAACAAGCCCGCATCTGCAAGCGTATTCAATAACTTCCCACCTGCAGGAACGGTAATTTTCTTTTCGTGATTAACGGTAATAGTAACATCACCCGAACTCACTAGTTTTGCACGTGCAGATAGAATAATCGCAACTAGTGCAAGCACTAGTACGGTAAACATGGCAACGCCTAATATAATTTCAATTTGCATACTGTTTTTTTACCCCACTCTTAAAGATCGATGCCGCCAAAGGACATGAAACCTAAGGACATTAGACCTACGGTGATAAATGTAATACCCAAGCCACGCAAACCTTCAGGTACATCGCTGTACTTCATTTTTTCACGAATGCCCGCTAGAGCAGCAATCGCTAAAGCCCAACCCACACCAGAACCAGCACCAAATACGACACTTTCACTGAAGTTATAGTCACGCTCAACCATAAAGAGGGATGAACCCAAAATAGCACAGTTAACGGTTATAAGAGGTAAGAAGACACCTAGTGCGTTATATAACGCTGGCACATACTTATCCAAAAACATTTCCAGAATCTGTACTAATGCTGCGATTACACCTATATACGTAATTAAGCCCAAAAAGCTCAAATCGACATCAGGTAATCCAGCCCATGCCAAAGCACCATCAGAAAGTAAGTAAGTATAAAGCAGGTTGTTGACGGGCGTTGTAATCGTTAAAACAACAATAACCGCTATACCTAGACCAATTGCCGCCTCTACTTTTTTTGAAACCGCGATAAAGGTACACATTCCCAAGAAGAATGCGAGAGCCATATTTTCAATAAATATGGCGCGAATAAATAAGCTAAGTAATTCTTCCATTAGTGAGCCTCCTTACCTTGAGTGTTAGGAGAAATTTTGAATTCCTCGACTTCGACCTGATCTTTCTTAAAGGCCCTAACAGCCCAGATGAAAAAGCCAATTAAAAAGAATGCACTTGGTGGTAACAGCAACATACCATTAGAGATGTACCAACCACCCTCTGTGGCTAATGGTAAAACCTCGTAACCAAAAAGTTTACCCGATCCAAAAAGCTCACGAACAAAGGCGAGAATTAATAGCAACACACTGTAACCAATACCATTACCAATACCGTCTAATAAACTTGGTAGTGGCGGGTTTTTCATGGCAAAAGCTTCTGCACGCCCCATCACAATACAATTTGTAATAATCAAGCCGACGAAAACAGATAGTTGTTTACTCGTATCGTAGGCAACCGCTTTAAGTACTTGGTCGACCAAAATAACCAGTGATGCGATGATTGTCATTTGAACAATAATACGAATGCTGCTTGGCACATGGTTGCGAACTAGAGAAACAAATAAATTTGAAAGGCCTGTTACAATAATCACCGCTATACACATAACCGCAGTCACTTTTAGACTACTGGTTACAGCAAGTGCAGAACAAATCCCAAGGATCTGTAAGGCAATAGGATTATTCTCGAAAACCGGGCTAAATAATAACTCTTTGACTTTCATGATTAAGCCTCCCCGTTCTTTAAGTTATCTAGATATTTGGAATAACCCATATCACCCATCCAAAATTTTACTAAATTATCTACGCCGCGAGCAGTTAAGGTTGCACCTGATAAACCGTCAACCTTGTATTCTTTATCAGGCGTATTCTCATTTACTTTTCCCTTGATGACAGTTAAGGCAACATTTTCGCCCACTTCACCATTGTAAACGGCTTTACCCTGCCACTGTGCTTTCCAGTTTGGGTTATCTATTTCACCGCCCAATCCTGGCGTTTCTGCATGCTCATAGAAAGTAATACCCGATACGGTATTTAAATCAGATTCGAGTGAAATAAAACCATATAGGGTCGACCACAATCCATAGCCGCTCACAGGCAGTATGATTTTTTTGATTTCCTCGCCTTCATTGATCAAATACACTTTCGAATACTTCACTTGACGAGAAATATTCGCAAGATCTTGCTCAGATGAAAGATCGTTAGAAAGAGCTGGGTCCTTACTCGCTTTACGTTGGTCGTAAGTATCGATATCTACCGCATCGGTATACTCACCCGTTTCAAGGTTCACAAGTTTAGGAGTGACGTTGGCAAACATTTCATCAATTGATTTACCATCCGCAACGCCTTGGTCATATAAACCACCCGCTTTTAGGATATTAATTTTAAAATCTTTTGCCTTGTTGGCGACCTGTGCTGGCTTCAACATTACTGCAGCTGTAGACACAATAATGGAACACACCAAACACAATAAAAACGCAACAACAAAGGTTTTTTGAGTAGACTCTTTATTAGACACGTGCCAACCTCCGCTTAACATTTGACTGCACAACAAAGTGATCAATCAAGGGTGCAAATAAATTAGCAAATAGAATTGCCAACATAATACCTTCTGGGAAGGCAGGATTAATAACACGAATAAGAATAGTCATAAATCCAATTAAGGCGCCAAAGTACCACTTGCCTAAATTAGTCATCGAAGATGAGACCGGATCAGTCGCCATAAACACCATACCAAAAGCAAAGCCACCGATAACGAGGTGCCAGTACCAAGGTACATTAAACATTTCATTGGTTTCTGAACCAATGAGGTTTAATAAGGTTGATGTAACAATCATGCCCAGTAAAACACCCAGCATAATTCTCCAAGAGGCGATACGCGTTAGCAGTAAAATAGCACCACCAACAAAAATCATTAAGGTCGACACTTCACCAATTGAACCATGCACACCGCCAATAAAGGCGTTCATCCAACCAATATTGCCGTTAAGAGCTTCTACACCACCTGATGCGGCTTGTGATAGAGCCGTTGCGCCAGTGTAACCATCGACCGAGGTCCATACTGCATCACCCGACATGTATGCAGGATAAGCAAAGTACAAAAAGGCTCGGCCTGTTAATGCCGGGTTTAGGAAGTTTTTACCAGTACCACCAAACACTTCTTTACCGACAACAACACCAAAAGTAATACCTAAAGCCGCTTGCCATAAAGGTAAATCAGGTGGGCAAATCAAAGCAAAAAGAACTGAGGTAACGAAGAAACCTTCGTTAACTTCGTGCCCACGTTTCATCGCAAACAATACTTCCCAAAAACCACCAACGACAAACACAGTGGCATAAATAGGTAAAAAGTAAGCTGCACCATGCCAAAAATTATCCCAAACACTGTTAGGATCATAACCCGCAAGTAACTCAATGATCGTACCGTGCCAACCTTCTACCGCAGCTAAACCAATGTCAGCCATAATAGTATTAGCTTGATAACCAAGGTTATACATTCCGTAAAACATGGCTGGGAAAGTACACAACCAAACGGTAATCATAATACGTTTTAAGTCGATACCGTCACGAACATGTGCTGTCGTTTTAGTCACTGAACTTGGGCGGTAAAAGACGGTGTCCACTGCTTCATACAGTGCGTACCAACTTTCGTATTTGCCTCCCTTATGGAAGTGAGGCTCCATGCTATCTAAGATGGATCGTAAACTCATGCCTTACCCCTCTTTCTCAATTCGTGTTAGGTTATCTCGCAAAATCGGACCGTACTCATACTTGCCTGGACAAACATAAGTGCTTAAGGCCAAATCTTCTTCATCTAATTCAAGACAACCCAACTTTTGCGCCATATCAGTATCACCAACAATGAGCGAACGTAGAAGCTGTGTTGGTAAAATATCCATTGGCATAATATTTTCGTACGTACCTACTGGAACCATTGCTCTTTCACTACCAGAAGTAGTTGAAGTGAAGTCGTATTTTTTACCTTTAAACAAGCTCGATACGTAAATACCCATTGTTGAAAAGTAATTAAGTCCGGGACGTAAATAATGAAGGAAAGGACGATCATCACCCTCTTCTATCACACTCACTTGAGTGTGATAGCGACCTAAATAAGCTAAGGGCCCTTTCGCTGTTTGGCCACCAAAAACCGAACCAGAAATAACACGATTATTCCCTGAGCTTAGTTCGCCTGCGGTCAACTCATCTAAATTAGCGCCTAAGCGAGTTGAAACTAATCGAGGTTTTTCGACTCGAGGGCCACCTAAGGCGACAACTCGATTAGTGTAAATAGTTCCAGAGGTAAACAAGTGACCAAAAGCAATAACGTCTTGGTAACCGATAGTCCACACAGTCTTATTAATACTGACTGGATGAAGGAAATGAATATGTGTTCCCACATTCCCTGCCGGATGTACACCCGCAAAGGTCTCCACTTTTAACTTAGGATTGTTTGGAACTGAGATATCTGCGTCTACTGCCTTACAAACGTAAACATCACCTTCCGTTAGCTTGGTTAACAACATTAAACCAAGGCTAAATGCATCAGCCTCTTTAGATAAAACAACGGTAGGGTCAGCGGCTAGAGGATTGGTATCCATCGCAGTGACAAAAATAGAGGCCGGTGAAGTATCAGGCGCTGGCACCTTACTAAAGGGACGAGTTCTAAAGGCTGTCCACTGTCCAGAGTTAACCAGATTTTCAACGATAGCGTCTTTACTTAAGCCCGATATTTCGTCCGCTTTATATTTTGCAAAGCTTTCAGCTTCATCGCCTTCTACATCGATAACCACTGACTGCAAAACACGTCTTGCGCCTCGATTCACGGCCGACACTGTACCCGCAGCAGGTGCGGTATAACGGACACCTTCGGTTTTTTTATCGGTAAATAAAAGCTGGCCTAATTTGACTTTATCACCCTCTTTCACAGCCATTGTTGGCTTCATACCATGGTAATCTGAGCCGATGATAGCAACGGAACGGGCTGAGGGTGCTTCACTGATGACTTGTTCGGGACTGCCAGATATGGGCAAATCCAATCCACGACGGATTTTGATCATACATCTAACCTAGTTTGGTGGTGGGATTCAAACTGATAAACGCTTTTGATTAACTGCTGGCCTATGCCTTAATACCAAACTGACTGGACCATCAGTAGCCACTGAGTGGCTTGAACTACCTAATCGTTCTAAGAGCAAACGATTTCTTGTCTAGACCAAAAGTGTTACCAAATTTACTTCATTGTAGACTATTAAGCAAAAATAGCATGGCAATGCTAAAACGGGCGCAATTATAAGGGCCTAAATGATGCCTTTCCAGCAAAAAAGAAAAATTATTCTTGAAATAACAAATAATTAGCGCAAGTAGTTCAAAAAGCAATCAATTTGAAAAAGAAACCACCTGAGTGGTTAATTTTCACTCAAACCTATTTATCGCTACATTATGTCTATACACAAAAAAGGCTCCTTTTAGGAGCCTTTTACTTACCAATATTAATCAATCATCATGATTAAGCGCTAGGGTAGGTTTTATAATCAACCCCAGACATTTGCTCGAGACAACGCATAACCTGACAACTATAACCAAACTCATTGTCATACCAGCAGTAAAGAACACAACTATCATCATCAACAATAGTGGCTTTGCTATCGAATATACAAGCCTTACGCGAACCAACAAAATCTGTTGAAACGACTTCAGGTGAGTTAGTAAAATCGATTTGCTGCTGAAGCGGAGAATGCATGGCAATCTCTCGCATGTAGTCATTCAGCTCTTCTTTCGTTGTCCCCTTCTTTAATTGAAGGTTCAAAATAGCCATGGAGACATTAGGGGTAGGTACTCGAATAGAGTTACCCGTTAATTTACCTGCAAGCTCTGGAATCGCTTTTTGAACAGCTTTAGCCGCTCCTGTTTCAGTCAGCACCATATTCAAAGGTGCACTTCGGCCGCGACGCTCGCCTTTATGATAATTATCAATGAGGTTTTGGTCGTTAGTGTAAGAGTGTACGGTCTCAACATGGCCACGCTTAACACCGTATTTGTCCATCATGGCTTTTAGCACAGGGGTAATGGCATTAGTTGTACAAGACGCCGCTGAGATAATGGTATCGCTGTCTTCAATAGTATTGTTATTGATGCCATACACTACATTTTTCATATCGCCTTTGCCTGGTGCAGTAAGCAATACCTTACTAATACCAGCGCACTTCAGGTGCTGCGATAAACCGTCTGCATCACGCCATACACCGGTGTTATCAACCAGAATCGCGTCTTTAATACCGTAGGCAGTATAATCAACCTCGGCAGGTGAGTTGGCATAAATCACTTTGATTTCTGAACCATTACAGATAAGAGAATTTGTTTCCTCATCAACTCGAATAGTACCTTTGAAGCTACCATGTACCGAATCACGGCGTAACAAGCTAGCACGCTTGATGATATCGTCTTTACCGCCATTACGGACAACAATCGCTTTTAAGCGAAGTAAATCACCGCCACCGGTTTTCTCTATCAACAAGCGAGCCATTAAACGGCCAATACGACCAAAACCGTAGAGCACAACATCTTGAGGCTCGGCTAATTGCTTGTCGCTAGAACCAGCAAACTCAGATAGCTCATTTGACACCCAAGATTTCACATCTTCAGGCTCACCAGCATCCATATACTTAACAGCCAATTTACCCAAATCAATATGGGCAGTACCCAGATCAATCTCAGTCATTGCTTTTAATATTGGGAAGCTTTCAAATTCAGAAAGTTCGTTCTCCTCAACCTGCCTTACTGCACGGTGGTGCTTCATAATGTCGATCACTGAGCGATTGATCAGTGGACGACCGTAAATATACACTTTTACGTTATTTTCACGGTATAGCTTACCAATCATCGGAATCATAGCTTCTGCTAATTCTTCACGTTCTTTCCAATCTTTAAAATAGTCGTCCGGCTTAGGTCGATTCACCACAAAGTACCTTTAGTTGAAGGGGGTTAAGAGATTTGAGCTGACAAGTATTTACTACTTAGAGGCCACTGCCCGCATAGGTTAAATGAAGGAAGGCTAACTTGCACACAGTCCTGCCAAAATAAGTCCTGCCAATTCGGGCGCACATTATCTTTGTTAATGCGAGCAAGTGCAAGCCTATAACGCCCATAGCACTAAGATCGAAGATACAAGCAACACTAAAGAGAAATAAATGCGCATATTTAAACTCGCCTTGCGTATAATTGAATCTATTTTAGGAATTAAGGTGGCCTAGACTTGAACGGTTCTTACATCATTCTAAATCTAGCCCAGCACTTAATATTGACATAACAAACCCAGCGCCATAAACAGTAACGACACTCAATGCCTTCCGAATCAAATAACGCCTTGCTATTAAACACCCCTCGCCTCAACACCTTAAAAAACAAACACATATGGAGCGGCCTAAAAGGTAGTGCAAAAGCCTTAGCCATTAGCGAAGCGGCAGCGGAGGGGCACCCTCTACTTATCGTCACTCCGGATACTGCCAGCGCGTCCCATATCAGTCACGAATTACGTTTTTTTATAGAAGCAAATGAGACACCAGTACTACATTTTCCTGACTGGGAAACCCTTCCCTACGATCACTTTTCACCTCACGACGACATTATCTCTGCTCGCCTAGAAAGTCTTCACGCACTAACAAAACTAAAACAAGGGCTTGTTGTTGCACCAATTACAACACTAATGACTCGAGTCCCACCCAAAAGTCACTTAAAGAAACACAGCTTACTGTTAAAAAAAGGCGATGAATTCAACGTTCAAAAAATGCGAGCTCAACTAGAAGAAGCAGGATACCGCTGTGTAGACACTGTCTATGAACACGGGGAATTTGCTGTCAGGGGCTCCCTATTTGACCTATACCCCATGGGTAGCGCTCTACCCTATCGCGTCGATTTATTTGATGACACGATTGATACATTAAGAACCTTTGATCCCGAAACACAGCGTACGATTGAACAAACCGACTCAATCAATTTACTGCCAGCTCGCGAGTTTCCATTAGATAACGAAGGGATTAAACAATTTCGCAATCAATGGCATCAGCGTTTTGATGTAGATCATCGACAATGTTCACTTTATCAAGATATTAGTGATGGAGTTGCACCGGCAGGCATTGAGTATTATTTACCTTTATTTTTTGAAGAAACTGTTTCACTATTTGATTATCTTCCCGATAACACTTGTATCTTTTCATTATCAGGCTTGGAAACAGCAGGGAATCATTATTGGCGAGAAATCAACAATCGTTATGAAAACCGAAGTGGTGATCTCCAAAGACCCATATTAAAACCAAATGAATTATTTTTTCCTATTAATGAAGTATTTAGTGCCTTTAAAACACTAAAGCATATTAGCCTTACCGAAAACTCACCCCAAGATTCAACACTGGCCGCTAACGAAACGCTCTTTTCAACTCAACAATTACCTATCTTGGCTATTGATGGACAAAGTAACCAACCGTTATTGCATCTAGAAAGTTTTATCAATGAAAATAACAACAGATTATTATTTTGTGTTGAATCCGCCGGGCGTCGAGAAGCGCTACTCAGCGTACTGAAACCTCTCGACATCAAACCTGATCATATTCATAACTGGAAGGAGTTTATTGAAAACAACAATTGCACTTATGGCATCATTGAAACACCGATAGATAATGGATGCTTGTTAAATAAAAATAATATTGCTCTCGTTACCGAAACAGAATTATTCGGACAACAAGTCAAGCAACGTCGACGCCGAAAGACATCACAAGACTCAAATGATGCTTTAATCAAAAGCCTAACAGAATTAAATATTGGATCGCCTGTTGTTCATATCGATCATGGTGTTGGTCGATATATCGGTTTGCAAACAATTGTTGTTGATGAGCAAGAAAATGAATTTTTAACCTTAGAGTATGCAGATAAAGCCAAGCTATATGTGCCTGTTACTCACCTCCATTTGATTAATCGCTATGCTGGAAACGAAGAATCGCTCGCCCCCTTACATAAACTTGGTAGCGATCAATGGCAAAGAGCAAAAGATAAGGCCGCAAAAGAAGTACGCGATGTCGCAGCAGAACTACTCGATATTTATGCTAAACGCGATGCTCGCGAGGGGCATAGCTTCAAATTTAATGAGACTGATTACCAACGATTTTCTGGCAGTTTCCCATTTGAAGAAACACCCGATCAAGAAGCCGCTATACATGCAGTTATAGGCGATATGAAATCCAAAAAGCCAATGGACCGATTAGTTTGCGGTGATGTTGGTTTTGGAAAAACTGAAGTCGCTATGCGTGCTGCATTTATTGCCACAGATGCTAACAAGCAAGTCGCTGTACTAGTACCAACAACACTCTTAGCACAACAACATTACGATAATTTTTGTGATCGCTTCGCTGACTGGCCAGTAAATATTGATATGGTCTCGCGTTTTAAAACACCAAAAGAAGTCAAAGCAATTGAGAAAAAAATCGCCTCAGGACAAATTGATATTCTCATTGGCACACATAAAATTTTGAACTCCGATTTTTCATTTAAGTCTTTAGGTTTATTAATTATCGACGAAGAGCACCGCTTTGGCGTTCGTCAAAAAGAAGCCGTAAAGTCATTAAGAAGCGAAGTTGACATTCTAACCTTAACTGCAACCCCGATACCTCGCACCCTGAATATGGCCATGCATGGCATTCGCGACCTATCCATTATTGCGACACCACCCGCAAGAAGGCTTTCTGTAAAAACTTTTGTGCGACCCTACGATGGCAGCCTGATTAAAGAAGCCGTTCTCCGTGAGATATTACGTGGAGGCCAAGTCTATTTTTTACATAACGATGTTAAAAGTATCGAAAAAACCGCTAGGGATTTACAAGTACTTATACCAGAAGCACGAGTGGCAGTTGCTCACGGCCAATTACGCGAGCGCGAATTGGAACATGTCATGAGCGAGTTTTACCACCAACGCTTTAATATTTTAGTTTGTAGCACTATTATTGAAACAGGTATCGATGTGCCTAACGCAAATACTATTATTATCGAGCGCGCAGATAAATTTGGTTTAGCGCAGCTACATCAGTTACGCGGGCGCGTTGGACGCTCTCATCATCAAGCCTACGCTTACCTATTAACACCGCCACCCAAGGTCATGACGGCCGATGCGGAAAAACGCTTAGAAGCTATCAGCAATGCTCATGACCTAGGAGCAGGCTTTATGCTTGCAACACAAGATTTAGAAATTCGTGGAGCAGGAGAGCTATTGGGCGATGAGCAAAGCGGCCAAATGCACACCATTGGCTTTACCCTTTATATGGATATGCTTAAGCAAACAGTCAATGCCTTGAAATCGGGTAAACAGGTAGAGGAAATTACGCTAAAAGCTGATAATATTGATATTAATCTCCATATACCGGCCCTGATACCCGATAAGTACATACCCGACGTCCACACACGTCTAGGGCTATATAAACGTTTATCGACTATTAGCGAAGAAAAAGATTTTCGTGAAATCCAGGTGGAAATGATCGACCGCTTCGGGCTATTACCAGAAGAAGTGAACTATTTGATTGCCGTCACTCAAATAAAACTGCAAGCAGAAAAAATGGGCATTACCAAGATCGACGCCAGTGAACATCAAGGAAAGATTGAATTTTCCTCTGACCCCAATGTCGATCCATTAACAATCATTAAGATGGTACAAAACCAACCACAAAGCTATCAACTTAAAGGCGCAAATCGGTTATTATTCATAGAACATATGCATAGCGCAGAACACAGAATAGAAGCTGTACAACAATTACTCGACCACCTAAACACTAGTGATAAATGAGCATGAAAAGACACATAACAAGCATTTTATTGAAATCGAATACTAGAGCCCACTCTTTTAAACGCATACTGACCAGCCTTGTATTTGCTTTCAGCATCCTATGCGCCCCCGCTCTATTCGCTCAAAACGAAGGTAGATGGTATACCGTAGAATTATTGGTTTTTAAGCGCACAGGGGGTGAAGCATTTACAGAAGAAAACTGGCCCAGCAATATAGAGCTATCCTACCCTCGCTTTTACCAATATTTAAAATCTGCAGACTCCGGCAATTTTAGCCTACGACCAAGCAACACCCATAAGCTAGGTGGATTTAATTACACATTACGTAAAGATAATAACTATAAAGTGCTGACTCATAAATCTTGGCGCCAACGCATGGATAGAGAAAGTAAATCACCGGCCATTGTTATCAGTGGTGGCGAATCCATAGACGGACACAGAGAACTAGAAGGTACGATAAAAATTCATATCGCTAGGTATTTACATGTTTCTACTGACTTGTGGCTGACACAAGGAAAGGAAGGAAGCAATTTGACATGGCCAGTTGTGCCGACAAAGCCCGGTAGCTCCTCAAGCCGTTCTTCAAACAAAGACAATTCAAACGATGTATCTTCAGCTCAAACAAGCTTTAACTTAAGGAGTTACCCAGTCGCTACGCTAAGAGAGCGTAGAAGAATGCGCAGTAAAGAACTGCACTATATTGATCATCCGTTAATGGGTGTATTAATACTATTTACACCCATAGGCGGATAAACTTAAACACATTGTACGTCTTCTGCCTGTAAGCCCTTTTCGCCTTCAGCTAAACTAAACTCAACGCTCTGACCTTCGTTGAGAGAACGAAAACCATCACCACGAATGTTGCGGTAGTGCACGAAGATATCTTCTTGGTGCTCATTTGCCGCAATAAAGCCATAACCTCTAGCATTGTTGAACCATTTGACTACGCCATTTTCACGGCTTTTTTCAAGATCAGACATACTAAACAAAACCCTTTTGTATTTATTGATAATGCTTTTCTCTAACGAGAAAATTGGTTCGATTATTGTCTTTGATCAACTATCTTATGTCTACCGGCTTAGGTTGAATATGGTGAAAATTTTAGTGACGTACTTCATAAAAATTGCAATAAGTTAGGCAACAATGTTTTTATCTTCGTCATATTCTTTTTAACCGTGTTCATAATATCAATCATTGATATCGGATCTTGCGACACTCCCGCTGACCAATTTACCACCGTAACAATAGCCGCATAGTCGATACCCAACTCTCTTGCTAAGGCAGCCTCGGGCATAGCTGTCATACCCACAATATCGCAACCATCACGCTTTAAACGCTCTATTTCAGCTGCCGTTTCCAAACGAGGCCCTTGTGTACAACCATAGACCCCGCGACCCACGATATCGATATCAGACTCTTGAAAGAATTCGATAATTTGCTTTCTTAACGCTTGATTAAACGGATTAGCAAAATCAATGTGTTCTACATTTTGAAAAGTTTCATCCAAAAGCTGTTTTTGTCGTCCATCATAAAAAGTATGCTCTCTATCGTAAGTGTAATCGATGATTTGATCAGGAATAACGATCGTGTCAGGTGACATAAGTGGTGTAATACCACCGACCACATTGAATGAAATAATTTTTTTAACGCCTAACTCTCTTAACAACCACATGTTGGCGCGATAATTCACTTTATGGGGAGGTAAATAGTGGCCAGCCCCGTGACGAGGTAGAAACAAACAGGGGGAATTACCTAAACTACCACTCAATGCTGGACCAGAATGAGCCCCATAAGGGGTTTCTCTAAAAATGGCATCATTAACGACCAATGTGTCGAAAGTATCAAAGCCAGAACCGCCAATTATTGCTGTTAACGTCATAATATTTCTCTACTGTTATATTTTATTTATCAGCTTAGCTGTTGCTCTTTATATTTATTTATCATTTAAAGCATATATGCCGGGAGCATTACGATAACGACCTTGATAGTCTAACCCAAAACCAAATACATAAACATCGGGGACATTTAGCGCCACATAATCAGGTTTTTCCTGTGTTAATTTTCTTTGATGTTGCTTATCAAGCAAAACCACAGTAATCACCTCTCTCGCTCCCTGCTTAACACAATACTCTTTCACTTCTGAGATGGTAATACCTTCGTCGAAAATATCATCAACAAGAATCACCGTTTTATTCTCCAAGTTACTTGCGGGATACTGTTTCCATTCTAATTCATGCCCCACGGTTTGATTGCGGTAACGGGTTGCATTAACCGAATCCAACTGAATCAAAAAGGTAAGCTTGATCAACAGGTGTGCCACGGTAACAGTGCCACCCTGTAATATATTGATTAATGTAACCTCTTCATCCTTAAAGCGTTGATTTAATTTTTCAGCAACAGACTCTAAAGCAGTATCAAGCTCTTCAAAACTATAGATCAATTTTGCCGATTGCGGTAGTACGCACTCTATAGAAGTGGCTGCCATTAAGAAACTTCTCCAGATAAATGAGCACTCGCAACATGTAATGTCGATGTAGGGAAAGCACATTCCGCCCCGTTCGATTCGATGATCTCAATTATTTTCAACATAACATCCTGTTTGATTTCATGAAACTCAATCCAGTTGGTCGTTTTAGTAAAGGTGTAAATAAAGAAGTCCAATGAGGATGGTGCAAAGCTATTAAAGTTAACAATTAATGTTTGGTTTGTATCGATATCAGGATGCTCGGTTAACATACTTTTAACTTGGCTAACGATAGATGACATTTTTGATGCATCATCGTAACGTATACCAATCGTTTCTTTAATACGACGATTCAACATTCTAGAAGGGTTTTCTAGTGATATTTGGGTAAAAGTACCGTTAGGAACATACAGCGGGCGCTTATCAAAAGTACGAATTCGCGTTAAACGCCAACCGATATCTTCGACCGTACCTTCTATTTCTTTATCCGGAGAACGAACCCAATCACCTACTTTAAACGGTCTATCTAGATAAATTGTTAGGCCGCCAAAAAAGTTGGCTAATAAATCTTTTGCGGCAAAGCCCACTGCAATACCACCGATTCCACCAAAGGCAAGTATTCCAGAAATACTATAACCTAAGTTTTGCATAACAATGAGAACAGAAGTAATAAAAATTGAAGCGCGAATCAATTTACCAATAGCTCTTGCGGTGGTTGGGTCGACAGACGCAGAACCAGCCACAGGTTTCGTAAAATTCTTCTCAACCGTTTTAACCAAACGAACGAGAAACCACGTCAGTAAAACAACAAAACCTAACTCCCTTAATTTAGCGGTAAATAACTCAATAGAGGATTCAACATTTAATGCCACTAAGTCAGCAGCATATGAAATACCCATCAGCCAAATAAAAACACGCACAGGTGGCTGCAACGCGCCCACCAAACCATCATCCCATGGGGTACGAGTAAGCTGCGCTTTTGCCTCTAGTTTTTTTAACCCCCGCCTAACAAAAAAAGCAACAACCAAGGTTACTAACACCAATAAAAACACATGTACAATCCATGCGTATTCATAATTTGACCAAGCTAAAATAGTATCTTTAATTTCTAACACAAAGTTCACTCTAATTTGTTACAGGTAATTAACTTAAAGTTGACAACAATTTTTGAGAAAGCTGCCAACGTTGCTGCTGCTTTAAGGCAGAAAAATCCAAGCGTTTCGATGAACGCATAACGCCGAAACGCTGCTGGGATTGCGGATCTAAAAATGGATTTAATTCATCTGATTGCTCAAGGACCTCAATAGCTCCCTCACGATTATTACACACTAAAATCATGTCACACCCAGCAGACAACGCAAGCTTGGCTCGGTCAATAAAACCGCCACCACTCGCAGCGCCCTCCATACTTAAATCATCACTAAAAATAACTCCCTCAAAACCAAGCTGGTTTCGCAATATAGACTGCAACCAATGTTGAGAAAACCCAACCGTATGCTCAGGATCTATTTTTGGAAATAAGATATGAGCCGGCATCATAGCATCTAGTTTCTGAATTAATGTGACGAAAGGCAGTAAATCCTTAGCGGCGATATCTTCGAAGCTTCTTTGATCAATGGGCAAGCCCACATGACTATCAATCGTTACACTGCCATGGCCAGGAAAATGCTTTCCCGTTGAAGCCATTCCCGTTTCATGCATGCCATCGATCCAAGCACCAGCTAAAGCAATAGCTTCATCAGATTCGCGCGAAAATGACCTGTCAGCGATAACCTCACATTGAGCATCATCTAAGTCAAGCACAGGCGCAAAGCTAAAATCAATACCTACCGCCAACAACTCTGACGCCATCAACCATGCACTATCTTTCACGAGTGCCAAAGCCGCTTTGGGGTTCTTACAATAAAGCGGTAGAAACTGCTGCATAGCTGGGATACGCGTAAACCCTGCTTTAAAACGTTGTACACGCCCCCCCTCCTGATCAACAGCTATCAACAAATCGGGCCTAATTTGCCTTATAGAATCGCTTAGAGCCTTAATTTGCTCGGGTGATTCGTAGTTTCTCGCAAAATAAATCACCCCGCCCACCATTGGATGCAGTAACAATTCTTTTTCATCTGAGCTCACTACAAGCGAATCTAAATCGAGCATTAACGGCCCAATGGACATAATAACAACCTTAATAATCAAGTACTTGCGATATATTTTAACGCAAACAGTGCTAAAAATGACTCAACATACGGGAACATAAGCCGTAGCGTCAAGCCAACAAAATAAAGAAATCTTAATAAGTGCTTGCATGACACAAAAAACAACTGTATAAATACTCAGGTACTGTATAAAAAAACAAGTGTTCAAGCATACAGCCATGAGTAGAAGTTAAATCCAAGTGGCTGAAACAAACTTAAACACAGGCGGCTTAAGAGACAAACCTATTAGCACGACGACACAATCATAGATTTTCAAAGGAGAATACCATGATCAAACTGACATCCAGACAACAGCAAGTATTACAGTTGATCAAAGACCATATCGGTGAAACAGGTTACCCACCCACTAGAGCGGATATAGCTAGACAACTAGGCTTTAAGTCGGCCAATGCTGCAGAGGAACACTTACGTGCTTTGGCAAGAAAAGGGGTGATAGAAATTGTTCCTGGCGCCTCGAGAGGTATCCGCTTACCTGAGGAAGAAAATCCTGGTATACCTATTGTTGGACGTGTTGCTGCTGGTAGCCCTATCTTAGCGCAAGAGCATATCGAAGATTACTGTGACCTTACGCCCACATTTTTCTCTCCTAATGCCGATTATTTTTTGCGAGTTCATGGAGAAAGCATGATAGATATTGGTATCTTTGACGGCGACTTACTTGCGGTCCACCGAACGGAGCAAGCAAGAAACGGGCAAGTAGTGGTAGCCAGAATAGGTGAAGAAGTCACTGTAAAGCGCTACCAAAAAGAAGCCAATAGCCCCATCGTTACACTCATTGCAGAAAATCCAGAGTTCGACCCTATTGAGGTTAACTTACAAGAAGAAGACTTTGCCATTGAGGGGCTCAGTGTTGGTGTATTGCGTCAGCACTAATCGCTTCAACGCTAAGTGCTTTAATACTAAGTACTTTAATACCATGCGGTGAGACTTAAGTATTGAATCCGTAATACTTTCAAATTTAGTTTTGCATTTGAGGAAAATATGATGAACACAGCAATCAATTATCATGGCCGCTCAGCGGTACAGGCTTATATAGAGCCAGAAGTGAGAAATGAAACTCAAGTGCAAAAGTCTCACATTAGCAGAGTGACTGAAGTAATTATTCCCCAAACAAGCAATAGAGATAATATTATATTGCCTCTAGTGGCATCCATGACAAAGCAAAAGACGGCCTCCAATCAAGAAAAAAACCAAGACCGTTGGGTAACGTGGATCACTGATCGTAAACCTAGCTATCAACAACTAAAAGCATTTGGGGCAAATGCTAATTCGCTCCGAATTATTCACGTAGAAGAAAGTAAGGATAATCGTTGGATTATTTGGGATGCATTAAACACGGGTAATAGTCATACCGTAATAGCAGACACACATCTCTTAAACAGTGGCGATATTGCTGAAATGGAAGCAGCAGCGAGCAATGGCCGCTGCACAGGAACACTGGTACGTTCGCACTAGCGTAAGTTATCATTGACACAAACTGTATTGATAAAATTAAAACAGTTAACCCATCAATACTCTGCTTGGTTACCCCTCTGATCACTGATGAATAATTGAAAATCATCAATTATATTCATTACATCAGCTGAATTATTCAAATCAATTGTATTTACCTTATCACTGCTTACAGCTATCAGCTGAGCGTCAACAATTCTTTCATTGGTTTGATCATTAACAGAACCACTTGTCGAATTCCGAGATGAAATAGCAACATCTTGGTCAGTGGAATCAGCTACAATCAAGCTCGTTAAAGACATCGGCATTTTTGACACTTCAAATAGAATATTACCTCGACTCTCACCCCACCTTTTAAGTAATAGAAATTCGCTTAATGCTCCAAGGTCCATATTCTTTGCATTCAATGCACTAGACAAATCAAGGCTAGCATATTCAATAGAGGGCTTACTGTAATAAGCTAACAATTCATTTAAGTAACTATAAACAGCAAAATGAAACTGAATCAACGCTGACTCAATGATTGCATTGCGCCCAACGGGTGTTGTATTGATCTTTGTGGAAGTATCAATGACTAATAAAGATTTTGCCGCAGCTAAGCGACGGTTCACTTGCTGCGCATAAGTTGTATCTCGCATGGTGACCCAAGTACCTACACTATTTTTCTTTCGTCTTTTTAGCTGTTGCCTTTTTTGTTTTTGCTTTGGCTTTAGTAGACTTAGTTTTAGTAGACTTAGCTTTGGTCGATTTGGCTTTAGCTTTCTTTGGTTTAGCTTTAGTCGTACTGGTGACTGACCATTTGCCATTATCGTAGAAAGCTTTCCAACCCGTCGCTTTACCTTCAACTTCCGATTGAACATATTGCTCTTTGGTCTTACGGCTGTAACGAATGACAGTAGGCAAACCATTTTCATCCGCAACAGGAGCACTAAATAGAAATTTATATTTAGGGTCGATTTCATCTTGGTGAGGCAAAATTTCGGCGACTAAAGGAGCGCGGGTTTCACGATTTTTAGGAAACTGGCTAGCAGCTAAAAACAAACCACTGGCGCCATCACGTAATATATAAGTATCCTCTACTTTTTCACACTGTAGTTCCGGCATAGGCACAGGATCCATTTTAGGTGGAGCAGCTTCACCATTGCGCAATAGCTTACGCGTATTTTTACACTCGTCATTAGTGCAACCAAAATACTTACCAAAACGGCCCGTTTTGAGCTGCATATCACTGCCGCATTTATCACATTCCAAAAGAGGGCCATCGTAGCCTTTAATTTTAAAACTACCCTCTTCTATTTCATATCCAGAACAGTCTGGGTTATTACCACAAATGTGTAATTTATTTTTTTCATCTAATAAATAACTGTCCATTGCCGTATTGCATAGCTTACAACGGCGCTTGTGCCTTAGTTGATGGATCTCAGCTTCTTCCGCCTGCTCTTCATCATCAACACTGACAACCTCATCACCAGAGACTAAATTCATTGTACTTTTGCAACGTTCTTTTGGCGGTAAGGCATAACCAGAACACCCTAAAAATACACCCGTGCTACCGGTACGAATTTGCATAGGGCGACCACAAGTATTACATTCAATACTCGTTTCTGTAGGTGAATTACTGCGCATTCCACCTTCACTCGATTGCGCCTGTTCTAACTTCTGCACAAAATCGGAATAGAATTGATTGAGCAGATCCCGCCACTTCAATTTATCATCCGCAACATCATCAAGTGACTCTTCCATATTCGCGGTAAAGCTATAGTCCATTAGCTCAGTAAAATTCTCAACCAAACGGTCTGTAACAATATCCCCCATTTTTTCAGCAAAAAACCGTCGGTTTTCTACTCGCACATAACCTCGATCTTGAATAGTGGAAATAATCGATGCATACGTAGAGGGGCGCCCTATTCCTCGTTTTTCTAATTCTTTTACAAGGCTGGCTTCGGTATAACGTGCGGTTGGCTTTGTGAAATGTTGTTTTGGGTCTAGTTTATTTAAATCTAATGTGTCGCCTACTTTGACATCCGGCAAGACAATATCATCGTCTTTTTTCGATGCGCTGGCTTGAACACGCATAAAACCATCAAAACGGATAATGCGTCCACGTGCCCTTAATTCAAAATCATCAGCATGAATAACGATAGACGTACTCGTAAATTCCGCCGGTGTCATTTGGCATGCCACAAATTGTTGCCATATCAAGGCATACAAACGTTCTGCATCACGCTCCATTCCCGCAAGCTGTGTTGGTAACACTGTAACACTAGATGGCCTGATGGCTTCGTGAGCCTCTTGGGCACCTTCTTTACTGCTATAGCTATTGGCTTGCTTGGGCAAATAGCGCTCACCGTATTGATCAAGTATGTAGTCACGACAATTACTCACCGCTTCCTGACTCAAATTGGTTGAGTCGGTACGCATATATGTGATGTATCCAGCCTCATAGAGCCTCTGGGCCATCATCATCGTTTTCTTAACGCCATAACCTAAACGCGTGCTAGCTGCCTGCTGTAACGTCGAGGTGATGTAAGGTGCCGATGGTTTCGAGCTAGTTGGCTTATCATCACGCTTAGCAACTTCGTAACGCGCTTTTTCCAATAATGAAACCGCAGCCATCGCATCATCGCGATTATCAGGTCTAAAGTTACTGCCTTTAAACTTTTTAACCTCACAACGCAGACCCTGCTCACTCGCACTTTTAAGCTGAGCGGCGATATCCCAATACTCTTCCGGAATAAAAGCACGAATCTCACGCTCACGCTCAACGACTAAACGCAGCGCAACTGACTGTACACGGCCAGCAGACAAGCCTCTGGCGATTTTCTCCCATAACAAAGGGGATACCATGTAACCCACTATTCGATCAAGGAAGCGCCGTGCCTGCTGTGCATCAACTCGACTTTGATCTAGCTGCCCAGGGGACTCAAATGCTTTCTGAATGGCTGATTTGGTAATCTCGTTGAAAACAACACGTCTGTAACGAGTCTCGTCTCCGCCTATCGCTTGTTGTAGGTGCCAAGCAATCGCCTCTCCTTCTCTATCCAAATCCGTTGCAAGATAAATGGTATCGGCGTTTTCTGCTAGCTTCTGCAGCTCATCAACAACTTTTTCCTTACCTGGCAAGATTTCATAATGCGCTTTCCAATCCTGCTCAGGATCAATACCCATGCGCTTAACGAGTTGCTCTTTAGACTTTTTAGCCTTATGAGCAATTTTGGCTTCGGGTGATAGCTTTCGAGTGATTGCCGCCTGACGAGCACGCTCTTTCGGGTCGACTGGTGCTTTCTTAGAACCACTCGTGGGTAGATCTCGGATATGCCCCACACTGGATTTCACAATGAAATCTTTGCCAAGGTACTTATTAATGGTTTTTGCTTTAGCGGGTGACTCCACTATCACAAGTGATTTAGACATATCGACTCTCTGGTAATTTATTATTTTACTGCAAACGCAAGCTGTTCAAAAAACAGACAGGCATTCACGTAAATACTATAGCGGTGGGCATATATAAGACCTGATTAGGCTCTGGTCAAGTAATTTATCTATCGATCAACTCTTATACCGGTATATATAGGGGGGGGTATCGCGCCTCTATACCTCAAAAAAAGAAGATCCAATCAACATTAAATATAGACCATAAGTGATTGATTTAAAATAATAAAAAAATACTTTAAGAAAACGTTTTTGGTGCCGATAACCTAATAGCAGAAACACTTTTTATTTTTTTCATCAACGGCAATCAATTTATGTCTGCTTTTGCCAGCCTAATACTGCTTATCGCTATTGCCGCTATGGCAATGGCCGTGGTCGCCTATAGCAATTACAAGGTCGAGCAGGATAAAAAGACCAGACAAAAATTACAGAAACTAAGAGCGAGAGCAGAAGAACTAGAAGACATGGTTATGGCTTTAGACCATGTCTGTGAAAGTCGAATGATCTGTAAATTAATCAATGACGAAATCATCGAACTCTATGAAACAATGATAGAAATTGACAGTAGCGCTGGATATCTAAAAGCGGGTTACGCTAATGCTAAAGTACGCTCTGAAGACTTAAGTAATGAAATGGCACCCCGTCAGTTAACAAGGCTATGTAATAGTGACGCGCAGATAGCGCGACTTAGAGCCTATATTAAAGAAGCTTGCAAAATTATTAGAATGCAACATAGCCACGGCAAAATCTCAACAACTGAACTACAAAACTTCACGCACGAACTAGAGTGGTATGACTTACAGGTCTATGTGATTTCTAACATTGTTCAAGGTCACAAAGCTTATACCAAGCAAGATATCATGACCGCGAATGCATTTTATAAAAAAGCGCAGATTGAATTGACACAATCGACACACCCAGACGAACGCCGTCATCAAATGATCAAACAATTGGCGGATGTTATTTTTGGCCGGCGTAAATCTATCGACGAAGAACTGATGCCTGAAAGTGAGTTCAATCCAGAAAATACAGTACAAACGATATCTGATGAACAACAAGATGCACTAGAAAAAATGCTAGAGAATGCTGACCCCTCAATGATTCCAGAAATTACTGCGGCTATGTTGCAACAACAAGGTAATACACCTCCAGCACAGTAATTCACTCTAGCAGGTCAAATTATTCAGCAATGGCTTTATATAATTGTTTTAAACTCTCTTGAATATCTTCCACGGTCTCCGCTTTTGGGTTTTCCAGCCACCATAGTCTCACCGCTTTTTTATCTACCTCAATACCCACCACATCGTCATACAGATTATCGATATAATGCTTAATGGTATTTTCCAAGCCTGTTGGGACTTTTGCTGAATTCTCCAACAACTGCCATCGTCCATGAAAATGAATCCCGTGAGAATAGGATTGCTTCAATAATTGCCAAGCGGGAGTATTTTTGGGCAAATCTACGGGGAAGCTATAAACGGCGGTAGCACGCCCTTCGTAGTCTGACATACGGACTTGGAGCCCTAAACTTGCTGCTTTTTGGCGTAAACTGGCCAAACGTTGGTCACGCCGAGAAGGCTTCATTATCATTATAGGCCCCACCACCATAGCAATGGCTAGAACAATAAATACAACGGGCCAATAAGACATGTCTATTCCTTAATCAATAATAATAGTCTAATAAATATAAGCGCAAGCTAGCTGATTAAACTTAACTAATTATCACATTAAGTCCTAGTAATCAGCATTGATGACGGTATGATGGGGCTAATTCTATCATCAATACACCCATTTTATGACCTTCAGACTGCTCATTACTTTTTGCTTCTATTGCATCTTTCTAGGTTCACCTGCTATCGCGTCTCAACGCCATTTTCAGATTAATGAAACTCAAAGACAACAATATTTAGATGCCAGAGCATCATTGGAAGGCGGCGATATATCACAGTATCAGAACCTTAAACAGCAATTATCGAATTATGCTTTATTGCCTTACCTTGAATACCAAGAGCTCAATCGACAGCTAACAAATTTCCCTTATGCTAAAGTTGATCTTTTTTTAGACCAGCATAAAAATTCATACCTAGGTAATTTGCTACTAAGGAACTGGTTAAGCCAATTAGCCAGCAATAAACGCTGGCACGAATACCGCTCTTATTTTTCGGCAAGCCAAACCTCAACGGCACATCGCTGTTTATTTATTTGGTCCAAACTGCAAACCGGCGATAAGAATGCGCTAAAAGATGTTGAAACACTGTGGAATGTCGGCAAGTCTCAGCCAGACGAATGTGACCCTGTATTTGAGCAGTGGCAGCAAGCAGGTTATTTAAGTGAAGATTTAGTATGGTCGCGCTATGTTAAAGCCTCAATACGAAGTAATGCGAGACTAAAACGTTACTTACTACGCTTAATGTCAGCGCAAACCAAATCCATCGCAAACCAATTCCAAGCAGTGCTCAAGAACCCTTCCCTGCTAGAAACAACATTACAATACAAAAAAAACCATCCCTATATGCAAGACCTTGTTGTACACGGTCTCAATAAATATATCCGCGTTAATTCCGCAAATGCTTGGGGGCTATGGGAGTCCTATAGTCGTTACTTCCAATTTTCAACTAAACAATCTAAGCAATTTATATATAAACTCGCAAAGCGCCATGCTTTCGACGCCGAATCCAACCGCGTTAAGCAATACCTCACTGAACTTAGTCAGGAACAGCAAATTACTGTCACCGAAATTGTAATCAGAGAAGAGCTGCAACAGAGTAACTGGAAAGAAGTCGATCGCTGGATTGCCCGCCTACCAAAAGAACACCAACAAACCGAACGCTGGCAATACTGGCAAGCACGAACAAACGAAATACTAGGAAGATCGAAAGAACAATTTTTACCTATTTATACACAATTAGCTAAAACACGTAGCTTTTATGGTTTCTTATCGGCCGACTACCTAGACCAAGAGTATAAGTTGCAGCATTCTCCAACAGTAGTGGAAGAAGAGCTCGGTAAAACACTTGCAATGAAACCCGGTATTATCAGAGCACGGGAACTATTCTTTCTGGGTAAATTAAACGATGCCCGCCAGGAGTGGTCCTATGCAACACGTAAGACAGACAAACCATTAACACCAGAAGCGCATCAAGCAGTCGCTAAGCTTGCCTATGAGTGGGGCTGGCACCGCAAATCTATTGAATCTATGGCCGCAGCCTCAGCTTGGGATGATGTATCGATTCGCTTTCCCGTCGCTCACAAAGCCATTATCCAGCGTCAGGCGAAGAAAACAAACCTCCCCTCTACCTTGCTATTCGCCATTGCACGACAAGAAAGCGCTTGGGAAACCGATGCAAGGTCGAGAGCCGGTGCAATGGGCCTAATGCAGCTTATGCCTAGAACGGCAAAAGAAACCGCTCGCAAAGCAGGTATTTCACACCGCAGAGACGACCTTTTTGAGCCGGAACATAATATTGCCTTAGGGAGCCGCTATATAGGTGAGTTATTAGAACAATATGATAATAATCGCGTTCCGGCTATTGCCGCCTACAATGCCGGTCCACACAGGGTCAATAAATGGTTAAAGCAAACGGATAGCCGTTTACCTTACGATGTTTGGATAGAAGTTATTCCATTCGGGGAAACACGAAAATATGTACAGAATGTACTGGCTTATTCTGTTGTTTATGCACATCAGATAGGAACCAAGGCTACCCTACTAACCCAAGTTGAAATTAATCGACAGCTCTAAATAGCTACTGACCGTATACATCCCTTATTCGCTGCTGAACGATTTCAGCTAGTTCGTCAGGGCGAAACTTAGATAGGAAACCGTTACAGCCTACCTTTTGCGTCATGGTTTCGTTAAAACTACCACTCAAAGAAGTATGCATGACCACATGTAGGTCTTTTAGCTTAGGGTCAGTCCGTATTTCATGAGTCAGCCGGTAACCGTCCATTTCAGGCATTTCTGCGTCTGTGATGACCATCAACAATTTTTCATTGACATCAATTCCTTCTCCCGACCACTGTTTTAATAGGTTCAAACCCTGTAGACCATCTCCCGCGGTAATCAACGAGATGTTTAGCCCTAAATTGGTCACAGTATCTTTAATTTGCCTACGAGCTGTTGGAGAGTCATCTACTGATAAAATTTCTAACTGCTTATCGCCAACCAAGTCTTTGAGAGAGCGGTCACGTACCTCTTCGGACACTGTTGTCGTTGGTGGTATAATTTCAGCTAATACACGCTCTACATCCAATATCTCGACAATATTGTCATTAATACGTGTAAACGCCGTTAAAAAGTGGGCTGTTCCCGAGGCTTTAGGCGGCGGTAAAATACTATCCCAATTCAAATTGACAATGCGCTCAACACCACCGATTAAAAAGCCCTGAACAGAACGATTGTACTCTGTCACAATTAAATTACAGGTCTCATCTCCTGATAATGGCGACCGACCTATAGCAACATTAAGGTCTATAACCGGTACAGCGCGATTACGCAAATAAGCGATGCCCCGTATTGCAGGGTGAGCATTGGGCAGCTCCGTTAAAGGAGGCACTTGTACGACTTCTTGTATCTTAAAGACATTAATAGCAAAGATTTGCCTACCTTTAAGGCGGAACATTAAGAGTTCTAAACGATTCTCTCCAACCAGATTGGTCCGAGAATCAACACTTTCCAGAATACTAGACATAAACACTACAACTATTGAGTTAATGGGCTACTCTTAAAAGTGTAGTCAAAACAATCAATAACGCACGTGAATTTTGAACTACACTTTAATCATTAACTTGCTCTTAGATAGTAATAACCTAAATCGTAATAACCTAGACAGTAATATGACCGAAGCATCTAACCTCATTGCCCGACAGCCCATTTGTAACAAACAACTGAAGGTAGTGGCATTTGAGTTACTCTATCGGATGCAATCTGGAGGGGGTAACCATGCAGTAGTCGACAATGCCGATGGAGCCACTATTGATGTACTACTGTCAGCCTTTAACGACCTCAGCATTGATGATGTCGTCGGTAATAAAAAAGCGTTTGTTAACTTTACCAGTAATATACTGCTGAACCAGCTGCCCCCTATTTCCCCAAAGCAACTGGTCATCGAATTGCTTGAAGATCAGGAAATTACTCCTGCTCTACTAAAAATGCTCGCTCGTTTACGTAAACAAGGCTATAAAATTGCTCTAGACGACTTTTGCTTAACCAAAGAAACTATTTCCCTAATTGATTATGCCGACATTATCAAACTAGATGTTCTCGACCAAAAACCAGAATCGTGGGCAGCATATATTCCACGATTAAAAGATAAAGGCATTACACTACTAGCTGAGAAAGTAGAAACCTATACTGTTTTTGAACAGTGTAGTGAGCTAGGGTTTGATTTATTTCAGGGTTACTTTTTTGCGAAACCAAAAGTGATTACTGGAAAACGCATATCTAATAATGAAATGACTATTCTGAGTTTATTGGCAAAGCTCAATGCCAAAGACGTTAACATTACTGAGGTCACTAACCTCATTAGTCATGATACCAATTTAAGCTATAACCTCTTACGGACAATCAACTCTGGCTTATTTAACTTACCTTCAAAAGTAGATTCCATTAAACATGCTATTACCATGCTGGGTTTAGCACATTTAAAAAGTTGGATCAGTTTTCTTGCATTAAGTAGCCTAGACAATAAACCTCCAGCACTCACCGAATTAGCCATGGTACGGGCTAAAATGTGTGAGGAGCTAGGCAAATCGATTACTCGTCGTGCAAGCGCAGATGATTATTTTACGATTGGCATGCTGTCATTGATTGATGCTTTTTTTGATATGCCAATGGAAGAACTCGTTAAAAAATTATCCTTATCCGATACGATGAAAAAAGCCTTAATTCATCACGAAGGTGATATGGGATCCGCATTGGATTGTGTCATCAATTATCAAAATGGCACTTGGGATGATGTCGCTCAAATCAGTCTAATCGATTCAGGTACACTAACGAGTGACTCTATTACTCATGCTTATCTAAATAGCGTTAAGTGGGCCGAAGAAAATAATACACTTCATTAAAAACACGCTACTAGCAATAAACCTCTAACATCATTCACCGTTTAAAAAATCGCTTACACCCTGTTGATCAAAGGGCCAATAAAGTTGTTTATTAACTGATGCCACCGAGAGCACCGGTATAGAAGTCCCGTATAATTTCAACAACTCTGGATCATCTGCGATATCAACTTCTTCTAATCGCCATTCGGTATTATCAAGACAAGGCTGTATTTCATCTAGTGCTAATTCACAAAGATGGCAACCCAAAGTAGAGTAAAGAATTAATTTTTTCATGTGGCTAGTTTAACTCAAATGCTACTTAGAATTATAGAGGTCTAAGTAGTCTCTAAGTAAGTTAAACTAAAACTCAGGAGCAGCAGCTATATGCTTATGGCTGGCGATACAAGCTGTGGCATTGGTGACTTATACCGGCGGCTTATACCTCGGCGGTAGTATCCAAGGCCGGAGTCGGAGTACCTAATTGATTTTGTGCCGCTGTATCCACTAATTGCTCAACTGCATCTTTAAAACTAGGGGAATCTGACGGTGCAATTTGTTGATCAATTTGTTCTGAAATACCTTTTAATAATTGGGTATAATCAAAAAATGCATAATTTTCTGGCTTGTACAGGGTTTCTAATACGCTTTGAGCAAAATCACCAATACTAGCAAACGCCTCTTTAGCATCTGGCGATACACTGGGCTGCAAATCTTGATACGCTGCGGCCACGCTAAACTGCTCTGTTTGACGTAAGTTTATTGAATAACTGGCAATTTCATTTTGGTCATAGCCTATTTCCATCGCGGCTTCATAGGCCTTATTAATATCACCATTATAAAACTCATCCGCTAACGACATTACTTGATTCAGTAAATCCTCTATAGCCACTCTCTCCTGCTCATCTAGCTCGCCAACAATATCCATTGAAAAATTACTTTTATCTTTCATGCCTTCTATTTCACTTCCATTAGCAGAGGAATAGTCGCCCACAAAGATAGCCGTATTACTCGCATTAATTGAAATAGTGTCACCATCTAAGGTTTGCAACTGAAAAGTAAAGGTGTCTTTACGGCCATACTCTACCGCCGCATCAACATTGTCTCCCAATGAATCAACTAAATCTGCAATAGCGCTATTGCTCGATATTCCACCATTACTACCAATAGCCTGGAATTGTTCATTCAGTTGGCTGCCGCCATTGTTGAGCAGGCCACTGCTGATAAATTGACGCGGCCCTCCAGCATTACCACCATTTCCTGAATTTGAAAAAATAGGGGCAGGCGTTGCGACATCAGGAGTATCCACTACCGGAGCACTGGCATTATCATCGCCTTTATCACTAATATATTGATCATAAATTTTATCGAAACCAGAACGCACTTGATCGTATAAGGTCTCAATGGAAGCCGATACTTCTTCACTAAGCTGGCCCGAGCCATCTAATATATCTCTTGCTTCGTTATAACCTTGAGCAAAACCTTTTAGGCCTTGCTCCCACAATTCTGCTAATTCAATTTCAGAGGCGCCGCCGGCTTTCTCCTTCGCTATCCTTTGCTCTATAAATTTTAAAATATTATTCGCGCCATCCAATAAAGGGCTCTCATCTTGCACGGCTGAAGATGACGATAAAGATAAGGTTTCAGAAGACCCGCTACTTGTTTCTGTAGTAACGGGGGCAGTAACGGGGTCAGTAACGGGTGCGGGTGCACTGCTAACACTAGTACGGCTATTAAAAGAAACACTAGAAAACTGGTAACTTTGGTTAAGGCTCGTATACGTTAGCGGCTTATCTACCCCAGTGCTATTGTTCAAAGATACGGTATAAGAGGAGCGCTGGCTGCTGTATTCAAGTTTAGTGACTGTTGTGCCGTCGGCACGTCTCTCCGTTTGGCTACTACTGGATTCTTTACTACTGGAATAAGACTCACTGTAGTTGTTAGTAAGTTGATGACGTCCAGATTCAGGAGCGGATGGTAGTGGAGATAACATGAGCTAACCTTGCATGAAAAAATGTATAACAAGGTTATCGGCCTTATGGTGAGCCGCTTAAGGACTATTTATTTATTAAAAGTAAGAATTTTTAAAGCTAAAAGCTATGAGACTTAGATCACAAAACCATAAAGGCAGGTATATCAAAAGACAAAAATACAAATAAAATCAAAGTACTAGTCAGTATGGAGAGCAGAATCAAGATTCTTCAATACGTTGAACATCAACTGAAACGTTCAGACTTTGGGATGCCCCACCACCAAAAATGACCCCTCTTAAAGGACTAACATCGGAATAGTCTCTACCCCAAGCAGTGACAAGATGTTGATGGCTAGGAATTGAATCATTGGTAGGGTCAAACTCAAACCATCCTTCACCTGGCGAATACACAGAAAACCAAGCGTGTGAGGCATCTGCACCGACCATTTTCTTTTGCCCAGGTGGCGGTAAGGTCTCTAAGTAACCACTAATATAGCGAGCTGCATAACCCATTGACCGCAAACAGCCAATCGCTAGGTGAGCAAAGTCCTGACAGACACCGTGCTTATGGGTTAATACATCCTCTAGTGGCGTAGCCACATCAGTAACGCCGGGATCATAATCAAACTCTGTGAATATTTTATGCGTTAAATCCATTACCGCATTTAAAAATGGCTTATCAGGTGAAAAGCAAGTTTCACCATATTCTCTTAGCGAATCACTTTGCTTAATCATGGGTGAATTTAATAAAAATTCACGGGCATATAAGGTCTCGACATCATAGTGAGTATCGTGGCCAGCTTGGGAACCCAGCTTGTCTTTGACTTGCTGGCATGTATTGCCATAACCCAAAGGCTCGCTAGACTCCATCCGCTGAGGCTTAAGGTGTATATCCGTCGTCACTTGAATCGATAAAGACTCATGCGGTTCTTGAATAGCAAAATGATAGACACGGTTGCCAAAATAATCGATACGTCGGCTGCCGGTTGTGGGTGTTGGATGAATCACAACACGAGGAGTCGTAGCTAACTGGAAGGCTGTTTCTCTTGGCAATAGATGTGCGCGGTTATAACAAGCCACAACCTTACTGTCATATTCATAATGAGTGATATGTCGCACGCGATATTTCATAACTCATCCTCCCAAGCCGTTTCAGACACTTGATGATATGTTTCCGTATGATCAAAATAGACATCACTGAGTACGGTTGCCAAACTATTGAGCTGATTTTTACCACGATCCATTAGTTCAGATAAATTCTCTCTTGCCGTTTCACCTTTCTCATAAAAACATAACTCGCCAGGTTGCGCCAATTGAATATCATTGACAAGCTCTAGGGTAATACGCTGTTCTTTCGTTAAAAAATTCTTACGCTGTCGTGCAGGTAAAGCATCGATATGCTCATTTAATTTATGCAATAAACTATTTAATGAACGCGGGTTGGTATCATCGAGCAAAGTCAACTCAAGGCCGTTAACAATATCAGTGCGTGCCCGATAACGACGTCGATAAGTGACCAAAGTTTCCATTGTTAACAATACGGTCTCTAAAGTACTGTCTTCATCATGCTCACTTAAGACCGGTGATAATAGCGCACCGATCAATGACATCGATTGATAAGAGCGCTCCAGATGACGACCGATTTCAATAAAACGCCAACCGTAACCACGGATCATACTTTCATGAATTAAACCAGATAAAGCGAGCAGACTCGTTACTAATGGGTCTAGTGCCTCTTCAGGTGCGGAAGCAAAATCGGTACGAATGGCTGTCTCTAGTGTGCCAACATTATCTCGGATATCATTAATAACTCGTTGCGTATCAGCAGAAAGCAATACTTTCACTTCTTCTGCACAATTCAGCATTTCATTTAAACGAGAAACAATACTGCCTCTACGATTTGCATCGATAATAATAGAGATTAGTTCAGCTTCAGGGTTCTCAAACAAAACAGAATCCACGGTATTAAAGCCGGGAAATGTTTCTGTTACCTGAGTCACGGCTAACAATATAGTACGGTAACTTTCTTTCGATAAATGTTGTGTATTATTGAGTTGAACAAATACTGTTCTCAGTAATCGTAGCGCAAATTCAGCTCGCACAGCATAACGCCCTAACCAAAACATATTTTCAACTACACGGCTAGGCAAATCATTTTGCTCTTCTTCAGAAATAGAAACATGATCACTTTTATCGGACCAAAGGCTGACATAACGCTCTGGTTCATCGGAGAGTATCCATGTATCTTTACTTAAAGCGGCCAACTGATTCGTGATAATTTTGTCATTAGGTGATCGGCCCATTCGTGTTAAGCCACCGGGCATAACACTGTAATCACTAGATAGTGTTTGACTTGATATTTTTTCCGTTCCTGCACCTTCGATGCCTACCACAAAACTGCGTAATACCGTTGGCCTTGCAATAAACTGCTCATCTTTCCAACTCGGCGCATAAGAGGGCTGAACATATTCTTGCCCCACAAACTTTAATGGGTTTTCTCTAATCTGTTGCTGCAAATGCTTGAGTTGTTCAGGCGTGCATTCATGTCCCAATACACTTTGTTGATTATGTTTTTTATAAATCGGTTTAATAATTAAAGATTGAATATTATCAAGCATATAATCTCTATCCGAAGGATCATAAGCCCAATACGTTTTGGCTGAATTTAATAGTAGCTCTTCACCTAACAACTCTTGGCTAATAGCCGGTAAGTATTTCAAAAAGATAGGGCTTTCGAGTACACCACTACCAAGCGGATTCGTCACAACCACCTTACCCGCACGAATAGATTCCAATAAACCCGGCACACCCAAATACGAATCACTTTTTAATTCAGCTGGATCACAATAATAATCATCGACCCTTCTTAAAATCACATCGACTCGCGACAAGCCATTCAAAGATTTTGTCCAGACATAACCATTGCGCACGACTAAATCTCTACCCTGCACTAATGAGTAACCAAGGTAATTGGCTAAATAGGCATGTTCGAAATAGGACTCACTACGACTACCAGGGGTAAGCACCACAATATTCGGTAACTCATCACTGGGAGAAAGGCTATTGAGCTTGTAACGAAGTGATTGAAAAAACAAGGCAAGCCGGCGTACCTGACTCTCACGGAATAAACTCGGAAAGACCCGACTCATTACCGTACGGTTTTCTAAAGCATAACCGGCACCACTAGGCGATTGTGTACGATCACCGATAATGCACACTTGGTTGTCCGGTGTACGTACCATATCAACCGCGTGCAACACTAAGGCTTGTTCAGAAGGTGGTTCAATACCAAAACAAGGGCGTAGAAAACCCGGGTTAGCAAATAATGCCTCGGGCGGAAAAATACCTTGATGTACTAAGTCTTGCTTACCATAAATGTCTTTCAGGAGTTTATCGAACAAAGTGGTACGCTGCAGTAAACCTGCCTCAATACCCTGCCATGTTGTAGTGTCGAGCAAAAGAGGGACTGGGTCTAATTCCCACGTCCTCTCTTGATCAGTATAGGGCTTATAGGTAGCGCCGTCGTCTCGCAGAATACGCTGAGACTTGATCTGACGCTGGGTCAGGTTTTGAGGGCCTAAGGTATCGAGACTATTAAGTAAGTAAGCCCAGTGCTCCCTAACCTCTCCTGTAGGCCCTAAAGACTCATCCCAGGTGCCTTGGATAGACTGGTAGCCTTGAGTAAACCCTGCCGGCGAACCAGAAGTGCTACTTTGGCTTTGCTTAAATGATGACATGAGGAAACAACCTAAAAATCGAGAGGATATTCTAAGAGTTTAGACCCTCAGGTCAACTATTCTTTCTTGCAGTGCAATAATTAAGCTAAGCCACCAGTCACTGCCTTTATGGGCTACCTTTTGTCCCTTCTTAAAGTAGAATCACATGATACATAAGCGCTATGCATTAGCTCCTCACTATTAGCGTTTCATGCTCTAATTCGTCTATCCCATCTGTATCGAAATCAAAACCGAGACCGTGAGACTGCGACAATAATAATTGCCCTTTTTTATTGAGGTGCATGCCGTCATTACAAATAAGCTGATTAAAATTTAATACCGCGTTATCGGGAAAATATTCAACAAACTCGCCACCACTGATGCTCGGTAATAATTGCGCGTGTAATTGATGAAACCAGCATGGATTGACTACGGCCCCACAAGCATCGACTAAATTAGCAATCTTTCGCCATTGAGTAATCCCGCCCACTCGCGGCGCTTCAGCCTGAATCACCTGAGCCGCACCAGACTCAATAATCGTTTTAAAGGTATGTAAACTATAATGAAACTCACCAGTCGCTAAAGGTGTCGATACTTTGCTTGATAAACGTGTAAAGTTTTCGATATCGTCGGGCTTAAACGGGTCTTCAATCCAATAAGGATTATAGTGCTTGTACATATCCGCAAACTGAACAGCTTCGCCTATATTCTCCATCGCATTATAAAGGTCGAGCATAAGCAAACACTCATCGCCAATAGCATCTCTCACCGCCGCTACTCGCTGCTCCTCTTCTTTTAGCGATAACTTACCGGCTTTAATTTTTACGGCAGTAAAACCAGCATTCACCCAAGATTGCGCTTCTTCTTTCAATTCTTCCAAGCCTTTGCCTTCGGCGTAATAACCACCCGAAGCATAAGCTTTAACAGGTTTATCTGTATGTCCACCTAATAAATGACACAGTGGCTGTTTAAGCGAACGCGCTTTTCTATCCCACAAAGCAATATCAATTGCACTCAACGCATTCATGACAATACCAGCACGACCTTGAATTAAAGTCGCGTTATACATAGCCTGCCAAATCGACTCTATATTATCTGGGTTACGGCCAACGACAAGGTCACCAAAAAGATCGCTCGCAGCATATAAGGCTGAACGGCCACCACCTACACCCACATAACTAAAGCCAATACCCTCTGTTCCATCATCACACAATAACTTACATAACAAATAGTCTCGGTATGTAAATGACATACCAGCTGCCGATACCGGTTTGTCCAAAGGTGCCCTAACCCATGTAAACTCAATAGAAATAATTTTATGATTCATAATAATTGCCTTTAAATTTGGTAAGAAAGTTCAACACATACTCGTTGCAACCAACGGGGGGAAGTAGTTTTAGGGCCTGAAGAGACATTCACTTTCATTTCCCCACTACGCCCATGCAGTACACCACCATAGTGGTTCTTTCTAATCGCGTTAGAAAACATCAACAAAGATCCACTACTGAGCTCTACACTATGGGTATGCTGTTTTTTTGCTTTATCAATTGCACGGTGCAAACAGGCAATAGCTAATTTAGCCTCGTCATTATCGGAATAAATTCTATCTTCTTCATAAAATCGGCAAGCACACCAACCATTATATAAATGCTCTAACACTGCACTGTCTTTTAACTCTTTTCGTGTAAATCCGTCACCCGTTATAATCGTATACAGTGGTTTTTTAAGTTGCTCTATACTGTCTTGGTCGAGATAGTGAATAATGTCATCAACATACAGGTACTCAGTGGCAACGCCCTCCTCTCCCTGTAAGCAGAAAAGAGATAACACGCTAGGCGGACGTTTGATAAACATATTCTCAGCATGAAAAGGAATACTCCCCGCACCACGGCCCGAAGCCTCATCGTGAGATTGCTTTAAAGGCGTCACCTGATGTATAAAACCAAGCTGATGGCTACTGTCTTCCTTTTGGAGCTTGCCCTCCAACAAGCCATTAATACCGAGTAAACAAAACTCACTAACCTGTGTTTTTTCAGCGATACGCTGCTGTAAATCATCGTGAGATGGAAGATAGCTATCAACCGGTAAATTATGAATTGAGATAAGCTGGGGCCCTATCCCTCTTTTGAGATTATCAATTGCGTTTAGTATTGCCTTGGGTAATATAGCCTTAACATCAGGTATAAGCGTCTCAGCTGCTCGTTGAGCATCTTCGTAAAAGTTATAGCTATTGGCATAACGTTGAGATAATGATAAAAATTTAGACCTATCAGAATCTGATAAGGTAAAGTGCTGCTCTTTGCTACACATAGTCTGCGAGTCCAGTAATGACTTAAGGTGATTGCATTATAAAAACCACCTTCTACAGAGCAAACGAATTAAGATCGGGGAATATGAAAAAAAGTCATAGTGTGAAACCGCTTGTACGAGTACTATGACAACCATCGATGAGAATGAACACTATGAAACGAAATCTTCCTCCTCTGAAATCCCTTATTGCTTTTGAGGCCGCAGCAACATCAAAAAACTTTAGCGATGCAGCTGAGAAACTCTATGTCACCCAAGGAGCCATTAGCAAACAAATTAAGCAGTTAGAAGAACACTTACAGATACGCTTATTTACACGCAAAGGTAACGCGATCGAATTGAGCTCAGAAGGAAAAGAATACTTAAACTCAGTATCACAGGCTTTATCGATTATCGAAAAAGGCTCAGAAATTTTTTATGCAAGCCAAAAAAAAGAAGTCATTATTATTGATATCATTCCCTCGATGAGCTCATTATGGATGTTTTCTAGAGTCGAGAAATTTCAGCGGCGCCACCCCAATATTACCATACAAATAAATTCATCAGATAACCCCATCGAAACAGCCATACAAACATCTGATATTGCTATTCGCTGCCTAGACAAAAACAAAGCGCAGGCACACTCAGAAAAGTTGCTAGTAGAAAACTTACGACTAATTGCTAGCCCATCACTATTAGAATATAAACCCATAAAAACAATGGATGATATTCGTCAGCACACCCTACTTAAACCAAGCAATCGCCCTAACATTTGGGCTGATTTATATAGTCAATATAAGATAGACGGACAACCGTCAGAAAATGGTGTAACTTGCGAACATTTTTATATGCTCATTCAAGCCACAATAGAGAAACTGGGCATTGCTCTTGTACCCGATTTTTTATGTGAAGAGTTAATAAAAGCAGGACAATTAGTGAATCCACTCAACATCTCAGTAAAGAGTGAATACGCCTATTACTTTTTCACACCACACTTCAAAACAGCCGAAAGCAAAGTACTTCGTTTTAAAGAATGGGTCAGATCAGAGTTAAGTGACTATTTATAAAACCGTAACTATAAGGCGATAGCTATACGGCAACTATAAGACGACAACTATAAAATGACAGCCATAAGACATCATACTTGGCACCCACCTTCATTAAAATGATGATCCGGGTTGGGCTAAAAACTCAAGTTCTTCTGTACTAGACTCTCGGTTTAATATCGCATTTCGATGAGGATAGCGGCCAAAGCGTACAATAATATCCCTATGCTTATGTTCGAATTCAAGAGTGGATTGAATGCCGTTTTTCTCGAACAAACTAACAGCAACATCATGAATAGCCAGCGATTCGCTGTGCATAAACGGCATATAGAGAAAAGAACGTTCGACAGGACTCAGGTCCGCATCTTGACCAAGGGAGATAGCCTCTTGCGCAAGCGCCAAAGCCAAAGCATCCGATGTAAAAGCTTGCGGCAAATCTCTAAACAAATTACGAGAAAATTGATCCAAGACGATCACCTCAGCCAAACGGCCCAGGCTCGATGTCCGCCATTCGAATAATTCACACTGAGTAGCCTGTTGATGAACAGATAAAAAGCGATGCCTAATTAAACCATCGAAATCATCGTCTTTTTTCCACCAAAGTGAAGAATCTATTTCCTCAAACCAAAAAGAAAGAATCTCTTGATAATCCATAAGAATAACAGCAGCCTCTTTTATTCAAACAAAGGTTTAAAAAAACTACGCTCATAACTAAGAACACACTGAGTTGCCTTGGCATAATCAAATGCGGCCATACAATCAGCATCTTTAAAAGAATCATTACGATACTGTTCATATTCAGCAAGACTGGGAAAGCTAAAAAGCGCTAGAGCAATATTATTAGCCCCTTCTGAAGGCAAAAAATAACCATGGTGTTGGCCACCAAACTTATTAACTAAAGGAATCCATAATTTAGCGTAATGCTCAAATTCTTGTATTTTATCGGGGTCTATAATGTATTTTAAATAACAGGTAATCATTTTTATGTAAACTTACAGTAAGATACGATGGTACTTAATATTACTTATATATTTGTCGTTCACTTATTAGGCGCAACTTAGATTAAGTCATAAGAAAACCAAGTCTTTCATCCGTCTTTTTAAGCGAAATTTCAATTATTTCGGCAGTGACAATATTTGCTGAGACGAAGGGATCATCACCCACTCTTGCCTCAAGCTCTTCACGTGAGACATTGTGCGCAATTATTGAGCCACCTTGAGCGGGCTCAATACTACCGACCAACAAAAACACACCGTCATCAAACCCCTGCTTTATCCAAGCATTGTGACCATCCATATACTCTTTGGCATTCGCCTTATTGGTAGAGAACTTCAACAAAACTACAAACATTGCTTTTCTCCCTGCTTACTTAGCTTAGGTATAAATTAAAAATTTAAGGCTTAATCATAAATGGAAATGATTAAAATAACAAAGGGGTACATCAAAGATAGCTGATTACGGTATCATTTATAACTCAGCAGCTATACCATTCGAAATTAATCCCTCCCTCACCCTTTATTTTTAGGCTATTTCATAGAGGAAAAAAATGATTCAACGCTAAAATATCAGCACAGTATCAGCTTCACAGCGAATAATATAAACATACTCTACAATACTGGAATAAATCATGTGTTCAAATCGGTTTTTATTATCTCTTTTAATCATTTTCGGTCTATCAGCATCAGTAGCTTTTGGTCAAAATTTAACATTTTTTTTTGATATCGAAAAAGGATCCATAAGCAAAGTATCCGCCAAAATTAAAACGAATAATACTAACTTAGAACAGCGTAACCATTTAGGTGATACAGCAGTTATTGTTGCAGCACGTAATGGTCAATTAGAGATACTTCGCCTGCTGGTAGAAAACGGCGCAAATATAAATGCTTTAGACTCAAAGAAACGAGATGTACTAAATATAGCAATAAGCACTCGCAACCCAGCATTAGCACAATTGGCACTTCAACTAGGCGCTGATCCAACAATGGTTACATCAGTCTACGATGGCGGTGCAATCATTTACGGGTCCGCCAAAGGGGCGGTAGAAATTGTAGAGATGCTAATTAAAGCAGGCGCACCCGTTAATCGCATTAATAATCTAGGCTGGACAGCTTTATTAGAGGTTGCAATATTAGGGAATAACTCGAAAGAGTATATTGCTATAGCACAGATGTTGATTGCAGCTGGGGCAGATCGATCAATTAAAGATAATGAGGGTAAAACAGCATTTGATCATGCCAAGGATCGCGGAAATCATGAATTAGCCAAAATCTTAGCCTTCTAGCGTAAAAGGGTTTGGGCTCCCATTAATTAGAATTATGTATTTAACAATATAAACACAAACTGTTACAAACGATCCCCATTTACTACATTTTGGCTTTAATGAGGATGGTAATTTAATTAATTCTAAAGCTGTTAATTTAAGCCTTTCCTATATCAAACTTTATCAACAACTGTTTCTGTATGAAATTTAATTCCCTCGTTATCTTTTATTACCTTTTATTACCTTTTACTAGTCCCTTTTATTATTGATGTATCACATCAAGATAGATTTACATGTCTTTACAGATACCATTATCACAATAATACAACCCTTTCACTCTCATAATCCATGGTAATTTTTCTTTTTCTAACATTTTTATCTTTTGCTCTAGTATTTTCACTCTACCTAAGAGGTAAATATTATCTGATATTATTTCCGATAATTTCTCACTGCTTGGACTTGTGCCTTTTTCTTCTTTCTCAGAAAAATTGTTTAATATTCCTCTCAAATCCTGGTATTCCATTTTTCTACTTTGCTGTTCTTGCGAAAATGCTTTAGGTATAACTGTAGAGATAAGAGCGATTAGCATTAAAGTAGTTTTCAAGCACATTAGAATTACCCAATCATTAGGACCATCTTTGACTATAGAAAACTACAAATGTTCAATTTACAAACATAGTACTTACATAACAATCATGGAATTTAAGATACCCTAGTAAAGAGTCAATGACAAAATTTCATCATTATCATTCTTTCTTGTCACCGTCGCCTTTTATTTGCATTGAATCAAATTATTCATGCCCATAAAACACCCGGAGGCAATTCATAACTACTATATTCCAAATGCAATACTCGTCGCTGCGATGGTTGAATCGCTTTGCTTGAGGCATGAAGGATATGCGGTCGCATCACTAAAGCAGATCCAGACTTCGCCTCACAAAAAATAGAGGAATGTGTTGTAACATATTGTTGTATCTCGGCCTGACCAAGAATACCCGAGGTATGACTACCCGGAATCAGCTTAAGACAGCCATTTTCTTTATTTGTATCATCAAGATGTATACGAAAAGTAAGCATCTGATTTAAAACAGACAAAGGCGCTTGAACATGATGCACTTCATCTTTTAGACTCCATGGCCCCCAATCTGGATGTTCGAACACAGAAGAAACAGCGACCGTTTTATCTTGATGCCAAGTCACCAACCAATTATTCTCAGGAGTTTTATCGAATAAGATAGCTCTAACTAGACTTGGGTTTCCAGCAAGATAATCTCTTGCCGCGTTCAAAATATAAGGAGAAGCAGCCAACTCCCCTATCGAAGAGAATTTCTTTTCAACATTGCGAATACCGCCTAACTTACTTGAAAAAACAATAGACTGTAGATCTTCATTAATGGAAGAAAGCTGATCTTCCGTAAGGAAATGCTCAATTAATTCATATCCGTCTTTTAATATTGCCATTTATTGAGTATTAGATTCTTAAAAAGTTAATAGCTCAGAATTAATCGATAACTTAAAAACGTCACAATTGCATTTTTCGATCGAGTCTGACCCTATTGATTCACCCTATTGATTCTCACTACTAAGTCGAGATTCTAAATTTTTTAGTACTGAAAGCCACTCACTCGCATCCCCCTCGTGCCACAATTGTGCGAGTTCAGAATTAGTTAATTCTTTACAATAACTGATAGCTTTTAAAGAGAATTTAGCCATTTCAGGTTCGAAAGGGGATTTATTTGAACCTACCCAACTAACTAGAGACTCTGGCAAGTTATCAGTAACACCATCTTTGAGTGTGGCAACAACCTCAATAGCTGCAATAGCTTTAGTACATAAATCTACTTCTTTGTAGGTAACACTGAACACTGCACCGATAGTACTTAAAAGAACCTTAGTTCCCTTTGTATTTTCAACTTCATGCACCCAGTCCAATGCTGTATCATTTTCGAAACTGCCAGCACCCCAAGCACCTGAAAAAGCTTTAGATGAGGCAAATATCAAAACAAGAATGGTAAAACTAATTTTCACTGTCGGTTCCTTTTGCGTATAACGCCGCCAGCAGGGGAGCAGCTTTGCTGCTTACCAATGGCTGGCCTTGTTAGCACTTGTGTTTATTTCACTTAACAACTTCATTTGACTGGGGGTCATATAAAAATATAGAGTACTCTTTTACCAAGTTATCTAATAAATCAGCTGCCTCATTTGCGGTTTTTCCACGACCTAAACTTATGCATAAAAAACCTTGATGTAAGTATGGTGTACATGACCAAGGTGAGTTATCTAATTGTTCATCAGTAAGAGCATTATCTCTCAATGGAAACTTATTGGATAATTCATTTATAAAAGCTTCGAATTCTTTATTTGAAGGCCATTCAACTAACTGCCCCCTGTTTATTGATAGATAAGCATTTTTTACTTCTTCATCTGACTTATTGTCATAAAAAGCTAAAAATCCTAAATCAAAACTCATACCTTGCCTCTGGAGTGCTAACAGTTTATTCAAAAGAACCATTCCACTTATCTCAGTTCTCTTGATCAATTAATAAGATAAAGTGAATTTAACATCTTTTTTAGGCAAAACAATAAGTTAAACAATTTAAATAATTCATACACTTTTTGATCACGAGAATGATGAAGAGCAACCCCCAATAACGTTCTCGTGATCAACTTTTTTAACCCTTTATATTTCAAAGGTTTAACGCATCATAAAGTGATCAAGAGAACAGGTCTACTGATACTGGCCTTGTAAACGTTTTATCTGACATTTTGGCGCGTTTTATATTATTTTTATCAAAAAAAACAGAGGGGTTAAGCTCTGTTTTTTTATTTGGCTCTCTGTTTCAGTTAAGACAATACTTTTACGACAACACTGGCGCCCTTCTTAAGTCGAGTGTATATGGGTAGTCCTCTGCCACTTCTTCAGGTGGTGGCGCCATGGGTCTGGGTTCTTCGGTATGCACAAAGAAGGCTCTGGCTTCTTGTCCTAAGGGCAAATCTGTTGAACCTCTTGGCCCTTGCGGACGAATCACGCCGGGGGAATGATTGTAATCCCAGAAGCGATTCACTCGGCGCGACTCTGCTTCAAAGGCATTCACAGGGAAGGTATCGTAACTACGCCCGCCGGGATGGTTCACGTGATAGGTACAACCACCTATGGCAATGCCATTCCACGTGTCTACTAAGTCAAATACTAACGGCGCATGTATACCTATAGTGGGATGCAAGGCGGAAGGTGGTGCCCATGCGCGGTAACGTACGCCGGCAACAAACTCACCTTGGGTACCTGTAGAGCGTAAAGGTACGCGGCGACCATTACAGGTAAGGACGTAACGTTCGTGATTAATGCCGCTAACACGAACTTGTAAACGCTCGACGGAGGAATCTACATAACGAGTAGTACCTTGCGCCCCCACCTCTTCGCCTAAGACATGCCAAGGCTCGATACCCCAACGCAATTCAATTTCGACGTCGCTAATTTGCACACGGCCATAGTGCGGAAAACGAAATTCTTCAAACGGCAGTAGCCAATCCAATTTAAAAGGGTAACCATGATCATTAAGATCCGTAATCACTTCTTTAATATCGGACCAAATATAATGAGGCAGTAAAAACTGATCGTGCAAGCGCGTGCCCCATCGAACCAGTTTATGCTTATAGGGTTTTTCCCAAAAGCGTGCCACTAAACAACGTAAGAGTAGCATTTGCACTAAGGACATACGGGCATGAGGCGGCATTTCAAAACCACGAAACTCCAGTAAACCTAAGCGGCCAGCAGAACCACTGGGCGAATAGAGTTTATCGATACAAAATTCGGCGCGGTGTGTATTACCGGTAATATCAACTAATAAGTTACGGAATATTCTATCGACTAACCACGGTTGATCCACAGCACCTTCTGGTACTTGCTGAAAAGCCACTTCTAATTCATATAGAATTTCATCGCGACCTTCATCTACCCTTGGTGCTTGGCTTGTTGGGCCAATAAACATACCCGAAAATAAATACGATAGGCTCGGATGATGCTGCCAATAGGTAACTAAACTTTGCAACATTTCTGGACGCCGCAAAATTGGGCTATCCGCCGATGTTGCACCACCAATGGTGACATGATTACCACCACCCGTACCGGTGTGACGTCCGTCTAGCATAAACTTTTCAGTACCAAGACGGCTTAAGTAGGCTTGCTCATACAGCACATTGGTTTTTTCAACCAGCTCACCCCAAGAACTACTAGGATGGATATTCACTTCGATCACGCCGGGGTCTGGCGTCACTTTAAAGCTTTTTAATTTAGGATCGTTTGGCGGTTCATAACCTTCCAGCACTACCGGCATATCCAATTTAGCGGCGGTTGCCTCTATGGCTTCAATTAAATTACAGTAGTCGTAAAAAGATTGTAGTGGCGGCAAGAAAATATATAAGCAACCATTACGTGGCTCTATGGTAATAGCCGTGCGAATCAGCTCTGTCATTACTCTTGGCGCGGGCTGCACTTCTGGCTGCCCTTTGTCGGGGGCAAAGGGATCGGCGTCTGGTTGATACAACTCTTGCTGGGTAGCATAAGGCAAGCTATCTAAAGGTAAACGCAAACCCATCGGAGAATCACCGGGAATTGCAATTAAACGACCGCGACGTAAAGGCCAGTGACAACTTTTCCAATGGCTACCGCTATGGTCCCATGCTAAGGGCACAACAAAACCAGAAGGATGATTTAAACCTTGTTTTAATAATTTTGCTAAGCGCTTACGCTCTAAATCTACTTTTAAATCTGACTCATAAATATCGATATTATCCGGCAGTTCTTGTTCTTTTAGTAAGTAGTGAGCCGCATCTTCGTAGGCCGATATAATATAACTCATCGGAATACGTAACGATTGGCATAAGGTTTGTAAAAACTTACGGCCATGTTTGCGAGTAAAACCATAATCTTGATCAATTCGAGCGATCAGTTTGCTATCTTTCCAGAGCAATTTATCATCGGTGCGCCAAAAGCAGCCCAAGGCCCAGCGTGGAATTTCTTCACCGGGATACCACTTGCCTTGACCGTAATGCAATAAACCTCCTTTCGAAAACTTATCGCGCAAGCGTAGAATTAAATCTTTCGATAAGCGTAATTTATCATCACCTAAGGCTTCGGTATTCCATTGCTCAGATTCCATATCATCAATGGAAACGAAGGTCGGCTCCCCACCCATGGTTAAACGAACATCATTTTTGATTAGCTCTTTATCAACGGCTTCACCTAAACGATCAATTTGCTGCCATTGGTCATCACTGTAAGGCAAGGTGACTCGTGGATCTTCAAGAATACGAACTACTTCATTTGAAAAATCAAATTCGACTTCACATTTGTCAGTAGCGCCGGTGATTGGCGCAGCTGAGCTGGGGTTAGGCGTACAAGCCAGAGGAATATGGCCTTCTGTCGCAAATAAACCCGATGTTGGATCAAGCCCTACCCAACCAGCACCGGGCAAATAAACCTCACACCACGCGTGTAGATCAGTAAAATCAGCTTCTGGCCCTGAGGGCCCATCTAATGATTTAACATCGGATGTTAGTTGCACAAGATAACCTGAAACAAAACGAGCAGCTAAACCTAAATGCCGTAGTACTTGCACTAAAACCCATGCCGAGTCTCTACACGAGCCTAATTTTTTAGTTAGCGTTGTTTCGCAGTCTTGTACACCGGGCTCCATACGGATTGTGTAGTCGATATCTTTTTCTAACTGTTGATTAACAGCAACTAGAAAGTCATTGATTTTTATTTTCTTTTTGTTTTTAAACGGCTCTATCCACTCGAGTAGTTTTTCACCTTCTTCTTTAATTTCAAGGTAAGGCAATAATTCATTTTTTAATTCTTCATCGTAGGTAAAAGGATATTTCTCTGCCTCTTCTTCGACAAAAAAATCAAAGGGATTAATCACCGTCATATCGGCAATCACTTCGACCTCAACACTAAAGTGATCTGTTTTTTCGGGAAATACTAAACGCGCTTGATAGTTACCAAAAGGATCTTGCTGCCAATTAATAAAATGTTCTTCAGGCAATATTTTTAGAGTATACCCGTGTAAGGGAGTACGAGTATGAGGAGCCGGTCTTAATCTCACCACATGAGGCGAAAGGCTAACTCGGCGATCAAATTTATAGTAAGTATTGTGATGAAGAGCAACACGAATTGTCATAAGAGTAAATCACTGTGACGTTGTTGTAACAAAAAAGAAAATAAAATTTTGCTGAATCAGTGTCAATCCAAAGAGAACCACGTTTCTGCAAAAATGCTGTGTAAATGCCCTATTTTTACTTGGACATCATTTAAATAATCACTTAAATCACTATCGAGCTGTTCAAAAGAGCTAGGCAAGCCATGCCCAAGATCTAGGCTATTAATAGCAGACATGACTTTGCGCCCGCGCGGTAGTTTTTTTACTGAGCTTTCTATTTCTGCCAAACAGTAACCAACGGATCTCGGAAAAAATTGATCCTTAATCAAAAACTCTACTACCTTAGGACCATAGACACTAGCCGCTACGTGTCGTCGGTAAGAGTGATCTCCACCAGAGCTTCGTAATACATTCCCCCATACAACTAAGGGCACATGAGATTTTTCTCGGTAATCGTGTGCAAAAAGTACATTAGCGCCGGCATCCACAATACGCGTGGTCATATCGGCTCTTTCTAGTGCACGCCCAATACACCACATATCCCACACTTCATCATGAGATAAAGTACTAGCAACATACCCCTGTATCAATTGGCATTGATTAATCACTTGTGTTAAAAACTCATGCCGCTTACCTCGATTGAGTGCGCCATCGTTGATTGATTTTTTAGTAAATGAGACGGATTCGTTAATTAATTCCCATGCATTTTCTGGCATTACATCACGCGTTGTACGTAAATTCTCCCGTACCATCGCAAGAGATGCCAGCATAGAATTAGTATTAGTATCATCATCTGCCAAAATAAACTTAACTACGTTACGTTCATCGCGCACTTTATAGCGTTCTTCGTATTTTTCTTCGGCGCTATTGAGCGTAATCAAGTTATACCAACTAATATCAATATCTTTTGGTAAATCCATTAATAAATTAGTATAAACGTTAACCAATCTTGCTGTACTTTCAACACGCTGTAGGTAACGCGCTGTCCAGTAAATTCGCTCCGCTACTCTCGACAACATCATTATTTGGTCTCCATATCAACAATCCAAGTATCTTTACTGCCACCACCTTGGGATGAATTAACCACAAGAGAGCCTTTGCGCATAGCCACCCGAGTTAAACCACCCGTAGTGACATAGCTACTTTTCCCTTGGAGAACAAAGGGCCTTAAATCTAGATGTCTTGGTTCAACATTATTGGAACCCACTAAGGTCGGCGCTGTTGAAAGAGCAAGTGTTGGTTGTGCAATATAATTACGAGGATGCTTTTTGATTAAACGAACAAATTCTGCCTGCTCTTTTTTAGTCGAGTGCGGCCCTACTAACATACCGTAACCACCTGATTCATTGGCAGGCTTCACAACGAGTTTATCAATGTTCTCGATAACATATTGCCGTTGCTTGTCATCGCTGCATAGGAATGTTTCTACATTAGAAATAATAGGATCTTGATCGAGATAATATTTAATAATTTGGGGCACATAGGCGTAAATCACTTTATCATCGGCAACCCCTGCCCCCGGTGCATTCGCTAAGGCTACTTTACCCGTTTGCCATGCTTTCATTAAACCTGGCACACCGAGCACAGAATCTTTATGAAACACCTTGGGATCAATAAACAAATCATCGATACGACGATAAATGACGTCAACGCGTGAAAGGCCGCCAATGGTTTTCATGTATACATAACCATTTTTGGCCACCGTCAGATCGCTACCTTCAACGAGCTCGGCACCCATTTGCTGGGCCAAGAAGGCATGCTCAAAGTAAGCCGAGTTATAAATACCAGGAGTTAACACAACTATTTCTGGCTTATCAACATCCGGTGCGAGATCCGCAAGCGTTTTATATAGCTGGGAAGTGTAATCAGAAATGGGGAGTATTTTATCTTCTACAAACAACTCAGGCAGAACACGCTTAGTAATCGAACGATTTTCCAGCATATAAGAGACGCCAGAAGGCACACGTAAATTGTCTTCTAGTACATAGAACTCCCCATCTTTATCACGGACTAGATCGGTTCCACAAATATGGGCCCACACTCCGTGCGGTGGAGAAATTCCAACACACTCTTTGCGAAAATTGCTTGATTGCTCGATCAAATCTCTGGGGACAATGCCGTCTTTTAGAATCTTTTGCTCATGATAGAGGTCATCAATAAATAAGTTTAAGGCTTGCAGCCTTTGCATTAAACCGTCAGCGGTGGTTTTCCACTGTTTAGCCGAAATCGTTCTGGGAATAATATCAAAAGGCCAAGAGCGGTCGATATTTCCCTCTTCCGTATAGACAGTAAAGGTAATACCCATATCTTGAATGGCTGCATCCGCTAATTGTTGGCGACGCTGCAGTTCATTTTCGTCGAGAGATTTTAAATAAGAAGTGAGATGTTTTGCTGGCAGGCGGGCATTGCCTTTTTCATTGATAAGCTCATCATAAAAACCATCAGCTTGGTACTGTTTCCAATTTATACTCATTATTTGAATCCAAGGGCAAATTAACTATCCACAATGGGTTTTGAAAGAGTATCTAGTAGATTTTAATAGATGTCAAAAAAGCTTATTCCCCCGAGAAGAAGCTTTAACTTGATAAAGATCGCTTTAGACCAGCAGCAACTTGTGCTTGGCAAGATTGCGCACAATCTTTGCGCGTAGCAAAGTCATTTAAGCTCACTGGCTGATGAAAAATGACGCTAACATCAGCTTTTGCCATGCCAGCCGCACTAAAAAAGTGCGGAGCAAATGGCATCGTATCGTACCAAGCAAAATGATCGCGGACAGGTTTATCCATCAATTTATTTTTATAATGGGTATAGGATACAGTAACAGGCTGAATTAAGACTTCTTCATTCGTGTTTTCGACTGACTGTAATAAACTGGATTTAAAAGGCTTAACCTCCTCTCCGTTGGTACTGGTCCCTTCTGCAAACAAGATTAAGTTATTCTTTTGATCAAAATGCTGTGACATCACGTTCATTTGCGCACGTACTTGATTGCCCTTACGCTCGAAGAACAAAGTGTTTTGCAATTTTGCTAATAAACCAAATAGTGGCCAATTAGCTACTTCAGATTTAGCAATAAAGTAAGCCGGTGTACAACTACCCAGAACGACAACATCCAAGTAGGAGACATGGTTAGATAAAAACAATACGGGTTTCTGGCTAGCCGGTTTACCCTCAATATGGCAGCGCAATGCAAAGATGCGGCAAGCACCTTTATGAAATAAAAGGTAAAAATGATGAATATTTTTTTTGTTAAACAGCTTATAAAAAAATAAAACCGGAAACATCAAAACAATCCATACCAAAAAAGTAAGGATAGATAACACCGACTTAGTAGGGCTCGATAAGCCTAGTGAGGGAGAGGCAACGATGGGCTCTTCTGCCGTCGTTTGCTCAGACATGCATCACCAAATTAGGATTTTGCTGCAACATATTTTTTGTTTCAACATAAATAGAAACATACACTGTATTAAAAGCATGATCAATAATGGCAGCATCACTAATTTTTGCGCCTAACTTGAGATAACCTCTAAGCAAAGTGGGGACTGATTTTTGCGCCTCACTCCATGCTGCGTCAGGTTCATACATTGCATTTAAATCAATGTAATCATCTGTCTTAGGTTGTGGGCGTAAAGATTCTGGCGCTAAATGGTGCTGATACAAATAATTTAGAATAGGAGCATGAGTGTCAACGTCTGTTCCAGCGAAACTGGCGCAACCAAACATAACGTCGATTTGGTTATCCTGCAAGAAGCTCATCGCATACTTCCATATCAGCATCAGAATAACACCCCCACGACCATTGGGGTCAACACAAAAGCGACTCAATTCTAAAGAGCGGCCATAAAAATTATGGAGCTTACTTAAGTCAAACGTCTCTTCTGTATAAAAATGTTGTCCGGGCTGAAGGCACTCATTAAAAAATAATCGTAAGGTGCCAACCACTTTAGGCTGTTCCTCAGCGCGAGTATCTAAGACAATGACATGAAAACCTGCTTCATCCCATTCGTCTATATCGCGCTCGGCTGCAATCATTTCTTGCGTTGGATTACCTTGCTTTTCTTTGTAAAACACGCTGTAGCGTAATGCTTGAGCTGCACGAACCTCGTCAGCATCCCTAGCAAAGCGAACTTCATAGGGGCCCGCTTTAGTTGCTGGCTGAATAATTAAACTCTCCAGAAAAGAAAACCGGTCAGGAAGACTAATAGACTCAATGGCACTCATAATAACCTCTTAAATATAAGCTTACTTGTTTCTGCAGATATCATAATAAAAAATCGCAACACACAGCCACAATGCATTTAGGCTGACTCTTTTACTGTTTTCTCATGTACTAATGTTGAAGGAGCAACACCAAAGTCGTGATCCACATCATCGCCGGCAACACGTAACATGGCTGCCATTAAAGCAAAGTGATGCACACTGTGCCCCTGTAAAAATTGTAACTCTCGCCCTAAGGTAGAATTTGTGATTTCACCATTCGGGCTATCCACGTCGTTGCACATAACAACTTGCAAGACTTGATCAATTTGAGTATTCGACTCAAGAGACACAAGAAATTGTCTTAGGCGCTTAATTGTTGATAAAGCGTAGTCTTTATCTATCTCTAATTGGCAATCGCGTTGCCTCTGATCATAATCAATCAAGCCTTTTTCGAAGTCGCGCTTGAAGCAGATATAGTGGTCAAGCACATGCCGTAAGTGCTTACCTAAAGATGATTCAAAATAAGGTCGCTGAATTTGTACAAAGCGCTCAACGGGTAGCGGTACTAATAATTCAGAGGCCATATCCAAGGCATGTAAATTACTTTCGATTAGACTGTGAAGGTGAGGCTTGCTCAAAAAAAACTCCAAAATAATAGATAGAATGTTGAGTCAACCAACAAAAGTTGGCATTTAAAACAAATACTGGCTTTACTTAACACATGTGCTTTATACGTATAAAACCGTATCCGCTGTGCTATTGAATACTTTAACTTAAGCTAAATTGCCTGTAACGGATATGACCTCAGATGGTCATAATAATTCAGATTTATGACAATTTCATGAGATTACGTCACAAGTAAGCCGATTATAGAGGTGAGAACTATTACTCATAATATCAGTCTTAAGCGCGTAGTCTTGGCAAAACTTATTCTTTATAGGCATAATGCCGCGCTCAAGATATTCCTAAGAACCTCAAACCACTCGTTTGGCTTCATCAGGTAACCATGCCAAAAAAACTATTTAAACGCCTTACACCCAACTCCGCGGAGATAAAAGCCAATCCGGGGCTGCGTTTTCTTGGCCCGTTATTAAACGACCCCAACCTATTCCACCTGAACCGCTATTCGGTCTCGATGGCATTCTTGATAGGGGTTTTTCTGGCCTTTCTACCGGTTCCTGGGCAGATGGCGATTGCCGCAGTGATTGCGCTATGGGTTCGCTGTAACCTACCTGTTGCGGTCGCCCTCGTGTGGATAACTAACCCCGTCACCATTGCGCCTATCTTTTTCTTTACCTACAAGCTAGGCCTATGGTTATTGGACGTACCTGCAGCCCAATACGCCACAAAGTTGATGTCGTGGGAAACACTACACAATATTAATATAACGAAAATCTGGAAACCATTACTAATAGGCTCCCTATGTGCGGGAAGTTTTTTCTCTTTACTGAGCTACTTTACGATTCGCTATGTATGGCGGTTCTACGTTATCTATCAATGGCACCACCGCCGAGAAAAACGCCTTAAGCGTAATAAACAGCCTTAAGCTAGATGAGCAGCCCTGAGCAAAACAAACAGCCCTGAGCGATAAACACAGCCCCGAGCGCACTAAACAACCCTCTAGCAAGCCCAATCACTAGTCATAACGTAAAGCTTGCGCAGGCTGTACTCTAGATGCCTTCCTTGCGGGGTAAATAGTGGCCAATAAGCTCATAACCAAGGAAACGCTAGCCACTAAAATGACATCGCTTAGATGTAATGAAGAAGGTAAAAAGCTCACAGGGTAAATATCAGACTCTAGAAAAGTAACATTGAAAAGCTGCTCTAAGCCGGCCACTAACTTAGCAACCGTCAACGACAATATCACCCCCAAGACAACACCCACTATTGTACCCACTATGCCAATAATGGAGCCCTGCACCATAAAGATTGCCATAATCTGCTGATTACTCACTCCCAAGGTTCTCAAAATAGCAATATCACCCTGCTTATCAACAACCACCATCACTAAGGTCGACACAACGTTGAAAGCCGCAATGGCAATAATCAACAGCAATAACAAACTCACCAAACTCTTAGACATTTTAATAGCATAATAAATATTGCCATGGGTACGGGTCCAATCTGTTGTATAAAAACTAAGCGGCAGTTGAGAGCGGAGCGATGCCGCGACCCTTGAGGCCGCGAATAAATTGTCAATTTTTAGATGGAGACCCGTAATACCAGTCGTGATCTGGCTATCATTAATGGCCGCTGCATTCTCTAAACCCATTAAAGCTAATGAATGATCAAGCTCAGTACCGGTTTTAAAGATATCGATTATTTTCAAGCGCCTGATCGCTGGCGCACTTGAGGATGCAGCAGTAGAAGAAGCCGTCCTAGGAACAATGATGGTAACGCGATCATCAAGCTCTAGCCCCAATTTTTTTGCCACTCCACTACCTAAAGCAATAACACCTTGCTGTTGGTTTAGTGGCTGCTGATTGAGTGAACGGATAGTGTCAGCTTTCAGGTAACGTCCAATATTAGATACGGTCGACTCATACTCAGCATCAACGCCATAAATTAAAGCGGGTTGGGTTTTTTTACCTTGGTGCAACATCACCTGTAATTCTACAAACGGTGTTGCCGCCACTATATCGTCTGAGCTAATAACTTGCTCCCTCAAGGAGCGCCAATCATCAAGGCCACCACTTTTATACAAAGTCACCTGCGGCATAATGGTTAAGATACGTTCTTTTAGCTCACGATCAAAACCATTCATCACCGATAACACTGTGATTAATAAAGCAACGCCTAAGATAATACCTACCATGGCAATAGCAGAGATAAACGAGACTGAGCGATTACGACGACGCGTTAAGGTATAGCGCAAGCCGACAAATAAACTAAATGCTTGCAATGCTATTGCCTCTCAGATCTTTGTTTAATCAGTATTAAGCTCTCTGGTGTTAAACTAGCTCGCATTCAAGACACCCTGCTTGAGTTCAACAACCCGATCCATTGTGTGAGCAAACTGCTTATCGTGAGTCACAATCACAAAACTAAGTTCGAATTCACGATTTAATTCCCACATTAAACTTTGGATAGATTCTGCCGTTTCTTGGTCCAAGTTACCTGTTGGTTCATCCATCAGCACACAATTAGGACGATTCACCATTGCCCGGGCGATAGCGACCCTCTGCCTTTCACCGCCCGATAACTCCGCAGGCTTATGCTGTAAACGTTGCGCCAAACCGACTCTAGTAAGTAAATCAGAGGCTTGTTGATAAGCCTGCTTTTTTGGCTGTTTAGCAATTAATAACGGCATTGCTACATTTTCTAGCGCCGTAAATTCGCCCAAAAGGTGGTGAAATTGATATACAAAACCTAAATAGCGGTTACGCAATTGCCCCCGTGCATTCTCATCCATCGCATCAAAAGCCTGCCCTCCCAGCCACACCTTACCCAAAGTGGGTAAGTCTAAACCGCCAAGTAGGTTTAACAGGGTACTTTTACCTGAGCCCGAACTCCCTACTATCGCAACCCGTTCTCCGCGCTGAATCGATAAATTAATCCCTTTTAAGACCTGCACTTGTTGAGGGCCTTCATCATAACTTTTTTGTAAGTTCTCACATGCAAGAACAACTGACTCATTCATAATCTATCTTCTTGGTTTTTCTTTAGGTTTTTTCAAGCCTATAAACAGTACTACTCACAGCACTACTCATCACACCACTCGCCCCGCTACTCATAGCGCAAGACTTCTGCTGGCTCGACTTGAGCGGCTCGATAAGCGGGATACAAGGTTGCCAATAAGCTCAATACAATGCCCACACCGCAAATCAACATCACATCGGCTTGCCTTAACTCGGAAGGGATTTGGCTAATAAAATACACGCTAGGGTCAAAAACATATAAACCTAATGCTGATTCAAACCAACTCACTAAATCACTGATATTCAAGGCCAGCAAACTACCCAAAATACCACCAACAAGGATTCCAACAATACCCACGACGCTACCTTGCACAATAAACACAGCCATAATTTGCCGCGTGGTCATGCCCAATGTGCGCAGTACAGCGATATCGCTCCTCTTATCTGAAACCATCAAAACTAAACTGGTCACAATATTGAGTGCAGCGACGGCAATAATGATCATTAGCAACAAAGTCACCATCCGCTTTTCCATTTTGATCGCTTGGAATAAACTGCCTTGTGTCTGGCTCCAGTCTCGTAAATCCCATTGGCCCGACTCCATCAGTGTATCCGATAGAGAGTTCACAACATTGGCTGCACGATAGATATCATCTGTTTGTAAACGCAAGCCCTGTACTGCTTTGCCATAACGAAATAAACGCTGGGCATCACTTAAATGAATCAAGGCCAAAGATTGATCAACTTGAGCGCCCACCTCAAATAAACCGACAACCGTAAAACGCTTTACTCGCGGAAATATCCCTGCTGGCGTTACCGATACCTGAGGTAGAGTCATCACAAGCTTGTCGCCAACATCCACATTCAAATAACGTGCAACCAAGTGGCCCAACACAATACCAAATTCACCCGGTTGCAGGTTTTCTAATTTCTGCGGTGGCAAAATGTAACGATTGATATTCGATACTCGGCTCTCTTCCTCAGGCAGAATGCCCTGTAGCTCTACTCCGTGGACACTATTCTTAGCCCCCAACATAACAAAGGCACCAATATACGGTGCGCTTGCAACGAGGCCAGGTGCATTAGAGATAGAGGCTGCTGTGGACTGCCAATCTCGCATACGTGGGAGTTGATCGACAAAACCGTGTGGCACCACGCTTAGAATGCGCTGCTTGATTTCACGATCAAATCCATTCATAACCGATAAAACCACAATCAAAGCCAATGTCCCCAGTGCCATACCCAGCAGAGAGAAAATACTAACGAAGGAGATAAATTGGTGTCGGCGCTTAGCCCGCGTATAGCGCAGGCCTATAAATAAAGGGGTAGATTGAATCATGGTCGGCATTATAGAGCAAAATGATCTAGAGATAGGACTTTAACAAGAGATATCTGACAAATAAAAATTACCTGCTACACTTAAGTGACATTGTCTGTTTATAAAAAGAGTAGGGAAAAAGATGAGCGAGAAGCGTCAGTTTTTTCGAATTCAGCAAGATGTCATTTTCAACTTTAAAGCCGTGTGCACCGACGCTGTCAGCCATATCAGTGCCGAACAGCATTTCGATCACGCCAGTACACTCGGCTTGCTCTCTCAATTCCAGCAGTTTGATAATGACTTGCACTCAACACTAGAAGTCATACGTCAGGATAATTTGGCTGTCGCAGATTACCTCGATATGCTCAATCAAAAAATGAATCTCTTATCGCAGCAAATGCTGTCAAATGAAGCAGTATCGGCAAACGATAGTGACAGTGGCCGCATTGATTTAAGCCAAGGTGGTATCGGCTTTGACTCATCAACCCCCTTAGGGATAGAAAGCTGGATAGCAGTTAAATTAGTATTTTTACCTGCCTATACTGGGCTACTCACCTATGCACAAGTCACCCGCAATCAAATGCAAGAAGATGGCTCTTATCTTATCGGTGCCCGCTTCCATCAACTTAACGATGAACAACACCGCCTCCTAGCTAGACAGGTCATGCAGGCTCAACTGGTCGAAAAAAGGCAGCAAAAAAGCCAAGTGCATCACTAAATGCTTAATTTAATACCTAGCCTAGTGAGTCTGATCATAGATTTATCGAGTAAATTAAAATAAGATAATTACCAACTCGACAGACTCAGTAGATAAAAAGGTGTCAACGTGAAAAAATGTCCCACTTCCCTCTTACGCCGTATTGCTATTATCAGTACAACAATCAGCTTAACAAGCGTATTCAGCCATAGTGTTCTAGCAGAAAGTGTCGTTGTTCCGATTGGCCAGCAAGGTGTACAAAGCAGTGTCGAACGCCCCAAAACCGGTATAACAAAAACCCAAGTAAAGAATCGTTACGGCGAACCCAATGGATGGCGACCAGCCGTCGGGCAGCCACCGATTTCAAGTTGGGTCTATGATGGATTTACCGTTTACTTTGAATATGATCGAGTGATTCACAGCGTACTGACTCGTTAATACAATCTACCCGCACAGCCTAAGAGTTAAGCAATAAATAAAAACAGCACTCTTAGGCTTTACTCTTAAACTTGGCACTTCAGTATTGCTCTACCCTTACATTCCCACTACAACAATCGTAAATACCCCCACTAGCAACACAGTACTGAATCGCAATGTTTTGTGCTTCCGCTACGTTAGCACTAATTCCATAACCTGAGGCACCCGTCATAGAACAGTATGATGTCGCTCTGAATGTTTGCTGAATAGCCTGAGACGACTGATGATTCACATTCGTATTCGTGTTATTAATATTCGTATTATTAAAAGGCGTCGTTTGGGGTGTAGGATTAGTTTGTGTTTTTGTAGGCGTATGTAACTCTTGCAGTACCGAAAGCACTAGCACGAAAGCAGCAATGCCTCCCGCAGCACGTAAACTCATGCCTTTGCCTGAATAATCAATATTCAAAAAGCCAGGGATGGTCGCCACAACCGCTCCCGCCATAATCGAAATCAATATGTAAAGCAGCGGCATTTTGTTGTCATCGATTTTTGTTTCCATGACGATGGTATAGGAAATTAAAGCCAGAACAAGAAAAGCGAATAAAATGCCAATAAATCGCTCTAGTTTTGAAGGGGCGGTAGCAGCTACAGGGGTTTTTTCATTATTATCAGCCATATTCCTTTAACCTTTTTATCTTAAATTAACCAAAAAATAAGGCACAGATAGAGCCAGCAAACGAATTAGAAGCTGAAACTAAGTGTACCTATACAGGTAATCATAAAAAGGAAAGCTTACTCTTTTTATACGCTGACTAAAATAGCTGTTTTTAGTCAGGCTTATCTACTATTCAATAAACTGCACTTAATTCGCGAATGGCGATTCCGATGTTTTAATATTCACAGCCGGGGTCTTGGGCAGCGTCGCTTTCAAGACGAAATATCCGACCAAACCAGAAGCAATCGAACCCAATAAGATACCTAAGCGTTCATCAACAATTTCCATAAAGCCCGTTTCTTCAAAAGCGAGAGAGCCGATAAAGAGGCTCATAGTGAAACCAACACCACACAAGGCTGCAACACCATAGATCGTACCCCAAGACATATTACTAGGGCGCTGCGCTAAACCTAGCTTAATACCTAACCAACAGAAACCAAAGACACCGACTTGTTTACCCACAAATAAACCTAAAGCGATACCCGCAGGAATACTGTGTGTCAATTGATCTAGACCGATACCTCCCAAATCAAGGCCCGCGTTGCAGAAAGCAAAGACCGGTAAGATAAAAAAGCTGACCATGGCATGCAGCTCATGCTCCATGGTCTTTAGCGGCGATGTTCCCGCAGCCGATTTCATTGGAATAAACATTGCCAACACCACACCCGCCAATGTGGCGTGAACACCAGATTTGAGCATCGCCACCCACATAAATAAGCCGATATAAAGATAGTAGCGTCTTCTGGCAATACCTGATTTATTCATCAACCACAATGCCAACATACAAAATAGGCAAAACACTAAGGCCCCAATAGAAATTTTACTGGTGTAAAACAGAGCGATAATGACAATGGCTCCCACATCATCGAAGATAGCAATAGATGTCAGGAGGACTTTTAAACTAATAGGCACCCTAGAACCCAGTAAAGATAAGATACCCAAAGCAAATGCAATATCCGTGGCAGCGGGAATCGCCCAACCTTGGATCGCAGCAGGGTCATCTTTATTCAGAGCAACATAAATCAGTGCCGGTACAGCCATACCACCAATAGCACCCAAACCCGGAAGAATAATATTACGTTTATCGGATAACTCGCCCTCAATAAACTCTCGTTTAAGCTCTAAACCAACCAATAGGAAGAAAATAGCCATTAAGCCATCATTCACCCACAGTAATAAGGGTTTATTGATGCTAAAGGTATCAATCGCTACGGATACAGGAGTATCAATCAATAGATTGTAATAAGATGCAAGGGGGGAATTCGCTAAAATAATTGCCAATACCGCACTAAACATGAGCAAAATGCCCGCTGCGGATTCGTGTTGAAAAAGAGCCTTTATACTCTGAATATTCATAAATTATTTATTACCTTGCTGTTTAGTCTAATGTATAGCTTACTTTTTAGCGGTGACAATGAAATAGCTCAGGGCGACCTATTTCATTGCTTAGTTAATAGTAGCTAGGCTACCGATTACAAGTGTAGCCCTTTTTATATACTTCATTTTACCTAATTAATATCATTAACATAGCATAAAACCTTATATTCTTGCCTGTTCAGCTTTGAGTAAACAAGTTTCAATATCAATGCTTTACTGTACCAGCAAGCCTGATTTTAGCAAATCAACAAGGCCCTTATCTAAATGCTTTACTGAAAACTGATGCGCCTCTAATAGAGCCAGCGCCTTCCCACTTCGGATTCCTGTTTGGCAATAACATAAAATGGTTTTATTTTTATCTAGTTTTGACAACGAGACGCCTAACTCATCTAGGGGGATATGATCACCACCAATATTAAAGCTACCTCGCTCTACTTTACTCCTAACATCCACTACCTGATAACCCGCTTGTTCTCTATAGTATAGAAATTGCTCTGGGCTTAGGTCTTGCCCACTTTCTGTTTTAACATTCAATGAGCATAACGAACCATCAGCATGATTTAGACGGTAATCTTCTTCTCTAAGTTCAATATTTTTCTGAGCACATAAGGGGCAGTCACTGTTTTTAGCCAATTGGATTTTTCGAAATTCAAGGGTTTCCGCTTCGGCCAGCAACAAGGTGTTTTCAAGCGCACAAGACAGGCCAGCTAAATATTTAATCGCTTCGTTCGCCTGCAAGGTACCCAACAAACCCGGCAATACGCCCAACACACCTGCCGTATTACAATCGGCTAAACCTGCTTCCGGTTTTTCTGGAAATACACAACGGAAACACGCGGACTGATCTGTTTTCAGCGGAGTGAATAACGCACATTGACCAGAAAACTGATAAATGCTGGCAAACAACCAAGGCGTTTTTGTTAATACACAGAGATCATTAATTAAATAACGGGTTTCAAAATTATCGGTGCAATCAATGACTAAATCAACTTTTTCGATGAGTGCTTGCGCATTATCGAGTGATAAATGCTGCTCTGTTGCACTCACCTCGATATCGGGATTCAATGCTAATAATTGTTGTTGCGCACACTTCGCTTTTGATTGGCCCACCTGAGCTGTTGTAAATAATATTTGTCGCTGTAAATTCGTTAGGTCAATGGTATCGCCATCAATAATACTGATATGACCCACACCCGCAGCAGCAAGATAAAGTGATACGGGCGAACCTAAGCCTCCTGCACCCACAATCAGTACTCGAGCTTGCTTTAAACGCAACTGCCCTGCTACGCCCACTTGTGGTAATTGCAAATGGCGGGTGTATCTTAACCATTCATTTGAAGTGAATTCATTTGAGCTCAATTCATTCGATACAGGTTTACTCATCGCCCTTTTTTCTCATCTTGCTTTGATTTTACTTTTTTATGTTGTTTGTCAAAACGTTCGATAAAATCTTTTGTCACCGCCATGGGATCATCCGCTAAAGTGATCGCGGTAATCATCGCAACACTATCAACACCGGTAGCTGCTATCGCGTCAAAGCGCGACTGATTAATGCCACCAATCGCAACCAAAGGATAGCGCAGTACCTTACGCCAATATGACAAGCCCGTTAAGCCATGTGGCACCCAAGGCATATCTTTTGTTGTGGTATGGTAAACAGGACCACAAGCAATATAAGACGGTTGATAAGCATGGGCGCGCGCCACCTCGTAGTGGCAATGCGTACTAATGCCTAAACGTAAACCGGCTTTTTGTATCGCTTGGATATCGGCATCATCTAAATCTTCCTGCCCTAAATGCACCCCATAAGCTTTATGCTTGATCGCTAACTGCCAATAGTCGTTAATAAATAAACGCACTTGATGTTTTTTTGCAAGGCGAATAGCCTCTATAATTTCGTTTTCTAATTGATCATCAGGCAACTCTTTTGATCTTAGCTGAATTGTCGATAGCTCTGGTACTGAAAGCGCTAAACGCTCGATCCATTGCGCTCGATCAACAACCGGATACAAACCCAGTACAGGCTGATTGCATTCTGGAAAAGGATGAAGATTCGAATAGGGATGTCTTGTTAAACTTGGTAAATCTACCTGCTGGTCGGGAAACTGCCCTACATTAACAGGCCCATATTCTTTTTGATTATGCTTAGCACAATCAGCAACAGAATAAGCCTGCCGCAAACCTTGCGATATCGCCATCTTCCCAATAACAACGGCATCGTAAAGTGAATAACCTAACGCAAGGCTACTAGCAATAGCAGACGATAACGCGCAACCAGTCCCTCTTGTATTATTAGTCACTACTTTTTTATTGCTTAACCAAAACGAACGCTGCCCATCGCTAAAATAATCTTCCACGCTATCGAGAGCAACACCTTCATTATTTAAAGGTTCAAAATGCCCCCCTTTAATCAATACAGCATTGAGGCCGGATGCCAATAATTGGCTGGCCGCAGATTCAATATCTTCGCGCGACTGAATAGACACTCCCGTTAAACGTTCAAGTTCGGGGATGTTGGGCGTCAATAATGTCACCAAAGGCAACAACACCTCTTTAATAGCCTGAACCGTATTATCACTAGAAAAAGAAGCACCGCTACTACTGCCTAAAACGGGATCTAATATTAGCGAACAATTTTCAGCGGCATGCTCCTCTCGTTTTTTTTCTAAAAAAGCAGCAATTTTTTTACATTGAAATGCAGAGCCTAACAAGCCTACTTTGATCGCTTGAATATCTAAGACACTCACCGCTGCTAGCTGATCATCAAAAACTGCATCATCGACTACATTGACCGAAATGACTCGTTCATTATTTTGAGCCGTATTCGCCGTCACAACAGATGCACTATGCACACCCATGGCAGATTGTGATCGAATATCCATCGCCATGCCCGCAAGGCCCGCAGAATCATTAGCAGAAAAATTTAATACAAGAGGACGATATGACATGGTTATAGCAAATAAAATAGGTAAGTGGAGTAATGAAAGTACAATTCAATAAATGTATTCAGACTGAAAGAAAAGAATGATTAATAACAATAAAAAAGATGCCAAGGCATTTTAAAATGATTATTTTTGCTTTAGAGCAAGGAGGCACCGCGCGCAGGACCGGAATGTGTAGTTAACACATGAGGATCTGAGCACGGAGGCGACGCCGCTATAAAGTAAAAAGAACATTTTTAATTGCCTTGGTGCCAAAAGGGCGTACCTATTGTCGGCGTACTCGGCTTCGCCAAATCTCGCTCAGCAATCGTACCGGACTCATACGCTGCCCTGCCCGCTAACAATGCATACTTAAATGCCTCGGCCATTTTAATAGGGTCGGATGCTTGCGCTACCGCCGTATTCAACAACACCCCATCGTAACCTAGCTCTAATGCTTGCGCTGCGTGAGAGGGTTTACCAATACCCGCATCGACAATTAAGGTTATGTCAGGCATGCGCTCTCGGATCGTTTTTAGAGCATAAGGGTTTAGCAAACCTTTACCTGTACCAATGGGTGAACCCCAAGGCATTAAAATACGGCAGCCCGCTTCAACTAACTTTTGGCATAGCACCAAATCATCAGTACAGTAAGGAAAAACCTCAAAGCCTTGGTCGATTAATTCTTTGGTCGCCTCAAGCAAAGCAAAGGGGTCTGGCTGAAGGTTATACTCATCCCCAATCACTTCTAACTTAACCCAATTCGTACCAAACAACTCCCGCGCCATTTGCGCCGTTGTTACAGCTTCTTTGACGGAGTGACAACCGGCGGTATTAGGCAAAATATGAACATTCAACTCTTGTAGCAATTGCCAAAAATCATGGCCGCTGTCGGCTGCATTGCCAGCGCTCGATTGCCTACGCAGTGATACCGTCACGACCTCTGAACCAGACGCCTTAATCGACTGCTGCATAATATCTGGCGAGGGGTACAAAGCGGAGCCAATAAGAAAGCGACTTGATACCGTTTTATCTGCTAACTGCCACATCTTAGATTCTTTACCTGTTGATAACGCTTTAGATTTACTTTCATTACTCTTTACTAGCGGCTCTTATTCTACCGCTGGTATTAAACTATCCTGTATTAACCACCCTGCATTGGCACTAATAGCTCGACGCGATCGCCTTCTTGTATCTCGGTTGATGCATAGTGGCTCTTGGGTATAAATTGCTCATTCACTGCAATGGCAAAAGCCTGACTCCCTAGATCCCATTCACTGATAGCTTGTTCCAGTGACAGCTTACCTTCAATCGTTTTTGCTTCGCCGTTTAATGTTACGTTTAACATGTAGCCCTTAATTTTATCTAATAGTTTTGCCCGAAAGCCTTTTACTTTAACTAAACGAGGTAATATCTTGTTGTAAAAGCAGTTTTAACCAAGTGAACACCTTAAAGCGCAAAAGAAAACCTTCATTATTAATCACATTAACAAAACTACGCAACCTTTTGAATTAACGAAGAAAAAGATGATTGATAATCTGGCTGAGTTAGGCACTGGGTTACTTCTTCCGCTAAGGCAGGCGAAAGCAAAAAACCATGCCTAAATAAACCGTTAACTCGAATCAAACCTTCGCTACATTCGATTTTAGGGAGGTTATCTTTTAATGCTGGCCGGCAATTTGCGCGCATTTCAACGATACGAGCCTCGGCAAAACCGGTGTGTAGACTGTAAGCCGCTGACAGTAATTCCAAACTGGAACGCACCGTCATTGGCCCCTTATCATTACTCTCTATCTGCGTTGCGCCAATGACATAAAGGTCATCGTAGCCACGCGGCACAACATAAAGGCGATAGCGCGGGTGCATTAGACGAACAAGGCGTTTGATGTTCACCTCAGGTGCTTTAAGCACCACAAGCTCCCCGCGCACACCGCGCAATTCATCCCATTGCGGCTTAGCGCCCAAACCACGTGAGTCGATAACACAGTCAAAATGGTGCTGGCCTTCGTTAGTGGTAATTGTCCCCGCCGTCACATCATGGATTAAGCGGTTGAAATACCAATTAACGTCTGCCTCCAACAAGTTATCGGCCAAGACCTTTAAAGTCAGTTTAGGGCACAACCATGCCTCTTCTGGCAAATAAGTTGCCTCGCTAAACGCACTGCCTAAATCTGGCTCCAACAACGCTAGCTGCTGTTGATTGAGTTTTTTGTACTGCTCTGGCGTCGGATCTAATTTGTGCAACACTTGGCGGTTAAAGGTTTCGTAATCGGGTCGATCATGGGCATGAGAAACTACTAAACTACCCTGCTGGTGATAACCTAAATCACCCTCAAGCTCTTCCGCCAAGTCACGCCACAGATCCAGCGAGCGCATGCCCAAGTTATAGACCATCAACTCCGCTGACTCGACCTCACAATACGGCGTTAACATACCCGCTGCGGTATACGCAGCGGCATCGCCATAGTCGATATCATCCTTATCAAACAAGCTCACACTAAAACCGGCACGAGATAACTGCCATGCCAAAACACGACCCATTACACCTGCACCAGCGATACCAATTGTTTGCGCGCTCATTTTACCCACCACAGATTTTTATTGTTTTGACGTATATATATTTTGTTTATTTAGGGTTGATTGTGTGCGAGGTTTTATTCTCAGGCAAGGCATCAGTGCGCACAGCGAAGGAGCGTACAATAAGTACGTGACTAAGCGAGCACACTGATAACGCAGCATGAGGGTAAAAGATCGCTCACAGGCGGCCCTCAATCGACTTGTTCGATATAAATCTCACTCCCTAGATTCTTAAACTCTGCCGACTTCTGCTGCATACCCTTTTCAATCTCTTGATCCGCCGCATAGTCACGCACTTCTTGGCTAATCTTCATGGAGCAGAACTTAGGCCCACACATAGAGCAGAAATGAGCCACTTTGGCAGAATCTTTAGGTAGCGTCTCATCATGGAATTCACGAGCACGGTCTGGGTCTAGCCCCAAGTTGAACTGATCTTCCCAACGGAATTCGAAACGCGCTTTGGATAAAGTATCGTCGCGGTAACGCGCACCGGGGTGGCCTTTGGCAATGTCGGCAGCATGAGCGGCGATTTTGTAGGTGATGATACCTTCTTTTACATCATCACGATTGGGCAAACCCAAATGCTCTTTTGGCGTTACATAACACAGCATCGCACAGCCAAACCAGCCAATCATCGCTGCACCAATACCACTGGTAAAGTGATCATACCCGGGCGCAATATCGGTGGTTAGCGGCCCTAAAGTATAAAAAGGCGCCTCATCACAATGCTCTAGCTGTTTATCCATGTTTTCTTTAATCATATGCATTGGCACATGACCGGGGCCTTCAATCATGGTCTGCACATCGTGCTTCCACGCGATTTTGGTTAACTCACCTAATGTTTCTAACTCACCAAACTGAGCGGCATCGTTCGCATCTGCTAGAGAACCGGGACGCAAGCCATCTCCTAAGGAGAAGCTCACATCATAGGCTTTCATGATTTCGCAAATGTCTTCAAAATGCGTATAGAGGAAGTTTTCTTTATGGTGGGCAATACACCACTTAGCCATGATAGAACCACCACGAGAAACAATACCCGTGACACGCTCAGCGGTTAATGGCACGTAACGCAGTAATACACCGGCATGAATCGTAAAGTAATCTACGCCCTGCTCTGCTTGCTCGATCAGTGTATCGCGGAACACTTCCCAAGTGAGATCTTCTGCAACCCCATTCACCTTTTCAAGTGCTTGGTAAATAGGCACGGTACCAATTGGCACAGGTGAATTGCGCACAATATAATCACGGGTAGAGTGAATATTTTTACCCGTGGATAAATCCATTACTGTATCGCCACCCCAACGAGTAGACCATACGAGCTTTTCAACTTCTTCTTCAATACTGGAGGTTAATGCCGAGTTACCAATATTAGCGTTAATTTTAACCAAGAAATTACGGCCAATAATCATTGGCTCTAATTCAGTATGATTAATATTGGCAGGGATAATTGCACGGCCTTTGGCGATCTCGTCGCGGACAAATTCGGCCGTAATAGGCTGCAAGTTAGCGCCCCAAGAGTTACCCTTCAAACGGGCATTACGCTCGTCGGTAGTGAACTCATTAGACAAGGCTTCACGGGCTTGGTTTTCGCGAACAGCGATATATTCCATCTCTGGAGTGATAATACCCTTGCGCGCATAGTGCATTTGAGAGACATTCATACCCTCTTTGGCACGACGTGGCTTGCGCTGTAGCTCTTCATTATAAAACTGGAAGGCTTTTTCAGAATCATCATGGCCGTTATCCATCGGCTTTACTTCGCGGCCGACATAAAATTCAGTATCACCACGCGCTTCAATCCACTTAGAGCGCACATCGGCCAAACCTTTATGCACATCGATATCAACGCTAGGGTCAGTATAAGCACCTGAGGTATCGTAAACGGTAATGGCAGAGCCATCCGTCAGGCTGATTTCACGCATAGGCACGCTGACATCAGGATTATTTTCTGAAGTCACATACACCTTCTGACTAGCCGGTAAAGGCTCGCGTGTCAGCAAGCTGGGATTAGGTTCTACGGGAAGTTTACTGTTCATTGGGTATCCTCAAAGTCAAAAAAGCTGTCTCAAAATAGCGTAACAACATAACGCAACAGAAGAGCTTTACAAAAGAGCCATAGATGACGGAGGACAAATACAGCAAACGCTGCACAGATGGAGAAGGCAGAACTGCCCTATCCTACTCATTCCTACGCCAATACTAACTGGATCAGGTTCACGGGTTTACTGGCAACAAATGCCACTATCTCAGCTATCGCACCCCGAGAGCAAAAACAGGGCATAGTGTAGGGAAAAATGGGGGAAATTGGAAGAAGAGACTGCTTTTGTAGACTTTAAAGGCCCCTTGGCGCAAATTACGACCTGTTCAAGATGGTGAGATTGAGTTAACCTTTTCTGCTTAAAAATTGATGTAGCTGCAACCAAAACGACATTAAGGTTTAAAACTTATGACTTAATTAAAAACAAACGTTGCCTCATAATTTTATTAATGAGGGCACTGGCTCTATATTTATAGGTTGTTATATACAGTCCAGTTCGTAACGCTGCTGTTTAGAATTGAGATTTAGATCAATAATGCGCAAGGAGTAAACTTTGAAACTACACCTGACGGACCTTGATGAGCTTGTTCAACGGGTGAGAAATATTCACCCAAGGAGCTATCTAAACGAGGCTATAGTCGCATATAGAGCTGGAGCATATAGGGCTGCTTTGATAACAACATGGATTGCAGTTTGCGTCGATATTATTGAAAAAGTCAGGGAGCTATCCGCATCTGGTGATGGGGCAGCAAAAGTGATCGAACAAAGACTTGATAAGATTAACCCTTCGGCCCCATCAGAAATGATCTCATTCGAAAGAGAAATTTTAAATATTGCCGCAGATGAACTGGAGTTAATTTCAATAATTGAGAAATCCCACCTTGAAAGGCTGAAGGAAGATAGAAATATTTGTGCTCATCCAACCTTCTCGCAAGATGGAAACCAATTTTCACCACTTGCGGAAACAGCGCTCTCATTCATAGTCCAGGCTTCAAATTACCTTTTAATTCACCCTCCTGTTAAAGGCAAAGTGGTTATAAATAAAATATACGAACTAATAAATGAGCCTTCGTTTCCAAATACTGATGAAAAGGCCTTTGCCGTTCTTTCATCAGAAAATAACTTAGGAAGGGTTAGGAGTAGTAGCGTAAAAAATCTAGTTATTATTTTATTAAAACGCTTATTTAGAGATGATGAAAATTTAGATAAAGAGCTATTCGCGAAAATATGCTCTGCTCTTGGGGCGATTTCAAGGTTGAATCCAGACATATATAAGGACGTTCTGGCAACGAAGCTTAGCCAGATGCTCAGTGAAGCAAGCGATGAACAACTGAAGCGAGTTTTCCCCTTCTTGATTAGGAGGAAAGAGGAGTGGAGTAAAATTGAAAAAGCTGTGAAAGTCAGACTGGAAGGCTTGATAGCTTCAATGAGCGCCGAAGAATTAATTTCATACCAAGCTGTTCCTCTGTGTGAAAAAATTCAAGATATTTTTGCTGCCGTAGATAGCGCGATTACTGAATTCAAAGATTTTGAAAAAGCAAAGATTATTGCTACTGGCCCTTCTGTCGATTTCAAAGAATCTGCAATTGAGCTTTTTATCAACTCGATGTCTTATGATTGTTCCGAATTTAGAGGAAATAAATTAATTCTACCACTAAGTGATAGTTTAAGCACCAATGATCTATCTAAAATACTGGAAGGATCAGTTGTTAACAAAGGTGCCCATGGTTACAATCAAATATTACCTGCTGGTTCAATAGAATCCTTCTTTGTCCGCTTATATGAGAGTACGAATCGCTCTGATAGAGAATGCAGTAAAGCGTGGATAAAATTTATGGAATCTGTTACTAAAAAAAAATTGGAATTCAAAACTTTATTGCAATCTATGATTGAAGACCAACTACTACAAGCTCCGCCAGAAGAGCCAGAACTAAAAGAGAATATACCTTTTTAACAAAGGCATACCAAAAAATCGGAGTGATTTTTTAATAATTGGAGCCAGGTAAGAGTTTAATAAACTTAACAGCTCTAAATTCTTATCTGACCCCGATTACTGCTATTGTTGTAAGTAAAAAAAGCCTAACAAGCCAATCAACTTCGCACCTTCGCTACCGGGCAGCTTATACTGCGCTTCACTATGCAGCTGTCGGTTATTGAGGCGTTAACGATCAATGGAGATAGTTAAACTCAATCACATGAAAAAACTAATTTTACCAAGCATTCTTGTACTTTCCTCATTGGCTACTGGGTGGTATTTCGTGCAAATTGCCAGTGATAGAAAACTAACCGATCTAGAAGGCGTTTTACTTCAAGGAATCTGCTTGGGCTTGGGCTTAGTTGGGTCATATTTTTTCGGAAAGCAATCAGCAAAGACTGCTGCTTTAGAAATGATTAAGCCTCATGCTCGATCAGCGTTTAGGAGGTTAATTTCTTTATATAAGAGCCTATCCAGAGTTTCCACTATCATTGCTCAGAATGAAGAGCTGAAGCCGAATGATCAGAAGATCGCCTTGGCACAAATATCAGCAATCGTATCTCAGCAAATTGATACCGCTGATGATGCTTTGGAAGATTGGAGGGATATTGTTCCTGAGGAAGTAGATGAACTAAAAGAGAATCTGGTTAAGCACACGCAAGAGGCTTTAATAAATGAGTAGTGATTTGATAAAAGGCAAGGTCGCTCGCATTCTGAATTCACGAGAAATAGCTATAAACGTGGGTCACACCCAAGGTGCCTCAGACGGGATGCTATTCGATATCCTTGACCCAAAAGGTGAGAATATTACAGATCCAGATACGGGGGAAGTTCTTGGCTCAGTTAAGCGACCTAAGGTGCGCGTTAAGGTAGTTCAAGTTGAAGAGAATTTCTCCATAGCAGAAACGTACAAAAAAAAGCGGGTAAATGTTGGCGGGTCGGGCCTTGCAATGTCTTCACTAACTAGAGCATTAGAAGCTCCGAAGTACATAACTAAACACGAAACATTAAAAACATCAGAAAAAACTTGGGAGGACCTCAGCGAGGAGGAGAGTTTTGTTAAGACCGGCGACCCAGTAATAGAGGTCCGAGCGGACCGTGAAGAAGACAGTTAAAGAATAACTGGGGCAGCATCAGATAAGGCGTTTAATAAACTGACTAGAGATCAATGAAAAACCGGAAACCAAAGGGTTAGAGTGCTTGATATATTCTGCCCCTTTGACCCTATATATTTTAAATAATTTACTAAACTAATTACTCAAATCAACAATATCTTCAGGTTTAATATCTGTCCATTTTTGGTTAGGTGATCGCTCATAATTCATAGCATACCAATATAGGTAATCTATTATTACTGGCATATTGGCTTTAATTTTAACAGCAGTTATCTTTAGGTTTTCAGGGTAAAAGTATCTATTGGTATTTACTCGACCATAGCCCAAAAAATAATAAATGGTGTTGTCTGGTATATCGATAAAGCCTATATTATTCATCGTTTGCTTTATCTCTATTCCTTTATCACTGATCAAAGCAACTTCAAAATTTATACTTTTTCCTGTAGCTAGCTGGACATACCTTCTATCATCGATAGATGAATCCAAAGGTACCTTAGAGTCAGAACCAAAACGTTTGTATTCATCTTTAGGAAGCAACACTTTTAAATGCTGTATATATGGTGATGCAAGTAAGGGGTTTTCAAAATCAATCACTTTCCACTCTTGATCAATTTCAAATGGCCCAGCAATTAATTGATCAGCTGGGGAGTTTTTTTGTGCAGAACAAGATACAGAAAAACACCATACAAATACTATTATGATCAATTTAACTTTATTGAATATCATACTTTAACCACATCCTTGATATAGTTTAAATAATTACTTTTTGCAATCGCTCGCGGGGTTGCTGTATGCGCCCGACCATTAATGAGTGGTAGCCCCGCTTTCTCAAAAGCGCGCACAATGAGTTCACTACAAAAGAAGCTGTCATCGTGGTTTTGCTTGCCATTTTTTATTTTATGATCAACTAGTGAAATGATAAGACCCACAGGGGTTAATTGTATTCTAGGGTCACAGCCACTAGCCACACCTGAACGAACCGCCCCAACCATATCATAGGGCTTTGGGCCTAGTGTACGTGCATAATGAACTATCCAGCCCGCATAATTAGGGTCAATAGTTTTATGGCGCATAAGAGTTCCATGAGTTGCTTTTTTCAAGGCATCAGTTAACAAGGGAGACTGCACACCTTTTCCTACGGCTTCTATACAATAGCCTTTATCCAAAACTAAAATAGCATGGCTATAAGCTGAGCATGTACCAATACGTATGGCTTTAGATTGAGTTTCTTCATTGCGGGTTAAAATAATATCAGCCATCTGAACACCACTAAGATCAATGACTGGTTTAGATTTAGCTGTTGCCGCTGCTGATTGTGCGGATGAATTTGACATAATTGACTCTCCTTTTTCGATTATTTTTTAGTATTTGTTGCCGTATCAAAACCAAGTGCAATGGGCGCTTGAGCGTTTCCATCTTCATCGTAAGGTGTATATTTGACCTCAAGATTCACAAAGCTGATTTTAATGTCTTCTTTGGGGCGAGTGCCGCCGATGTTAACAGCCTCAACCTTGTAATCACTAATAATCGCATTATCTAAGGTATATTCAATAAAGGTGTCGGTTCCACTACCTGTACCCGTCTTGGTTTGCACTAGCTTGATTTTCTTGCCACGCCCACAAGCCGCTTCTATAAACAGTTTGGCTGTGGCCTTATCCATAAAACGGGTAATATTTAGGCCGCCAATAACGGCGTTAGCGCTTTCGCGGTCGCCTTGAGTAGAGGTACTAGAGGTGATATTGCGGCTAACGTCCCATTTCCAGCGAGATATATCAATCCAGCCTTTATATCTGGGGTCTGATACTTCGCCCGTAACGCCCTCAATAAACAAAAATGCTGACATGACTTTCTCCTTTTCACTGATTCAAGTTATTATTGATCCTTTATACCTTTTCGCCACTACTTGATATAAATAGATGGCACAAAAGGCTATATCACTTTTTATGGTCGTGCCAATAGTGTTTTAGTTAAACGTGAAGCGAGTCACATTTCAGCCTTATTAATCATGCACTCCTTTACCCACCCATTTTTTATTGGCGCGTCATTCAACTGTTAGACAATACTTACCATGCCATTTATTGAATTACCAACATCAAAAATCTACTATGAAGAACGTGGTGCAGGAAGCCCGTTGCTATTGCTACACGGTTTAGGGGGCTCATCTAAAGATTGGGAATTTAATGCTGAATACTTAGAGAACCATCATCGTTTGCTTATGCTGGATATACCCGGCTTTGGCAAAAGCCACATACACAACGATGACTCCATTAGCCACTTAGCACTTTCGATTAGCCAAGCATTAAACGAACTATCGATAGACAGTATCAATATTGTAGGATTCTCATTTGGTGGCGCAATAGCGCTAGAGCTTGCTACTCAGCAAACAAAATATAATATAACCGTAGATAAGCTTATTTTGTTTAGTAGCCAGCCTTCCTATAAGCTATCCGGCTTTAAACAAGTTGCGGAATATTATTTTCGGGTTTGTCTTGTCAAAATATTGGGACTACCCGCCTTATCGAATGTTATAGCTAAGCGCTTATTTCCAAACGAGGATCAAACTATACTGCGCAAATATGTTCAGCAAGGTCTTCGCTCTAATGATACACGTGCTTATTTATCAGCACTTAAAGCGCTTGTCGACTGGAGCGTGGAAGATAAACTAGAACAACTCGAAAATAAAACCTTCATTGTCGCCGCTGAGAATGATTACGCCAGCCTAGACTCCAAAGGTTACATTGATAAGATCACTAATGCTAAGCTATCGTTTATAGAAAATTGTGGGCATGCGATACCACTAGAAAAACCAGAACTAGCGGCGTCACTCATCAATGAACATGTAAAAACTGAATAAATTGATTAACACTATCAACTCCCTTCATCATCACACCACATGAAAATACACCCTGTTCATAAGATTTTACTTTCACTCGAAACCATTCCTGTGATGTTATTATTATTGCTTTCACTCTTTTTATTGGGTGATTCACGAATGTTATTTTTTGTTATGCTGCTTTTATCTATTCTCAGTATCATTTCGCTACTGTATACAATGGTCGTGTCTGTTTTTAAGAGCAATCATCACATCGACGGTAAATTTGTTTATTTAATGCATACTGGGGTTGTTATTACGGTTATAGGCTTACTGTCATTTTTAGCCGGTTCTAACTTCAAAAGCCATTCACCCGATACTCCTTTTGGCATATTTTCTTTTGGTTTAATCGCTTTTATCCCTTACCTTCATATCATGTTTATATATAATTTTTTTATTAAACCTAAACAAAGCCATCATAAAGATAAATGCACCTACTTATGAGAAACAATGAACTATATACTGAAATCAATGCTAACGAGATAAGGTAATATCTGCTTATTCGAAAATAGCTACACCAAGATGTGTTTGCTCACTGCCTGATTAAGACTGAATGACTTAACAAGTATCAGCAAAATCATTCTGGCTTGCCTCACTCCTTTAGAGATAACACCCATGTTTGTATATTTGTTCAAAAGCCTAGGTTTTTTGGGTCGCCATGCTTCTATTGCATTGCCCATTAGTGTTACCTTAGGGTTAATTCTCCCCTCCTTATCAGAGGCACTGGAACCCTTCTTAATACCCGCGTTATTAATTCCTCTAACACTGTCATTGGTTCGCATTGAAACTAAACAGCTTTTTGCAGCAACAAAAAAATGGAAGATAATTTCACTCCTTAGCCTATGGATATTAGTATTAAGCCCTATACTGATCTACTTGTTATTGTCCGTCACTTCCATACCTACCCCTATTAAAATGGCAGCCGTCATTGCCGCAGCGGCCCCTCCCGTGACGGCATGTGCCGCTATTGCTCTATTCCTACGTCTTGATGCGGCTACAACCGTCGTCATCACCGTTGTCACGATGCTATTGGTACCGATCACATTACCACCTATCGTGTACTATTTAGCCGACTTAAATATTGAGCTGGAGTTATGGCAGCTTAGTTTTCGCCTAGTGGGTTTTATTTTTACTGCCTTTTTACTCGCCATGTTGATTAAGCGAATTAGAACAGCAGAACAAATTGTTCCAATTGCACCTATTCTGGACGGCATTTCTGTTGTGTTTATCAGTTTGTTTATCATTGGAGTGATGCGAGGCGTCACTGATTTATTTTTAAAAGAACCAGAGTTTGTCTGGCTAACCCTTGCGGTTTCTAGCGGATTGATTTTTGTCTTATACCTTATCAGTGCTGCTATATTTTGGCGATTAGGTTCAAGTACAGCGATGGCTATTGGCCTAGCAAGCGGAAACTGTAACTTGGGCTTAATGTATTTAGTCCTATCCGATCAAGCGCCACTGGAATTATTGATATTTTTTGCTATTGGTCAAATCCCTATGTATTGCTTACCTACTTTACTTAAACCATTAATACAGTATTATCTAAAAAAGAATCATATTTGAAAAAATATGCTGCTTTAATGGCACGTCAGTAGGTAAAAGCATGAATATAAGCTATAGAGAAGCTAACTTAAACGATTTAGCTCAACTTAAAAAATTGGAGCAGGCTGTCGTTGATGCTGAAAGGCCTTTTAATCAATCGATTAAAGAAGGCCCTGCTGCTTATTATGATATAAAAGCACTTATCAGAAATGATAATGCCTGTTTAATCATCGCCGAAGAAAGCGAATTAATTATCGGCAGTGGTTATGCCCAAATAAGAGAGTCCAAAACTTATCTTGAGCATGACTTACACTCCTATCTAGGCTTTATGTATGTTGCTTCAGGTTATCGAGGTCAAGGCATCAATAAAGCGATTATTGAGCGACTAATCACATGGAGCCGAAGTAAAAACGTCGATGATTTCTATCTTGATGTATACTCACAAAACACCGCCGCAATAAAAGCCTATGAAAAAGCAGGTTTTAAAGCCAATATGACTGAGATGAAACTAAACCATAAATAGGTCGACAGATCTCATGACAAAAGATAGATGGTTAAGCTTAATGCAAGCAATGAAGCTAGATGCATCGTTACCATGCTATGAATCTCTCCTTTCTGCTTACTCTGAAGCCCACAGGCATTATCATACATGTTCCCATATCAGCGCTATGCTGCGACACTTTGATCAATCTATTACTGAGTGCAAGTATCCGAATGAAGTAGAACTTGCTATTTGGTTTCATGATGCAGTATACAAACCATTTTCATCCAGCAATGAACTTGATAGCGCCAAGTGGGCTAAGGAGTTTCTTTACTCAGCTAATTATAAAGAAGACGGTATAGAACGTGTTCATCAATTAATTATGGCGACACTGCATAACGGCGAAGCCTTTACTGATGACGCAAAGCTGCTGGTAGATATCGATCTATCTATTTTAGGTGTACCAGAAACCACATATGATGAATTTGAAAAAAATATTCGGAAGGAATACCATCTCGTGCCTGCCATCATATACCGGCAGAAGAGAAAGCAATTACTATCTTCTTTTTTAGAAAGGCAGTTCATTTATAATACCGTACGCTATCAAGAGCAATACGAAACTCAAGCAAGAGAGAATCTTGAGCGTGCCATGCATAAATTATAGAACCCAAATGAAAAAATGAAATCGATAAAGGCTGCTTATACCATATGAAACAATGGATATTTATATTATCGATACTCTTGATTGCCCATAATGCAAGTGCCGATAACCTAAAACCCTTTAAAAGCGATGGCTGTAGTGCTTTTCCAGATGGCACCTTTTCACAAAATAAATTATGGCTAAATTGTTGTCAGCAACATGACTACGATTATTGGAAAGGAGGTACTTATCAGCAACGCCTCACATCCGATAAAGCACTAAAAGCATGTGTAGCCAAAGTTGGCGAGCCCGAAATTGCATTATTAATGTTAGCCGGTGTTAGAGTGGGAGGAACTCCTTTTTTACCGACACAATTTCGCTGGGGCTATGGATGGTCCTACCCTCGTTTTTATGGCGCTTTATCTGAGCCTGAGTTAGAACAAGTTAAAAATTTAAAACCCAAGTAAGAAATGGTAAATCAGAAAAATGGATAGGCGCAAATTTATTATAGGGTCCTCACTTGCTCTCGCAACAATAGGCATAGGAGCAACATACTGGCCTAGACGCTGGAATTACATTGTAATACACCACAGCGCGGGTGATTACGGCTCACTTGAATCATTACAACAGGTACATAGAGAACGCCAAAAAAATGATCCTATTGATGCTATCCCCTACCACTACCTTATAGGCAATGGTAAGGGCCTTGGGATGGGCCAAGTCGTTAGTGATTGGCGTACCGACTATCATATTTGGGGAACTCATGTATCCGCTAATAATAGTGATCGCAATTTTCGGGGCATCGGTATATGTTTAGTGGGTAACTTTGAGCACAATAGTGTACCGCAACAACAGTACAATGCACTTATTGCTTTATGCAAAACACTCATGAATAAATATGCTATTCCACTACAAAATATTTCAGGCCATGGCCATACTCCTGGCGAGCATACCAAATGCCCTGGCAAGCACTTTCCCATGGATCAATTACTACGTGATCTAGCCTAAACTATTATTCAAGAAATCAAGATGGAATATATTTTATTTATACACAAAAACACTGATACCCAAATGCAAAAAGAAGATTGGGATCGTTTTTTTACCGCTGCAATGGATAGCAAATTATTTCAAGGAGGGAGTGAAATAAGTAATCGGATTCTATTGGGAGGAAAAGATATAGCTGATATCACTCATACTATCGGTGGCTTTATGCGCTTCGAATCAAACAATATAGAAGCAGTTAAAGAGCTATTAAAAAACCACCCTACTTTGCTAAATGGCGGCAGCCTTGAGTTATGCGAAATGCCAAAAACATAATGCATTCTGGCTCACAACTAGAAAATAGAAAAAACCAATTTAGCAAGGAAATAAACTGAAGCAAGACACAAAACAATCACCCCAATCAGCATTAAAATAAAAACACCTGTAGCCGCTACAGAGCGTTTGTATGTCTTATTAGGGTCACTATGATATTCATCAAGTAGATACGCATTTTTTGTATTCGCCTTCCATGTAAAATCAAACAAATCGCCAATAATAGGAATAGCGCCCAGCACTGTATCTAAAATAATATTCAACAACATCTTGAACATAACCAACTTAGGTACATTTTGTTTGTACGCCTTGTAAAGGATAAAAGTCGAAATACCACTGCTAGCCACGTCGCCAATACCGGGAATCAAACCTAAAATACCGTCTAAGCCTACACGATAGCCGCCAGGTAGAGGGATGCTTTCATCTAACAGCCACACTAGCGTACTTTTTTGTTCGCTACCCTGCCTGTCATTCTCTTCGTTTTTTTGGCCTTTTTGATTTTCTTGTCTTGCTTCAGTATTGTTATCTTGATTCATAATAATATTAGCTAATTTAACATAAAAAACTCGCCAGTTTGGCGAGTTTTTTATGAAACAGATATGATGACTTATTTGGGCAATATTACCGCATCAATCACATGAATAACACCATTACTTGCCTTGATATCTGTTGTCACAACTTGGGCGCCATCGACAAAAACTTTACCGTCTTTTACTTCTACGCTTACTGACTGGCCTTGTACTGTCTTAGCACTATCCAACTTTACTACATCTGCAGCCATAACTTTACCAGCGACTACATGATAAGTTAACACATTACTCAGTGCAGCTTTGTCAGCCAATAATGCATTTAATGTTTCAGCAGGCACTTTAGCAAAAGCAGCATCTGTGGGCGCAAATACAGTAAAAGGACCTTCGCCTTTTAAAGTATCAACCAAACCAGCTGCTTTCACTGCGGTAACTAGAGTATTAAAATCATCTGCTGCAACTGCAGTATCGACGATATCTTTTTTTGCCCCGTGATGTCCCGCCACAGCAAACATGGATACAACTAACGAAAACAAACCTACTGTTACGACCTGTGTTAATTTACTCATTCTAAATAGCCTCTTTTTAAATTAATAATAAATTCATTCCACTCAGCTTTAATCACACTGTGTCTGAATGTCTCGATGGCTTGTACGATAAATTTAAAAATCAGATCTAGGGAAAAGTAAAAAACGTGAAATCCATTATAAAAAAAGAAAAAAGTAATAAAAGAATGATCCAAAAACCTCAACACTATGTATATGGGATGTGGCTACAGAAAGAACCTAAATGAAAATTAGACACTGGCCTTAGCAAACATGAAAAAATCGAGCATAGAGCTAATAGAGCTAATAGAGCTACAGGCTGAGCTTTACAGCTATCGTTATCCACATACATAACATCGAAAAAAAAGCGGCCCAGTAAGCACACATTCGATGGATGACATTATTATACGTTAATAATATGTAGGCATGAATGCAACGAAAAAGAACAAATAACCACGCTAAACTTAACTGTAATAAACCCGTTTCGTTATAGATAATGGATAGAATACCAACGACATAAAATAACATAGGCACTTCAAATAAGTTATTAATACAGCGTGTTGATTGTTTTACTTTTTTAGGGATGCCCTCTCCCTCCATTACTTGGAAATATTTTATACCAACCTCTTCATCTACCACTGACTTATAACGTATTCGAAACGCAATCAACCCTACTAAAGTCGTTAACAATACCATCGCAAAAAGTGGATAAAACATTCTAAAACCCTATATTCATATGTTATGTCATTTATAATAATGAGCCGGTGCTTTGCCCAATGCTTTTTTAAACATGGCAGTAAAGGCACTTGGGCTTTTATAACCTAAGGCTAAAGCCAGTTCTGTTACTGTCTTACCGCTGTCGAGCAAACTCACGGCTTCTTGTAAAATCACTTGCTGTCGCCATTGCTTAAATGTCATGCCCGTTTCTTGTAGAAATAAACGGCTTAAAGTCCTTGTACTTGCCCCCACTGCTTTAGCCCAAGTTTCTAACTGCTGAGATTGAACCCAATACTCCACTTCATTATCATCATCCTTGTTATCGATGTGCTGACATGAGCGCTGTATGCCATTCATTAATTCTTTCATCACTCGCTGTACACGTCGATCCTTAGCCCACGGTAAATATAATGCTGAGGGTTTTAAGGCTTGTAACTCATCTAAAATAACCGCTCCCAGTCTTGCCGCTGGGCTATCAATTTCATAATAAGGTGCGACATTATCAAAATACGTAAAACGTAGAATAAGCTCCTGTAATAAGGGAGAAACGTCCAATACACTGCATTCATTGGGAAAGTAATTGAGATAGCTAGGGTCTACAAATAAATGACGGATCTCTGCCTGTGTTTGAATATAAACCGAATGACGCATATTGCCTGGTATCCATACCGCCTGAAATTGCGGCACCACCCATATACCTTGATCGGTATGGACTTTTAGAATGCCGCTGGCAGCATAGGCTAACTGCCCTCTTGGGTGAGCATGATATTCCAACATATCTTTATCAGGTTTAGCGGTAAAACAAATACCGACAATAGGCCGGCTTGCATCAATATATTGACCTATATCAGATCGTACTCTTTTTTCTGAAGCCATTTAGTGCTCACTAACTCATCATCGCTTTTTTACGTACTACGCTTACACACCATCATAAGCACAATGTCTTTTTCTCGATATTATATGTCTTATTATCGATTTTATTCGAGTCATATCTTTGTAAAAATAGCTCTACTTTACTTTTTACTCTATATTACTTGCTTATATGACACTCAAAACAAACCACCTGATCGCTCTCAGTGCTATTCCTATCGTACTATTGGGCATCATCTTCAGCCCAATATCATCTACCCTCAGCCACACACAATTACTGACCGCGTGTTTAATTTTGACCGCAATTATTTTATTTGCGACAAGCTCACTGCCAGAACATGTCACTGCTTTGTTATTGATGTGTGGTGCCATGCTATTAAATTTAGCGCCTGCCAATGTTGTCTTCTCCGGTTTTTATTCAACGGCTTGCTGGCTTATCTTTACAGGGCTGATTATTGGTATTGCCATCCACAAAACAGGACTTGCCCTACGCGTTGCTAACGTATTTAGCGAGCGTATTACACAGCACTACTGGCGACTCATCAGCACAACCGTGATCATATCTACTCTGGTTGGCTTCTTGATGCCATCCTCGATTGGCCGAGCGGTATTACTCGTACCTATGGCAATGGCCTTAGCCGAACGTTGTGGCTTTTCTAAAACAGATAATGGTTTTATTGGTATTGCTTTAGCGGCTGCTTTTGGTTGTCATGTGCCCACATTTTCCATACTACCCGCCAATGTGCCTAACATGGTTTTTATTGGAGCTGCCGAGACAATTTATAATTGGACACCGACTTACGCTTACTACTTGCTATTGCACTTCCCTGTTTTAGGCTTTTTAAAAATGGGGGTTATTATTGCTTTGATTTTGTGGCTTTACCCTGATCAAGCTAACAAACAAATAGACAACTCCAAGGAGAAAACAACGAGCGCAAAGCCTTTCTCAAAGGATGAAATTAAATTAATCACAATACTTCTAATGACACTGGGCTTTTGGGTGACAGATGCCTTGCATCATATTTCTGCGGCATGGATTGGTCTGAGTGCAGCTTGTATTTTATTACTACCGAAACTTGGACTAGTAGATAAACAACATTTTGATAACCAATTTAAAATGAGCCCGCTTATTTTTGTCATTGGGATATTGGCATTGAGCGCACTCATTAATGACAGCGGTCTAGGCACTCTCTTAGGAGACGGGTTTAATCAATGGTTGCCCTTATCAGATGGCAACTCTTTCTTTAATTTTATTTTATTATCCATCACAGCAACAATAACGGCTATATTCACAACGCTCCCGGGCGTCCCCGCCGTATTGGCACCCTTTGCAGAGCAAATGAGTATAAAGAGTGGTTTTAGTATAGAAGCAGTGATGATGACGCAAGTGCTCGGCTTCTCAACGGTTATTTTTCCTTTTCAATCCGCCCCCCTTGTCGTTGCAATGCAGCTTGCTGGAGTGTCTATTAAACATGCGGCAAAACTCTGTTTAATACTGACGGCCATTACCCTTTTCTTTTTGTTTCCGTTGGACTACCTTTGGTGGATATGGATTGGAGAAATATAATAATGAAAAGCAAAGCATAACGTAAAGATAAAATTAAGGGTAAAACTTAAAAAATCTATGAACGAATAAAATGCTGTAAGCCTTTAAGCTGTTTTCCATTTTGATCGAAATTATCTTGTTCAAGCCAGAAATGATAAGCGCCTTTTAGTTGAGGCCACTCCTTATCAATAATGGAATACCAACAAGTATCACGATTTTTACCTTTAACCACCATTGCCTGTCGAAAACAACCCTCGTATTGAAAGCCGAAACGAGCTGCAGATTTCTTTGATGCTTCATTGAGCGAATTACATTTCCACTCACAGCGCCGATAACCTAAGTCAATACAATTATTGATAAGTAAGTATACGGCTTCTGTCGCCATACGTGTTTTTTGCAACAAAGGAGAAAACGTAAGGCAACCGATTTCAATAGAGCCTGCACTGGCTTGAATACGGAGGTAGGCGATAAAACCAACGGCTTTTTGCGTTTCACGATCTACAATCGCATAGTATTGTTGGTTTTCAATATCTCGACGAGAATCAATGTGCTGATAAAAATCCTTTTTATTTGCAAAAGGACCATAAGGCAAGTATCCCCAAATCGTATTGTCAGTATCTAATGCATAGGCCTGCCACAAATCATCAACATGCGCAGCCGCATCAAGTGGCTGCAAGATACAATATTGTCCCTCGATAGAATGGTTAGGAGGAAATGGCGGCGCTTGCCAGTTATCTAAAACTTCAGATTGTTGCAAGGTATTTTTCCTTCATGGGGCTATTTAATAGTGCTATTTAACAGCGCTATTTCGATCAGATTAAAAATAATTAAATACCAATATGACAATCATTGCACTCAACAACGCAAGCAACATCGCATTAATACCCCAAGACCTTGCCAGAGCTGCGCTAGGGTGGGCATATTTTTCTGCAAACTTAATGATATTTTGACTAATACTAACACCCGCATATTTGAAACAGTAGCTCACATTACCCAATACCATCGAGATGTGATGCCAGCAACGCGGGAACAGTTTTCGGTAAAACCAATCTGCATCCAAATTAGTTGAACGTAGTTCGGGTGGGTATAAACCTTTCATATTCAACCAAACAAAGGCCAAAGCAGAGAAAAAGAGAATTTGCAACTGCGTGACAACATGAGTGAGGTCATAAGGAGAATAGTCGATAGGGAACGGCAATAAAGAATACAAAAATTGCGGGTAGCTACCGATAAAGATACACAACACTGCTGCTATACCCATTGCGATCAACATATTCGTTGGCGCTTCTTTTACTTTTAAACCCGAATCATGCGCAAAAAACGCAAAGAATGGAATTTTAATTCCCGCATGATGAAATACACCTGCAGCAGCAAACAACAATAACAACCAACCTATAGTATGCCCAGCCTGTACCATTTCTAACATAATAATGGATTTACTAACGAAGCCACTAAACAAAGGAAATGCCGAAATCGATGCAGCGCCGACAATACATAACACAGTAGTTAACGGCATGCTTTTATAGAGCCCACCCAAATGTGAACCGTCAACATGCCCGACTCGGAATAATACAGCGCCCATCGACATCATCAACAAACCCTTAAAGATAACATCATTAAAGGCATGAGCAACAGCTCCATTAATGGCCATTTCAGTCCCTAAACCAATGCCGCAGACCATAAAACCAATTTGGTTGATCATACTGTAGGCTAATACCCTGCGCAGATCGTTTTCAATAACGGCGAAAAAGATAGGGAAACACGCCATTACCAAACCGATCGTAATTAAGATATCGGTACCGGCAAAACTTCTCGCCAATGCGTACACAGCCACTTTGGTCGTCAAGGCAATAAGAAAAATGGTGCCTGTTGAAGTGGCTTGTGGATAGGCATCGGTAATCCAGTTATGCATCAAAGGAAAACCGCACTTAATGCCATAAGCTACAAAAATTAAAATGACTGCAATATTCGATAAAGAGAGTGAGGAGAAATCGAGCACAAGGTGTGTAATATCAGCCGATCCTGTCTGCTGGATAAGTAACAGTGCGCCAGAGAATAATAGTACCCCACTCAATACCTGAATAATCAAATAACGCATACTGCTGCGATAACTCGCTTCGGTGCGTCTCGCTAAAATTAAGAACACAGAAGTGAGTGCTAATAATTCCCAAAAAATAAATAAGCTAATCCAATCACCCGCAAATACGGCACCTATAGCGCTACCGGCATAAGCGAGCGCCGCCACTTGCTGTACTCGATCTTTTTCATGCAAAGCATAAATACCGCCAATAAATGCAGCTAAATGAAATAGATAAGCAAATAATAGGCTTAATTTATCGACGTGAACCAAGGTCAGGTTTAAGCCTAATAATTGATAAGCGCCATAATCCCCATGAGACCACTGAAGTAAATCAATAAAGCTCAATACCGGTACAGCAATAGTAACAATAGACGCAAGCGTTTTACCTAACTGCCCTCGTAAACATAAGAGCAACACGGCGCCAATAAAAAATAACGCAAAAGGAGGTAGACCAATAAAACTGAACTCATTCATGGCCGCTCCTCCCGCTATCATCCTGCCCTTGTGTTAGTTCAGAAGCATCATAATAATGCTCATCACGCATCAATGCTGTACGCATTTGATTCGCAATCAGCACCAAAACAACACAGGCGATAAAACCGTATATCGCATAAAAAGCGGGGATCTTTTCGATCGAGGTTTCGATATGGCGATGGATAATAAAATCGATCACCACTAATGCTCCACAGAGGGCATAAAAAACACGCAAAATCCACTGGATGGTTTTGGGACGATAAAAAAACCCCGGATCTGCATCTGTACCATTTTTATTTGAATGTTCTTCAGGTGATGAAGTTTGATTTACATTAGACACTATTCAATCTCCTCACTTGATCAATATCAGCAGCTGCTGAATAGTATTAGGGTTAAAAAACAAAACGATACATCCCAAGGTAGTCACACCGATTGCTAATAAACAGGCGAAAGGCGCTTCCTGTATACCGACATTAGTCGATACATTTACACTTTCTTGTTTCGCTTTCTTAAAAAATGCACGTAAAGGAATGGGTAATAGATACGCAATATTTAAAAGGGAACTCAACATGAGTACCGCAACTATCCATATATAGCCTGCACCAATCGCGCCTTCAGCGATCACTAATTTACTCCATACACCCGCCAAAGGTGGTAAGCCAATAATACTGAGTGCGGCAATAAAAAATGCCGTCATCGTATAAGGCATTTTTTTACCAATGCCATCAAACTCACTAATCGCTTTTTTGTGTAAAGCGACCATAATGGCACCCGCACAAAAGAATAAAGTTATTTTACCAAAAGCATGAGTCACGATATGCAAAGCAGCACCGTCTATCGCCACTTTATTGGCTATCAATGCCGCTAATACAATATAAGAAAGTTGACCAATGGTGGAATACGCTAGACGCTCTTTTAAATTATCTTTTGTCATCGCAATAAAAGACGCAAGTAAGATCGTTACTGCTGCAACAACTAATAAAACGTCAGCGGCGCCTGTTTGGGCAATCACATCAAAGCCAAAAATATAAACAACCACTTTTACAATTAAAAACACACCGGTTTTTACAACCGCAACAGCATGCAATAGCGCACTGACCGGAGTTGGAGCAACCATCGCATTAGGCAACCAAGCATGAAAAGGCATCACAGCCGCTTTACCTGTTCCAAATACCACTAAAGCAAGCAATAAAACCACAGCAAAAGGCGCTAATTGCCCATCACTGACCATATCACCAAACACGCCTCCACTAACAAAATCGACACTGCCCGTTAACCACCATATGGTAATGATAGCCGGCATTAACAGAGCAATCGAACCACCCATTAATACACCAAGGTAAATCCGCCCCGCCCGCTTCGCCTTCTCTGTTCCGGCGTGCGTCACTAGAGGGAAAGTAGATAAGGTAATGACTTCGTAAGCAACAAACAATGTTAATAAATTACCCGCATAAGCTGCTGCCATAACCGACGCAATAGCCAAAGCAAAACAAACATAAAAACGGGTTTGATTCGCTTCATTATGACCGCGCATATAACCGATACTATAAAGCGTGGTGACGATCCATAAAAAACTCGCTAATAAAGCGAATAAAATCCCAATAGGTTCTGCGCTTAAATAAAGAGTCAAGCCATCAAACAGAACTGCCTTACCACTAGCAAGTGCGGGTAAATCACTTACTGATTGTTCGATAAAATTTTGATAAAGCGCAATATTAATCAACAGTAAACAGATGCCCGCAACAAAGATAGAAAACTCACGGAGATTTTTACGGCGTTCACCAAATAAAATAATAAAGGGAATCACCAGCAAGGGCGGTAATAATGTAAACAAAGGATTAGAAAGATCAGATAAAAAAGCCATCATTGCATGCCACCCAATAGTTGTTGAGCAGCAAGTTCTGCAAAATTGACCACGATGTCACCATTGATACCGGTATAAACACTAATAACGATCAGAGTCCATAAGGGCAACAACATCATAAGGGGTGCTTCTTTAATAAGCGTTGCTTCAGAATCTCCGCCTGATGCTTTAACACTATTTTCTGGTTTAAAACAAAAAGCTTCAATAATTTTACCGATATAAATAATCGCCATTAGAGAGCTCAGCAATATCATAATCGCTATCGGCCACCACCCACTTTCAATAGCTGCTGAAACCAAATGCCATTTACTAATAAAACCTGCTGTAAGTGGAATACCAATTAAACTCAGACCGGCAATAATAAAGGCACTGACTGTCCAAGGCATGGATCGAAGCAAATTATTCATATCACTAATGCGGGTACTACCAATTCTGTACGCAATACAACCCACCGCAATAAAAAGCGCGGTTTTAATAAAGGCGTGATTCACGATATGAATAATACCTGCCGTTAAGCCGGCGTGAGTTGCCATACTGACAGCCGTGAACATATATCCTAATTGAGCAATACTGGAGTAGGCAAGTAGACGCCTAATATCCGTTTGAAATATGGCGACAACAGACATAACAAAAAATCCAACCACCGCCAAAGGCAAGAGGACTTTTCCTAAGAGCATATCTGCAAAACTGTAATCTGCGCCAAATATATGAAAGAAGAAGCGTAGGAACACATACAGTGACACTTTGGTTGCCGTGCCAGCTAAAAATGCCGTGACTGCAGTAGGTGCATATTGATATGCATTCGGTAGCCAAGAATAAACCGGAAATACCGCCGCTTTAATAAGCAGGCCGACGGTAATAAAACTAAAGCCAACAATAACGGTACGCGAATCATTGATATTCTCTAAACGTACGGCGAGGTCAGCCATGTTTAGTGTGCCAGTTGCAGCGTACAAGAAACCGATGCCCAACAAAATAAAGGAAGCTCCGATGCTGCCCATAATGAGATAACGAAATGCTGCGAGTAATGCCTGTCGGCGCTCTTTACCTAACGCAATCAGCATGTACATAGATAGAGAAGATATTTCTAGAAAAACGAAAACGTTAAAGGCATCACCCGTAATCACAATACCTAACAAACCCGTTAAACACATCAGCCAACCAGCATAGAATAAATAATGCCGTGGCTTCGCAACTTCTTTCTCAACGGTTGGTTTCGCATATACTAATGTAAGCGTGCTAATTAACGAGATAATCATTAATAAAGCTGCATTGAGACTGTCGATATAATATTCAATCCCGGTGGGCGCCATCCACCCGCCTAACTGATAACGGATGACATCCCCATCGAGCACCTGTAATAGCAACAGTGTAGTAAGAACGAAAGAACACAGGCTAACCAAAACAGCAATAAGCCAAGCGCCAAAAGATTGTCGTACTATCACACATAAGGGCGCGGCCATTAATGGCAGAACAATAGCGAGTACGGGAAAATGCTGACTAAACATAAATTGAAATTACTTTTTAATATAGTTGTTATTTAATTTTTAAAGGTGATAAACGCGATTACTTTCGACTATCTTCTAAGTCAATTTCGTGAATCTCGTCTTCTTCGATAGAGCCATATTTTTCATAGATTCTAACGATCAAAGCAAGACCAACAGCCATGGTTGCCACACTCACAACAATTGCCGTTAGAATTAAGACATGAGGTAAAGGGTTTGAATAGGCAACCACTTTCTCTACAAGCTCACCACTCTTTTCAACAACGTTAGGTTCAACAAAGATAGGAGCAGTACCACCATCAACTTTACCCAAACCGACATAGAAGTAAAAAATACCCGTCTGAAAGATACTTAAACCTAAAATCTTTTTTACTAAATTATGACGCGCGATCATAATATAGAAGCCCGCCATCATAATAATGATGACAGCCCAGTCATTATAAAGCGCAAGATACTCCATCATAAGGAACTATCCTCACCTTTCCTGTTACTAGAAAAACAATAGAACAGCGAAACCATAACCGCTGCCACCGTAATACCCACGCCTAGCTCAACTGCAAAAATACCCCAGTGCTGGCCATGGATGGGATCATGAGCCAACACGGAATAATCAAGGTAGTTGCCGCCTAAAAATAAACTAAGCACGCCAGTTCCAGCGTACAACAACACGCCAAATGACATTAATATTCTTAACATAGTGGGCGGCATCACTAAACGTGTGCGCCCTTCCCCAAAAATAAGCCCGTGTAAAATAAACACTGAAGCAAAAATAACGCCTGCCTGAAACCCCCCGCCAGGCCCAAAATCGCCGTGAAATTGCACATAAAATGCAAACAATAAAATCATCGGCGTTAAGAATTTTGTTACGACCTGAACAACTCTATGCCGTTGTTCTAATTTTTGATTCATCTATTTATCGACCTTTATATCCAATCTCGTCTCTGTTTTGTTTCAGCTGTTTTTGGGAAGCTATTTTTAGAATAGCTACTTTTAAAACACTATGAAGCAGAATCATTTTGCTGCAAACGCTGTTGTTTTTCGTTTAATACAGGGTCCTCCTTACGCTTGCGGCGACGCAAACCAAGTAGGCTCAATACTCCTATTGCCGCAGTAAATACCACAGCCGTTTCACCTAAAGTATCGTAACCTCTATAACTCGCTAACACTGATGTCACTGCATTTGGAACATCAATCTCATCTTCTGACTTTTCTAGAAAGTGCTTAGCTAGTTCAGGGTGGGTATTGGCGGGTGAATTAGGGTCACCATAAGGAGGCATATCCAAGGTGCCATAAATTAATAAAGCACCTGTCATACAAACAATAATCAAGGCAGGATAATTATTATGTTTCTGGGGCTTTTGCTCGCGTTTAGTAAAGGATAAAGCGCCTAACAAAATAATCGTCGAAATCCCCGCACCGACAGCAGCTTCTGTAAAAGCAACATCAACGGCATCCATAGCGACGAATATGCCCGCCGATACCAAACTATATAAACCTGATAAAATGACTGCAGCAAGCAAATCTTTTAAATAGATAATACCTAGTGTTAATACAATCAGTACCGTTAGTAGAACCATGACCACTAAGTGTTCAGCAAAAATAATCTGTTCCATATTAAGCCTCGCCTTTTTGCTTATCTAAAGACGAACTGGCGGTTGAATGTAAATCTGTTAAGGATTCATCTACCGCTACACGTCCATTGGGGCACTGAGGAATGAGTTTGGCCATTAAAGCCGCTTTGGCCACAGCATGTGATGCAGTCGGAGCCGTGAAATAAATAAAAATAACCACCAATACAAGCTTAATGGCTGCCATTGGATTATCAAAGATAAAGATAGCCTGTAAAATTAAACCAATCATGATAAACAGGATGCCGCCTGTATCTGTCACACTTGCCGCATGTAGGCGCGTATAAAAATCAGGCATACGAATCAAACCAATCGCTCCTCCTACAACAAATAAGCAACCCACTAAAATAAAGAGGCCACTGACAATATTCACTAGCAATTCCATTAAATGTCGTCCTCTTGATATGCACCTGAGCCTAAATCTTCGTATTCAAAAAACTTCAATACGGCTATGGTGCCAATATAATTAATCAGTGCATATAAAAGAGCAATATCGACAAAGTCAGGACGGTTGGTTAAAAAACCATAGGCGGCAATCAACATGACTATTTTGGTTCCGGCTGAATTCACCGAAAGTAAGCGGTCGTATATTGTTGGCCCCATCAACGCTCTTGCGAGCACTAACAAAAGGGCAACTAAAATGGCAATAACTAAAGCAAAAAACATTAAGACTGCCCCTCATGGCCAGATTCTAATTTAGGTTCAAGCTCGCATACTCGCTTACCCATTTTTTCTGTTTCGAGCTCGTAAATTGCATCTTCATGGAGTGCATGAACGAGTATATCTCCATTTTTGGCAATATTAATCGCCACAGTACCCGGAGTCAGTGTAATAGAGTTGGCATACACCACTCGTCCTAGCTCAGTTTTTTGCCTAGCAGGTATCGCCTTAAGCAAAGGCTTAATTGGTAAATCAGGGTGGAAAATGCGCTTAACAACATCCAAGTTAGAGAGCAAAATTTGTACAATTAACCAGCCACAATATTTAACAACATAGATAAAGCGAAAATAAAGTGGTTGGCCACGGTGCATTAACACCTTCATGTTAACGGACAAATAACACACAATGGCTATAGAAATAAGGCCCAGTATCATCTGAAGCGGCTTAAACATACCTGACAGCAGCAACCACAATATGGCCAAAGTAATGAGTAAACGAAAGAATTGTTTTCGCTGTTGCATATAATTTATTGACTCTTATTTGTCTTGAGACTTTTGTTTTATCAATTAATTGTTATCGATACATGCTTGGCTAATCGACTCTAAATGGATATAAAAAACCTAATAGATTATTTTTTAGCCAATTCGAGAGCTTACGCACAGTAATGCCCCACGATTAAGTAATCCACGGAACTCTAGCAAAAGAATGATTGCCAAGTCTACTGATATAGGTATAAATACAGGGTTGTTACGCACCTCAATCAGGCAAAAGCAATTTTGGATATACTTCGCACTACTTTAAGGCACGAACTAGTCATACCAATAACGTTTTTTATATTCTCGCCAACGAAGTAAATCTATAGCGTGATTGCCTTCTTCGACCACAATATGAATTGCACCGTGCTGGCCGGTATGACTCATCCTAGCCCCTTGTTTTTGGTAACGCTCAACGACTGAAGGGTGCGGATGCCGATAAGCATTAGTATAACCGGCTGTCACTATCGCATGACTTGCTTGCAAATGATCTACCCATCCTTGGTGAGATGAAGAACGACTCCCATGATGAGGAATTAATAACGCAGTGACTTCGTTAAGCAAAGTTGGATATAAACCTAAAAGCTGCCTTTCTACAATGCCATTAATATCACCCGCGAGTAAAAAGCGATTGGCACCATACTCAATCATTAGCACACAGGAACGATTGTTTGCATTTAATTGACTACTGGGCTTATCCAGAAAATATTGAGTAGGCCAAAGAACCACGAAAGAAACACCATCCCACTGCCACTGTTGACCAGCAACACATTGGTGCCCACCTGTTTTTTTCGGCTCACCGGAATAATGCTTTTGAATCTTAATCAGTGATAATAGACCACTCATTCCACCGGCATGATCACTATCCCCGTGGCTTGTCATCAACATATCGATATCACTGTGGCCAGATTGAAACAAATAGGGAGCAATAACGTGCTGACCACTATCAAAACGTTCACTAAAGCGTTTGCCTGTATCGTAAACCAATTGATGCCTCGCTGTTTCAATAACCACTGCCGTGCCCTGCCCCACCTCAAGAAACAGTAATGTTAAAGCTGGTTTAGTTACTTCAGGAAAAAAGATCGGTAAAAAACAAAAAATACTCAAGTATTTCGCAGGGAATCCGCGTGGTAACAAAAGATAAAACACAGCTATAACAGCAATGATAAGACTTATTATATTCAAGGCTCCAAAATCAAAATACCAAAAGCGGCCAATATTGTTTTGGGCCCAATCTAAATATAAAAGTAAAAACTGTACACTTTTTTCAGCCAACAAAAACACACCGTGCGATAAACTAGGCAACATAGGTAAAAAAATCAAAGCGACTAACAATAAAGGCACCGTTACGAATGACATTAATGGCACAGCTATTAGGTTTGCGATAGGTGAAGATAAACTCACACCTTGGACCAGTAATATACTGGGAATAAAAAGCGCTAAGGTAATAACGACCTGGGCTTTTAATAAATGTAATGCCCCTGATTTGAACGAGGATAAAAACCTAAACTCAATATTACTTTTCTCATTTTGATATTGAGTGAACGCAAACAGCAATATAGCAACAGCAAGAAACGAAAAATAAAAACCGTGAGAACGAATCGATAAAGGATCAAATATGCCGACTATAACCAAAGCCATACACAGTAGTTGCCAAGGGCTTGTAGAAAAATAAAACAATCGGAACAAATGAAATAAAACAACCATAATAAAAGCCCGCTGAGTGGGCACACTCAATCCAGCAAGGCAACTGTAAGAAAAAGCAAACACAATAGAAAAAAACGAAGGTAAACAGCGACTATAAGTATTAAATACCGTTCGTGTTATCAAGTGATACAACTTCATCACACCCTGACCAAAAGCTAATCCAATAAGGGCTGCAAGACCTATATGCAAACCAGAAATAGCCAATAAATGGATAGTACCGGTATTTTTTAGCACATCCCAATGCAGTGTGGATATTGCCTGCTTATCACCGATCGATAAACCTAAAATAAAACTTAAATACTGGCTTTTCTCCATTTTTTCAGAAATCTTATAACGTAAGTGTTCTCTCCAGCAATGTATCTTCATTACATGGCAAACATTGCCTAATTTTTTATTTTTTTTACTATTTCTAACATAACCGCTAGCATTGATTCCCTGTTGTAGTAGATAAAGTTGATAGTCAAAGCCCGCAGGATTAACGAAGCCTCGCGGACGTTTTAGCTTCACCTCCAATTGCCAAACATCTCCAGCCTTTACAGTCTGTGCTTTATTGAACTCTTTTCCATTATCACGCCAAGATAGTGATATCTTTTTATTATGAAATGTCTTTAATATATCCGTATTAAAATCAACATTGTCACTTTCGATATGGGTAATATTAATATGAAAACGCTGAATTGACTCAACACGCTGTGGCAAACTAGAAACCACTCCGTTTATAAGCCATTTTTGATTATTAAACTCTAATGGCCATTGCTGCTCTACAACCCAATGAGCATAAAGCCCCCCATAACTCATCCCTATGAGAAAAGAAAAACAAAGGTAATATTTCTTATAACAACAAAATAATGATATGAATAAAATACTAAAGAGTAAGTAAATAGGTATTAATGATGGAAAATAACTAGGGCTATAAATGCCGAGAGCAAGGATTAAGAGTTGAAATGGGCCGAGGGAATAAGATTTTGACGCAGAGATGTACATTTTTCTTCCTTGAAAAATGATGATGAATTACCGCACAGTATGCCTTTTTTTGAATAAAATACAAGCCATTTCAGTTTGATGCAAGCATTTAAATAATTATTCAAAACAAATCACAATAACCGCATTATAAGACTTCCAATATACCGGGATAACGTGTGAGCGCAAATGCTTAGGGAGGTGGATATTACTTGGGGCCCCCTCAATAACTAAAGGCACAGATATCATAAATTCTTTCCCAAATTCACTACGTGCATTACCAGAAATAGTATTAGCCACTTCGCCAACAAGGTCGACAAGGTTTTCGTCACCTGTATTTTTTTCGCCAATACTGAGCAAAAGATGCTTTAGCAAGATACGGGGAGCACTGAAGTAAACACAGCCTTTTATTGGTCCACTGACACCAATGACACCGGTATAATCAAATGCTTCTGGCTTAGAATTTTTTGCAAGATAAGGCGTTCCCACTTTCACATCTTTATCTGAAGTATGTTGGAAGTAACGAACGGCTCCGTCAATAAAGACTTCAAGTGTTTTCTCAGACATGAATATGCTCCGTCAATTCGTATAGAGCATCAACTAGATCCTCATCAGTAAAAGGTTTACATAAGAAGCCTCTCGCCCCTTCTTCCAAAGCTTCAATACCTGTCGCTTTATCTGACAATGCAGATACGACCAGTATTAGTACTTCAGGATCTTCTTTCACTATATGTTTAATACACTCTATCCCATCCATCTCAGGCATGGTTAAGTCCATCGTAATCACATCAGGGCGGTGTTCTTTAAAAATTTTTACCGCATGTAAACCATTAGCGGCAGAGGCTACGATAGTAAATCGAGGTGATCTAAGTTGTGATCGTTCTATCTTACGCCGAATAATATTCGAGTCATCAACTATCATTAATTTCAACATCTATTATGCAACCTGTTTATTCGGTAGACGAGAAAGTGGAAACGTCACAGTAAAGCGACTGAATTGACCACGCCGGCTATGAATTTTTATCTTTCCACGAAATTGTTTTATTTTCGCAAGCACAAGGTCCATACCAACACCTCGGCCTGCATTCTCATCAACTTGGCTAGCCGTCGAAAAACCGGGTTCGAATATAAGAGATAATAAACGTTTTTGATCCCAAGACTCCAGCTCACGCCTAGTCCATTTACCTGTACTGACCGCTTGCTCAAGTATTTTTTCATAGTCTATACCTGCACCATTATCACTTATCACAAATTCCAGCATTCTCTTAGGTGTTATAGATAAACGAATATCTACACGCCCATCTTCTGATTTATGAGAGTTTTTTCTCTCATCCGGGTGTTCGATACCATGAACAATGGCGTTACGCAGAAACTGAATACATAAACTATTAATAGTATCGCGCAAATTATCTGGGATATCTGCTTCGTATAAGCCACTAGTGACCAACATCACTTCTTTTTTATAGTGTGACGACAAATCCGTCACCATTTTTTGCAAATGTGCCCATGAGTAAGTAGCATCTTTATCTAATGTTAGGCGGCTATTATCCACCTCAGAGGTTTGATTATAACCGCCTATCTTATCTACTAATTGAGTGATGGATTGGGCATAGTTAATCAGTTTATCTAAAAGCACGGTCAACGATAAAAAATCTTGACCACGAATCAAAGATGACTTTCTCATTATATCTAAGTGATTTTCAAACTCATGAGAAATACTCACAAAATCCGTTAGCTCTAAGGCGCCTGCCTCACCTTTGAAGTTATGAATTTCAACAAAAACAGCATTGATTTTTGCTGAGAATTCATTTTGGTTTTTTGCTGTCTTTTTCAAAAGGTTATTGATATTTGAAAAGCATCTATATGAATTATCCAAAAACTTATTTAGTAGAGATGGATCCGTATGTAATATGCTAGTTAACATGGTTATTTGAGAGTCATTTCTTTCTCGTTCTTGTTGTAGCTTTATTTCAAGTTCGACATTTCTTGTAATATCATTAACTGTGACTAGTACATCGGCGATTACTTCTCTTTGCATTACCCGTTTAAAGTCAAAGCGTAGATATTTCGACTCATAATTTCCCACACCGTTATCAAGGTTAACTTGGATTCTATCTAAGGGGTTTAAGCCTCCAATTAGTTTTTCTTTTATTTTTGGGTTAAATAATAACCTCAAAAAACCTTGAGCAGATTCTAAGTCTTTAGCCGACACAATATCTCTTAATAAACGTTCAAAGTTAATATCGTCATTAGGACTAATATTCAATATCTCGTATAATTTATTTGACCGTTGAGAACCAATATTAAACTCTTTATCAACTAAAAATAAGCCTTCGTTAACTGTTGATAAAATTTCGACATTTTCTTTTCTAGCGGCATCAATAACTTTATCACCTTGCCTTAATTGCCGAATAAAGTGGAACATGATAATAAAGAAGTTAATTAAGGCCATTAAAATCCCAGCGGTCTGAATTAAGCGTAAACGCTGCGCCTTTGACGCAGCGACATTTTCCAAAGAGACTGTCAAATCATTCATCAAAGCCAACAAAGACAGGTTGTTTTCACGGCCGTATCGAATCGCTTCATTAAGGTCGGCCCTCTCAATAGGTGATTCAAAGGTAGGTTGCCCACTTGTTCCTCTTTTATCGCCTTGGTGGTCAAGTACTCTGTCGATTTTTTCTTTGTAAGTGGCCCAAATCAATTTTCCCGCTGCTAAAGCCTCTAAACTATCGGTATCCTCTGCTCTATTAAGTTCGACAATATTACCACCTGCACCCTTTGCAACTCCTCCCTTATCAAAGGCGGTTAATGTTTCATCAAATAAGTTTCGGCTCAACCTAAGTTCTTGTAATGCGCTGGCTCTTTCCTCTGACAAACCATAAGAGTATTCAGTATCTAAGAGCGATTTCGTCATCCGTTGAGATAGCATACGCTGTCGCCCAGCGAGGTTAATACTGACCGCATCATCTGCAATTTCAAAAGAAATATAAAAATTTAATATAAGGACAGACGCATCCAAAATCAGAAACAGTGCAATGGAGATAAATATATTTTTATATTTACCTAGGTCGATAGCAAACATCGAATACCTCGCAAGATGGATAGAACAACAATCGAATGCAAGGCTCATAGCAGATTTTATGCCAGCCTAGAAGAAAAGGTTTACATAGGGTATTTTTTTTCAAAAGTGTGAGAAAAGTCCGCAAAAAACAATCTATTTTTAATTTATTTTTATTTTCTTTAATAAAAATATAATAAAAAATAAACTCACAGCCAAACTTCAATAAATGAAAAAGTGAGACATTCTCTTTTTTATTTACTCAACATTTCTTAAGGCACCGAAAATAAGCACCCGCACTAGCTACAAGTCCATTTTAGTGCAGAGCAAGCAGCACTAAAAAACCTTTATTGCTGGCTATTCACACTCAGCGCAATATAATAGGGCAAGAAACAAACGATGAGCTCCCCTACCGAAAGGCCTTACGTACATCATGCTAGTCAAACCTATTACTGCATTCTCTGATAATTATCTATGGCTTATCCAAAATGAGAGCAATACTGATGCAGTTGTTGTGGATCCCGGCGATGCTGAACCCGTTTTAAAGGTGCTGCAAGAAACAAAGCTTAGACTGAGCGCCATTATCATCACCCATCATCACTGGGACCATATCGATGGTATTGAGGATTTATTAAAATATTATGATGTACCCGTCTATGGCCCTAACTCAGCACGCATCCCACAGGTTAGCTTGGCAATAAAGGAAGGAGATACCGTTTCTTTATTTGATGGCGCACTGACTCTTGATGTACTTGAGGTTCCCGGGCACACTAAAGACCATATCGCTTATTTTGGCAATATTGATCAACGTCCTTCTCTATTTTGTGGCGACACCCTATTTGCAGCAGGTTGTGGTCGCTTATTTGATGGCACTCACGACCAGTTTTATCAGTCACTCGATAAGCTCAATCAATTGCCTAGCGATACCCAAATTTACTGTACCCATGAATACACTATGGCTAACCTCGACTTTGCTCAGGCAGTTGAACCAGATAACAAGGCCATTACAGAACGCATTAAAAGCGAACAAGCCAAGCGAGACCAAGGCATCCCCACCCTCCCGACCAACTTACTATTAGAGCGAGAAACCAACCCTTTTTTGCGTTATCGAGAAAAAGGCCTTAGCCTTGCTATTAACCAATTTTGGGAGGCCAACTGGTCTAGCGACTTAGATCTATTTACCGGTTTACGCCGCTGGAAGGATAAATACTAGCTGCGACTGGGTATTTGATATCAAATAAGCCCTCATTTTGAGACCTTCTCGTTTGCACATCGGGCTGCTATTCCCTAGAATTTCGTTTTCTCAATTGATGTAGCCCTTTTTCATGCCTTTGTTTAAACGTTCTCCTTATATCGCTGGTCGCTTCACCCCATTTGCCCTACTTATTACCCTTACCGCTTTAATCACAGCCTGCGACACCGCACTGATCAATAATTCATCAGAACCGGCTGAAGCCAAAACAAACGACCCCGTCACACAGGTCGATGCAACAGTAGAAAGCGCTAAACGCGAACTCGACCCAGGGGCAGAAGTAGAGTCTACAGAGACTAAAGGGCTTGCCAACACGCAAGATGCACTTAATCAAAACCCTACTGTACAAATCTTAAAGGAACTAGAGCCAGAATTAGAACCCGTTGGTAATTTGTGGGATCATGTCCGAGAAGGCTTTGAATTTTCAGAAATCCATGTTGATAATAAAGTGGCTTTAAAACGCGTTGACTACCACCGCAAACGCTTACTAAAGTACCCATCGCTAGCACAACGCATTACCGATAATGCCACGCCCTACTTCCATTACATCATCACTCAATTAGAACAAAACAAGCTCCCGCTCGAAATTGCCTTATTACCCATTGTCGAAAGCCACTACGATCCTTTTGCCTATTCGCCGGGGCGCGCATCAGGCATGTGGCAATTTATTCCCAGCACTGGCAAACGCTTTGGTTTAGCGCAGGATTGGTGGCACGACGAACGCCGTGACACCATCGCCTCCACCGGTGCTGCCATTCAATATTTACTCTATCTTAATAAATTATTCGACGGTGATTGGTTATTGGCCATGGCCTCCTATAATGCAGGCCAAGGTAGAGTTATGCGCGCAGTTAAGAAAAACCGTAAGCTCGGCAAGCCTACAGATTATTGGTCATTGGACTTACCCAAAGAAACCCAACACTACATTCCCAAGCTATTAGCTTGGCGAGATATTATTAAAAACCACGACCAGTACAATATTGACTTTAACCCTGTCCCTGACGAACCTTATTTTGAGTTAGTTGATATCGGTTCACAAATTGATTTAGCCGAAGCAGCAGCACTTGCAGAAGTCGATATTGATACAATTTATCAACTCAATCCTGCATATAACCGCTGGGCAACTGACCCCTCTCCTCCCCATGACTTATTAATCCCCATCGACAATGTCAATATACTCAAAGAAAATCTAGCCAAGGTACCCGTTGACCAACGCATGACTTGGCGTCGTTATATTATTAAAAATGGTGATTCGCTAGGCAAAATAGCCAAGCAATTTAACACCAGCACGAAATTTTTGGCTCAAGTGAATGGCATTAAAAACAATCGCATTCGTGCGGGCAAAGCCTTAATGATTCCCTCCGCTGCCAAAGGCAGTGATTACTACACCAAAAGTGCCGAGCAACGCTTAGCCAAGCGCCAAGGTCGAGCACCTAAAAATAGAAATCAACGTATTGAACATCGCGTTAAAAACGGTGAAAGTTTATGGGATATTGCCAGAAAATATAATGTTAGTGTCAGTTCCATCGCTCGCTGGAATAATATGGCCCCTAAAGATGTACTTGCTGTTAACCGTAAACTCACGGTGTGGACAAAAACTACTACCAGTGCTTCAAATAATACAAAATCAAAACAAAAAACCAGTTTCGTCAAAAACGAAACTCGTAAGCTCTTTTACAAAGTCCGAAAAGGCGACTCACTTGATCTTATTGCCAATAAATTTAGAGTCAAAATCAGTGATATAAAAAGCTGGAACGATATCGCCCGCAAGAAATACATTCAACCTGGACAGCTATTGACGCTTTATGTAGCGTTGACCGATCGGGAATTGATGGTAAATTAATACAATTTTATTAAACTAAGGAAATAAAAATGAAAAAAGCCATGTCAACACTATTCGCCATATTAGCATTAGCAAGCCAGTTATCATTTGCTTCAGAAAAAAGCATTACGATAAGTAACGAAGCCACCTATTATGATAAGAAAATAATTGCTCCCAATATAAGAAATGAATGTATTCACCTAGGATCTGAATTTTCAAATTCAACGGAATTGCAGTTATCTAAACAGGGCTGGGAAGTAAATAGAGATGACTCGCTACCCGCTAATGGCTTATCGCTTAAATTAGTTATCACTAATGTACATAGTTCTGGAAATGCATGGACGGGCCACAGAAAATCCGTCTCGATTGAAGCCATTTTAATGAAAGATGGTGAAACTATCGATTCTTACGAACACATTAGAAAATCTGGCGGTGGCATCGGTGGCGGCTTCAAGAGCTCTTGCGCCGTCCTTAAACGATGCGTTGATACTCTTGGAAAAGATGTTAGCAAATGGCTTTCTAGAACACTGTAACTTAATAAAATCGTGAATTAAATCAAGACTATTGAAATATAAAGGGACTCCGATAAGTAGAATAAGTTAAAACAGTACTTATCACTGTCCCTTTAATCATAAAATTTACGTTATTATGGTCAATTGCGAACAACACGACTACCTTGAGATTGCTTGCACTTTTACGTTAGCAATATCACTTACCCTCGACAATAGTCATGTTGTCACAGGTATTGCCAGTGATATTCTATACAATCAAAATAAAGAACATTGCATATCATTGAAACAAGATCAAAAACAAATTTTGCTTGCATTAAATACGATTAAATCAATGACAGCTATTACGGTTAACCCTCACTTTACGACGGTTAATTTTGATTAGTTCCGTCAATCAGGGCTAATATAATGCATATCCCGAAAAAATTTAGACAAGAAAGCCAGACTGAATTACACGAGGCAATACGTCGGTACCCATTTGCGTCGCTGATCACATATTCGCAATCAGGTTTAGAAGTGAACCATATTCCCTTTGTATTGAAAGAAGTTGATGGCAAACAGTTGTTACAAGGCCACATTGCAAGAGCAAACCCCTTATGGCAAAACGTTGATGATCAATCCGAAGCCTTAGTGGTTTTTAATGGCCCTAACCATTATATCTCGCCTAACTATTACCCCACTAAAAAAGCAACGGGCAAAGCCGTACCAACGTGGAATTATATTAGCGTTAATGTTAAAGGTACTTTATCGTACGTACACGATAGTGCATGGTTATACAATATGATTGACGAGTTAACCCAAGAGCATGAGTTAGGCAGGCCTGAACCCTGGTCTGTAAAAGATGCCCCTGAAAACTATATTCAAAAAATGTTACCCGCGATTGTCGGTTTAGAAATCAAGATTTCATCACTAGAAGGACAATGGAAGCTGAGTCAAAATCAACCAACAGAAAATAAACAGGGAGTAATTGAGGGTTTACTTAAAGAAAATAATTCTGATGCAAATACAATGGCTGCACTGGTTAAACAGCACTCAAATACATCAATTTAGAAAACCTACGTTATTATATTAACATGGAAAATATATGCGAATATTAACGAATATATGCACTGATAATTTACCTGCCAGCAAAAAATTCTATGTGTCTCTTCTCAATTTCAAGGTTAAGTATGACAGCGATTGGTATATTCAGCTTTGTTCGCCTACTAACAGCGAAATTGAATACGGTATTATAAAACGCGACCACGAACTTATACCTGAAAAATACCAAAATAAACCGAATGGAATGTACGTTACTTTTGTTGTAGATAATGTCGATGCCACTTATCAAACAGCATTATCAATGGGTGCAGAGATTATCCAAGAACCTCGCAATGAATTTTACGGGCAACGACGTTTTTTAACGAAAGACCCTAGCGGTTGCTTGATTGATATTTGTTCGCCATGGGAGGTTAATCAAGCTGAGCAAACATCAACAACTCAATAATTTTGTCATAGCCTTTCTGTTGAGCATGATATAACGGCGTCTTACCCAATTTGTCTGTAATATTTCTATCTGCTCCAGCTTCTAGAAGACGTTCAACAATTTGCTGATATGGTTTAGAGCCGTCACCCAAAATAACGGCTTCGAGCAACGCGGTCCAACCCAAATTATTTCTTCTGTTAAGAGGGGCTTTTGCTTTTATTAGAGCCTCTACTATTTCAAGCTCCCCTTCCGCAGCAGCAAAAATTAGTGCTGAACCCTGATAACGCGGCGTAAAGGTGTGCGTACTAATCCCTGCTTTTATAGCGTGTTTGGCCAATTCAGGGTTGCTGACCCTTACAGATAAATTGAGTATATCTCGGTTATTCGCTGCCAATACATTAATGTTTGCACCCTGTTTAACTAAGAGGTCAAAAATACCCCACTGGCTATTGCGCGCGGCAATAAGTAAAGCGGTATCTCCATTTTTATCTCGCTTTTCTAGGTTCACAAAGCGCTTATTTAATATTTTTTTTAAACCCACTACATCGCGTTTTTGTGTTAGATCAATAATATCTGAGTTACCCGCATAGACATACACAGCGCTTAACAAACAAGTCAATAGAAAACTTTTAAATAAATAACGAATAGATAAATAATACATGTAATACCTTCTTAGACCAATTTTACTAAGTGAATGAGATAATACCTTCAACATTTAGAACTTTTTAAACTCAGAGACGTCTCTAGTTTGCACAATAAGAACATACTGCATTGATCCCCTGCTGATATTAAGAATCAGGATCCAATCAGGTTCATACTGGACAATAGTAACGGCAATATGGCTGGGTAATATGAATGGACAATATAGACAAGATAAAAGCCTCTAGCACTATCGAAGTTAACGGGCATTTAGGCATAAACAGGTAATGAAGATTCTATTAATTGAAGATGATGTAATGATAGCTGAAGGGATTGTCAGAAAGGTAAGGCAATCCGCAATGGAAATTGAGCACCTCACCTTACTGAGCGAGGCACGCAAGGCCATAAAAGATGAGAATATTGGTTTATTAATACTAGATCTTGGCTTGCCCGATGGCAATGGTTTGGTTTTTCTTGGTGAATTACGCAAAAAAAGAAGTGATTTACCGGTATTACTATTGACGGCAAGAGATGAACCCAGAGCAATTGTGCTAGGCCTAGACAGCGGCGCAGACGATTATATGGTCAAACCCTTCGACATGAGCGAACTGATTGCAAGGGTACGAGCTTTGTTACGGAGAAGAATGGGGCGAACCGCACCCGCCATTGAATATGAGAAATTAGTATTAGACCCCAATCAAATGCAAGTCTATTTAAACAAAGAACCTGTAAGTATTCTACTGAGTCATTTTCGACTATTACAATTTTTATTAGAATCACAGGGGAAAGTAAAAACCAAACAGCAAATCATTGATTCTTTATACCGCTGGGATAAAGAAATAGAAGAAAACACTATTGAAGTTTATGTATCCCAACTGAGGAAAAAATTGTGGCCGGAGCTGATCAAGACTATACGCGGGGTTGGCTATATCGTTCCAAAGTGCGACAGCCATCATTAAAACATCGCCTACTTTTACGCATAGGGGCACTATTCGTTCTTATTTGGATAGCCGCGACCATATCAACAAAACTATTAATTAAGGCGGGGACTCGCGACTTTCTTAATCAACATACCTTACACTCCGCCCAAAACTGGATAAGTATTCTCTCGAGTCAACATATTGAAAGCATAGTACTACCTGAAAACTCAACACAACTTTTAACGGCTTGGGCCGACAATCAAGTCATCGTTAGTCAAGGACCGTTTCAAATAGCACAACCATCAATTACAAGAACCTACCTTCATGAAGAGGGTAACTATAACTGGATTATCAGTACAACATGTCAGGATACAATTTGTGTCGCTGTTGGGTTTAGGGATTTAGAGCGACGTTATGCTGCACGACGTATGGTCGCGCTGATTTCTCTCCCTTTACTCCTTGTTCTTTTACTGACTGCTGTTGGCGTCTATTATCTTGTTCAATCAGGACTGCGGCCACTCAATCAATTGGCGGCTCTCGTTGCCGGTACGCCAGTTGAAAAATTAGAGGCCATCGGTGAAGACAAACCGATGCAAGAACTTCATCCACTCATAGAAGCAATTAATCAGTTAATTACCAACCTAAAAAAACAATTATTAAAAGAAAGAAAGTTTCTTGATACGTGCGCACATGAATTGAGAACCCCTATTGCCGCTCTTGTAGCTCAAATTCAAAGCTCTCATTTTACGGATAAAAACATGAGCACACATTTCAAGAATGTAGAGTTATCTGCCTTGAGAACCATTAGAGTGTCTAATCAATTATTAAGTCTAGCAAAAAATAGTCGCCAACACCTGTCTACAGAAAATAAACAAACCTTCGATTTATGTGAACTAACACGCTGTATTATTTCTGACTCCATAAGCACAAAAATCCACATTGACATCAAGTTAAAAGGTGACGATCGTTTAATTGTATATGCAAATTCACTTTCTCTAGAAATAGCTATTAGAAATATTATTGAAAACGCATTTCGCTATGGAGCAAATAAAAATAACGAAAAGGACAGTATCTTAGTCATTTGTCAGGGCAGTGATAAAGATGTTTTTATATCCGTCGAAGATAATGGTATTGGTGTTTGTGAAACACATAGAGAGAAGTTAGCGGAGCGTTTTTACAGAGCTCATAGCACTCAAAATGATGGTGCAGGACTCGGCCTTAGTATCGTGAAAGAAATTGTCGAGAGCCATAATGGCAAAGTAACTATTGGCCAAAGCGACGTTCTAGGCGGTTTTAAAATAACTTTAAATTTATGCAACATTATCGTTTAGCGACATAGCCATTACCTTATCACCAACATTCACGCCTATAATCTATATAAAAAGTCGAAAATCAGTATAGAGTCAGTTTTTTAATAGACAATAACAGCATATTCAAAAACTAATAGTCTTTAAAATATGCTTAAAAACTCTAATGAATCCTACGGACACATTACAAAAATACTCCACTGTCTAAGCGCGGTCGTTATTTTTGCATTATTCAGCTTAGGATTTTGGATGGTTGAACTCGACTATGAGAATGATTGGTATGATATATCATTTCATTATCATGAAAGCATAGGAATCTTATTTTCTATTTTAATTTTTCTGAGGCTCATTTGGAATTACTATAACCCAAAACCTAAGCCAACAAAGAAGCTGTTGCCTATAGAAAGAAAAACCGCTTATGTAGTGCATACACTACTTTATCTATTTTGTATTTTCATTGTTATTACGGGTTATTTAATTCCAACTGCTGATACTCGTGGCATTACCGTATTTACTTGGTTTACCGTCCCCTCTATAGGCTCATTTCACCATCAACAAGCAGATATCGCTGGAAAACTACACTATTGGTTTAGCTATGGACTGATGGCTTTAGTTGCGCTTCATGTACTGGCAGCATGTAAACATCATTTTATTGATAAAGATAAGTCTTTAAAAAGAATGTTTTAATTTTTACTTTAAACTAACTGGAGAAAATGTATGAAAAAAATGTTAATTACACTACTAGGTACAAGCTCATTGCTTTCTTTTAGCACTGGCGCCTTATCTGCTGATTATGTTATCGATACGGCAGGTGCCCACGCTTCCATTAACTTTAAAATAAAGCATGCTGGTTTTTCTTGGCTAACAGGTCGCTTTAATACATTTGATGGAAAATTTAGCTATGACAAAGATAATATTTCAGGATCTAATATTCAAGTCAATATTGATACAGCTAGCATTGATTCTAATCATGCAAAGCGCGACAAGCATTTACGCAGCGATGATTTTTTAAATGTAGAAAAATTTCCTACATCCACCTTTATTAGTAAAAACTTCATTGATAAAGGTAATGGAAAAATAGACATTATCGGTGACTTAACACTGAATGGTGTCACTAAAAGTATTAAAATTACAGCCAAAAAAATTGCCGAAGGGGAAAGGAAAAACAAATATCTTGCAGGTTTTAACGGACAGAGCGAAATTGTATTAAAAGATTTCAATATTAAAAAAGATTTAGGCCCAGCTTCCGCCTCCGTATTCATGGACCTACATATCGAAGGCATTCGTCAATAGCTTGCTTCGGCTAAACTTATCTATTACGTAAAGCTCCCTATTAGTCTGTTACCTATAGCTTCTATAGCTTCTGGGTAACAGACTTTTAAATAGACTACAGGAGCCTCTGATCAACCTCGGAAGCTATATTGTAGGTTTATCAATAATGAAGGCATCAACTAAGATATCACTCACTGTAGCCCCTTGAAAAAAGCTATGTCGTTGCAGTTGTTTAATCATATTTTCACTACCGCACAAGAACACTTTCCAACCTTTTAAATCATCATGCCTTTGTTTCACTAGATCAACAACATCTTCTTGGATAAGAGTTGCGTCATCTCCTGCTTCACGACGAACAGAAGGAATATAATGAACGTTCTCGTGTTGGTCAGACAACTGTTGCAATTCATCCCGATAATATAAATCACTAGGTTCGCCTGCAGCCGTGTACAAATAAATAGGCGCCGTATGCTGCTGGGCCAGAGCTTCTCTTAGCACGCCTAGTAAAGGCGCTAAACCTGTACCCGTCGAAGCCATCAGTATTGGCTTACTGTGATGGTCATCACTATAAAAACAATTACCCATCGGTTTAGAGACCGATATGCTTTGCCCTACCACAAGCTCATCATGCAACCAGCGGCTGACTAAACCTTGATCATGCCGCTTGACATGCAACTCTATGATTTTATCTTGCTCACACAAACTCGCAATGGAATAAGATCTGCCTTGAATATCATCACGCCAAACTGTCAAGTATTGACCCGGATACCACCGAAAATCGACTTGTATAAACAAGGCCAAGACACTGTCATTCACTTTCTTTTTTTCAATGACTGTGGCTTGAGTAATACTGGTATCACCAATAAGGCTGACACTCATATCTGTTTTAGGAATGCAACTACAGGCCAGAAAGAAATGTTGTGCTTTCTGATTCTCACTTAAGCCTTGCTGTGAAGTAATAGGAGGTTGTTGTTCTGCCTGCATCATGCAGCTATGGCAGATACCCGCCCGACAACTAAAAGGGATCTCAAATCCTGCTTTTTCTAGACCTTCTAGTACAGATTCAGGTTCATCGATAATAACGGAATTATCTTTGTAGGTAATTTGTGGCACTAACGCTTCACTATATGATTGTTGTAAAAGGTAAATGATATCTCTTAAAGAATAAAAAACCAAGGTGATATTACTCCGATAAAACGGACCCTTGGTTTTATTAAAGCCAACTTAGATTATACGTTCAATACGTCATCTTTTACACTTAATGCAATACCAACTATTTCATCGATAATTTCTTGGGGTACTTCCAACTCTTGCAAAGTTCCGATTAAATTTTCAGCGACGGCACCAAAATGCTCCTCGGTTAAATTCATATGCTTGTGTGCTTCTCGCATGTCCTTACCGGTATAGCTATTAGGGCCACCAAATACCATCGTTAAAAACGATTTTTGTTTTTGAATTTGACCTGCCATATCAACAGAGTCAAAAAACTCATTAATACGGTCGTCAGCTAGTACCTTTTTGTAAAAAATATCAACCGCAGCATCAACTGCTGGTTCACCACCAATTTTTTCATAAATTGACATAATTTTCCCCTAATATAGAATATTATTTTTCAAGAGCCGCTAGCATATGCTTAATAGCTGCCCTTATTTCATCTTCAGTTAATTCAGTTCTACCACCTTTCGCTGGCATTAAACCAAAGCCGTTACTTGCGTTTTGAACCAAAGCGTCCAAGCCTTTATCCGTGCGTTTAGACCACATTTTTTTATTACCGTATACAGGAGCACCATTGATTCCCTGCGCGTGGCAAACCTTGCAAACACTGCTATAGATTTCTGCTCCCTTTTCTAAATCAGGGTCTTTACTACAACCAACCATTAAAAAAAGTAATGCAATGGTCAAAGGAACATATATTCGTTTTAAAAACATAAGAATGCACCGTATTAGCTAAACCAAAAAAACTACCTACCTCGTTATAAGATAGGCAGTATGATTAAAGTGATAGACAGCTTACAAAGGAACTCGAATAACAACACCGCCCATTACATCACCTAACTTAAAGTCAGAGCGAGGGGTATCCTTATGGTCGTTGTGGCAATCAACGCAAGGGGCAGCAACTGCTACATCGGCGTAAACCGCTGTATAGTAACTCACGCCACCTAACTCTTCTGTGCCATAGAAGTTCTCACCAGGATTATCTGAAACATACTTTAAGCCTTCTTTTTCCATTGGTGATTTTGGTGCATTTTGCTTATTGATTGGCCATAATGACTGCAATGAATAAGTAAAATCATCTGTTTTTTCACGTACTGACTCAGCGTTTGTACGGAACATTTGTGCAGGTAGAGGAGCGCCATCATCAAGATCTTTCCACTCTTCTTTTGGCGTAATAACACCAGCACCTGACGGGCCTAAGCGACCAATAATTAGTTTAGTATAATTGGCACGGCTGGCGTTCATAACTGTGAATAATGCATCAGCATGGACTTTAGGATCCACACCTACCGATTTTTCTTCGCCTCCACCACAACTGGCAATTAGCAAGGTGGAACTGGCAAGGCCGGCCACCATCAATGCTTTTTTAAATGTTAAGTTAAATGCTATTTTTTTCATGATATACCCCTTTGGTTTTAAAAATCGTTGTAATTCTGTATTTTCTATTTATTTTCTCGCTCTATAGCCATATCAATTGATTCAATATGGATATTTGGTTTACCGTTAAAATTATTTTTAATCAACGCTTCATCAGCCAAGGAGTCGATTGAAAATGCAAGACCATGGCAATTCATACAAACAGGGCGAATCATTTTCTCATTCGGCCTTAAGGTGGCATTTTGGTTATGGCTCACCACCACGTGGGTACCGGATTTATTCATCTTTTCTCTTGGCATATGGCAAGTTGCACAACTAACACCGGCATTTTCTGGAATATCACCCGCCTGCTCTTTTTGCCATAAATCAAAGTGTGGAGAATCCATAAACGCCATAGAATGATCATCGTTATGGCAGCCAAGACATGACTCAACTGCTGCTGTTTTTGTATTAAACTCATGTGAGCTATGACAAGCTGTGCAACTATGTACAACACCGAATGATTCTTGCTTAAAGGCCGAACTATTTTCTTTTAAGATGGCAGATTCTTCGGGCTTAATCGCTTTCAAAGGCTGAGATACAGTATTGGCTAAACGCATGCCATGCTTACCTTCTAAAAATCCTTTAACTTGCGGTTGATGACAAGATTGACACTGTTGGTGATCAGGCTTTGCAATCCAATCCGCGCTCTCTTGAGTGTTTACATGGCAATCTTTACATTCAATACCATTTTTACCGTGAGCACTCATCATCCATTCATGGACAACATTTTCGGGTAGCTCACCAGAAAAATTGGAAAGATCAACATCGGCAATTGTAAGAGCTTGTACTTCTTTATTCTTTTTCGCTTGCTGCTCAATATAGCGCTGCTCCCCCGTTCTTTTTGGTAGCTCAGCAATCGCTTTAAAAATAGGCTCATCGGCATGCCTGACCAAAAAACCTTCGTACAGTGCACGGTTATCGTGGTAATTATGACAACCCGCCGTTGCACAACTATCAAACGCTAAATCTTTATGAGAATCTCTCTCTTCCACTATGTCTTCGTGACAATGAAAACAATAATCATCTGGTAACGTTAATCCCATTTCACCGGTTTTATCTTTGTGATGCTCTGTATGGCAACTGACACAATAGCGAGCATCAATTACTTTTAATAAATCCGCATTCCTCGGATCAGTAAATTTTGATTTTGGGTGAGAATCATTTGCCATATCTAATTCTTCTGCATGACATTGTGTACAAGCATTTTGTAATATATCGGGTCCACCAAAGGCATCGGTATGACAAGTGCTACAAGCCATTTCAATTTGATGGTGACCATAGGTCGTTTCACCGATTAATAGTTGTGTCTTATCTTCACCATAAAATATTGTGTAAGTGTAATAGCCTGCTAAAACTAAGGTTAATAACAGCCAACTTCCCCAAAAAAATTGTTTCACCTTACTGCCTTATTTGATTCGATAAAACTTAAGGTAATTACAATCAATACTAAGGTTCTTATAACGCTCACAAACATACCTTAGAAGTAATAAACCGATAGAATATGTACCACCAACAATGCTGGTAATGGCCACACCACAAGAATATGAACCCAGTACCAACTTTTCTTTAGCGTTTCTATACCAGTCATTGCAGTCTTGCCTGCAATAGCTAGAGTTAAGCCTGCTAATGCGCCTACAACAGAAACGACTAAAAAATTAATCATCAACCATTTATTTAAATTTTCACCTAAATGTGCGCCGGTATGAGCCAATAAAATACCCAGCGCTAACACACCCAACAACACATGCAATAAACGCCAATAAGAAAAATCACCTAAAAACTTCCATCCAAAGCGTTTTCGTAAAGACATAATTAAACCTAAAGCAACAATACCAATTAGGGTAAAACCTGTTACTTGCTTCCAATAACTGTCTGTCCATAGAAACTCAAAAGAAGGTGTTTGAACGGAGTCGACTGGCTCAATACCAGGCATAAAAATAAACAATAAAGAGGCGATGGCAGCGAGCACGCTCAATATCAATATAGGTATGCCGCCTGTAACTTTAATGGGGCTTGCGACTTCAGTATTGCCCAACAAGTTTTGAATGAGCGGCTGACATGAACCACAAACTGTACCCGCTGATGTTGTTTTACCTATGGCTTCTACTGAATATGAACCTAGCTCAATAGCATCACCAATCATTCCACGAGAGATTTGATTACACTGGCAAACCATCGCAGTTTCAGGCCAACTTGCCACTTGTGTATCTGCTTTGTTAAACCACAATTTTCCTGTTAGACGAAACCACCATTGTTGCCATGGAAAAATAGTATGTTGAGATAAAAATGACTCTTGAATACGGCGACTCTCTTCCCAGTCTCCTACCGCACAAGCACCAATAATTTTTCCTTGATGAATCACTAATTTTCGGTAAATATTATTTTTTGGGTTTTTGTATGTTAAGAAATGCTGCTTTGCTCTACGGGTAACCTCTGCCACTTCACCCATACTACACACTGACTCTCCAACCACTTTAAGAGTTGAAATTAATTGGGTACCTTGATAACTCGCACTGCCACCAGCCAAACGATCAGCCAGTACCGCGGCCTGCTCGAAGCCTGGAGTTACGATGCCGTAAACCTGCCCTTCGTGCTCGCTACATTCACCAATCGCATAAATATTGTCATGAGATGTTGCTAACTGATCATCAATAGTGATCCCCCGCCCTACGTGGATACCTGCTTTTCTTGCCAAAGTATTTTGTGGCCGTATGCCAGTGCAGAATAAAACGGTATCACATAATATTTTTGTACCGTCACGAGTGACTACACCTTCAACACGCTTGCCTCCACCCTCAACACGCTGATCACAAAATACTCGCCTAACACCCGAAGCGGTAATAATATGAATCCCTTCTTCTTTTACATGCGAAGCTAATGCATACGATGCCTCTTCGTCTAACTGACGATTCATCAAGCGCTCGCCTTGTTGAATCAGAATGACTTTTGTGTGATGGGTAGATAAGGCTTTGGCTGCCTCTAAACCTAATAGACCGCCACCCACCACAATGGTGGTTCGCGAACGATAAGTTCTAGCCAACAGAGCTTCTGTATCTCTCAAATTACGAAAAGTGTAAACACCTTTTAATTCTTTACCTTCAATATTCGGTACATGAGGTGACGACCCTGTTGCTATAACAAGATAATCATAATCATAATTTTTACCATCTTGCGTTGTTATTTCTTTATTGCGCGGATGGATTTCCGTGACATTTTTTTGAAGGTAAGTAAACTTAAAATCATCCGTAGAGCTAGGAAACTCCGTAACAATATCGGCATAGTCCTTACTGCGCGATAAAACATTGCTTAATTGAACTCGATTGTAAGGGTCATAAGGCTCATTGCCAAAAAGTGTAATGCTGCATATTACTTGTTTACGCTTTAATTCATCGACAAAACGAACGCCTACCGGACCTGCACCGACAACAATAATCTTCACCAAAGGTGAAGCATCATTTGAAAATGGAGGTTCAATATCTATAGCTGTATTCATTGCAGTATTAATTTAATATTTACTCAGTTTAAGATTTCAAAAAAATATAAATCTATAGAAACGCGTTCAGCAACAGCCATGCCAACCATCAAAAAATGGTAGCAAACCATTGTTTACAAAGAGTTTTTTAAATAAAACCCAACGAGCAAGCTGAGCAATATATGCATTAAACTGGTGCCTGATAAAATAAAAATAATAAAATTAGTGCAAAGTAATACACTATTTTTTAATTTATTGGAGGCTTAAAGGAAATATTTGCACTAAATTGATGCAATAAAAGAGGAGCATTCACACTCTAATCAGCATGAATATATCGAGTTACAACTAGTGTGAAGTGATAGGGCCTTTACTTAAGGATTTAAGCAGGGAGACTTCAGCAAAAGAAAGACCGCATTGTTTTGCAATTTCGCCCACTTCTAAACCCTGCGCAAGCGACTGACGTGCTTGATCATATATAGATGTTTCTTGATGAGGAGAGGTAGCATTTGCTTTTGGAATGGATAGCTGCTCAGTGTTATTACTTTTCTCCGAAGCGGTCACACTGGCGTTCGTAATAGTAATACTTTTTTCGCTTAGTTGTTTTTCCATAGCAATTAGCTGCTGCCCCATACCAATGGCACTGCTATTTGCTATACGTAAATCGTGTTCAAGGCGCGTTAGTTTTTTATTCAGCGCCTTATTTCTTTGGTACCCTCGCAGCAAAACAAAAAAAGAAACGATACAGGCTAAACCACTCAGGCTCAAAACCACATTATTCACGCCTAGGTTATGTATAGCTGCCAATAAATCTGACATACCTGCACCACTCTCTCTGTTTTTTTGTTATTTATGAAGAAGGATAAAAACGTTTCAATAGCACTAAAGCTACTGAAGCAGTTTTATACTTCGTCTAGCTCTGCCCACTCAGTATCAGTGAGTAATTTATTCAATTCAATCAAAATTAATAGTTCATCGTTTTTATGGCAGACGCCCTGAATAAATTTAGCGCTTTCATCATTACCTACATTAGGCGCTGTTTCGATCTCAGATTGACGTAGATAAACAACCTCAGCAACACTGTCTACCAAAATACCAATCACGTGGCCATCGGTTTCAATAATCACCACTCGCGTATTATCTGTGATCTCACCCGAACTTAGACCAAAGCGATTACGGGTATCAATCACTGTGACAACATTACCGCGTAAATTAATAATGCCCAGAACGTATTCTGGTGCACCAGGAACTGGTGCAATCTCGGTGTAGCGAAGCACTTCTTGCACTTGCATCACATTGACGCCATACGTCTCACCTGCCAAACGGAAGGTAACCCACTGTAGTACCGGATCATCACTCGTTGTTTTTTGTGCTGCGTTACTAGCCATTATTTACTTAACCTCTGTTACTGTCTCAATGACAATTATTGCCTTACTCACTTTAATATAGTGTATCTACGCCTATCCGCCAGTCGTTCTGGGGTGATTTTTATCCTCTTGCTGCAAAAGTTCACCCATAGAGGGGATATCCAGTAAAACGCACATATGATCCTTCACCATTCCAGCCATCCAAGGCCGACTACTGCGGTTCACTCGCCAACGTATAGAATCAGGGTCAATAGAGATAGGTTGATGTATACGATCCACTGCCAGCCCCCACTGTAGGCCATTAATAGAGACAACGTATTTGTAGTCATGATCATCTTGATAACGCTCTGGCATGACAAATTTTGCTGTATTCACCGTCTTTACATTACCAATGGGGCTCTTTTGTAAACCCATAAACCAATCAGATTGCCCAAATAAAGGAGTCAAATCTTCATCCATTGGTTGAATTTGCCCTAATGCCACCAAAGGCACCGCCAGTTGTAAGCCATTCACTTCGATTAATAAAATATCAAACTGTTCTTGGGCCCAGTTGGGCCTACCGTTTTCCAACCACTCACTACTGAGAGGCGGTAGAGGCTGATAATCAAGCTGCGTCAGCTCTTCTGAGGCTATATCGATACCCAGTTTAGCCTTGGTTTTAGCATCTAATTCTCCCTCTGTATCTTGCGTTATAGCGCTAGATTGGGGCGATTCAATGGCACTCACCTGTAACAGCATTTTTTCCAAGCGTTGCTTATGCTGCTCATAACCACTAGCGCTAACGGAGGGCAAATCAGTCTTATCAATGGCTTGCTTTTCGGGGCTTGGGGTCGATACAGAACCAGAGTCGATATCGGTACTCATCGAAGATACTGGCACTGAACGGTAATGGTCATCATCTTGCGATATATCAGCTTTACTGCTGGTTTGTTCTTGCTGTGTATCAGCAATAGCATTGTTATTTTTAGTTAAGGGGAAAACCTCCGTTTGAGTGCCTTGAGGCTTATTGTCTAATTGATCAGCAGAATGACCTAGCTCAGAATGGTTATCAGCTTTTGTTATTACTGATGGGGCAATGACCTCTTCCGGCAAACTATCTGTGGATGTCTCTACAGGGCCATGCGGGGATTTAGGTAGAGTATTATTTGCGGGCTGCTCATTCAACTCATTGCTTTTAGCGCTTATCTCGTTTGCTTTATCTGTAGAGTTAGCATCACTATCGCCCAAGAGTTCACTAAAATAGTCTGTAATCACATTTTCAGTTTGCTTGTTACTCATTAGCCCGCCTCCCAATATCGCGTTTTCTCGATATCTTTTGGCTGCATCCATTTTAATAAACTACGATACGCTTCTACACCTCGGCTATCTTCGGCATACAAGTTGGGAGGAGTTCCCTGTTTGCTTGCATTACGGAATTGAGTATCAACAGGAATTTTGCCTGGCCAAGTATCCTGACCATAGCGGTGCCTGATCTCGCTTAATGAACTCAAAGATGCTTGGGTCCGCTTGTCGTACATTGTCGGTATAATCACATATTGCATATGCTTCTTTTGCGACTGCTCTAACATACGAAGTGTATGCACCATTCGCTCTAAGCCTTTGAGTGCCAAAAATTCCGTTTGTACAGGAACCAACAAACGATCGCATGCGGCTAAAGCATTAATCAATAAAACACCCAATACAGGAGGGGAATCGATAATAACAAGATCAAAATCCTCCTCTAAGTGTCTTAAAGTACGTGTCATCACTAAACCCATACCATCTTTACCTATTGCTCGTCGCTCAAGTGTGGCTAAGGCTGTTGATGCAGGCAATAAAACGATGTTTTCAAATTGAGTGGGTAGCAAAAGCTGGGCAACGGTTTCGATACAAATCTGATTAGGGTTCTGAAACAAGGTAAATGCACTGTTAGATAGATCGTCAGGATCTTGACCAAAATAGCTAGTCAAAGAACCGTGCGGATCTAAATCTACTACCAATACACGCTGACCTTTTTCCGCTGCAGCCAGCCCTGCGAGAGCTACCGTCGTGGTTGTTTTACCCACTCCGCCTTTTTGATTGGCTACTGTCCAAATGTCCACACTATCCCCTATTACTGATAGGTCATTCACTACATTAAAGAAAATACGCCAACAAACTGACGCATCTATACCGTATCTATTCAATATAGTACAAACAGCAAGTAATGTGCCGGTAATAACAAGCTTAGCTACAAGTAACAGAGAAATAGAGATGGTCTATACTGCTTATATTCCTTTAATTATCTTATTATTACTCTGATGTTGTTACTTTAGATAACAACATCAGAGTAATAGAATTAACCTGTATTTCGGGCCCACAGAGTTCAAAGGCACTTTATGTCACTCTCCCAGTCTCCTGACTATAGCTATCAACACATACGAAGCAGCATAGAAACTCAATCAACAAACTCAAGCTTATTGAAAGATTGTTTACAGTACCTTGCCGCAGCATCTATTTTTATTATTTATGGTATACAAGTCTGCCCTTTCTTAGAATCACTAGAATTTCCCTTTTTTATCAGTGTTGTTTTCTCTTTATTTACTCTAATGTTTATTGCTCGACAATGGTTAATCAAGAGCGTAAAAAAGCAACATATTACCGAGACGATTAACATACAATTTAAAATCGATATAGGTGTATTTTTTATAGGTGGCTTAGTATTAGCTATTGGAAACAAAATTGCTTACAACTTTCCGATAGAAGCAAGTTTCAGAGTGCTTATCGGGTTTCTTTTCCTCGGTTATTTTATTGGCTTACAGTTAAATCTACAGAAAGAATTTCAACTATTGAGATCTTTAAATGAATATTCTATAAACAATAAGCCAGAAAAACCCAGCTCTATCACAAAAAAAATACGATTTATTACTTTATCATTACTAATTAGTTCACTTGTTATTATTACATTAGTCATTCTAAAAGACTTTGAGTGGTTAAAAAATGTTGGGCGTAGCGTTTCTTTAGAACAGGCAACATTATGGATCACGATAGAACTTGCCTTTGTAATGAGCATCTTTATTATTTATGGCTGGCTCATACTGAATAAACTAAGTAAAAATATCGATCTACATTTTCACTACCAAAATACAACATTAGATGCGATGCAATCTGGAAAGAGAGATATTACCGTTCCCATTCTAAGCAACGATGAATTCTCTATTATGGCTAAACACACCAATTACATGATAGAAAGTTTAAAACAAAATGAAAACCTTTTAACGCAAACACGAGACACTGCCATTCTCGCAATATCATCATTGGCAGAAACAAGAGATAACGAAACAGGGGCACATATTCTGAGAACACAAGAGTATGTAAAAGCTCTCGGGGTTTACCTACAAAAAGATAAAAGTTTCTCTACTGAACTTAGCGATGAAAAATTAGAAATGATTTACAAATCCGCACCGCTACACGACATAGGAAAAGTAGGCATACCCGACTCAATTTTGCTCAAACCTGGAAAGTTGACTGATGATGAATTTGAAATAATGAAAACTCATGCTTTGATTGGCAAACAAGCTATTGAAAAAGCAGAAGAAACAATGGGAGAAATTCCCTTTTTGCATTATGCGAAGGAAATTTCAGCCAGCCACCACGAGAAGTGGGATGGCAGCGGTTATCCCAATGGTTTAAAAGGGGATAACATTCCATTATCGGGCCGCTTGATGGCGCTCGCCGACGTATATGATGCTTTGATTAGCCAGCGTGTTTACAAACCTGCCTTTAGTCACGATAAGTCTAAAAGCATTATACTCGAAGGCAAAGGAAAACATTTTGACCCAAGAGTAGTTGATGCATTTTTAGCTATTGAAAACGAATTTATTGCTATTGCAAAAGCATTTAAAGATGGCTGAAAAACCTTTTTCACTATTCAGAACGAGGAAGGTCTGGATCACTACTAAACAGTAGACCACCCTTATTGGTCTCGACAGCTTGTATTTTTTGATCACCCTCCTCATTATTAACATCAGGCTCTGTCGTAGATAGATCATCATCTAAGGTTAATACTGAATCAATACCAAGCCCTGGATTTGATTCAATCAAACGATCCATTTTCTCTTTTGGTGATAGATTACTATCGGTTAAAGATGTTTGGTTATTTTCCAAGCCTGGCTGAGGGTTGACCTGAGTCTGTTCTCGGCCTGCGGGATCGACGGCTTCTTTTATCTCAGATTGGGTACTTATCATAGGTCGTTTCATTTTTTCGCGAGCAATCATCAGCACCACTCTACGATTTTGAGCGCGCCCTTCTGGTGTTTCATTTTCGGCGATGGGATGATGCTCACCGTAGCCTACTGCGGCCAAACGTTTTTCATCAATCCCTTCACCTACTAGTAACTTAACAATTGACGCCGCCCTTGCAGAAGACAATTCCCAATTACTAGGAAACTGCACTGAATTGACACTAACATTGTCAGTATAACCTTCAACATGGATAGGGTTATTAAACCCATCTAAAAGATTAGCCACTTCAGATAATACTGTTTTGGCCTCTATAGTTGGGTTAACGCTACCGAGTGGAAATAAAATACTATTACTGAGAGAAATTTGTAGCCAATATTCATTACTATTGACTTGAATCACTTCATCGTCAATTAGGTCTGAGAACTGTTCAGTGAATTGGTCTGATAACTGAGGTAAATCAGCTGTTTTATCGAACGCACCTTGGCTTTCTATTTTTTGATTGCTATTTTCTTCGGCCGCAGGTGTCGTAGTCCCCGATCGAGAAACATCACCGACTTGTATTGGTTCTAAACTACGCTTGGGTTCATTGAATATTTGTGTCATCGTTTCAGATAAGACACGATACTTACTTTCGCTCACCTGAGAAATAGAATACATAACTACAAAAAAAGCAAATAGTAATGTGACAAAATCCGCATAGGATACTAACCAGCGTTCGTGATTGATATTGATATCATTATTAACACGACGCCTCATACTTATAACCTAATTCTTTTTTCAAAAGGGTCAGACTCGATTGAAATCATTGAAACCAAAGCAATATATTTCAATCGAGCCTGATCCTTTTGAAATGCTTTTGAAAATATAGATAAGCGTTCACAGATAACCACTCAACTTCATTTCAATCGCTTTAGGGTTTTCACCATCGGAGATATAAAGAATGCCTTCAATAATGAGCTCTTTTATTTGAGATTGCTGATTAATATATAAAGTTAATTTATTCGCTACCGGCAATAAGAATAAATTAGCGATAGCAACGCCATAAATAGTGGCAACGAATGCAATTGCAATACCGGCACCTAGCTCTGCTGGATCGGCAAGATTACGCATAACATAAATCAAGCCCATAACAGCACCAATAATACCGACTGTTGGTGCATACCCGCCCATACTTGAGTACACCTTAACCGCATCGACATCTCGTTGTTCAGTTAACGCTAGATCTGCTTCTAATATGCGACGAATAGCTTGTGGATTAGAGCCATCAATCAATAACTCAAGGGCTTTTTTTGAAAAAACATCGCGTTCTTTACGTGCAAGCTTTTCTAAACCCAGTAAACCACTACGCCGCGATACCGTCGCCCACTCGGATACTTTTTTAATATGACTAGCAAAATTCACTGCAGGGGGATTAAAAACCCATATAAACAACTTGAGGGAGTGACGTAATGTCTGAATGGGCGTCTGCAACATAGCCGCCCCAATGGTGCCACCAAAGACAATCAAAGCAGCTGGGATATTGATTAGAGATTGCCAAGAACCACCTTCTAGGAAATTACCCCCCAAAAGTGCCGCAAACGCAATAATAATACCGAGTATACTTAATATATCCATCAGAGATTAATCATCATTCATTACTCTAAACGACTACTGTAAACCATTACTGTAAACATAGTAGAGATGCGAATAAAATCAATACCTTAGATATGGAACCTCTGATAAACATGAAATAACGGTAACCGTTAAAAAGGAAAAGATTAGAGAGAGATGAGCTTTTGCTGTAATTCAAGTATTTTATATGAGGCATCTGATAGATTGGCCTGATCAACAGCCATAGGCATACCGTAAATCAAACAATCATCTTTGGCTTGTGTCCAAATAGTAGCGCCCTTTTGGCTAAGTAACTTGGCTCCATCACGGCCGTCATGCCCCATTCCTGTCATCACTAATGCTAAGGTCTCACCGCCATAAACATTGGAAACAGAGGCAAAAGTAATATCAACACAAGGGGTATAGTTCACCTCATCGCTGCCATCGATTATTTTTACTTTTTTGGTATTTTTTGTATCGACAATCATTTGTTTACCACCCGGAGCCAGCAACACTCTTCCAGGCTTAATGTCGTCGCCCGTTTCTGCTTCTTTGACACTAATAGCGCACTGCCTATCTAAGCGTTCCGCAAAGGCACGAGTAAAGTTCTCGGGCATATGCTGGATGATTAAAATAGGTAGATTAAATGAAACGGGTAAACCTTTTAAGAGCTCTGTCAGTGCTGCCGGACCACCCGTAGACGCGCCAATCAATACAATTTTTGGTCTAGCCGTTGATTTAGGTTGAGAAGTCTTGACTGGCGCAGCTGCCACTTTTGGAGCTAGTTTGGCGACTTCTGGGCGGCTGACTTTTTCTGAGGAAGATTTATTTAGAGAGATAACATTGTTTTTTTCATTACTAGACTTATCTATCTTAGAGCTAATAGCAAGCAAAGCATCATAAATACGTTTTTTAATGGCGGGACTATTGTTTGCAATTTCTGAGAAGTTTTTCGTCATGAAATCGACTGCACCGGCTTCCAGTGCATCGAGAGTAGTTCGAGCACCTTCATAGGTCATTGAAGAAAGCATCATGATCGGCAAAGGGTTTTCTGCCATAATCGTGCGGACTGCAGTTACCCCATCCATCATGGGCATTTCATAATCCATTGTTACAATATCAGGCTTAAGTTTTTTAACTTTTTCTACGGCTTCTCTGCCATTATCTGCAACACCGATTACTTTTAATTCAGGGTGTTCATTGATTATATTTTTAAGCTGCCGCTGAAAAAAACTAGAGTCATCAACGATAAGTATATTAATAGTCATTAACTATGAGAACACATAAAAAGTCATTATAAATCTAATCAAAAGGCCTTAATTCATTACACCTACGTAACGTTTTAACATGCTAGGCACGTCGAGTATCAATGCGATCGTACCATCACCAGTAATGGTAGCACCGGCCATTCCCGGGGTACCATTTAACATTTTTCCTAACGGTTTAATAACGACTTCTTCTTGCCCTATTAATTGATCTACTACAAAACCAACCCGTTGTGTACCTACGGTAACAATCACAACATGTGAATTATCTGTTGTCGATTCATTAGCAGCAATTGCGCCACTCCCATCTCTGACCAGCCACCGTTTTAAATGAAATACAGGGACAGCCCGATCACGAACAGTAATGCATTCTTGTCCGTCAACAATATTTGTTTTTGACAAGTCCATATGGAAAATTTCATTTACGCTAACCAGAGGTAGAGCAAATGCTTGTTGCCCTAACATAATCATTAAGGTCGGCATAATCGCCAAGGTCAGCGGCACTTTAATCATGATGCGAGTGCCTTCGCCCATGCGTGAATCGATTTCAATGGAACCATTTAATTGGGTAATTTTGGTTTTCACCACATCCATACCCACGCCGCGTCCTGATACATCTGAGATTTCGGTTTTGGTTGAAAAGCCAGGTGCGAAAATCAGGTTAAATGCTTCTACATCAGTCAAACGTTGCGCCGCATCATCATCCATCAAGCCTTTATTCACAGCAATTGAACGTAATTTATCTGCATCCATGCCGCCACCGTCATCGGTAATCGATAGCAGAATATGGTCACCCTCTTGTTCAGCCGCAAGAATAACTTTACCTATTCTAGGCTTACCGTTAGATTCTCTGACATCGGGAGCTTCAATGCCGTGATCGACTGAGTTTCTAACCAAATGCACCAATGGATCAGCGAGTGCTTCAACTAAGTTTTTATCTAAGTCGGTTTCTTCACCTACCAACTCTAAATTAATTTCTTTTTTCAAATTTCGGGCTAAGTCACGTACAACACGTGGGAACCGACCAAACACTTTTTTGATTGGTTGCATCCGTGTTTTCATAACAGATGTTTGTAAGTCAGCTGTGACAACATCTAAATTAGAAACAGCTTTACCTAAAGCTTCATCTGTACTTTTATCACCTAAGCGAACCAAGCGGTTACGAACCAGTACTAGCTCGCCAACCATATTCATAATGTCATCGAGCCGTTGAGTATCAACACGCACCGTGGTTTCAGCTGCCGGAGCAGCTTCTTTTGAAGCGGCAGCCGGTTTTGCTGCAGCTGGTTTTTTAGCCGCGGGCTTAGCCGGTTCTGGAGCAGATTTGCTCGCAGCAGGTGGTGGTGTTGGCGGCTTCGACGGTGGTGGTGGTGGTGGCGCAGCTGCAGCTGGCTTCTCATTAGCTTTCGTTGGGCTACCGCCTTTACCATGAAGCTGATCTAACAGATTTTCAAATTCATCATCGGTAATAAGTTCTCCATCAGCACCCGAGGCCGCTGCGGGAGCCGCTGGTTTTTTCGCTTCCGCTGGAGCCGCCGCTGGGGTAGCATTCGCACTTGGTCCCTTACCTTGACCATGCAGTTGATCTAATAGGTTTTCAAATTCATCATCGGTTATTTCATTACTTTCAGGCTTGGCTTCTGATGGAGCCGCTGCTGCTTGTTCGTTTGCTGGTTTATCGCTAACGGCATCAACTAATTGCTCAAATTCATCGTCGGTAATATCATCACCCGGTTGTCCAGCAGAATCATCTTCGCCAAATAAATCATCGGCTGCAGCAGCTGGGGCTTCAGGTTCTACCGCTGGTGCTTCTGAGGCTTCAGCCGCTGGAGCTTCACCTCCGCCTGAAATATCTTCACAAGCGACGAGCCTACCTAAAGAAGCAATAAGCTCAGGATCAGCATTTTGAGGATCGTTTTTTTGTTGAACATCAGCAAATTGTTCGTTAACTGTATCTAAGGCTTGTAGCACAACATCCATCAATTCCGGAGTGACTTCACGTTTCCCGTTGCGTAGAATGTCAAATAGATTTTCAGTAACATGGCAGCATTCCACCATGTTATCTAGCTGTAAAAAGCCTGCTCCACCTTTTACGGTATGAAATCCGCGGAAAATAGCATTGAGTAGATCTTTGTCATTGGGGCTCTGCTCTAACTCAACCAATTGTTCAGACAATTGCTCAAGAATCTCGCCTGCTTCAACTAAAAAATCCTGAAGAATCTCTTCGTCATCAGAAAAACTCATTCAGTGCTCCTCAAAAACCTAAACTAGATAATAAATCATCAACATCGTCTTGACTGTTAACGACATCGTTACGTTCACTTGCTTTGTGCTGTGGGCCTTCCCCGCAAATATCAGGGCCTGCCTCTTTGTTTTCTTCTACAGATTCATCAGCTTCTATACCGACAACATCTTCAACTTGGCCTGCAATGCGTACAAGGGAAACTAAGTTTGTTTCAACCTCTGTGACTAAGCCAATCACTTTTTTAAGAACTTGGCCGGTTAAATCCTGAAACCCCTGCTCTAAAATAATATTTTGTAGGTTTTCATTCAGCTTATTGGTGCTTACATCCAACTGCTCAAAAAAAACATCCATCCTTTTGTATAGTTCTCTAAATTCATCCGGCGACATTTCCCTATTGCGTAACTTTGCCCACTCAGTTTTTAATGAAACTGCTTCTTGACCTAATTCAAGTGATATAGGAGCACAAGCTTCTACCATATCCATGGTTTTGTCGGCTGCATTTTGTGTAAGGTTGATGACATACTCTAAACGGCTGGAGGCATCGTTTAACTCACCATCCTCTTCTGTTCCATCACCAGAGTTAGGTTTTTTACCGCCATCAACATTAAAATTAACTATGGCATCATGCAAACCACGTGTCAGTGTTCCTACTGACTGAAAGATATGCTTATCGCGATTTTCCGTTAGGCTGTTAATTAAAACAGAGGCTTCTTCGTAATTATCGCTTTGTAACTTTTCAGAAAGTAAAGCCGCACATTGGCGAAGCTCTTCAATTGCACTTTCATCGGAAGCTAACTGACTATCCATCGACTAACCTTATTCATAATATCTGCTTATTCAATTCTCAATAACAACTTTATGTCTTACAAATAGTTATTGAACGCGCTCAAATATTTTTTCTATCTTTTCTTTCAGCGCTGCCGCGGTAAAAGGTTTGACGACGTAACCGTTAACGCCTGCTTGCGCCGCTTCAACGATTTGATCACGCTTAGCTTCTGCCGTTACCATTAAGGTAGGCAAATCTGCTAGCTTCTCATCTGCGCGCACTTGCTTAAGCAAATCGATTCCCGTCATACCTGGCATATTCCAGTCAGTGACTAGGAAATCAAAATCCCCGCTCTTTAACATGGGCAATGCTGTTAATCCATCATCTGCTTCTTGTGTATTGGTGAAACCCAAATCACGCAGCAAGTTTTTGATAATCCGACGCATTGTTGAAAAGTCATCAACTATCAGGATCTTCATATTTTTGTCCAATGTAACCTCCACACTTCGACTTGTAAGCAGTTCTATATATAGTCTAGACCGTGTTTTTGATGTAGCCAGTCTATTTAGTCATTTAAGGTCTAAAAAAGCGCTTGTTAGCTATTCCAACGCGCTATTAGCACCAATTTTGTAAACGGGAACGCAGTTTAAGGGCCGCTTGGCTGTGAATTTGACTCACTCTAGACTCACTAACGCCTAAAATTTGTCCAATTTCTTTTAAATTTAATTCTTCGTCGTAATAAAGCGACAGCACCAGCTGCTCTCGCTCAGGTAAGTTTTTAATACTTTCAGCGATTGACTTTTTAAGGCTATCTTTATGAACCTGACTATGAGGAGGTGTAAAAGCAGGACTAGACTCCGCGCTATCATGGCTGTACGGATCATCTTCTGCAAAACTTTCTTCAATGCTAAATAGGCGGCCACTCATGGCATCTTGAGACATGGAGTGGTATTCATCGAGCGTAACACCAAGAGCGTCGGCAACCTCTTGACTCGCTGCATCCCTGCCTTCTCGATTTTCTACTTCGGTAATAGCTTCATTAATTCTACGAGAGTTACGGTGTACAGAGCGTGGAACCCAATCACCTCGACGCATTTCATCTATTATGGAACCACGGATACGGATACCTGCATAGGTTTCGAAACTCGCACCTTGGCTAGCATCATATTTTTGTGCGGCTTCGAGCAAACCAATCATTCCAGCTTGAATCAGATCATCCAATTGAACGCTTGCGGGCATACGCACCATCATATGCTGTGCAATACGTTTCACTAAGGGCGCGTAGTCTTCTACTATGGGCTGAGGGGCTGTTGGCTTTGCCTGCTCATACATATTAATGCTATCAACCATATTCGCGTTATGAGTCACATTATTAGCCAATCACCGAATGATCGTGACAGGATTAAATAGGCGCACTGACATGCTGTGCTTGTTGTTGGAGAAGGTGTTCAACGAAAAATTCTAAGTGTCCTCTCGGAGAAGAATTAACGGGCCACTCTTGGATTTTGCTAGCAATTTGCTTATAGGCTAAAGCCGCTTTACAGCGAGGGGCATATTCAAGTACTGGTTTTTGTTTTTGGACAGCTTTACGTACATTTTCATCGATAGGTACGGCACCGGCATACTGCATGCTAATATCTAAAAAGCGCTCACACACTTGTCTTAGCTTATTAAACAACAACTGCCCTTCCTTCACTGATCCCACCATATTCGAAATAACCCGCACACGGTGAATATTATGTTCTTTATTTAATAGTTTAATGAGGGCATAAGCATCTGTAATAGAGGAAGGCTCATCGCAGACGACCATAACAATTTCCTGAGCCGCGCTCACAAAGCTGACCACTGTGTCAGAAATACCGGCTGCGGTATCAATCATCAACACATCGAGCTGATCACCTAGATGGCTAAATGCTTGTATTAGAGCACCATGTTGTTGGGGTGTCAGAGCCGCCATTTGTTGTACACCAGACGCTGCAGGAACGATACGGATACCACCAGGACCAGTGACTAGAATATCGCGGAGACTACACTCTCCTGAGAGCACATCAGCAATGGTTTTCTTCGCGCGGATACCTAATAAAACATCAATATTCGCTAATCCCAAATCGGCATCGAGTAGCATCACCCGTCGCTGCAATTGAGACAGTGCCAAACTCAGATTGATAGAGACATTGCTTTTGCCGACACCACCTTTGCCGCCGGTGATGGCAATCACCTGTATTGGATGACTCATTGACAGTAATACTCCTGACTGTATCGGTTAATAAATGCCTTATCTATTGAGTATAGGTGCTTTTTCAAATTACACACCTTCTTCTAGGCTCGGTTTTTGGTAGAGGCACTGGGACGATGCTCTTGGGCTGATAGGCTTGATTTGCTTAAGCTCACGGCCTTTGCCAACAATTGATGCGGTTTTAGAATAGCTAAGTCATCGGGTACGGCTTGACCATCGGTCACATAGGCCAACGGGAGATCATTTGCACTTAACAGGCTGATGGTGTCCCCTAAGCTGGCGCACTCATCTAATTTTGTCATGACGCAAAACCGTGGTTTAGCCGCACGGTAGCTGTGTAGTGAAGCCTGCATCATCTGGTACTGGCTATTCGCTGAGAGTACTAAGCTAGTTTGCACTTGGGCACACTGCCTCAATACACTCAGGTGAGCATTTAGCAGCGGATCGTTATAACTCATCCCCGGGGTATCAATTAAAACTAATGCTTGTTTATGAAAGCCTTTTAAGATTTCGGGTAGCTGCTGTAAATTATCAACCACTTTCACTTGTACATTTAAAATCCGACCTAATGAACGCAATTGATCATGCGCACCAATACGAAAGGTATCGGTTGTTAGCAAGGCAACTTGTTCCGCACCATGTTCCATTACATAACGTGCTGCTAATTTCGCAATAGTGGTCGTTTTGCCAACACCTGTTGTACCCAAAAACGCATATACTCCACCCGTTGATACTGGGTCATTAAGCATAGACGGAATACTTCTCGATAATCTCGCTAAACTTTCCTTCCATAGCGTCGCCTCATCAACATTCTCATCAACCATTCTTAACGATCGAATAACCTGATCATTACACGCTTGGGTTAAACCCAAGTGCGATAGTTTTTGCCTAATATTTGTCGCTATGGGAATAATATCTTGCGCATTCTTTTGATCTTCAAATTGACGTTCTTGTGCAACCGACATTGCCATTAGCTGGTTTTCAAAGAGGCTACGCATGCTTGCTATTTCATCATGTAAGCGCTGAATTTCTTTGTCGTCTCGAATTGTTTGAGGATTATAAGCATCGGCTGCAGCAGGCTTTTTAGGTATTGTTTGAGTTACAGCTCTATTCGTATTTTTAGCCGGTACGCTTACTTGAGATGGCTGACGATCAGCCCACTCGGTTAAGGTCATGTTTTCTTTTTGAGATGCTTGCACTGCCAGCATACGTCGACGTGCAGATTCTAACTCTTGCGCTAATTCATCTTGTGTTTTACCAGATGCCAAACCTACTTTATTCTGAGCCGATATCTGCCGCTGATTATTATTGGCAGGCATTGTATAGGATAAAGCCGTATTTTTTTGAGATGCAGGCTGAGCGTGCTGCGGTGCAGCTGGCGTCTTAACCGCCGTAGCAGTTGGGGCCAACTCTTCTAGTGTCGCAATAATTTCAACTCCTTTTGCGGTACGCTGGGTGGACAAAATCATCGCATCTTCACCTAAGTCATCACGAACTAAGATCAATGCTCGACGCATATCTGCTGCAACAAAACGTTTAGTCTGCATATTTTTTTACCTTTATTACCTACTGATCAAAAACGATCCTTGTCATTTTTAATCGTGACTGTTTATTTTGGATTTGCGTTAATCGATGCATCAATGGTTAAGCGCTTGTTTTCTGGCACTTCAGTAAATGCCAATATGTGCATATCCGGAATAAACAATCTAATAAATTTAGCCATCATCATTCTTAATGGGGCTGCTACTAGTAAAATAAGTGATTTTCCTGCTATTTCCTGTTTTTTAGCTGCCTCTAACAATGATTGCTGTAAACGCTCAGCTAACATGGGTTCAATGAAAGCACTCTCATCAACGCCAGATTTTTGTGCTTGTGCTACTGAGTTCAGCAATAACTGTTCCAAACCTGGGTCCAATGTCATCACGGGCAATTCTGGCTCATTACCGACAATACCCTGCACTATTTGCCTTGCTAATGCCTTCCTAGAGACTGCTGTTAATGCATCGGCATCATTACTTTGACCAAAACCCGTTAACGCTTCAGCTATCGAGCGAAAATCTCTAATAGAGACATGCTCACGTAATAAATTCTGTAATACTTTACGTAGAACATTAAAAGAAACGGTATTAGGCACTAATTCTTCAACTAGCTTGGGGGAGTTTTTTGCAAGGTTATCAAGTAACTGCTGAATATCTTCATGCCCCAACATCTCCTCGCTATGCTTTTGCATAATTTGATTAAGATGAGTGGCAATAACAGTACCGCAATCAACGACGGTATAACCTAAAGTTTGCGCCTTATCTTTTAATGACTTATCAATCCAAATTGCGTCTAAACCAAAGGCAGGGTCTTTTGTTTTTGTACCTTGTAACTCACCAAATACTTGCCCAGGGTTAATCGCTAACTCTTTATCTGTAAAAACCTCCGACTCACCTAAACTAACTCCCATCAGTGTTAATCGATATTCATTGGGCATCAAATCTAAATTATCTCTAATATGAACAGACGGGATTAAAAAACCTAATTCTTTAGATAGCTTTTTACGGACACCTTTAATACGACTTAATAGCTCACCGCCTTGGCTCGGATCGACGAGAGGGATCAGTCGATATCCTACTTCTAAGCCAACAATATCTACCGGCATAACATCGTCCCAACTCACATCGACATTTTCCGCTTTTCCTTCGATCACATCATTCTCGTTAAGCCTAGGTGTCGATGGTAATGACTTGGTGTTACTACTACCACTTCCCATCGCATTGGCTTTATCACCGGGAGAAACTTCTTCAACCTGCTCTTGCTGTTTTTTCTTATGAATAAAAAATGCAATGCCACCACAAGCAAAAGCTAAGCTTAAAAAAGCAAAGTGTGGCATACCCGGTATGACACCCATTACAAATAATACGCCCGCAGAAATAGCTAATGCTCTAGGGGAATCAAACATTTGGGTAATGATTTGACCCCGCATATCTTCACTACTGTTGTTTACTCTGGTCACCATGATCGCGGCAGAAACAGAAAGTAATAAAGAAGGTATTTGAGCAACTAAGCCGTCACCAATTGTAAGCAAAATATATTTTTCTAAGGCATCGGAAAACTCTAGATTATGCTGAGCCATACCTACACCAAGCCCACCGATAATATTAATAATAAGAAT
>JBOEGR010000025.1:0-116480 GCA_050633525.1 Cellvibrionaceae bacterium
CGTGCGCCTTCAGCCACTCGGCCACCCCTCCGCAGGGGGTCCCGAAGCGGGTCGGGACCGGGGGAATATACCCATTAGGCCAGAGAATGCAAGCGTCCAAACGAGTAGGAGCACGGAAATTTGTTGTATCCGCCCCCGGTTTGGCGATAGGGTGTTGTCGGATGCTGGAAACGGCCCCACCTTTTTTACGCTACGGGGCTGATTAAATTGAGGTTTACCGTGATAGTTGGACGTGTAATTGGCTGGATATTTTTTGTCATTGCCCTCGCCCTTTTAGGGGGCGAGATCGTCAGCTCTTTACAGGCAGGCGAGTGGACACCGCAACTGTTGGGTCAATTGTGGTTTGAACTTGATTCAGGTAGCCTCAATCTTGTCCAGGCCGTTATACAGCGTTATTTGTTACCAGCGCTTTGGGATCCGATTATTCTCACCTTGCTGCTATGGCCTGCTTGGACGGTCTTCTTGATCCCAGGGATCCTGTTTGTCATATTTTTTCGAAAACGCAGCAACAAATATGCGCCAAAGAAATATCTAGGGTAACAGGTGGCTAGGAGACCTAATCGTCTCCCATCTTAAGTGCTGCAAGAAACGCTTCTTGCGGGATTTCTACGTTGCCGACCGACCGCATCCGTTTTTTACCCTTCTTTTGCTTCTCAAGCAGTTTCTTCTTCCGCGTAATATCACCGCCATAACATTTAGCCGTTACATTTTTGCGTAACGCTTTTACGGTTGTTCTAGCGACCACTTGACCACCGATGGCAGCCTGTATAGCGACATCAAACATTTGACGAGGAATGAGTTCTTTCATTTTTTCAGTCAGTAAACGACCTCTACCCTGCGCATAGTCACGGTGAATAATCATGGCCAAAGCATCAACCTTATCACCATTAATGAGGACATCCAAACGGGTCAATGGGGCTTTGTCAAAGCGGACAAAGCTATAATCCAATGAAGCAAAGCCTCGGCTAGCTGATTTTAAGCGATCAAAGAAATCCAAAACAACTTCATTCATGGGTAGTTCATAGCGCAACGCCACTTGAGCGCCCACATATTGCATATCTTTTTGAACCCCTCGCTTTTCAACGCAAAGCGTAATCACGGGGCCTAAATAGTCTTGAGGGACTAAGATATTGGCCTCGACAATAGGTTCACGCATTTCACTCAAATAAGCGGGGTCAGGTAGTTTTGAGGGGTTATCGACTCGCACCACTTCGCCATCATTTTTAACAGCTTCAAAAATAACAGTGGGGGCCGTAGTAATCAAATCAAGGTTATATTCGCGCTCTAAACGTTCTTGAATGATCTCCATATGCAGCATACCTAAAAAGCCACAGCGGAAGCCAAAACCCAATGCATCCGAGCTCTCGGGTTCATAGAATAAGGAGGCGTCATTTAACGTCAGTTTAGCCAGTGCTTCCCGAAACGATTCATAGTCATCTGAACTAACAGGGAATAAACCCGCATAAACCTGAGGCTTCACTTTTTTGAAGCCGGGTAGCGAATCAACCGTTTCGTAGGTGGTCGCATGAGTTAAGGTATCACCGACAGGCGCCCCCAGAATATCTTTAATGCCGGCCACAACAAAACCAACCTCACCTGCCTTAAGCTCTTTTAGGGGTAAGCGTTTCGGTGTGAATACACCCACACTATCAACAACATGGGATTTGCCGATCGATTTGGTCACAATTTTGTCTTTAACTTTCAAGGTGCCCTGTTTGACTCGCACCAAGGAAACAACCCCTAGATAGTTGTCGAACCAAGAGTCGATAATCAATGCCTGCAGAGGCGCATCGACATTCCCTTCCGGTGGCGGCACTTTGTTGACTAAATCTTCTAATACATCCTCAACACCCAAACCCGACTTGGCGCTACACTGAACCGCATCCGTTGCTTCGATACCAATTATATCTTCAATTTCTTGCGCAACTCGATCAGGTTCAGCCTGAGGCAAATCCATCTTATTCAGTACCGGGATCACCTCTAGACCTTGCTCAATAGCGGTGTAACAGTTGGCAACTGACTGTGCCTCAACACCTTGCGCAGCATCGACTACCAACAAGGCCCCTTCACAGGCCGCAAGGGAACGCGAGACCTCATAAGAGAAGTCAACGTGCCCCGGCGTATCGATAAAGTTCAGCTGGTAGACTTTACCGTCACGCGCCTTATAGTCCAAGGTCACGCTTTGGGCCTTAATCGTAATACCCCGCTCGCGCTCAATGTCCATTGAATCTAGCACTTGGGCGGCCATTTCACGCTGCGACAAACCGCCGCAATCTTGGATAAACCGATCTGCTAGAGTCGATTTACCATGGTCAATATGGGCAATAATGGAAAAGTTACGAATATGGCTAAGGTCGGTCACTGCTGGGCTAACACCGTTAATATCAAAAAGTAAGGGAAATTCAAAAGAGCGCGGATTTTACCTTATTAGCTTGATATGTTCTATGAGAGACTGGGCAAACATAGAAATAGAGACATTAAATGGGGTTTAAGTCGAATTGAAGGTATCTTGCCTGCATTTCCTAAGAGAAAACAGCAGGCCTACGCTCAGTAAAAGAAGGGCCAGCAACGTCAATAATGCGATATAAACGCCCCAATATTGTATCATCAGCGCAAAAGTGAAGGGTGCCATTGCAGTTAAAATCATTCTAAGGCGGTTTAGATCACCCGTAACAGCACCATAGTCATGTGAACCAAATAAAAATAAGGGAATTGCACCTCTCACTATATAAGCAAGACCTTGTCCTGCTCCAAAAGCAATTGAGAACAACCAAATAAAATCGGGAACAAAATGTAAAACAAATAAACCTACTACACCTACACTCATCATCAGAAAGGAAATCACGCCTAGCATGATGGGAGTAATTTTATGCCCGAAGCACATATCGACTAACCTAGAGACAACTTGAAATGGCCCTAATAGTGCACCTAAAGTCACAGCCAAAGCCGAGTCGATATCGAATACTTTTAATATATAAAATAGATGTATTTGCAAAGCCGCAATAGCAAAAGCACCACACCCCAAAGCAATCGCCACTATCCATTTTACCCTCCCCCAGTTTCCCCCCCCATTTTGACCATATTGTCGGCTCTTGATATCCGCTTCACCTATATTCACTTTATGTTTGTCTCCGAGAACGAAAAAATGAACAGGAAAGCAGACCAGTAAGTGGAGTAAGGCTAATATAATATAGACTGATCGCCAGTCTAAGAATGTAAGCAACCATGAAATCAGTGGCCAAAAAATCGTAGAGGCGAAACCCGCCATTAAAGTAATTTGCGCTATGGGGTAACGCGCCTTTTTGCCAACATACTGTGTTAATGCAACAAAAGCGGATTCATACAATACTAATAAGCTTGCCATTTCCAATATAACAAGAGTAAATATAAAACTAAGTTTATTATTGATTTGTGACAGTGCGAGTAAACATATAGCTACAATGACAGAGCCTAAACTCATTAACGTCCAAGCCCCATAACGGTCCAAGCATTTACCTATAACAGGAGCCATAAAACCACTACATAAAATACCAAATGAGAAAACGCCAAAAATAAACTCTTTAGACCATAAAAAATGTTGCTCAAGCTCAATAGACAATAAACTAAAGGAGTAAAATAGAGTGCCATAGCCTATAGTACAAGTGATACCTAAACCAAGCACTAAAGCTAAAGTATTAGGTAAGAATAATCGGGAGAGTATAGTATTCAAAATAAATAAAATATTAGCCAGAGTACTTATCGATAAATTGCTGGGGTTCTAATTTACGAAAATCACCCAGTCTCTCAGCCAACAAGTCTAAAGGCCAGTCCCACCACGCTAAATTTTCAAGACCAGCAATAACCTCATAAGAAAAACGTCGGCGCAATGGTTTTGCTGGATTACCGACCATAATACTGTAAGGCTCTACATCTTTTGTCACAATGGCACCTGCACCAATAGCAGCACCGTTGCCAATCGTCACTCCTGCTAATACAACGGCAGCATGCCCTAACCAAACATCATGACCAATAACAACTGGCTGATCTGCCCGCCACTGAAAAAACTCCGCTTCATCTTGCCCTAAACCATAGCGAGAGGCGCGGTAAGTAAAATGGTGCAAAGCAACACGCTCTAAGGGGTGATTTCCTGGATTGATTCTTGTATGAGCCGCAATAGAACAAAACTTACCGATGGTTGAATTGATAACATCAGAATCATCACTGATATAAGAAAAGTCATCGAATGTGGTATTAACAATTTTACATCGATCACCCACTTCACACGCATAACCAAATTCGCTTTTTTTAATATGGCAATCCTGACCAAAAATAGGGGTATCGGTTAACTCAGCAGATGAAAACAAATTATTTTCGCTTATTTCTTTCATATCACATTTCACCGCCAATACATGAATGCTGATATTTTTCTGCAATAATTGTTTGATTATCTTTTGCTAAAAACACATTAGCTGGCAATGAATAGTTGCCCGCCATTAAGAAACTATCGAGATCATGACCAATATGTGTTAAGTAAGTACTCTTAGGGTTCAGTCTTTCAATAATAGTTAATGCTTCGGTTAAACTATTATGATTTTGTGGCTCAGGCCTTGGTGGGAAAGAGCAATCGATAATGAGGGTATGCAAATCAATATTACTAAGATATTCGTAGGTATTTTCGGGCAGACCTAGTGTATCCGTAAAATAAGCGATGGTCTGTACTTGATCTGAAATAATATAACCAATACAAGGCTTAGAATGGTTTAAAGGCACGGGAGTAACCGACAAACCTGCTAACTCAAAAGGTTTAAATAATTCAGGCGGAGGTAAAAACGTTAATATACCAGGATGTTTAAATAAGTCATCACAACCTTTATCATCGTCTGGGCCATAAACCGGGACATTAAGACCCGAAGCCTTACCCCAACGCAAATGAAACAAACCTTGTACATGATCCATATGATAATGAGTTAATAGTATTGAATGTAACTCCGATGGAGCAAAACGTTCTGTTAAATTAGTTTGACCTGCGTCTAACAAGATAACACCTTCAGGGGTGGTAATTTTTGCACTACAGGGGCCACGACGATAGTCTTTAACTGCACGGGCTCGGACACATGCAACACAGTCGCAACCATAGCAAGGCACCTGTCGTGCATTACCCGTACCTAAAAATTGAAACTCTGTTATCATTTTTTAAACAACCTCTATCAACTAGCACATGACCGCTGTGTTGCCTTGTCAATAATATTGGCTAACTTGATGACAGATGCACTAATCGCACCTGAATTGTCAATCGTATTATCGGTATTACCTAGTGCCATCAAATTTCGATGGCGCTTCATTCTCAACTCTATTGCCGCTTCACTTTCTCTTTGACGTAAGCGTAAACGTTCCAGTAGAATCGTTTCTGGAACATTAATGCTGATAGTCACCACGTCGTTATGAGGCGATATATGTCTTCCAAAATGACTCGCTCTTATCGCTTCCTTAAGCATTGGTAGATAAGCACGCGAGCCGTTAATGACAACAGAAAAACCCATTGCAAACCATTGAGCCACTTCAATACCAATGGCATAACAGCTATTGTTCGCCTCCCAATCTAGTAAAAAAAGACCTTGGCTTTTTTTAAGCTGATATTCATTAGCGGATAGACTAATAAAATTTTCTGTCGCTTGGTTTTTCTCTGAATTTTCTCGGGTAATATAACGGTGCGCAATAACAACGGGTAATTTTTTTTCAGCAAGGTGTTCTCTGTATTTTTTAAGGAGTGTATCTTTTCCTGAGCCAGAAGCGCCGACAATATAAAATAGTTTAGGTGAAGGAGAAGAGGGAGAAGGAGAAAATTTCATAGCTTAAATTAAAAAACTCTTATCCCTTGTGCCCACACAGTATTGACAACAGGTATATCACTCACTTTATCGACCCGCACTATATCTGCACGCTTGCCAACAGTAAGCTCGCCCCGATCACTAAGTTGGGCCGCATCAGCTGGGTTTTTCGTAATCGTTGCAATGGCTTTGGGCAAGTCATAATTGTTATCAAGGTCTTCGAGTATAAATGCTGCATGAAGAATACTAGCAGGGCAATAATCTGATGATAAAATATCTAGCACACCCTCTTTTGCTAATTCATGTGCAGCAATATTACCTGAGTGAGACCCCCCACGAACAACATTAGGCGCCCCCATTAATACACTCATGCCTTTTTTATGAGACTCTATCGCTGCGATTTGTGTTGTCGGAAACTCAGCAATAGTCATCCCAAAACCAGCGGATTCTTCGACATGTTCATAAGTTGCATCGTCATGGCTAGCCAATGGAATATTTCTGTCCTTGCACAATTCAACAACTTGTTGTCGATGCACATCACTGTACTTAGCGCTATTGGCTTTTTGCTTTACAATAAACTGTTCTAGCTCTGTATCCGATAAATTGTATTTACCTTGATAATAAATACGATATTTATCCATATTGGTAAATTGACGTTGACCGGGAGAATGATCCATGACCGACACCAAATTAACAGTGGCCTCATCAATCAATTCATGCAAAAACTTCAATACATCTTTATGACAAAGTTCACAACGTAAGTGCAAAAAATGATCTGCTCGGAGTAAGCCTTTTTCCTGAGTATCGGCGATCGCATTTAACATACTTTGAAGGTTCGTTAAACGCTGGCTATTTTCATTAACATCGCCTAGAGCCACTGCATCAAATACCGTTGTAATACCGGCAGCAACTAATTGTGCATCATGGGCAATCACCGCTGGCTGTCCTGGCCAAGTAACTTTAGGTCTTGGTGTAAAGTGCTTTTCTAGATTGTCGGTATGTAACTCTATCAAGCCCGGCAATACATAATCACCACCGCAGTCAACCGCATGCGGTAGAGTTGTTCCAGCAGAATCAATAGCACTGATAACACCGTCCTTAATTTGTAAACTCCCTTTAACAATTTCATCAGCGAGGATTAATTGAGCATTCGTTAATATAATCTCTTTCATGCCGCACACTCAGACAAATTAACAACGCGGTTAGCCACTTGATCTCTTACTTCTTCATCATGAAAAATGCCAACAATGGCAACGCCATTGGCTTTTGCTTCTTGAATCAACTCAATCACAACTTTACGATTGCTGGCATCCAATGATGCCGTTGGTTCATCCAATAATAGGATGGGGTAATGTGCAATAAACCCCCTCGCAATATTGATACGCTGCTGTTCTCCACCCGAGAAAGTCGTTGGCGATAGCGCCCATAGTGATTGAGGAATATTTAAACGATTCAGCAAGCTTTCTGCTTTTGATCTTGCTTCTTCCTGAGGAACACCTCGTACCAATAATGGTTCCATAACAATATCAATAGCAGGTACTCTTGGTACAATTCTTAAAAATTGACTAACATAGCCGATAATATTTTGTCGAAGATAGTAAACCCATTGTGAGTTAGCATGAACAATATCAACTTCACCATCATCAAAGAGAACTTTAATAGAACCCGATGTGATTTTATAATTACCATATAAACATTTAAGAAAGGTGCTTTTTCCCATACCACTTGGCCCTGCTAAAACAAGGCAATCCCCCTCTCCAACTACAATAGAAAAATTAGAAAAAACCTTAATCATTGCATTATTCTGCAAATGCATATGAAACTGTTTTTCTAAATTATCGACTAACAATCTGGCTACATTACTATCTTTCATTTTGGTATATTCTCTAAAGCATCTTCAATGATTAAGGAGTTAAAACAGAAGATACTAACAACTGCGTATAAGGATGTTGTGGATCATCAAGTATTTGATCTGTTAACCCACTCTCAACGACACGACTTTTTTTCATCACTAATAAACGATGACACAATAATCGAGCCACCGCCAAATCATGCGTTACCATAACAACGGATAATTGCAATTCTGTGACTAAAGATCGCACCAAATCTAAGAGTCGTGCCTGAACAGAAACATCCAGTCCGCCTGTAGGTTCGTCCATCAACACCAGTCTCGGCTCTGTCACTAACACTCGAGCTATTTGTAAACGTTGTTGCATTCCGCCTGAAAATGAATACGGGAAATCGTCAATACGATCCCCTTCAATCTCAACATGCTCTAACCAATCCGTTGCTGTACGACGAATTTCGCCATAATGTTGTTGACCGACCGCCATCAAGCGTTCACCAATATTAGCGCCAGCACTTACCCGTAACCGTAAACCATCACGCGGGTTTTGTTTAACAATACCAAACTCGCTACGCATTAATAATCGTCTTTGTGCCTCATCAACCTGATACAGGTTTTTCTCTCCGTTAATAGAAGAATTAAAGATTATATTTCCTGTATCCGGCTCAGACTCCCCACTTAAAGACTTAAGTAGAGTTGACTTTCCTGAACCCGATTCGCCCACGATGCCAAGCACTTCTCCAGGAAACAAATTAAAGTTAATATCTTGACAACCGCGATTGATACCATAAAGTTTATTAAGGTTTTTCACTCTCAGAATAGGGCTTTCTTCTATTTTCGGAATTAGCATTGGCGAATTCATACATTACGGTCCTTTAACAATTCTTTTTTTGATAATTCTTTTTCCTTAACACGCTGTTGACAATAATGGGAGTCTGAACAAACAAACATTCGATTACCTTCATCATCAACAATGACCTCATCAAGAAACGAATGCTGGCTATTACATAGTTCGCACTCTTGATCCCATTGCTGGATATCAAAAGGGTAATCATCAAAATCTAGACTTTTAACATCGGTGTAAGGCGGTATTGCATACAGCCGTTTCTCACGCCCCGCCCCAAATAATAATAAGGCGTCACTCATATGCATCTTAGGGTTATCAAACTTTGGAATAGGTGATGGATCTGTGACGTAGCGCTGGTTAACTAATGCAGGATAAGCATAAGTCGTTGCGATATGTCCGTGATGAGAAATATCCTCATATAATTTGACATGCATAACACCATACTCTTCTAAGGCATGCATTTTTCTCGATTCCGTTTCACTGGGTTCGATAAACCTGAGGGGGTCAGGGATGGGTACTTGAAAGACTAAAATTTGGTCGTTATGCAATGGCTCTTCGGGAATGCGGTGCCGTGTTTGAATCACACTGGCATCAGCAGTCACAGTTGTCGTTTCAATTTGAGCCGTTTTCTCAAAAAAACGGCGAATACTGACAGCATTGGTTGTATCATCTGCGCCTTGATCAATCACCTTCAAATTATCGTCTTTACCTAAGATACTCGCAGTTACTTGTACACCACCCGTACCCCAACCATAAGGCATGGGCATTTCTCTACCAGCAAAAGGTACTTGGTAACCGGGTATGGCAACTGCTTTTAATAAACCACGTCGTATAGAACGTTTTGTTTGCTCATCGAGGTAAGCAAAATTATACGAATCAACAGGATCCATGAACGCCCTCTCCTTTGTTTGATGATATCGCTTCATTACTTTTTTTCGCAAAATATTCCTTGCGCATTTTTCTTACTAACGATAGTTCTGACTGGAAATCGACATAATGCGGTAGCTTTAGGTGCGAAACAAAACCTGAAGCCTCGACATTATCGCAATGGGATAACACAAACTCTTCTTGTGCGGCAGGTGTATCGAGTGGTTCGCCTAAGGCTTTTGCTTGCAGTGAACGATCTACTAAAGCCATTGCCATTGTTTTACGTTCACAAAACCCAAAGCTGATACCATAACCTTGTGTAAATTGCGGAGGTGTATTCTGATCACCAGAAAATTGATTAATCATGTCGCACTCTGTTACACAGATTTCGCCCAGACAAATACCAAAGCCTAAGTCCTCAATAAACAGAGATACTTCGACCTGCCCCATTCTAATTTCACCGGCAAAAGGGTGTGTCCGACCATAACCGCGCTGAGTTGAATAAGCTAAGGATAATAAAAAGCCTTCATCTGCTCGCGTCAATTGTTGTAGCCGTGTTGCCCGATCGCTAGGATATTCCATGGGCTCTCGTGTAATATCGGAGATCTTTTCATTGTTATGCTGTAATTGAGGTAATAATTTTTCTTCTTTTAAAAAATCAAGCACTCTTGGATAGTCTACTTTCCTATCATCAGAAATTTGTTCTTCTTGTATAGAGATGTTTTCTTCTTTATCATTTTGATTAAAGTTTGGATCTTGCTCATCCAACAAACTAAAATCCAGTAAGCGATGCGTATAATCAAAAGTGGGGCCTAGTGCTTGACCACCAGGGATATCTTTATAAACCGCACTAATACGCCGTTCAACTCTCATTGCGCAGGTATTAATCGTTTGGCTAAAACCAAATCGTGGTAAAGTAGTTCGATAAGCACGCAATAAAAAAATAGCTTCCAAACTATCACCCATTGCCTGTTTTAATGCTAATGCAGCCAATATTGGGTCATATAACGAGCCTTCCGTCATCACCCTATCAACCGCTAGCGATTGTTGTTCTATAATTTGTTTAATACTTAACTCAGGAACACTCGTATCGCCTCGTCGTTTTTCCGCAAGCAATGTATGGGCATTATCGATAGCAACCTCACCACCTTTAACAGCAACGTACATATTAAACACACTCCTTTTTTTCATTTAATAGAGCGGATTTGATTTTAGTACTTCGCGGAATGGCCGTTAATTTGTCTTTTGAACAGAAAATAAAATCAACTCCACAGGGATAAAATCGATTGTTGTCTTTCAGTAATTTAATTTGTTGAACACTTATATTAGAAATAAACAAATCTCTTTCATCTTTAATACCAGGTCCGCTTAATTTAATTTGTTCATTTATTGCCAACTCATCGACTAGCACAACGACGGTAGTAGAGGTGTGAGGTGATTCTAAGGTCCCTAATTTGAAGTGACTTATATTACTTAGCTCATTTAAAGACATAAAAACAAAATCAGCCTTCTTTTTGTCTTCTATAATAGAAGCACTAGTATAAAAAGAAACAGAGCGTGAAAAGCTAGATTGTGTAATCGAAGGATATAATGCAACACTGCAATCACTATCAAGAAGCACCTGAGCAACAGCCCAAATACTGCTGTATTTATCGCCATCATTTTCGATAGGAAATATTTTTCCAGGTTCTGACATAGATTTTAATATTTTCCTAAATAGCAATTGACTTTCATCAACATCATTTTCGAAGATTGGCATTAATTTATTTAAAATAGCGCTAGAACACTGCATAGTTACTCTCCTCTCACCATAGTAAAGAAATTGACTTTTGACGGTTTTATTTTTTCTTCTTGTTTTTTCTCTACCGCTATTTGTAATTCACTTAAGGGATCAATTACTTTTTTTTGAACAACATCTTTTAATGAAGGCACCTGGGAACAAGCGTCTATAAGTGCTACTAAAGTTGATTTTTCTTTATTTCTTCCTGAAACATACCCATAACCCATCTCTTCTGATTCTAAGCGCACGACACAACGTGTAACGGTCATTTCACCCATATTAAATTGTTGCGTTTCTCCGCTTGTTTGAGCTCTAACCATGACCATACCAACTTCAGGTTTTTTTAAAAAAATAAAGTCAGGCGATATATTCACTTCATTCCAGTATTTATTAATATTCTCTAAGGTAGATTTTGCTAAAACAGATAGAGAATCTTGTCGATTGTTATTTACTTTCATTGTTTCCATTTTATAAACGGTTGCCTCTTAGAGATCAAACTATAAATAAGGTACTTTAATTTGAAATCGATCTGATCGATTTCTTGATATTGACACTTCAACTATTTTTTCTACATCTGACTCAATTGCATTAAATGACTTAATCTTTAACAGCGGCTGAGTCAAAGAGCTTTTCAACTGAAAAGCATCTTCTTTTGTCGGCATAACGGCGGATATTAATGCTGATGTTCTTTTTAGTTTCAATTGATAGTGGTCTTCTATACATTGATGCAGAGACCCGCCTTCATATATACCCTGTATGTTAGGAACATATTGCGAATTTAAAAAGTGCGTGATTAAACTAATAGGTTGGCTATCAACAAAACGTAAAGTTTCAATAACAATCACTGCCGCACCTTCTTTAATGCCCAAATAATTCGCTATCTTAGGGTTTGAAGGGACAAGATCACTTTTAATTAATTGACTCGATGTATTACGCCTTAGCTTATCCAAACTTGCCGTGAATCGACCCGAATTAAGTGAATATTCTATTTGATCATTAATAATTAATGATCGTTTTCCTTGTTGACGCAATATAAAACCCGCGGCCACTAAATCATCAACTGCTCTTCTCACCGTATGACGATTAACATTGAAGTGAAGCGACAATTCATTTTCCGAAGGCAGATAGTCCCCCACTTCAAACTCTTTCGAAATCATGGTTTCCAATGCACAGGCTACCTGACGATAAATAGGTCGTCCTTTTCCTGCATTGATCAAATGACTTCGCTTATCAACTTGTCTAGACAAGATCTTCACTCTTTAAGAAAATATGGTTCAAATATATTTTTTTCGAATAAACTGTGAGGTCATATCAACAGCAGTAACTGACACTATGATAATAATGATAATGGCTGCTGCTTCTGGGTACATAAACCCTCGTATGGATTCCCATAAAACAACGCCGATACCACCAGCACCGACAATACCGAGCACGGTTGCAGAACGCAGGTTAGACTCAAATCGATATAGTGAGTATGAAATCCACAAAGGCATGACTTGCGGTATGACACCGTAAATCACTTCATGAATGCCATTTGCACCCGTTGCTCTTACGCCTTCTACCGGTTGTAATTCTATTGCTTCAACCGCTTCTGAAAATAATTTTGCCAACACACCCGTTGTATGAATAAACAAAGCCATCACACCCGCGAATGGCCCTAAACCTACCGCCACAACAAATAACATTGCAAAAACCAATTCATTAATAGCACGCGCTGCATCCATAAAGCGCCTAACAGGTTGGTAAACCCAAGCTGGAACAAGGTTTTCAGAAGATAAAATGCCAAAAGGAATCGCTGCAATAATAGCCAATAAGGTTCCCCAAATAGCAATTTGCACGGTGACTATCATTTCCTCTACATATAGCTCCCATTCATTAAAATTGGGCGGCATAAAGTCCTGCGCCAATATCCACATATTTCCTGAATCCCTTACCAACAAACCTAGATCCATTTCGGCACCATTCCAGGCCCAAAATAATACAACCACTACTATTATATTAATAAGCAGTTTCACAGCATTGACTTTAAATATGAAAAAAGTAAATGGCTTTGTTGTTATAGAATTCATAAATTACATCACTGAATATAGAAATAGCGTTAAGGTTGATCAATACGAACCCCTTCCTTAGGGTCAAACTATCCTTAATAGCTTTTTTAATGGTTTACTTAGTAGAGGCCATTGCTTCTAGAGCAGCCATACGACGATTCAGTACTGCTAGTTTTGCATCGATTTCTGCAATTTCTTTTTCTGATGGCTTATCAGAATTAACCTTTTTCAAACGATCTTTAAATAAAACAAGTTGGCGAATAGGCAATAGCTGATCATCGCTAGAAGGACGGAATGGTAACCACTGTAATTTATCTAAATTAGCCAATTCTTGCTTATCACCTGACTTTCCATAGTCCATAAAGAATTGATAAATAGTAGACTTAGTTGCCTCAGGCATATTTTTACGCCATACGATAGGGTCAGATGGAATTAAAGGAGATTTCCAAAGAATTTTGATTTGATCATGTTTTTCTGGAAACTTACCTTGAATGCGACGAAGGTTCTCAGTATTGTTAGTAGCGAAATCAACTTTTTTATTTGCAACAGACAATGCATTTGTTTCATGGTTAGCATTCGTAGTACGCTTAAATGCTTTTTTCGCGTCGATATTATTTTTAGCAAAAACATAGTAAGAAGGTACTAAGAAGCCAGACGTAGAATTGGGGTCACCGTTACCAAAAGTTAAATCTTTCGCATTTTTAATCACATCTTCTACGCTATTAAGTTTGCTATCTTTATGCGCTAACAACAAACTCCAGTAACCTGGGTTACCTTCATTATCAACTGTTTGTGCAAATACTTCACCACCGGAACGATCAACCGCCTCGATAGCCGATTTATTACCAAACCAAGCCACGTCTACTTTATCAAAACGCATCGCCTGAATAATGCCCGCGTAATCACTAGCAAAATAAGGCTTCACTTCGACACCCATTTTTTTACTCATATCTTCCAAAAATGGTGTCCATGTATCACGTAGAACCTGTGTAGAATCTGTAGAAATAATTCCAAAATTTAATGATTTTAACTCCTCAGCAGCCATAGCGCCTTGAGCCATACAGGCAATACCTGTACCGATAACAACTTTCTTAATAGTATTAAACATAATTTAGACCTCTAAACTATTACTAATATAAACTTAACCAGCAATAGCAATTGGATTATCAATAGGTGTATTTTTAGATTTTAATGAATCATTTTTTTCATGATGAGCACTAGCAACATCATCAATTGAAACTTCATCATTTAGTGTGTCACTTGTTAGCATATCCTGCGCTTCTTCCTCATAAAGAGAAAACATTAATTCATCCGTAAGCTGGTCACGTGAGCCGTCAAAAAATAGTTTGCCGCCGCGCAATGCAATAACACGCGAACAATATTTTCTAGCGACATCCACTTGGTGTAAGGTCACAATGACGGTTTTACCGTCTTTTTCATTAATTTCTTTCAGCATTTCCATCACGATACGTGATGACTTAGGATCGAGTGATGCGATAGGCTCATCAGCTAAAATAATATCGGCTTCTTGTGTTAGTGCTCGCGCAATGGCTACTCGTTGCTGCTGACCACCTGAAAGTTGATCCGCTCGCTTATACGCATGGTCTTTTAAACCAACTCGATCGAGCGCACGTAAGGCTTTTTCTTTTTCTTCTGCTGTAAAATAGCCAACACAACCCCGCCAAGCAGGAATATTTCCTAAACAGCCAATAAGAACATTATTAATAACAGAGAGGCGATTAACTAAATTGAACTGCTGAAATATACAGCCCACTTTTGCTCTTGTTTTGCGGATTTTTTTTGCTAACTTACCTGCAACTTGAACATCATCACCTAAAATTTGTATGCGACTATTTTCATTTTTGTCGCATTTCATTAGGCCAGACAAATTGCGCATTAACGTTGATTTCCCCGAACCCGACGGACCAATTAAGGCCAACATCTCACCAGAATTGATGCAAAAGCTAATATCATCCAATACTTTAGTTGTGTAGCATTTTGTAACGTGACTGACATTAATTGCGTTCATGATTTTGACTCTCACCTCAACTTGTGTAGACAAGTTAATCAAACTGCATGACAGAGAGATGATAGTAATATGATTTTTTTAAGTACGATTAATGACAATATGATGACAGCATTAAGTAACAAGCCTAAATCCTTGAAATAGCTGGTTAATTAAAAATGAGAAGTAAGTAATGAAAGAACTAATAATGAGAAAAGCCAAAAAAGACGATCTAAAAGATATTATTTCCTTATATCAACAAGAGTCAATGGATAACGGAAAAGCCATTTCCTTAACAAAAGCGAATACCTTATTCGCCAAAATGCAAGGCTACCCCGACTACAGTATTTTTGTCGCCTCTACAGATACGAATGAAATTGTCGGTGTCTTTTGTTTATTAATTATGGATAACCTAGGGCACAGCGGAACACCATCTGCCATCGTAGAAGGGGTCTGTGTTCAGAAAAATATTCAAGGAAAGGGCATTGGCCGAAAAATGATGTCACATGCCAAGGTGGTAGCAGAGCAGTCAGGGTGTTATAAATTAGCGCTAACATCTAATATCAATAGACACTCCGCCCATCACTTCTATCAATCATTAGGCTTTAAACAGCACGGTATTAGTTTTGAGTTAATATTATAAAGCGAGACTAAAAATCAAATCTAAAAAAAGCGGCTCTAAAATCTTTTTCTAGAGCCGCTTTCATTTTTGTACTAAGTAATCTTTACTTATCAATCGTAATACTTCGAAACAGAGGTGAGCCCCGTCGTATCACTCTCACTGGCTGTGGTTTATTTACAGGTAAGGAACGCTCAATCTTTCTGAAACGCTTCACTGAGCTAATTTCATCAAAACCTAACTGCACTAATATATCATCTGGCTCTAAACCTGCATCGGCAGCGGGGCTGTTAGGCGATACTTGCTTAATAAGCACACCATCAGTACCTGCCGAACGCTTCATCTCTGATGTCATTTCCTCGACGACTAAACCCAATCTTGTTTCAGCGGGCTCCGGCTGCGTAGACGATGTCACAGTAGCCGCACCTGAATTGTCTCGCGTCCCAACGGTAACATCGATTGTACGCCTCTTACCTTTGCGGATGATCTTCACAGGCACTGTGCTTCCAGCTCTAACAGGACCCACAACATAAGGCAGGTCAGATGAAGTCGCAATATCGCGGCCATTGAACGTTAATATAATGTCGCCTACTTTCAAACCGCTGCGCTCTGCAGGGCCATTCGGCTCCATTTGAGCAACCAACGCACCTTGTGGTTTTTTCAAGCCGAAAGATAAGGCGAGGTCTTTATCGACATCCTGAATAACGACACCTAACCATCCACGGTCAACCTTACCCGTTTGCTTTAATTGTTCGACAACATCTTTGGCTAGGTTAGAAGGAATCGCAAATGACAAACCAATTGAACCACCTGAACGGGTATAAATTTGAGAATTAATACCAACCACATCACCCTCTAAATTAAAGAGAGGGCCACCCGAGTTACCGGGATTAATAGCCACATCGGTTTGAATAAAGGGAACATAGTTTTGTCTACCTTCTCCAGGAATACTACGGCCGATAGCACTGATGATACCAGCGGTAACAGAGTAATCTAAACCGAATGGTGAACCGATCGCTAACACCCATTCACCTACTCTTGCTTTATCTGAATTTGCTAGTCGTAAAAAAGGTAAGTTTTTTTCTTTGATTTTCAATAAGGCCAGATCAGATTGTGGGTCTGTACCTACAATTTCAGCATCATACTCACGTCGGTCAATAAGACGAACAAAAACATCCGTAGCACCTTCTACCACATGATTATTAGTGAGAATGTACCCATCAGCAGAAATTAAGAAACCCGATCCCGCAGCGCGAGACTCTCTTTCAGGCATTTGCCTAGGATCAAAAAAATGTCTGAAGATTTCAGGAACATTTTCAGGAATTTCTGCCTGAGGTTGATTAGAGCGCTTATTTTTTGTTTCTGCTGTAATTTTTACAACAGCAGGCGATTTCTCTTCGATTAAATCGGTAAAATCGGGAAAAGATCTTGCTTGTGCAGCGGATGTAAATACTATCATTAGCAATAAGCCAGTTAGAAACTGATAGGACTGGTTCATTCGCATAATTACTTTCCTCTTAACTATTTCTTTTGGTATTACTTTGAGTGTTTTTCATTTATAAAGACCCCTTATAGAAGACTTGGTTTCAAAATAGTTTTAAAAAACACATTTAATTAATATGAATCGTTTGAGTTAATTCATTTTCGACTAAGAATGCTTGATAACGCTCATCATTACGATGAAGATAGCTATACAATCTAATCAATAGGCAAGATGAAAAAAAGCCAAATAATCCTGCCAAGATGACTAGCGCATCACTATATTGATATGTATGGACGACTCCGCTAAAAACAAGTAAAAAAATGAGCGGCACTAAATAAAGTAATAAAGAGCCTTTAACAACAATATCATTGGGGATACCAATAGTGACAGAGTCATTCAATTGATAGGAATATTGAGCGCCCTCTTTTAAGGGAATGCGCATGTAACTAGGCTGTACCCCTATTTTTTGTAATAGTGTTTGACCGCAACCTTTTTCTGCAACGCATGAACCACAAGTAGAACGCTTTATGGTTTCCACCCAAAGAGCATCTTCTTTTATATCAACTATACGGCCTGTTTCTTTTAACATCTTCAACACTTAACAAATAATTAAAGCCATAAATAAATGGCATTTGGTTACCTTACTTTAAGGCTCTGACTGATACCGCTATTTTACGTGCCGTAGCCGTTGGCACCTCACCAACAACGGCGATACTACGTCCCGGTTGAGAAGACACTGGAGTAACAACGGCCACCGTGGCACCATGTCTCGCGGTGGCTTTTGATAAACTATTTGATTCTGAACTTACAATAAAAACAGAGACAGAAACCAAACCATCGGCAAAAATTAATACTTGCTCACCTTGAGCTGTTACTCTATTGCCGACCGACTCAAACCCTTCAGGCAACCAATTGACCGACCATGCAGGTGTAAACTGTCTAGAATAGCAAGGGTCTACTTCGGGCACTCGCCAAGAATAATTACTGCCTTCAGCCAGCTCTTTTTCTGCCTCAAGAAAATCTATCGATACTGTCTGCATACGCTCAATAATAGCGTCTTTGTAATAAGTGACTGCCTTTAACACTAAGCCTGTTTGTTTATCCACACTATATCGGTAACCGTAGCGAAATTCATCTTTGGGCACAATGTCGAAAATAATTGCTTGGCGGTTTGCTATTCGCTCTAGTGCTACCGTTTTTAACTGATAAGCTGACAGAGAAGATGACTCAATTGTTGTCGGCCAAAGCCCCCATCGAGTCGCGCCTTGAGCACAAGCAGATAAGTTTTGTTTACGTATTACTTCACGTTTAGGGCCATCCATAAACATCAATTGCTGATGAACAACATTATCTTCTACAAGATGCAATAACTTATACGTTGTAATAAAACCGTTAGCTTCATAGGTTAATAAACTTTGATGGCTGATATTTTTATTGGCTGTAGACAAGACAGAAAACAAGGCTTGTATTGAATCAATAATAATTTCTTGCTGGTCAGCTGGTTCAAAAAACTCATCTTCAAAACTACTGGCTTGCTGATCATCAGTATCCTCATTGACATTGTCACTGAGATCTTCCATTAAGATAGGCTTGTCTGAACCTGCTTCATCGACAATATTTTTTTCAACCGCGCTACTAATAGAACTATCAGTAGAGCTATTAATAGGGCTATCAACGAGTTGTTCAGTACTAGACGCCCCATCTGCCAATACACTGGTAGAAGCAAAAAGCAAAAAGAAGAAAGAAAGAAGTGATGTCTGCATGATACGAAGAAGCCCGAACCTAGAATGGTAACGGGCTAATGGTACTATTATGAGAAAGGATATGGGAGAAAAATCGCTAATTAAACAGCAACTATTGCTCTGCGTCAGGCACTCTTACATAAGGCAAAACGCCTTGCTGAGTATTTTGTGAGCCATCTTGTGCATGCTCTAACATCAAGCGATTAATTTCACCTTCCATTTTTTGCAATTGTTCTTGAGTCGCTTCGTTAATCACAATTGGCTTTTGCTGCTCAGAAGGCGCTTGATTACCCACTGCTCTTACAGATGTTTCCGGTCCAAAGTTAGGGTTACTAGCAATAGCACCTGGCGTATTGGTGATGGGGGAAGGAGTGGTTGCTATTGCACCACCCGTTTCTGTTGGGGCAAACTGTACCCCGACTACCACGGCACCAGCAACTGAAGCAGCAACAGCAAAACGGCCTAAATTGGGCCAAAAGGCAGATTTTTCTTTCTTTTTCGTGCTAGCAGAAGAATACGTTGGCTCATCCGCTATAGCTGCAGATATAGAAGCAGAGAAATCCATACTACTCTGTAGCTCAACTTCCCCTTTCATAGCATCACTTGCAAGGTGGTAACGCATCCAACGCTCATCGATTGACTCTTTATCTGCTTCACTCGACTTTAAGATGCGACGAAGCTCCATTTCAGTAGCTTCACCATCCATTAACGCGGATAGAGATTCACTCAATTGCTGTTTAGATGAGTACTCTTGTTTTGATGGAGACTGTTTAGACATAAAGGTTACCAAAATTGCTAAGTGTACGGGTTCAGGTTTATGACTTGCTTTTTATGACAAAGTTCACAAAAAACAAAAAAAACTTCACTATATTATTATTACCAATAAATTCAATTACTTAAGGCCAATCAAAATACCGTAAGCCAATGACAATATTATGCCATCAAAGGCTGCACTACCTTATCAATCGCTTCCCTAGCGCGAAATATCCTAGAACGTACTGTCCCAACTGGGCACTTCATGATATCGGCTATTTCTTCGTAGCTCAAACCATCCATCTCTCTTAAAGTGACGGCAGTCCTTAAGTCTTCTGGTAAACCTTGGATAGAAGACTCAACAGCTGATTGCAGTTGATCACAAAACAAACTACTTTCAGGCGTATCAAAATCTTGTAAGCTATCATTTCCAACAAAATGCTCAGCATCTTCGATATCAACATCGGTAGCCGGTGGCCGACGACCACGAGAGATTAGGTGATTTTTCGCTGTGTTAATTGCTATGCGGTACATCCAAGTATAAAAAGCACTGTCGCCACGAAAATTTTCTAAGGCCCGATATGCCTTAATAAAGGCTTCTTGGACAACATCTTGCACATCTGCTGAATCGCGCACATAGCGATGCACAACAGAAATAATCTTATGTTGGTATTTAAGAACGAGTAGGTCAAATGCTCTTTTGTCCCCTTGCTGTACCCTTTCAACTAATTGTTGATCAGTACTCGGCGCATTATCTTTCTTACTGCTTTGCGCTGTTGACGCGACCATGGATGCTCCCTAGCATAACTTTGTTTTCTGTTTTTAGTGTTTGTTTTCAATCGATTGGCGACTTAAAATAGTTGGCCGCACTTCCGACACAATTATTTCAGATAAGTTCCAAGGTGATATACTCTGGAATCTCCAAACTCTTTTAAATTCAATTACGTAGTAGTCTACCAATGAATATGCATTTTCGTCACGACATTCTTGTTATTGGCAGCGGAGCGGCAGGTTTAGCCTTAGCTTTAAACCTGTCCGAAGTTGGCCGCATTGCCGTACTCAGCAAAAACCGTCTCAAAGATGGCTCGACTTGGTACGCTCAAGGTGGTATTGCGGCTGTATTAGATGATAAAGACTCTATAGAAGCTCATGTCAAAGACACCTTAGATGCTGGCGCTGGTTTATGTCACCAAGATGCTGTGAAATTTACGGTTGAAAATAGCAAAGAGGCCATTCAATGGCTAGTCGATCAGGGAGTTAGCTTTACCCGTACAGAAGACGATAACGATTACCACCTCACCAAAGAGGGAGGCCATAGCCACCGCCGCATCATTCATAGCGCTGACGCCACCGGCAAAGCTGTGCACAGTACTCTAATTGAGCGTATTCGCGAATCTAAGAATGTCGACCTATTTGAACAACATATTGCCATTGACTTGATTCATCAAGCCGATGCCAATAGCCGGCGCCTGCGCTGCAGCGGCGCTTACGTCTATGACCGTGAAAGTGACAAAGTATGCACCTTCCAAGCAAAAGTAGTCATTCTCGCAACGGGGGGTGCCAGTAAAGCTTATCTCTATACCAGTAATCCAGATGGTGCCAGTGGAGACGGTATCGCCATGGCATGGCGAGCTGGATGCAGGGTAGCCAACATGGAGTTTAATCAGTTCCATCCGACCTGCCTCTATCACCCTAAAGCAAAAACCCTACTGATGACAGAAGCCTTACGAGGCGAAGGGGCTCATCTAACATTGCCTAGCGGCGAACGTTTTATGCACCGCTTCGATAAGCAAAAAGAATTAGCTCCTAGGGATATCGTGGCACGCGCAATCGACCACGAAATAAAACGACTAGGTTGTGACCACCTGTATTTGGATATCAGTCACAAGCCCGCTGAGTTTATCGATGAACACTTCCCTAATGTGAAAAAAAGCTGCCTACAATATGGGATTGACATCACCAAAGACCCCATCCCTGTCGTCCCCGCCGCACACTATACTTGTGGCGGAATTATGGTTGACGATAACGGCCAAACTGACTTACTAAACTTATACGCTATTGGCGAGACCTCCTTTACCGGTTTGCATGGCGCCAACCGTATGGCCAGTAACTCATTACTAGAATGTATTGTTTACGCAAGGTCTGCGGCGCTGCATATCAAACACAATATCGCTAATATTCCCGAAATGGACACCCCCAAACATTGGGATTCATCACGAGTCACCAACTCAGACGAAGATGTTGTCATATCTCATAACTGGGATGAGCTTAGGCGTTTTATGTGGGATTATGTCGGTATTGTTAGAACACAAAAAAGGCTGGAACGAGCCCAACATAGAATCAAACTACTACAACGCGAGATAGCGGAATACTATAATAACTACAAAGTAGGTAATGACTTAATTGAATTACGCAACCTAGCAACGGTTGCTCAACTGATTATTCGCTCTGCAATGGAGCGCAAAGAAAGCCGTGGCTTACACTACTCGCTTGATTTCCCAGACCTAGGACGCGTCGCTCGAGATACTATATTAGTACCCACTAATTTCGCAGCGCAAAATGTGATAGTGGATAAAATAGTTTGATCTTATCTCCAGCAGCAAGGCTACTCAAAAACAAGCCACTCATAAGAAGTATTTAGCGACTATACGGATGTGCCTAAAATTGCTGGTACTGTCCGATTGCTTGTGTCGACAACTATCAGGAAAAATAGGGAAAAAAGTAGATTTCCCCTGAGAACTCTCGGTATAAAAAATGATTAGATATCGGGACCAATAGTAACAGCGCTTAATAGCAAAAAAGTCGACCTTGTCTCTCTCATTATAGAAAAACCAAAGCCCATCTTGAGATTGCTGTAATCGATAAATAGGAAATCGAAGCCAAGCGGTAAAATAGAAATACCCATGAGCAATGAGTGTTGCTATGCCCAAGGCCAACCACAAAACGTCAATACGACTTAAAAAAATGGCGATCGTTGCTATAAGATGCAACAAAAGCACCATGGCCAACAGGAAGTAAGAAGGACTGATCCGTACGAGTTGAGCGCCAATAGGGTTTGAGCTAACGCTATTTTTATAGCACCCAAACTTAGAGTAAGAGCTATTAACGCCGCTATCTTTTGTGAGTGGTATTTTCTTCTGTATGTTCACGAATAACCTGCACTATCCTTAGCAGCTCGGGATCACTAGGATCCTGACGTTTTAAAAACCAAGTAAAAAGATCTTGATCTTGCTCTTCCAGCAAAAGCTGATAACGCTTTTGATCCGCCTCGTCTAATACCGGGTACGTATTCTCAACAAAAGGCTGTAATATCAGATCCAACTCAAGCATGCCTCTGCGGCTGCCCCATAGTAAACGGTTTTTTTCCATAGTTGGTTTTCTGCTGTTTATTTTCAAAAGATTAACCCCATTATAACCTCAATTGTGGGTTAACATCACTCAATGAATTTATCTTTTCAAAAACACTATGTCGGAAACACTATGAATGCACAAATAGAAAACCCATTAATCGATATTAGTGACTATGGGGTATTACTTGCCAAAGGGCCAGATGCTAAAAAATTTCTACAAGGCCAAGTGACCTGCGATATAGATGCCCTCTCCTTTTCCGAAGGGGAAAATCAAAGTAACCTAGGCGCTCATTGCACCCACAAAGGCAGGATGTTATTCAGCTTTAGAGCATTACAAGTAGGCGAAGATACCATTGCACTTAGCATGCCTAAAGAAGTCATTCCCCATGCACTAGAGTGTTTAAAAAAGTACAGCGTGTTCTCAAAAGTAGAATTGAGTGATGCCAGTGATGATTATCGTATCTTGGGTATCACTGATATTACAGCGCTAGGCGACAGTAACATCAAAGCATATTTTCCTAATCCACCTGAAACCCTTGGCTATGCTACGCATCATAAAGGGCTGCATCTTATCCGTGTTAGCGAAAAGCGCTATGAATGCTGGATCAATAAGGAAGAAGTTTCCACTGTAGAAGCACTGCTCACCACATCTGACCAAAACCTGTGGCACGCCCTAAATATCGCTGATGGTATCGGTGAAATTAGAACAGAAACTATCGAAGAATTTATCCCCCAAATGCTGAATTATCAACTCATTGGCAATGGGATTAGCTTTAAAAAAGGTTGTTATACTGGACAAGAAGTGGTTGCTAGAATGCACTACCTAGGCAAGCTAAAGAAACACATGTATCGCTTCAGCAGTACACAGACTCAGCCTATCGCTCCCGGTGCCCCTCTCTTCTCCCCTGATTCGAAACAAGCTATTGGCCATGTGGTCATCAGCGCCAAAGTGGATGACGGGCAAGAGCTACTCGCGGTGGTAACGGAACAGGCCTTAAACGACGACAAGGTATATGCAGAAGAAGATTGCCAGCATAAACTCAATGCATTAATGCTGCCCTATGCTATAACTAATGAATAAGGTTTACATATGAAATAGCAATCTATCTATGAGCAACACTCATTATGAGCAATATAGTCGAGCAAGTTAGTCACGAAATTATCGATGCCATTAAAAAAGATCAACTAGTTTTACCGACACTTCCCGAAGTGGCCTTGCGCGTAAGAGATGTCGCCGAAGACCCAGATGCCAGCCTAGATGACTTGGGAAAAGTGATCAGCAATGACCCCGCTCTCAGTGCTCGTATTATCAAAGTAGCCAACAGCCCTATATTTCGTGCCGCACAAGAGATTCGAGATTTAAAAATGGCCTTAATGCGCCTTGGTATGGAGTATACAGCCAATATAGCGACAGGGCTGGCCATGGAACAAATGTTTCAAGCAACCTCTAGTATTGTTGATCGACGCATGCGCGAAGTATGGCAACGCTCTAGCGAGATTGCAGGCATGTGTCACGTTTTATGCCGCCATCGTACCCAACTACGTCCCGATCAAGCCACACTCGGCGGCCTAACACATCAAATTGGTGTATTGCCAATTTTAACCTTTGCTGAAGAACACCCCGTCTTATTAAAAGACAGCTTTTCACTCGACACTGTCATCAAAAAAATTCACCCTGTCATTGGTAACACTATATTAAAGAAATGGGAGTTTCCAAAAGAGCTTCAGCGAGTACCAAGTGACCATTTAATATTTGATCGCGATATACCGAAAGCTGACTATGCCGATATTGTCACCGTCGCCATGCTACAAAGTTATATGGGCTCGGAAGGAGATCTGGGGGATACAGACTACCAAAGCGTAAGATCTTTCGAACGCCTTGGCTTAGAAGCGGACAGCCATATTGAATCCACTGACCTCAGTGAAGAAATGGAAGCAGCAACTCAACTATTAAGTAGCTAACAACTCTAGCCTTAACAATATTACTAGCTAGCAACAAAGCTGATATGACCCGTACTTTGCATGGCTGAAAATACCTCCATGGTGACACTCTCTTTTTCAATCAAAGCCATTAATTCAGCAAATTCGACAGTGTTTGCGACAAGCTCATTAGACGCATACGCTTCTTTCTCGGTGGACCAAAAATAGATACATACCCATTGGCTGGCCGCATTCTTGTACAGGGACTGATATAGAAACCCCGGCAATTTCTCTACAACTTCACTAAAGTGTGTCATAACACGAATCATCTCACTATCTTTTACATTGATGGCGGATCGCCAGGTGAGCATCTCGAAAACAGGGCTTTGCATAATTGACCTCTAGCTTTTAATGAAAAAATCAGTATATTTAAACCCTAAAAGGAAATAACTAAGCTAAATGGAAGTTATCTATTTCCAAAATGGAATAATATGAGTCAGTTTGAACACGCAATGCTATTCAAGTGCATCGTTGAACAACAGTCGTTAACAAAGGCCGCTGAAAAGTACGGTGTCAATGCTCCAGCAGTGAGCAAACGCCTAACTAAATTAGAGCAGTCTTTAGGTACTCAGCTTATTAACCGAACAACAAGGCAGCTGACATTGACCGAAGCTGGCCAATATTTTTACGATAAGGTAAAGCACTTACAATATGAGTGGTTGTCAGCACTAGATGAAACAACAAGTTTGGGGAAAGATCTCAAAGGCACTTTGCGAATTGCTGCACCACAGCCATTATTTAGTCGGTTCTTAATGCCAGTCTTGGCAACATTTCGTCAACATTACCCATCTATCACACTTGAGCTATTGCCTCAAAAAATTAATACCCTACCCACAATAGATGCTGACATTTCGATCAGTAGAGAAATCAACAATTATGATGCGCATACTACAGTCATGACCGCTTTTTATTCTTATCGTAATCGCTTATTTTCTTCACCACATTATTTACAGCAACATCCGCCCATTAAAACACTGCAAGACTTAAGGAAACATTGTTGCCTAGTGTATGAAAACAAACATCTACCCGTAAATTGGGAATTTGAATCTGAAACCATTCACTTAAACACTATAATGCCGGTCGATAGTGCCGAAGTCATGATTAGCGCCGCGAAAAACGGTTTTGGAATTGCGTATTTACCGAGTGAAATAATTCAAGAAGAGTTACGTGAGCAACAATTAATCTCAGTGCTGCCAGACTTTCACAGCAAGGTATATAAAACTTGTGTGTACTACCCAAAAGCAGATTTTGTGCCTCAAAAAGTGCGCGTGCTAATCGATTTTTTAAAGAATAAGCAACTGGCTCACTATTAAATTGCACTCTTGGAACGGCGTATTATAGAGACCAGTCAATAGGTGTTTTACCTTTGCCCTCTAACCATTTATTCGTTGAAGAAAAATGCCCGTTACCAATAAAGCCACGATGCGCAGACAATGGAGAAGGATGTGGCGACTTTAGCACATGATGTTTATTTGTATCGATGAGCTGGCCTTTCTTTTGGGCATAACTGCCCCACAGTAGAAATACGATATCTTCACACTGCTCATTAACAACCTCAATCACCTTATCAGTAAACACCTCCCAACCTTTGCCTTGGTGTGAGCCTGCATTCGCTTGCTGGACAGTTAAAGTAGCATTTAAAAGCAAAATGCCCTGATCAGCCCATGATTGCAAACAACCGTGTTCGGGATGAGGTAAGCCAAGGTCGCGCTCGATTTCTTTGAATATATTTTTGAGCGATGGGGGGAAACGGGTGCCAGGTAAAACGGAAAAACACAAACCATGAGCCTGATTGGGTCCATGGTAAGGATCTTGCCCTAAGATAACGACTTTCAGCTTATCTAAGGGGGTTGAATTTAATGCATTAAAAATAAGATCACCCTGAGGGTAGATCACTTTATCTTGCTGCTTTTCTGAGACAAGAAAAGCCTTTAATTCCTTCATATAAGATTTTTCAAACTCAGCTTGTAAGTGCTCAAGCCAAGTTTGGTCAATCTTTATATTTTTATCCGGCACAGGATTTAAACCTCGGGTCGCATATGAGGGAATAATAGGACGTCTCTGATAGAAGGAGAATCAGTCAATAACATCACTAAGCGATCGATACCAATACCCTCACCGGCCGTAGGCGGCAAACCATACTCCAATGCACGCACATAGTCTTCATCATAATGCATTGCTTCATTATCACCGGCATCTTTTTCTGCCACTTGTTCTTTAAAACGTTCGGCTTGATCTTCTGCATCATTTAACTCAGAAAAACCATTAGCAATTTCTCGACCGCCGACAAAAAATTCAAAGCGATCTGTCACAAAGGGGTTATCATCATTGCGTCGTGCCAATGGTGAAACTTCCGTCGGATACTGCGTAATAAAGGTAGGGTGCTCTAAACGATGTTCAACGGTCTTTTCAAATATTTCTATTTGTAGCTTGCCCAAACCCCATGTGCTTTTCAATGGAATACTTAGCGATTCCGCTATTTTCTTCGCTCCGGTATCAGTTGCCAATTCTTCTGCGCTGATTTCAGGATTAAATTTCAAAATAGAATCAAATACACTTAAACGTTCAAAAGGTTTAGCAAAATCATAAGTGGTTTCTTTTACCACTTCACCTTCGGCATTTTTCACGGTGTTTTTAATATCGGTTGTACCCAATATACTTTCGGCAATACCACGCAGCATATTTTCTGTATGATCCATTAAATCATTGTAATCAGCATAAGCTTGGTAGAATTCTAACATCGTAAACTCTGGATTATGTCGCGTCGACAAACCTTCATTTCTGAAATTACGATTAATCTCATAGACTCGCTCAAAACCACCGACAACCAAGCGTTTTAAATATAACTCTGGTGCAATACGAAGATACATATCCATATCTAAAGCATTGTGATGGGTAATAAACGGCCTTGCTGTTGCTCCCCCCGGAATAGCTTGCAACATGGGGGTTTCTACCTCTAAAAAACCATTAGAGTTCAGGTAATCGCGAATAAAGCTGATCACTTGAGAACGCACTTTAAAAGTATCGCGCACCTCAGGGTTAACCATTAAGTCAACATAACGCTGACGGTAACGGATCTCTTGGTCAGCTAAGCCATGGTATTTATCTGGCAAGGGGCGTAGTGCTTTTGTGAGTAATTGAAACTCATCAAGATTGACATATAAATCGCCTTTGCCCGATTTATGTAGTACACCTTTTACGCTCACAATATCACCAATATCCCATAAGCCTGTAGTGGCCTTTAATTGCTTTTGAGCATCTTTACTTGCGTATAACTGAATACGTCCAGATGCATCTTGCAACACCATAAAGGGGCCACGTTTGGCCATCACTCGCCCAGCTACCGATACGGTGTGATCAAGTTCTTCCAGCTCTGCTTTCGTTTTATCACCAAATGCGGCTTCTAATTCTGAGGCTGTATTTTCACGGGTAACCTGATTAGGAAAAGCAATACCCTGCTCACGGATATTCGCTAATTTCTCACGGCGTTCCGCGATTAATTTATTCTCATCTTGCTGCTGTTCGTTTGTCATAATCGTTTTAATGTTATCTGAATGAATAATTTATAAAGTAGAAATAGATTGATAAAACTATTCCTAAATCTATACCTAAAACTAAAGCCCTGCTTTTAAACTCGCTTCAATAAATTGGTCTAAGCTGCCATCCAATACGGCTTGGCAATTACTGGTTTGTATATTGGTGCGTAAATCTTTAATGCGCTGATCATCAAGCACGTAAGACCGGATCTGACTACCCCAACCAATATCAGACTTACTGTCTTCTAACTCTTGCTTATCGGCATTGCGGCGCTGTAATTCCTGCTCATACAATTTAGCTCGCAGCATTTTCCATGCTTGATCTCGGTTCTTGTGTTGAGAGCGCTGGCTTTGACACTGAACCACAATACCACTCTCTTCGTGTGTTAAACGTACGGCCGAATCTGTTTTGTTAACGTGCTGACCACCGGCTCCCGATGCACGATACGTGTCTTCGCGCACTTGCGACTTATCTACTTCCACCTCAAAATTATCGTCAATTTCAGGAGAAACAAAAACAGAACAGAATGAAGTATGGCGACGGCTACCAGAATCAAAAGGCGATTTACGCACTAAACGATGAACACCGGTTTCCGTGCGCAGCCAACCAAAAGCATACTCACCCTCAAAGCGAATAGTGGCACTTTTAATACCCGCAACATCACCGGGCGACGCTTCTTCTAAGGTCGTTTTAAAGCCTTTGGCATCACCCCAGCGCAAGTACATCCGCAGTACCATTTCAGCCCAATCTTGCGCCTCGGTTCCACCTGAGCCCGACTGAATATCAAGGTAAGCATTATTGGCGTCTGTCTCACCTGAAAACATTCGACGAAACTCAAGTACACCCAAATGCTTGTTTAGCTTGTTAATATCATCGTCAACATCAGCAAGGGCAGATTCATCGCCCTCCTCGACTATCATATCCAATAACTCGCGAGTATCGCTCACTCCCTGATCAAGGTCATCGATAGTCTTCACGATCTGCTCTAAAGAAGAACGCTCACGACCTAACTCTTGGGCCCGCTCTTGATCGTCCCAGACATTCGGCTCCGCTAATTCGTGCTCGACTTCAGTCAGTCGTTCTTTCCTACTATCGTAGTCAAAGATACCCCCTAAGCACATCGGTGCGCTCTTGTAATTCGCTTAAGGTGGTAAGGTAAGGATTGATTTCCATAATGCAGCCAATAATTGGGAAATGAATAAAGAGAATCGTTCGATTAAATTGGGCGCGGATTGTACCTTATCTGCATCACTGTCTCCACCAGAGGGCCTTAAAGGTTCTGCATCAAATGGCTTAGACTTGAACAATTCCGCTAAACGCAGGCTCGCTAGCTCCAAACGTACCATGGCTAAGGGATGGAACTTATCACAGTAAGATGCTGGCAAGCGCGAGCTTAACTCGCCATAAATCAAACGAGTTAAGGCAAAAGATTCCTCTGCCCAGACGGCTATATTGGCCGTTTCAGAACCATTGTAACGACTGTGACTTCTCGATAACTGTTTCCCCAACTGCCGCCATTTAGCACGTGTACCACAATACAAAATAGGGCTATCCCAGAGGCTGTGTAAGGACATCAGACGGCCCTCAAACGTCACATTGCGGCGTGTACCGCCCCTATCGTCGCGATAAGCAACATGGAGAGGCTGATGGATATCGGCAACAAAATGACTAAAAAGTAAAAGAGCCTCATCTCGCTGCTTTCGGGAAAGCCCCGTATTCTGCCAACGCTGATGGTAATGTTGAATAGCAGACCAGACACATTGGGGCTTACTGCCAGCCTGAGCCCTATTCTTCTTAGCACATGATCCATCTACAACGCTATCGGCGTCACGGGGTAGATTCATGTAGTGCAGTGGTTTAGCCCAAGCATACGATCGATCCCTACGGATATCATCCGCCCATAGACAGGACTCAGCATAGGTCTTGTAACCCATACGCTTAGCTGAGCTGGCTAGCGCTTGTCTCATACCTGAATCACTTGCCCTCCAAGCAGCATCACAAATAGCTTTATGACCCAGTGGCCCCCAAGCAAACGTGCTCTGAGAGGCGGAATATAAGATCACTGTGACTATGACAAATTTAAATAAGCTTATAACGAATAAGTTAGTGTTTATGGGGCACTCCAATGAACTTTTATTTTCTTTGATACTCATAATGTTACGTAATCGACAGATACGCTAATGTAAACTATCTTTACTAAGTTATGTATTAATGACCGTTTACAATACGGTGATCCGTCAACTTTAACAAATGATGTCATCACTCACGAATTTATACCCACTTGGAGATCAAACCATGAAAAACATTAAAACATCTATCGCTGTTTCTAGTGCTATCGCTGCAGGCCTATTTTTAGCAACAGCGAATGATGCCGTCGCAGGGCCAAAATACAAGGCGGAGAAGTGCTACGGTGTTTCTAAAGCAGGCAAAAATGACTGTGCTGCTGGTCCAGGCACTAGCTGTGCGGGTACCTCTACCGTAGACGCTCAAGGTAATGCTTGGCAATTTGTACCCAAAGGCACTTGTGAAAAACTAGTCGGCGGTACACTAGAGCCAACTAAAAATAACCTTCCGAGTTAAGTTATTCGTTCATGAATGCTGTTGATGAATAGATACTTTTCATGAATAAGTACTCCCCGTGACCGGCCACCGTGCCGGTCTTTTTTTACCCAAATAATGTTGATTGTGAGTTTGCATACGAGACACCATGACGCCGATACAAGAAAATTCTGGATTGCCCAATAGTGTTGGCATTAGCCTTAAAGCAGAACACTACGAAGCAATTCTCGAAACCAAACCCGATATAGGCTGGTTTGAATGCCACCCCGAAAACTATATGGGCGATGGCGGGCTTCCTCATTACTTTCTATCAAGGATCAATGAGCACTACCCTATTTCCATGCATGGTGTTGGGCTTTCACTCGGCAGTGCAGACGGTATCGAATCAACACACTTAGATCAGCTTGCCAAACTGGTTGATCAGTACCAACCCGCCCAAGTATCTGAACATTTAGCGTGGAGCCACTGGAATAGCATTTTCCTGAACGATTTACTCCCTCTACCCTATACGCAAGATTTTCTTGAGTGCGTGATTCAAAATATCGACACGGTACAAAACAAATTAAAACGCAGTATTTTAATCGAAAACCCGTCTGTTTATATGGGTTTCAATCATAATGAAATGAGCGAAACTGAATTTTTAAACGCCCTAGTTAAGCAGACCGGCTGTGGTTTATTGTTGGATATTAATAATGTCCATGTATCTTCGAATAATTTATCTTCATCAGCCGAAGAATACATAGAGAGCTATCCTCTACATGCGGTAGGAGAAATTCACCTTGCTGGGCACAGCGAGTCACACACGAGTGAAGGCAAACTCCTGATTGATGACCATGGCTCACCTGTGATTGATGAAGTGTGGTCACTATTTTCATCTGTTATGACAAAAGTTGATAAGCCACTACCCGTACTAATAGAATGGGATACCAATATACCCCAGCTAAGCACTCTTGTTGATGAAGCTAAAAAAGCAGAAATGATTATGACAGATGCTATCAACAAGGGCTTGTGTGAGAATCACTTAGAGTCTCAATGTTTCGGTAGTGAAACGAAAACAGTCATTACAGCAGCAGAGAAAATATAATGGCATCACCTTCATCAGCCCCTTTGCCCCCACCAAACTGGCAAGCCGAATTTGCTCAGTCACTGTTTCAAGGCTTATCTGAGCCCTTAAAGCATACAATACAAAACCGCTCCGAAGTCGCACTTAACGAGCGCTTTTCTATCTATCAAAATAACGTTTTTTACTCACTCACGACAGCCTTGGGTGATTTATACCCTACAATTAAAAAACTAGTAGGCGAAGAGTTCTTTAATGGTACAGCGAATGTCTACATCAGGCATAGCCCTCCATCACAAGCCGCAATGGTCTATTTTGGCGCACAATTTCCTCAATTTTTATCTGAGTTTGAGCATACCAAGGAGATGCTTTATTTGGCTGATGTCGCTCGACTTGAATTAGCCCGCCATCAGGCATACCATGCGGTTGATACACCGGTACTCGATAAGCCATTTTTTTCTACTTTAAATCCAGAGCAATTTGAACGCTCAGGGGTTAATTTTCACCCTTCACTGACGCTCATTGAGTCCACCTTCCCTGTTTTCACTATTTGGCAGTCTAATCAGGATGACAAAACAGATAGCCGCTTAGATAACCAAGATGTGATTAGCTTAGATGAACCTGAATGGCTTATTGTTGTCAGACCTTACTATGAGGTATTTGTTTTTAATGTTGACTATGGAACTTATCTTTTTTACCAATCATTGCTGGAAAAGAAGTCAATTATAGAAGCCGCAAATTTTGCACAACAGAAAGAGAATAGCGTTGATATTAGTTCTGCCATTACACTCGGCATCGAACATCAATTTTTTACTGGTATATTTTGAATAAAAAAATGTTAACACGCTACAATATAACGAACATATTTTTCGGAGTAATAAAATAAAATGAAACAATTTTTCTGCAAACTATTAAGCCCCATAGATAACGCACTTTCTCATATCCCTGAGTGGTTTGTTAATATTGCTATGCGGCTAGTGATATTCAAAGTATTTTGGTTTGCCGTACAAACAAAAATTGCAGGCTGGACTATTGCGGGTCAACATTTTGCATTTTGGAGTGTGACAGACAATACTTTTTTACTATTTGACTTTGAATATGGCATCCCACTTATACCCACTGAACTAGCGGCTTATATGGGCACCTTTGGTGAATTCTTTTTATCACTCATGATTTTATTCGGAATATTAACTCGTTTTGCCGCATTAGGCTTGATGGTAATGACCCTAGTCATTCAATTCTTCGTTTACCCTGATGCATGGTGGACTGTCCACGCTTATTGGGTACTGCCCCTACTTTATCTCATGAAAAATGGCGGCGGCAGTTTGTCTTTGGATAGAATTCTATTTAAACGATAAGACGTATACGAAATCAAAAAAGGCGCAGTTTATACTGCGCCTTTTTTATTGGTATTTTCTATTTTCACAACTTCAATCATCTTCTTCTCTAGCTTTAATACACATCGCCATTCGATATCAAATCCCATTAGTTTCATTTTGTAATAACGATTTGGATCAATATTTTGATAAGCTGGCCGAGGGTCTTGCTGAAGCACTTCCGTAATCAGTTGTGACAACTCATTACCTTGAGACTGTTGCTGACAAAACTGACGGGCCGCCAGACCAAACATAACGGAACAAATATCAGGAGAAAAACTGGCCAAAGTATTAGTAGCATTGGATATCGAATCCGAATAAGAAATATAAGGTTTAATATCAACGATCGGTGTGCCATCAAGCAAATCAACACCAGAAAAAATCAACTTAATCTCATTTTTATTAACAATAATATCGTCTAATTTGACTGCAGATAAGCCTAAGCTATTCGGCCTAAAAGAACTGCGAGTGGCGAAGACACCACATTTTTTATTTCCACCCAAACGAGGCGGTCGTACTTTCGCTTTCCATTTATCATTGAGATGTTGATGAAAAACAAAAGATAACCAAACATGGCTCGACTCCGTTAAGCCTTCAACACAATCAGGGTCATTAAATGGAGGCAATAATAACAGTTCGGCTGTTGCACTTGGTGCGAGTAAAGGCTGGCGAGGAATACCAAACTTTTCAGGAAAACAGGTTTTGATATAGCCCAAAGGCTCTAGGGTATACGTCATAATGTGATTATTTTTTCACCTTAACTTTACTTACTCAACAGGCCCTAAGTGCACAACATCACCGCCTACTTTTATTTTTCCGCCACGAATTATTTTTGCGCACAAACCACCATGACCTAGCATAGCGGCAACGCCATGTTGACCTAAAGCTTTTTCCATTCGAGAACAAGGATGGCACAGCGCTGTCGCTTCAAATATTGCATCGCCAATTTGAAAACGCTGGTGCCGCAATGCAGTTAAATTAATACCAGAGACAACTAAATTACGTCGCAATATCGCAGGGTCAATACCGTATTGTTTCGGTGGGTATTGTTTCGATGGGGTTTTTTTTAACAAACGTGTAATAATATCAATATATTCCACACTAATAATCGTCGCTTGCCTCGCAGAACCGCGACTACCTTCACAGCGCCAATCGCCGGCTAAACCTAAACCTTCTATTGCCATCGTTTCTTCTAGAATATTCATGGGTACTTTGCGTGCAGGACGCACACCAATCCACTCCAACTTCCCTGCCGGTAAATTATCGAGATAACGTGCAAACAAACGACCTTGAGTAGACATAATGCTCCTGTTTATTCATTACCCACCGCTATAAAGCGGGTAAGTACTCTGCTGCTGATAACCTGTAATAATGGGGATCCACCCTTGCCACTGCCGATCCAGCTCCGCATCGCCACTGTCCATTAATAAAGGGCGACCATTTAGGGCTGCTAGTTTGTTGGGGGTTAATAGTAATAAAATATGATCCTTACCTATTTTTTTAAGTAAAGTAGAAGATAACTGCTGGTTACCTCTCCCGATAACATGTCCCTGCCCGCCTGTTGCTGTCATAATTAATTGAACCGGGTGATAAGGGTAAGTCGCTAAAGTGTCCAACAGTTCAACTGCACTAAGGTCAGACTCAATTAGCTCTCGGCCTAAAATAATATCGACACCCAGCAAAGTGTTGGGTAAACCCAATTCATCCATCACTGCTTTTGGCGTCGTACCCGCACCCACTATATAAATTGTATCGTTATCCATTTCATCGACAATACCGGCAGCAATTTCCGCTTGCATTGCTGAGTCATCTAACTCACCTGAATTTTTAACTTGCTGCACATAACGTTCATCATTAGGCACCATTAATTCGCCATAATACTTTGAATTAACTTGCCCTTCTCTCAATAGACTTTCATCAATATCTCGGACTTCTTGCAAAGAAATAGAAACGGGTTTCTTTTGCAAAAACTCTTGTACTACACGTGCTGCGGCCTGAGGGGAAATAGCATAAACACCGGAATGCATTTTGACGCCCGCGGGAATACCCAAGACCAATTGTTGCTGACCAATCACATCATAGGCAATGGCATCAATGAGGTTACGCGCGGTGCCATCACCACCCACAAACAATAATAGATCTATTTTTTGCTCGACTAATTTTTTCGCAAGCCGCTGTGTATCTTCTGGAGTAGTTTTTTCTCGTGTCAATTGCCCAATCACAACAGGCTTAAAACCAGACTGTTTTAAACAGTCTTCGCCCATAATACTTGGGGCAGTAAACCACGCTATATCATCACTAAATTCTTTTAGTTGGGATAAAGTCACTTGTGCGCGCTGACTTGATAGACATTCGGCTCCCATTGATAATGCTTTACTTACAATCTCATCTCCATCACTGCCTTTCAAAGCAAGCGGGCCACCAATACCCGCTAGTGGATTAATCAACAAACCTAAACGCAAAGCCATAAGCTAGTACTTTCCTTTAATGATATCGAAAGATGGTTGAAGGTTCTGGACAGAATTCGATAGTTCGAAATGAGAGTATTCTCTGCGGGAAACATACTCTTTGCGTAAGAGATCAAAACGCGAATCATTCCTCAATGTTTTATCATCATCCACAATATTGTAACAAGCCAATATTAAATCATTAAGGCTGGCTTGTTCATGCTGATGTAGATCAAGCGTTGTTTTATCTTGGGATAATAACAAGTCTTTTTCTTGAGGAATGGGCTTATTCAAAAATTGGCATAGGGCCTTATAAATCATATAAGTACCCTGCTCTTTTCCCTCGACGCTATAACCGGCGATATGAAAAGTCCCTAAGTCTACTTTTTCTAACAATTGTCGATTGATCGTCGGTTCGTTTTCCCATACATCCAAAGCCAATGACAGAACGGGTTGGTTTAATAGTGTGCGCTGATTTAATACTGATAATAAAGCTTCGTTATCAATCACCGCACCTCGGCCGCTATTAATTAATAACGTCTTATCCGATAGCTGAGACAGCTCGTCATAGCCAAACAAATGATACGTTGGAAATGGGCCATTCCGTGTTAAAGGTGTGTGGCAAGTAATAATATCTGCATCGAGTACTTTATTAAAACTGACCAAATGAGCAGGGTCTATATCAACAGGTGGTGCACTTTCCAAAAAAGGATCATAGACCATCACATCACAACCAAGACGGCATAAACGCTGATACAAACGACGTCCAATATTACCGCAACCCACAATCCCGATAGTGTGTTTTTGCCATTCAGGTCTCAAGGCCGCCATAGCACTAAATACATATTGCACAACCGCATTCGCATTACAGCCAGGGGCATTGGCCCAAGTAATATTATTGGCGTCAAGATAGTCTGTATCCAAGTGATCAATACCAATAGTGCAACTACCCACAAATTGAATGTTGCTACCCGATAACAAACTCTCGTTCACTTGCGTGATAGAACGCACCAGCAAAATATCGGCGCCCTTGAGATCACTTGATTTCAAATCTCGGCCCGGTAAAGCAATCACCTCCCCTAAGTGACTAAAAAACTCTTGTGCTAGAGGAATATTTTGATCGACAATTATTTTCATACACTACTTTGTTTGAGAATGTTAATGGGGGCGTTCAGACATACTAAAAATCACAGAAAATACTAAAAGTGATGTTTCAACACTAATATACGTTGAAACAATTTAGGAAAGCCCATTTGGGTACAGAAGCGCTCAAGCGATGCCCACTCAGGCTCCTGCCAATGTAACTCACCAACACCTTGAATCAATTTTAAATCAGTCACAATCGTGGCTAATTGTTGCGCTACTCTAATCTGATCCGAATACTCGATAAGCTTCACCCCAAGAGTGCGNNCGATGACAATTTTCATCTAACTAAATACTTTTTCCATGCGAGAAAACAAACGCGGAAATCCCATTCGGTGGCAAAAGTCTTCAATATGATCATACTCGATGGAATTGGGACGCCAATTAATATCTTTTAGTCCAACCCCGAGATCAATATTGTCAGTAATCGTGGCCAGTTGTTGTGCAATAGCAATTTGATCACGAAACAAGTGCAGTTTTTCAGCCAGTTTTTTTGCACCTCTCACTGGCAGCGTCGCGACTTGCTGTAAATCGTTGAAGAGGCTATCAACATCGCCAAAATGCGACAATAAAGCTTGCGCTGTTTTAGGACCAACACCAGGCACACCGGGAATGTCGTCAATACTGTCACCGACTAACGCTAAATAATCAATTAATTGACTCGCTGCCACACCAAATTTATCTTCTATATCCTTTTGGAAATGCCTAACGCCGATCTGCTCAGCGCTATCATCACAAGCATCATCTCCTACCTGCTTAGCTTTACTCGTTTTGGATGATGCAGAGTAATCCCATAAAAAATCTTGAGGACGCCGTAATAGCTGAGCAAGATCCTTATCTCGGGTTAATATTGCGATTGGCTTTCGAGTGCGCACCAAAGGCTGATATAAACTACCTAACAAATCATCGGCTTCATGGGTTTTACTGCCATAGGTTTTAATACCTAACAAACCAGTAACACGACGACAAGACTTTAACTGAAATGCTAGCGCCTCATCGGGTAATGCTCGACTACATTTATACTCTGGGTAGATTTTATTACGAAAACAGCTCGCCAAGCTTTCATCAAAACAAGCGGCAATGTATCTCTTAGTAATGTGTCGTTTAGTCGTTGAATTACTCTGTTTTGAAAGGCTCTGTTTTGAAAAGCCATGTTTTAAATAGTTCTGTTTTGATAGTTGTTGCTCCAACAGGCGCACTAAAAAAGCGGTATAACCGTATACCGCAGCTGTTGGCCAACTGTCTTTTTTGCTGTACCAATGATCGGGTAAGGAAAAATAATATTGAAAAATATAAATAGACGCATCTATTAATATACTGGGAGCATTTTTTTGTTTTTCTGAAGTATCTTTACTAGACAATATCGACGGGCCCCTATAAAGACGACATGCAATAATATTCGGGTTTCATCACCAACAAGCGAGCTTGATCAGAAGACACTATTTTTCCGCTAGAGAAAGAATACAGTGCGGCTAACCAACGTTCAGCTCGTTCATTAAGGCCTTTAAGACAATATTCCTGAGCCTGCTCAACCACACCTTGCTTGAAGCGTAATAATGATTGGGTAATATTATCACCTGTGGCGTCGTCTATAGCAGCATCCAGATTGTCCACGCTGACTCTAAAGCGCACACCTGCCGCTAGTGAGAATATCCACTCAAGTGCTTGGGGCTTGCACTCAACTTGCTCAAATAAACTCTGTTGCTCCCGATCACGCCCATCAGGCACATACCAATATCCGTAATCTATCTGCTGACGTCGAGATTGGCCCGCAATACACCAATGCGCTATCTCATGTAAGGCGCTGGATACGTAATCCTCTCTAAAAATAATACGGTGATGAATACTATTTGTGCTATCGATAGTCGCTGGGCGATATTCGGGTTCGGTACCACCCCCCACTAAACAAGTATTGTGTAATGATAGAAACACATCATTGAACAAATTAACTAGAGAGTCCGAATCTATAGTTTTTTCATTTTTACCTTTACTATCATAGGCTTGTAATGACAAGCCAGAATCAGCATGAAGATTGAGGTCACTATTTTTCAAGAGGGAAGACATTTTGGCTTGTACTTTTACTCAACTCGATATACCTTTAAGTTAACTGCACTGAATGAACACCATGAACCATTTCATTGTAGGTGGGTCAATATATGGTGTTCGCAAATGAAGGAAGCACTACAGCTTGTGCGTAGGGTTTTACTTCTTTCATTTAACAGGCAGCCTACTACTATTCAGTTGTTATTAGGGGGTGCATTATGAATACCTCAGACGAAACCCGCAATGCCGATAATGTCGTTGATATTTTTAGCGGCAGACCTGTCTCCGACCTTGATGATGAGCGCATCATCAGACTTTCCCCCGAACTTGATGGCTTAGAGATGCTGTACTCTAATGACGCCAGTGATGGCCGTCTGTTTAGCTTACAAATACTCTGCTGGGGCCTGAAGGCAAGTGGTGAAGTGGTAGGCCTTGTGCCTTGGCTCAACCAGATGATGTCATGCACCGAGCTTTGTGACCCATTGAATGGGCACTGGGAAGGCTACTATGATCCAGGTATTGATGAAGTATTCGAAGAACCCCCTATTCACAAGGTTGTTGAGCTTGAAACGGCTGCTGAATACTATGAGTATCAGTGTGAAAATGCCGATGACATCATCCAAGAAGTACCCGATACCATTGGAACTCATGCGATCTTGTCTAACGATGGTTTCCAAAGCCTCACCTTAGCCGAAATTATCAGCTGGCGACTATTCCATGACGGCAGCATTACCGGCATGCTAGCGGATCAAGACCGTGTTATATCAACCCCTATCTTACCAGGTGACGATTGCCTATACCCTGCTCAAGATAACCCTAAATTTAAGTACTTTTTTCAGCACCACATCGCTAATAAAATCAAATCACAAGACCCTGAAGCCATTGCTGCTATCTCATTACTGGCGGAAGACGAAGGGAATTGATTTAAATCAAAGGCTGTTTTAGTAAAAGAGTGTTTAATTCTTTTTGATAAGATAGCGATACTGACCATTCTCTTCTTCATTGACGAGCAAGTCATGGCCGAGGAAATGACAGAATTTCGGAATATCGCGAGTTGTGGCTGGGTCAGTCGCAATCACTTCAACTGTATCACCGCTATTTAAGCTACGGACACTTTTGTGTAACAACATCACAGGCTCAGGACAAATAAGTCCGGATGTATCGAGAACTAGGTCTATTTTTTGGGTCATAGTGCGGAAGTGTGTATCAAAATGGATAAAAACTCAAAATAGTCTACGATCTGACGACTAGAATATTAGTATATAAGTAACCAAATTTAATTAGTATAAGGTACGAGATTGTGATCCCGACCACCTACATCAACCCAAAAGCCCTGCAATTGAGCATCATTATGCTGCGTCAATACCGGCCGGCTATTGCCAAGCTACTACCAGGCCCCGAGAGCTACCCCGCTATTGGCGCAGATATCGAGCTTAGCCTTAACTCTCAATCCGTATCCAAGATTATTGCAGCACTCAACGAGTTAGGTGATGAGTGGGTCGCTGATGCCAAGCGTAAGCCCAATGAAACTAACCGTAACCAACTCAGACAACAATGCTTGTCATTTATATTGGATGAGTGGATTGCTGTGGGAGAACAATGCCAGCGGCAACTGAAAATGAGCATTCATTAATACTGGCAGCCTAATGCTCTATTCTATGGATATTTGCTGGTAATCTTGTTTTGTGACCAAATTAATCGATTCACTGGCGGCATCAAAGGTAATCAACACCTCACCCGATATCAATTGGCTTTTTAATAATGATACTTTATCCTCAAGCGCTAATTCCACATCACCATAATCTGTTCCCTCTCGTGTAATAAAGGCTTCCATTAAGTTTTGTAATGTTTCGTCATTGATTTTATCTGGCGGTATAATCATTGTGTGTATAACTTGAGGGCTAAGCGAGGCATAATACGGTCAAAGTGTTCCAGTGAATACCCCCTTCGAATAAAAATGGAAAAAATAAAGAGACGAAAAACTATGTCTAAACAAAACATCATCATCACCTTACTCAGCGACGACAAGCCCGGCGTCGTACAAACCGTTGCAGACATTATTGCGAAAGAAGGTGGTAACTGGCTAGAAAGCCGAATGTCGCAACTTGCAGGTAAATTTGCAGGTATCCTAAAAGTCAGCATTGATAAAGATAAAGTACAAACACTGACCTCTTCACTACAAGGCCTAAGTGCTTCTGGCATTCAAGTACTGATAGACGAAGCGGGCAATGAGAAGAGTGAACAAAGTGCAAAAACATTGGCCTTCGAATTAATGGGAGCCGATCGAGTCGGGATTGTCAGCGAAATCGCTAATGCATTTTCAGCAAAAGGAATTAGCATTGACGACCTAGAAACCCAATGCTCTAGTATGCCTTGGTCAGGAGAACCCCTTTTCGAAGCCAGCGGTATTTTAATCGCGCCTGATACGATCGATAAAGAAAATTTATTGAATCACTTAGATGAGATAGAAGACAAGCTAGGTTTGGATATTTCAATTACGGAACAACTATAGATTTCAGATTAAGAGAATTATATTGTTATATTAAACGCCACTCTTAATTCCCTCTGAATGGCACTCTGCAAGCTACTCATCTAGATATAGTGCTATTGATCTGATATTCGATTGTTATAACTTATAATAATGACAAAATGAATGGAATATTCAAAGACATTATAGCGCTACATGACCCAAGTAAAACACTTATCTTTTCTCAATCAAGCGGTATTGATTAACACCCTTCTTATTTAACATCCTCACTCAAGAATCCCTCTCTGATTTCTTCTGAAGAATCAAAGCATAATAAGGCTACTTTTTAACAAAAACGGCAGCATTTTCTCTCTATTCAACTACTATTAAAGGGTTACTCATTTTTACATAGGTTTTGCTAGCAATGAATCTACAAAGTTTACGTGATCGACTGATAGTCTCGCTCATCGCTATTGTGGTTGTGTTTACAGTCACGTTCACATGGATTATGGCTTCCAGCACATATTCACAATCTACAGCTGGAGCGAAAGAACGATTATTTAAAGATGCCTCTCAGCTAACCGAATCTATCGAGACTTGGATCTCCACAAATTCACGTGTTATACAATCCCTGTCTGAGGAACAAGAAAAGAAAATAGGTGACCTGACAAGTATTGATTTTGCAAGAAGATCTGGCAATTTCTTTAATACTTATGTTGGCAATGAAACCGGAAACTTTTTCATTCAACCGACCACAAACATGCCCGCAGATTATGACCCAAGAGTACGAGCTTGGTATAAAAATGGCTTAGCATCAAATAAACCTACGATAAGCAAACCTTATATTGGTAAACCCTCGGGTTACAGAATGGTGACGTTTGCCAAGTCCATTATTGTGGATGGAAAAGCCGTTGGGGTGTCAGGTGCCAGCGTGCTACTCAGTACGATCAGTGATTCCGTACTTGCAGACAAATACTACAACGATGGTTTCGCAACCCTGATCGATAAAAATGGGGTTATTCAGATCCATCGCGATGAATCTATGTTAAACAAACCGATTACTGACCTCATTCCCAGTATTCAACAGAACACTCTCGATCAGTGGGCTAACTCAGGGGATGTAACACAGCATAGCGTATCAGGCAAAGATCACCTTGTAACACTGACCCCTGTCAGCAATCACGACTGGTATGTGGTAACAGGCCTTGAAAACGCTATCATCTATGCAAATACACAATCACTGATCATGCGATTCATTATATTAGGTATTCTTGCGATAGCTATCTTAACAACGTTTGGCTTTATTATGATTAATCGTTTGCTGAAGCCTTTACATGTATTAAGTCAGACCATGGAAGATATCGCCCATGGTGAAGCCGACTTGACCCAGCGCCTAGATGAAAAAGGCAGCTCAGAGCTAGAACGGGTAGCCGTTTCATTTAATTTATTTATTCAACGTATGCAAGAGACTTTGCAACAAACGCGGCTGAGCTCAGAGAAGTTAACCGCCGTAGCCGGCGATGCCAGAACTGATTCCAACAATAACCAAAAACAAATCGATACTCAATTAGGGGAAATCCAACAAGTCGCAAGCGCTATTGATGACATGGCATCGACTGCTGGTCAAATGGCTGAAAGCGCTCGTGAAGCGGCAAATGCTGCTGGAGACTCTGCCGAAAACAGCCAAAAAGGGATGGATTTCGCCCAATTGAATCAGGAAAATATGTCGAAGTTAGATGGCCAAGTAGAACAAGCGACAACAGCTATACAAGAACTTAACGACCACTCTCAACAAATCAGTTCTATCCTCTCAACGATTCAAGGTATCGCTGAACAAACAAATTTACTTGCTTTAAATGCGGCTATTGAGGCCGCTCGAGCAGGTGAACAAGGCCGAGGGTTTGCCGTGGTTGCTGATGAAGTTCGTTCATTATCACAACGAACTCATGAAGCAACAGAAGAGATTCAAAAAATGATTTTAACGCTACAAGAGCGTTCAAAATCGGCAGTCAACATCATGGATGTTGGTCGCGACCTTGCGAAATCAACAAAAACCAATACCGAAGAAGTGGCTCAACAACTGCACTCTATTCACGCGGCTATTCATTCAATTTCTGAAATGTCAGAGAATATTGCGAAAGCCAGTTCAGACCAAAAACAAGCTTCGCAATCAATTAACCAATTGATGGATACCATTAATAACGCATCCGAGACTATTAGTCAGATAGGCGGGTCAGCGCTCGACCGAGCCAATACCTTAGATGATCTCGGCAATTCTATTTATAGTGATTTAAAAACATTCAAGTTATAATGGTTTCTCTCCTACCCCTATTATTGTGAATTACTTTTTATGCATATAAAAAGTAATTCACAATAACTTATCGCTAAAAATACATAATTCGGCTTTAACTGCCATTTGTTAGGGAGAGCGCCTGTTCAATTCAATACGTCGATATCCTTGAGCAAATCCAGAGCCACAACTCGCTTCGCTCTGAATACGATAAAAGCTGTTTTCTATCCCTAAACTACTATCATAATTACCTAACTCACTGGTATCACAAGCACTGTTATTTTCATAACGGCACTCACAAGTCACTACTAAACGGCATTGATCTAAACCATCTACATTCAACACACTTGGAATGTTAATATTTTCGCAACGATTATCCATTTGCCTACGATCGGTAATAGGTAAAAAAAGTTGATTCGATGCTAGCCCCGCAGCTGTTTCAGCAGCATAAGCACTATTTGTTGCGAGGCTACTTATGGTGAGATTCACTGAAGGCTTTGTGACTTGCTGTAGTAAGATAAGAGCTATGCCGCTAGCAGCAAGAATCAGAAATAGAGCCAATGGCAATAAAAAACCGAAGTGTTTTTTTATGCTCTTACTATGGTAACCGTTACTACAGTAACTCTTATCACAGTAATTGTTATTACTGCAAATATGATTTAGTGCTTTTTTATTCTTTATAAGATTATCGGGCATAGAATAACGACACCGTTCTATTCTTTACTTGTTGGATATTATCAACCGTAAACTGTAACTGAATATCAATACAGTGTTGGCAACCTGTAAGGCCATCTGCAATAGTAAAAATACGGCCGGAGGTATTCACTGTATTCATTAATACATCATACAAACCATTAAGATTAATATCGGCATTCGTTTGAGAAACATTTCGATAATAGCGTAATTCATTATTTACCACACAAAAGGCTTGAGGGCGATCTATTATAAAAAAACGTTGTTCGGGTGAATTTTGCTGCCAACGGTGATCTTGATTTAATGTGATAGCACTTGCAGATAGTGAAGTAATACTCTCTAACGAAGTGGCTCCACTACCATACAGCTCTGCACTGGACTGGGCACCAACAGAAAAAAAAGCAGCATTGCCGCCGCTGACGGCATAAGGTGCAACAGGCACTGGAACACTGGCACCAGTAGTAGGAAAAAGGTTAATACTATCGGGCAACTCACTTAAATAAAAACTGCTAGCAACAACAGGCATAAAGCTTAAACAACGATTGGCATTACTTTCTCTTAAGCTAAAAGGCAAAGCTGTTTGCAATTGCTTTGCTAAACGATCCATTGTTAGCTGGCTCTCGATTAAAACTTGAGAGTGTTTTTTTACTAAGGCTTGTCCCTCTACTATCGAAATAATAATGCGCGTACTAGCGATGGTCGTCAACGACAGGATAACGATTACCGTGATCATTTCTAACAAAGTGAAACCACGGTTTCTTTGCTGAAAACGCCTTACGAGGCTTGTCATTATTGATTCACCTTATAAGCCGTGACAACAATACTTTCTCCGCTTGAAGCAGTCACACTTACATCGACACGCTTAGCATAAGCATCCAGTATGCCGAACAAGGTACCGCTATTACTCACCCGAACAATACGAGTAAAGCCAGTTTCAGGAATATCGCTATAACCATTAAAATCATCGACATCATCTAGAAAATCACTATTACTTAAACTTTCACCCGCATCAAGACCAATGCCAGCACATGGAACGGTAAAATCACATGGCGTTCCATTATCTGGCGTATTTTCATCAAAGCGCCTAGATAGCACAGTATTTAATTGCGAATACGCTAAATCCAATATTTTACTGTTGACCGTCGGCTCTTCTAAGGAAGTCATTGCTTGCCTAAATACTGCGCTTAGAGATACGACGATAAGCCCCATCACGACAATAAAGCTAATGAGCTCAATTAATGTAAAACCTTGTTGGCGGGGCTGGTATATAACTTTTTGCAGTTTAATAAGCATACCCCCCTCTTGTCAGTGTAACTGTTTCACTCCTTTCACCATTACTCACTTCAATAAGCGCCGTACTACTCTGACCCAGCTGATCAAATACGATAAACCCTCTGCCCCGGCTCACGGTAATATCGCTAGGCAAATTAATAGGGTAAGTAACGTTCGGCAAGCGTACACTGACACCGTCCTGCCTTACATCAATGGTAGAAGCAGATACAATAAAACGAATATCCGTATTCGTTTGAGCACGTGCTAGCGCTAACTCTCTAGAGTGGCGTAGGCCATCAATAATCTGTTGTTTTGCCAGCAAAATATGATTGTCATTAAAGGTAAAGCGAGGCAGTACTGTAAGAGCTAAGACACTGGTAATCATTAAGACAGCGATTAACTCTAGTAATGAAAAACCATTACAGCGAAGGGGCCTATATACTAAATTACTAGAATGAAGGGGAAACACCGAAGCCTCGCATAGTACATCATTGCTCTAAGTATAGTTGATGAGCTAATAGAGTCGTATTTTGAAAGGAAATATATCTTTAAAGGGCTTTGATAAACTGAAAAAGAGAATCGCCTCGACCATTAGTACTACGCTAAAAATGACCGAGACGATTAAACTGGGAAACTACATCTGTAAGATACAATACATCAAATTTACGGCATCAAAGTTAATATATCAGGGTTAATGGGCAGAACTATCGAACGCCATACACGGTAAATAACTCACCTGGCGTATCTGATGCGTTATAGCCTTCATTACCATTTGAGTCGAATGCGACACGGCATGATGATGTACCACCTTCAGTGCCAACACCACCGCCATCAAGCGTCGTTCCACGTCCACCTACGATATAATATTGTGAATCCAAACCACCTTCTAACAAGGCAGCTGCACCGCGACATGACGTCACTCGAACTGGCTCTGTTGTCGCCAAACCTGCATCAAAGGCAATATTATTCGCATGGTTGAGGCTAGAGGCACTCGTCAATGCTCCCGCAATACTTTTCACCGAAGCATCCTGAGCTGCATCAGACAGATCTAAGAAACGGGGGACTGCCGTTGCCGCCAATACACCCAAAATAACAATGACTGCAATAAGTTCGATCAGCGTAAAACCAGAAGCACTTGATCTCATAATAAACTCCAAACAACTAAAACCATAACTGGCTCACAAGGAAACTGTGAATCAGTCTTCTATTTAAACTCTCATTTAAACTATAGTTACGAAACTGCATTACGCCAGACCCTAGCTAGACGGTTATGGAATAGGAAAAACTAAAGTTCAGTAAAACGAGAATAATTGTTACCAGTAAAGGAAAAGTTAACGATAAAATTGACGTTTTCAAGGCTTAAATGAGGTTTTAAGGGAAGATGACAAGAATTTGTCATTGTCGCTTTTTATAAGCATGATGTGTGCTTATAAAAATCTCTAATTATTGCTGAACACTATTTATTGCTGAACACTATACATTTCCCACATCGGCAAAAAGATGCCTAAAGCCAATATCAGTACGAACAAAGCCATTACAACAATTAAAATAGGCTCAATTTTGGCACTTAAGGTCTTTAAATCATATTCGACTTCTTTATCATAATATTCGGCAACGTCTAACAATAAGGAATCAACCGTACCACTACTCTCCCCCACATTAATCATTTGTAATATTAAAGGTGAGAAAATACCACTACGAGTATGGGTACGCTTCAAGCTATCGCCTCTCTCTACGCCACTCTTAATCGTATCAATTCGACTTGCCAAGTAGCTGTTGTCGATGACCCTAGCGCATAAGCCTATAGCCTCCGTTAAAGGGACTCCCGCTTTTAACATCACCGCAAATGAACGAGTATAACGAGCAAGTGATGCTTTATTGATAAGCGGGCCGACAATCGGAATCGAAAGCTTACGATGATCCCAAGTCTTTTTCCCTGCTTCAGTTCGAATCCAGTAAAATAAAAAAGTGCCTGAGATAGCGAGGAGAATTAGTAATAAATCCCAGTAATTAACAAAAAAATTAGACAGGCCAATTAATATTCGAGTTGCAATTGGAAGTTGCGCATCAAAGCGACTAAACATATTAGAAAAAGCGGGAATGACGTAAATATTAATCACAATCATGGCAGTTGCCATTGCCACCAACACAAAGGAAGGATATCTCATCGCGGCTTTAATTGACTTACGTGTTTGTACATCACGTTCAATATAATGAGCTAACTGCAAAAAAACTGCATCTAAATTACCGCTATCTTCGCCTATTTGTACCATGCTGATAAACAGGCCATCAAAAATACGCGTGTGGTAGCGCATTGCCAGCGACAAGCTCATGCCTGATTGTAAACGCGCCACCATATCCAATACCGCATCACGTAATGCCCCTTCTGTCATACTCGATGCTAAGCTTTTCATCCCCAGCGTGAGCGGCATACCTGCTTTATTGATGGTATACATTTGCCGGCAAAACATAATCCGCTGTTCATCACTCACTTTTTTAGACGAAAGCGTTTTCTTAATATCGGCCCAATCAACTGAAAACAATGAAGGCGACGAGACTTGAATGCTGACGGGGGTTATTTTTTGTTGCATCAAGTAATCAACAACACTGCTTTTATCATTTCGATCCAATGTCCCTTTTACAGCATCACCTTGGAGATTACGCCCATAATAATGAAATTGAGGCATTAGCTTTCACCACTTTCCACGTGATCAACTTGCTCAACTTTGAGAGAAAAACGTTGCACCTCATCTAAAGAGGTTTCACCTTGTATCGCTAATTGTAAAGCGCTATGCTTTAGGGGCTTATAAATAGGATAACTTTTTGCTAATTGAGTAAATTCCGCAATATTCTTTTCCCTTAATGCATTGGCCATAAGGTCAGTAATAGAGATATATTCGAAAATTGCTAAACGCCCTTTATAACCAGTGTTAAAGCAATGCACACAACCTTTTGGGTAATAATATTGGTGCTGTTTTTCACCCTCACTAAGTAAATACTGATGCGCGGGTTCAATACTATGTGGCTGCTTACAATGTTCACACAGTTTACGCACTAGGCGTTGAGCAACAACCGCCCTGAGAGCAGACGCAACCAAAAACTCATCTACTCCCATATCGATTAAGCGTAATGCAGAGCTAATTGCATCATTGGTGTGCAAAGTAGATAAAACAAGATGTCCTGTCATAGCGGCTCTTAGTGCTATTTCTGCTGTTTCCGAGTCGCGTATTTCACCCAGCAATAAAATATCTGGATCTTGGCGTAAACTTGCTCTCAATACAGCAGAAAAATCTAATCCGATTTTATCTTTGATTTGGACTTGGTTTAATCGGGGTAAACGGTATTCTACTGGGTCTTCTACAGTAATAATTTTTTTATCTGGCGTATTCAATTCTGATAAAGCTGCATACAATGTCGTAGTCTTACCGCTACCAGTAGGCCCCGTAACCAAAACCAAACCATAAGGTTGACGAATAACCGAACGTAAGGATTTTTTAATACTTGGCTCTATTCCTATTTCATCAAATGTTCTAACTCCATCATCAAGTACTAGCAAGCGCATAACAACTGATTCACCGTGTTGAACGGGCATAGTCGATATACGTACATCAACATTTTTTTTGTCCACTCGCAAATTAAAGCGGCCGTCTTGTGGCAAGCGTTTCTCTGATATATCTAAACCAGAAATAAGTTTTAACCTGACAATTAAGGCAGATGCAATACGCCTTTCATTCATAACTTGTTCAGATAACACACCATCAACCCTTAAACGAATACGAAGGACTCGCTCGTCTGGCTCAATATGAATGTCGGAAGCTTTAAAGCGTATTGCTTCTTCAAATATTTTTTGGATTAACCTAACAACTGGGGCATCGTTATCGTCAACATCGCTCACTAAATTGTCAACATCAATTGCATCGTCTTCTAGTTCATCATTGAGTTCCTCAACTAATGATGCTATTTTCTCTGTTTCCCCGTAGGCGGTACCCAGTACATCGAGCAATTCTGTTTCTCGAACAATTACTGGCTCGATGTTCTTCTTAAAAATAGCCGATATTTCATCAAGACAAAAAATATCCGTCGGGTCCGACATGCCCAAGGTTAAACTATCGTCATTATGATTCAAAACAGCAACTCGATAACGCCGAGCAACGGTTTCTTTTAGGCTGCGAATATCATTGCGGCTATAGTTAAAGTTTTTGAGATCAACAAAAGGAATATCCAGCTGCTCGGATAAAATAGATAGAAGTGTTTTTTCGTCAACAAATTTAAGAGCGATTAAAGTCTTACCCAAACGTACGCCCATTTTTTTCTGCTCATTTAGAGCAATTACCAATTGATCCTGGGTAATAATTTGCTTGGCAACTAAAATATCACCTATACGTATCTTCTTTTCTTTTAATGCTTGATTCATTCGTTAATTTACTGCGCCAAAACCAGAAGACGCTGCTCTATATATTCTTTTACATTGGAATTAGGGGATGAATATTCATAAGCATAGCGAAAAGCCTCGACAGCATTAGGGTCAGATTTTGCGTCAAGGGAAACAGCCAATCCCAACCAGTAGCGAGAATTGTCATAGTCCTCTTTAATCAATTTTCGATAGAGATCAATTGCCTCGTCATAGCGGCCTGTATCATGATATAAGCCTGCTTTTACCGCATAGTATTCATTGTATTGCTTAATATCAGGAAAATGCCCGTTCAAGAGGTTGAGCGCTCCCTGAGGGTCCTCCCCTGCAATAAATAAACGAGAGACTTTTTCAGCCATCTGAAAAGGATCTAAAGTAGTATTGTTAGATATTAAAGCCTCTGCTTTTTTGACATCTGATTGCTTAAGATACATATTAAGCAAGAGGTCATAAGACTTACCCCAGTAATCTGACAAGGAAGAAAAGCGCTCTAACACAACAGTTGCTGCGTCGATATTATTTTCTTGAATCAATTTAGACGCTGTTAATGCAATATCACTGTCTACATCAGAAATCGAACGTTTAATTGACATAATGTCATCAACTTTTGCGGCCATCTCTTTTTCTTCAGCCCGCTCATTAATATGCTTTATCGTCTCTGAGGGAACATTAATAAATACATTCTGATCATCAAGGTAAGAAGCATATTTACTCACTATAGGCCCCATATCCATATAGTCCTGCCCAACAAAGTAAGCACTTTTAATCAAACCAGCAACTTTATAAGCTTCATTTTTTTTAATTACACGCTCAGCCAAGGTAACATAACGGTTAACAATGCGGTTGATTCCCTCCAGAGCTTGTTGATTTTTTTCATCAAGAGATAACACCATTTGATAACGCTCAAAGGCATTATTCCCTTTTGGTGAAGTTAATTTGTCTGTTTTTAAAAAAATTTCAGCTTCTTTTAAGAACACTGCTATTTTCTTACTGTTATCCACTTTTTCAATAATCTCATAGATAACTACTTTCTCTTTTTTGCCCTCATTTACTTTATCAGGTATAAAATTATATGAACCAATGAAATCTATAATGGATTCAGGCGCTTGACTTTTTGATGCTTCATTACTGTACTCAAATGGTTTATTCACTAGGACAGTTTCTATATCGATAGGCTCAACCACTTCTTCAGCCTCTAACGGTACGGAAGAAATCACCATACGATCATAGGTATAAATAGAAACAGATATAAACAGCAAAGCAATAATGATGTAAGGCCTATTACTTGCCTTAAATTCACTTTGCCCCTCTTCTTTCTCTACACTATCTTCATAAAATGGCAGATCCACAACAATACGCTGCTTATCAATACCATGTTCACCTTCTGAAAAATGATCTAATGCCTTATTAACTACACTCATAATTCACCTCTTTATGGCGACTATTTTTGCTTAGTGCTCATATTAAAAATTTGAAGATTGTTTCCACTTATCGACTCTTAACTTACTTTCATTAATATTTCTATTCCAACTATCATCTTCTACAATCGTTGGTTTTAATAAAATAATTAACTCAGATTTAACTCGTCTTCGATCAGTAGTCCTAAACAAGCTATTCACAATTGGAATATCGCCTAATACAGGGCGCTTACCATCTGCATTTGCTGTTTTTTCCTGCATCAAGCCACCCAACACAATAATTTGGCTATTCTCTGCACGAACAATACTGTCAGACTCTCTTATATCTCTTAGCGCAAGGGGCAAAGTAAAGGCACTATCACCAACAGAAATATCCTTGATCTCTTCTGTAACCGTACTAATAACAGGGTGAATGTGAAGGATCACTTCGTTGTCATCTGATATTTGCGGTGTCACATCTAAAGAGATACCACTAAAAAAGGAGGATAGCTCTACATCTGGGTTATTGGTAGTAGAACCAGAAGATGTTGTAGTCGTATTTGAAACCCCTGTAACAAAGAATCGATCAGAACCTACCCTAATAACGGCCTTTTGATTATTGACCGTAGAAACACGGGGGCTAGATAACACCTGAACATCGCCTTGTGTTTTTAATAAGGAAAGTAATTTACTTAAGTCAGTAATCTTGATAAGTGAAGAAAATATTTCGCCTACGCCTTCTGCGGCAGTATCAATCGTATTTGGCGAAGAAAACTCGGCAACGTTATTACCCAAAAGCAATTGCCCATTAATTTCACCCCAATTAATACCCGCTTGATAACCTTGGCTAAGTTCTATCTCTATAATTTTAGCTTCGATAATAACTTGTTTTTTAATATTTAATTTTGCTTGCTCCAGAAAGCTTCTTACTGACTCTAATTTATCAGGCATCGCTGTAACAACTACCATCCCCGCCTGAGGATTCACAATAACCTTGGTTTGGTTATCCGCTTTTTCACTATCGAGACCAATATTAGCGCCGATAATTTCAGCAATTGATAAACGTAACGAAGACCAAAAATCGGCTTCTGTACGTGTTTGAATACGAGAGCCTGGAGATATCGTGCTGCCAGACCCTAACAAATCAGCCTGCTGGCTAGACTCTCCGGATTCAGCACTTGCCTGATCAGATGATTGAATATTTCCTGTTAATACACTGGTATCTGAAACACCTACACGTTTAACATCAATATAATTAACGGGGAAAATTTGCGTTCTTAATTTCTTAGAATAAACGGTATAAATATTATTTTCATATTTGTAGGCATAACCGTATACATCCCTAACAACATTGAGCAATTCATTTACACTAACCTGCTTAAGGTTAAGTGTAATATCACCCTCAATATCGGGATGAATAATAATATTAGAATCAGTTGCAGCCATTAAGTTAGAAAAAAACAAACTAGCGGCTACATTATTGACCGATATATCAAAACGTTTGTCACTCTCTTTAACAAAAGGCTTAGGCAGTGGAGAAGGGTTTAACAAAGCATCTTTCACAACATTGGGAACAGTATTAACAGGACGCTGTTGCGACTCTGATGCAGCCTGACTTATTGCATCAGCGACCACAGTTTCAGTCGGACTTTGAGCACAAGCCACTAAGAGCAATACAATACTGCCAAGTAAAATAATATATTTCATTTAATACTAAAACCTGATTTATCAACGGGATACATTTTCAATACTTTGGTTAAATTTGACGAACTCATTAACACTTCGTTTATATTAATTTTTTTAATTTTATAACCCCCTATTGAATCCCCCTCTTGATATGTTTTACTGTTAATAATAGCCAGTCTTTTATTTTCTCCTATAAAAACAGAAGATAAAATGTATGTTCTGGTTGATTTATTTTTAACGACCTTTTTAACGGTATTAAGGGTATTAAATAGAGGAGCACTAGGGTCTCTCAGCTCTCCCGCTACAGCATGAACGTTAAAACCACTAACACCCCCTACAACAAAAAATAAAAAACAAATAAACAAACCGATACCCTTAGACATCATTATCTACCTCAAGGCTTAATGCCGGGTTCTGCTTAACCCTAGCTGATGAAGAGCTACCTAAAGACAAGCTATACAACACCAAACTAACGAGAGCATTTGGGTGCTGATCTACTTTATAATGTATATCTTGCCCAAAAAGCCCCCATGAAAGAGATTCTATTTTTGCCAAATATTGAACCAAACTTGAATAATCCCCTTTTACTTTTATCGCTATCCTATGTTTATAAATAGTGGCCCTCTCTTGATCTAGAGATGTTTTATTTAAAAAATGTACATTTTCCGCCTGGGCCACATCCCGACTATTCCCACTAGGCATTATCGACAAAGATGAATCAGTGCCAATAACAACAGGCTTTATAGGTAATTGCTCTATTTCCTCCAAACTTAAACCTTCGGTATCGCTGACAAGATCTTCCATTACGCTCATAAAGTCCTTAGCCGAACTAGCAATAGAGAAATATTTTTTTAATTCAGCATTTAAAATTTCCACCTCGTTTTCTAAATCACTTAGCTTATTATTTAACGAGATGATCCCCAAAGCCTTATTATCACTCTGCTTATCACTTTCTATTTGGCTTGCATCTTCATAAAGAGATGATAAATACGTGTTTTCTAATACCAGATTCTTACTATTGCTCGACAATGGAAGTAAAAAAAACAAATACCATAAAAAATAAAGTGCAGACAAAAAAGAGAGTAATAAGACGACCCTCTGCCTCAAGACCAATTCATCAAAACGCTCAACAAACACATTCACTTTATTTATCACGAGCCTTTATTTCGGATAACGGTATTGATCGCATCCCCTCCTTTAACCTTATCATCAGTATTGATTATGTTTTTCAAAGAGTTTTTTCTTGACATTAGAAATTCATACAAACCACTATTCTCAATACGAGTAATTTTTAACAAACCAAAATTGGTCATACTAAATGATGATTCTTCCTTTAAATCTTTAAAGTAAATAGGAATAGCCTCTCTGGTTCTAGATAAACCATTGACAATGACCTCCTCACCTCCGTTATAAATACCAATTTCAGAAACAGATAAATCACCACTTGACTTTTTTGCAATACTTAAAAAAACATCATGAAAACTGGCCAATCTAATATTCTTTTCTGTTTCATACACTCCTTTAATTGTCTTCTTATTAGCCACCTCTTTTGATAATTTGCTAACTTGTTTTTCTAACAGCTCCCTTTTCTCTATAATTTTATCCATTAAATCATCGCTAGAACTATCTCCTTCTAGACCTTTTGTTTTTTCAATCCAAGCAATATTTTCTTCACTTAAGGATTGATAATCTTGATACAGGTTAAAAGAGTAAAACCCAGCTAAAACAATACATAAACTACTAACCAAAACCGCATTAGAGAACGAGCACCACTTGATACTAGGAATAAACTCATCCGTATAGAGATTAATCTCCTGTCGCATTAGGCTGCCATCCCACGCAATGCGGCACCGCTAAGTAACAATGTTGTATCTATTCCCATATTCGGAATATGCTCCCCGAGGAGTAAATTCACATCGATACACGTCATCTTTTGCTGAAAGCTATTTCTCATTTCCGATGTTATTTTCTCGTCTTCTATGGCGCCAAAGAATAATATTTCAGCTGGCGCCGACTGTCTCATTTGACGTTCGTAATAATCCAATGACCGTTGCAGCTCTAAAATAATTTCATCCTCTGGTAAGGTATCAAATACACCTGCACCGTAATTGATAGAAAAACGTCGGGATAGAAATAAATTACCGCCCTTGATTATCAGCAGCTTCCCTTCATTTTCACCAATACTAATAACAGCTATTCCATGATCAGCAATGACATTATCACTATCTTGATGCTCTGTATTATTATCGTTCTCAGTTCTAGAGCGTTTATGCTGTGCAATGATTTCAAAATAGTTTCTATAAGATAACTCCTCAATATCAATAGAAACTAAACTAAAATTACATTCTTTAACAAAATCGATGACGCGGGATAGCGTATTTTTTTCAGCAACAACCGTATAATGCATCTTCTTTTCAGGTTGAGGGAAAGTCGCAATAACCGTACTTTCTATATCAACATTTGCTAAGTCTTTTACTTTCCAGCGCATAGCGTCAGCTACTTCTTCCTCTGGAACCTCAGGGGGTTCTATCAGTAATAACTGATAATCCTCCTTGTTCAATACTGCATAACAATCACTATTTTTTAAATTGTGACGCTCAACAAATTCTCTAAGCTGACTCTGACATGAACTAAGGCCACCCTTTGCATCTGAAAAATCAAAATAAAAACTATCTTTAACCTTCGGCTGTCCTGCTTGGCTACAGTCGAGTAAGACTAAAGCGATATTGCGCTTAGATAGGCACAAGCCGAGGCGTAATGTTTTATTTTTTGACCCAAATATCGATAACACAATCATTTCCCAAACGATAAACCAGATAACCTTAATTACAGCCCTTAATCGGCGCTTTGAAAGAAAGCACAAAATCTAGCGATAAAACCACATAACTCTGCTTAAAGCTTAGTCGTAAATGAGTGCTTTGCTAGCGCTAAACCTTTGTTTCTCTAATAAAAAATGGGCGTATTCTTATTCTTCGTCAAAGTTATGACTGTTTACCTGCTTTCACTTTATTCGGTTCTATAAGCCCCGCGTTTTCTATATAATCACGCCACTCTTTTGACACAACATTATTTAAATAGGACGGGTAGCTAAAACTATCCATCTCAAACCATAGATACCTTATGATTCATATTGTTTTAGTAGAACCCGAAATACCGCCCAATACCGGCAACATCATTCGCCTAGCAGCGAATACGGGCTTTCATATCCATCTTATTGAGCCCCTAGGCTTTACTTTGGATGATAAGCGCTTACGCAGAGCGGGTTTAGATTATGAAGAATGGGCTCGACTGAGCACCCATAGTAGCTGGGAGGCTTTTTTAGCCGAACAACAGCCAAAAGGGCTATATGCTATTAGCACCAAGGGCACGAAGTACCATACTGATATCGCATTTCAAGAGAATGATTATGTGGTCTTTGGTTCCGAGACCAAAGGGCTAGCATCCGACATACTGCATGACGATTGTATGAGTGCCATTGTGCGTATTCCTATGCAAGCCCAAAGCCGCAGTATGAATTTATCGAATGCCGCTTCGGTTATTGTTTATGAGGCGTGGAGACAATTGGGTTTTCCAAACGCAATATAAAAATGATGCAATATATCAACGACATAATTTTATTTTATAAGATCTTTAACTGGCTTTACTTATGAAAATTGCCCTCTTCTACGGCAGCTCCACTTGCTATACAGAAATGTGCGCTGAAAAGATTCAGCGTTATTTTCATGAAAGTACTAACAATACATACCATGTAGAAATATTTAATATTGCTGACACACCCGTCGCTAGCATGAATGACTACACCTATATCATTTTAGGCATTCCGACATGGGATTACGGTGAATTACAAGAAGATTGGGAAGATTGCTGGGACGACATCGATGATATCGATTTTAAAGGTAAAACAGTCGCCCTATTTGGCTTGGGCGATCAAATTGGCTACCCAGAATGGTTTTTAGATGCAATGGGTTACCTGCATAACAAAACGCTGGTTCAAGGCGCCAACATTATTGGGTATTGGCCTAATGAAGGCTATACCTTTACTGGGTCACAAGCACTTACAGAAGACCAGTCACAGTTTTTAGGATTAGCATTGGATGATGAAAATCAATTTGATCAAACCGAAGAGCGTATTGCTAAGTGGTGCGACCAGCTGAAAGAAGATTTTTCCTGAAAAATGAGCGAATCAGTTCTGAATGATCGCGATAGAAAAAACATTTCATCTTTAGAGTGGAATGATCAAGGCCAACCCATTTCTTCTACCTTTCACGATGTCTATTTTTCACCAAAAAATGGACTTGAAGAAAGTCGCTATGTTTTTTTAGAAGGTAACCACTTACAAGAACGCTTTTCTCAACTCACGTCTAACAAGGTAAGCACTACCTCGCTACCCCAACACTTCACAATAGGAGAGATAGGGTTTGGCACAGGTTTAAACTTTTTAAGCTGCTGGCAACTGTGGAAACAATATGCGCCTCTTAATGCCCGCATGACGTTTATCAGCGTTGAAAAATACCCTTTATCGGCAGAAGATTTAGTTCGATCATTCAATTTATGGCCAGAGTTAACAGAACTAAGCCAAGCTTTAGTCAATGCTTATAAACAAACCATCGCACCTCACTTAAGCTCCCAAAAGGCCCTAACACACTCCCCTTTTTATACCTTAGAGTTTGGCACAGTGAGACTCATATTAATTATAGATGATGCTGAAACAGCCTTAAAAAACAGCTTTTTTTTTAATACTATCAATCCCAATACGATACCAACTACTGCAATTGATGCTTGGTTCCTAGATGGTTTTACTCCCTCTCGCAATCCAGATATGTGGAGCGAAAGCTTATTCGAAACAATGCGCACCCTCAGCCATAATAATACCAGCCTAGCAACCTTTACCGCGGCCAGTCATGTAAGAAAAGGCTTAACAGAAGTAGGTTTTAACATTAAAAAACGTAAAGGCTTTGGTAAAAAACGAGAAATGTTAGTCGGCTGCGCCACTGAAAAAAAAGTACTCTATAACAAAGAAAATCAAAACACTCAGGCAATACCAGCTAAGAAAATAAAATCAAAAAAAAATCGTACCCCTTGGGCAATTAACCGACACCATCGTTCTATTAAAGCAGGAGAAACTGTTGCTATCATTGGCGGTGGCCTTGCTGGTTGTCACACCGCTTATTCGTTAGCCAAACGCAATATAAATACCCTATTAATCGATGCTCACAATACCTTGGCCAGTCAAGCGTCCGGCAACCCTCAAGGTATTATCTATGGCAAGTTATCGGCACACGAGCAAATACTAAACGACTTTAACTTAAGCAGCTTACTTTACGCTCAACAGCACTATGCTCACTTTTGGCAAGCTCATCCCGATGCCGGCCAAGCCTGCGGTGTATTACAACTCAGCCAAACCACTCGCGCTCAAGAACAGCACGCCTTAATTGGGCAACAATTTAGCGGTTCTGATTTTTTACATTACCTTAACAGAGAAGAAGCCAGCAATATTGCAGGCGTAAATCTAAAACACCCCGCCCTCTTTTTTCCTCACTGCGGTTGGCTCGCGCCACAAAAACTATGTGAATGGCTGAGTAACAACAAACATATCAAACAGGTCAACAATACCTGTATCGACACAGTAGAAAAGCGACATAAGCAATGGCACTTAAGCGGTATACAAACGACGGTTAATACACATTTAACGGCAAAAATAGAAACAGAGAACACATGGCAACAAAATGTTGATTACGTCATTATCGCTAACGCCAATGCAGCCCAACAACTCTCACTCACAGAATGGGTCCCCACCAAACCAATACGAGGGCAAATTAGTTATGTCCCTTCCCAAGGCGAACTCATGCAACTCAGTACTGTGGTTTGCTCAGAAGGTTACATTGCTCCCAGCACAGATATAAAGGGCCGCGCTCAACATGCTATTGGTGCCAGTTACAACCTAAATGACACTGCTTTATCTATAAACCCACAAGACCATCAAGATAACTTACAGCAACTAACCCTAGCCTTGTCTTTATCAGAGAACACCCGTAAGTTAATAGAAGCAAAAGAGGGGCGCGTGGGTTTTCGCTGCACCACACCAGACTACCTACCTTTAGCAGGCCCTGCACCTGATATCCGTGCCTTTAAGAAGGATTACTCCCATCTTATTAAAAATGCTCATACGCTTATCGATACAGAGGGTGACTATCACCAAGGGCTTTACCTCAATATTGGTCATGGATCACGCGGCCTAGCCTACACCCCGCTAACAGCAGAACTACTGGCATGTACGCTGACTGGCGAGCCATTACCTCTTAGTCAAACGATGGCTGATGCACTTAACCCTGCCCGCTTTATCATCCGCGACCTTTGCCGCACCAATATCCCCCAGAAGACTTAAGCTGTTCACAAAGGCTCCATACTCCAAAGCTAGATAAACGTGTATTAGCATCTATACTCTACATACTGGTTTTAATCATTTACAACGAGAGTCGCTATTATGCTATTAAGCCGCCGTCGCAATGTGGCCACCACACCTCACGACCCCAGCACAGTACACAACTATTACGAACGCTTGGTTACCGAAGCTATTTTAAAGCAAGATCCCAGAGCCAGTAGCGACTTTGACTATATGGACGATGTCTCTTGTGTAGCACTCAACCATTTACCACCTCGCTATATTCGCCACGATGTCGATATGAGCTTTTATCTATCGCCCGTCGAACTAGAAGAAATCAACAAAAAGGTGACTAAAGCCGTCAAACACGCCATTGAGTTTGTGCAAACAAGAGAAAAAGCCAGCAAACCAGACAATGACGACAGCGCCGAGCACTAAAAACTACCGTTCATCTCCATCCAGATACAGGTACCCGCACTAGGCATTCTTACTAGCGCAGCCCCCTTAAATCGCCTAGACTGACAACCTTTCGTTAGTCTTAGCGGTTACCAGATTGAAGCCCTTATCTTTAACACAAAACGTATCTAGACACCTTTACAGAATAAACCAAAAAAAGGGGGCGAATGGCCTTTCTTTACCCTCTCTTGTTATTTTGCTAACACTCGCTCTTAGTACTTCTATCGTTACGGTGAGACTCAACGCTCTTAGCCTAGAGCAAGAGCCAGTAAAAGCACCTCCAATACAACAAGCTAAAATCCTAGATGAAGCAAACTACAACCCTACTTGGTTCACTCAAGGGCTGTATCAAGAAGCTGGTAATACGTATATCAGCAGCGGCCTGTACGGACGCTCAGCTATTATTAAACAAAGTAAAATACCGACTCCGAGACAACAACGTTATCGGCTCAATAGCCGTTATTTTGCTGAAGGCTTAACGCTTATCGATAACACCCTTTACTTACTGACATGGAAAGAAAACACCTTATTGATGTTTGATAAACATTCGCTCAAACCAATAGGTAAAAAAGAATATAAAGGCGAAGGTTGGGGTTTAACTCATAGGCCTAAAACTCATACTCAAGATACAGAGTTTATTATGAGTAATGGCAGCGACACCCTCACCTTTCGTGACAAAGAAACATTTAAAATAAAACGAGAGCTCAAAGTTAAGCATTTAGATTTAATCAACGAGCTAGAATACGTTAATGGCATTATTTGGGCCAACCGTTGGTACGATAACCACCTCTATGGTATCGATAGCGAAAGCGGACATATCCTAGCTAAAGTCGATTTACTGCCACTCAGAAAAAAAGCGACGACCATAAGCAATAAAAATGTGGTTAATGGGATAAGTTACGATAAGGGAAAAAAGGCTCTATGGGTAACTGGAAAGTACTGGAACAAGCGGTTTTTGATTGAAATGCCAACTATTCAAGAACAATAAATAAACTAATCAGAAACATAAGGCTTATGGCATTTTAAGTGTGTTATCTTTTATTCAGACTCACTTCGGCCTAGTTATCACAGTAAAATATCTTTATTTTCATAATTTTTACATAATCTAAACACTCTATTTCACGTACAATACCGTAGCAACGCTGCCTCTAGACTCACTAGACACCCTTGTCCTATGATTCAGACGGTATAGCCAGTGTTGCAATCGTTTCTCAATAACATGATGTAAAGGCAGTATTCCTAACCATTATTAATAAAAGCGAGATAAAACAATGAAAACACGTATCAACAGCATTCTATCTATTCTTATACTTTTAAGCTTCTCCCACTTTGTACATTCTGCCGACAGCGCATTTAAAGGAAAAGTGATCGACTATGATATTAATGGCCAAGCTTACGAAGGCTACTACGTCAGCCCTAAAGCAGATGCTCCTCTAGTATTACTGGTTCACGATTGGGATGGCTTAACGGATTATGAAATTAAACGTGCGCACATGCTAGCCAAAAAAGGCTATGCCGTCTTCGCAGTAGACCTATTTGGTAAAGGCGTCCGCCCGACCGAAGTCAAAGACAAAAAACAACATACCGGTGAGTTGTATAAAGACCGCGCCAAAATGCGTGCCCTCCTTGATGGAGCCATGGATACAGCAAAATCAAATGGTGGTAACACCAATAACGCGATTGCAATGGGATATTGCTTTGGTGGTGCAGCGGTATTAGAAATGGCCCGTGCCGGTGCAGATATGAAAGGCTTCGTCACGTTTCACGGGGGTTTAAAAACGCCAGCGAATCAAGACTACTCAAAAGCCAAAGGCAATATTTTAGTGTTACATGGCAGTGCCGACAAGGCCATTAGCCTAGATGACTTTGCGGGCTTGGCTAAAGAGTTGGAAACAGCCGGCGTTGCTAATGAAATGATTACTTATAGCGGTGCACCTCATGCATTTACTGTAATAGGCTCAAAGCGTTACCACGAAGAAGCTGATAAAAAATCTTGGGCTAGGTTTAACGATTATTTAGCTGAGGTTTTTTAATTATAAGAATTAAATAATTAGGGGGAAGGTAAGAAAACTTTATTATAATATTTTTAAGTCTTATCTGCCCCCAATTATTAATAGAGCGCCCTTACCTCAAATAAATTAAGCTCGAAGCATTTTAGCAATCTTATCTGCCATCAAATCTGCCGCACCTGCTGCCAATGTCCAACCCAACATGCCATGCCCACAGTTCAAAAATAGATTTGACGAGCGAAACTGCTGAATAATTGGACGGCTATTAGGTGTCATTGGCCTAACACCAATCCACGGCTGCCCTTCATGATTGTAATCTGCTGATAGAGGAAAACGATGCTGTAAGATTTTTTTCAAAGTTTGAATTCGACGCTTTGGCAAAGTATCTCCTAATCTACCCACATCAGCCATCCCCGCTACACGCACGCGCTCACCTACGCGGCACAACACCATTTTATTTGTAGTATCTGTTAGGCTGATATTGGGCGTCTTCTCTGTAACAGGGTAAGTTAAACTATAACCAGCCACTGGAGCGAGAGGAATATATTGACCTAGGCTTCTAACAAGAAAACGAGTTTGATAGCCCGCACACAAGACGACACAATCAGCCTCTATATCCCCGCTATTCGTTTTTACACCACAATACCGTTGTTTATCCTTAATAAACCCTTTCACTTCTTCGTTTAAAATAAGTTCTCCGCCTGTTAAGTTCATCGCTTTATCTAAAGCAGCTCGAGAGAATTTGGAGGCATCTCCAACGCAGTCATTAGGTGAATACACTGCACCAAGCAATTCTGCATTCATGTATTCTAACGCTGGCTCAATATCGAGCAGATGCTCTGATGAAATAATTGATTGATTTACTCCAAACTGATTCTTTAACAATACACGCTCTTCGGCCTTCTCAAATGCTTTACGATTATCATATAAATGAAGTTTTTTAGCGGCTGCATGGTCAAAATCAAATCCATATTTTTCACACCATTGATTCATTATGGCTGAAGACCTCAGCGCTACTTCAAGAACAGCTAATGTATTTCTATCAGAGCGCGATGAGCTACAATTTTGCAGAAACATGATTCCCCATCGAAGAAAATCAAGATCTATTTTTGGCATAAAACGAAATGCCGGATCAAGACCGCACATAAGCTTAGGTAAACCCTTAAGCATTTCGAGTGATGCCATTGCGTCTGTATAGCTGTAACTTAACTGCGCTCCATTTGCTTTAGATGCACCCAAAGCTACACCATCTTCTTTATCTATAACCGTTACTACAAGGCCTTGTTCCGCTAACGCTAACGCAAGCGAAGCTCCTACAACACCCGCTCCTATAATAAGGACATTTGATGGCATAATTATTTATTCGATAAATTAGTGGCGAAGTTAATCAAAAACATTCTGGCTTGTAACCGGCTCTTTTTTTTCATATAAAAACTTTACTGATAAGACCAGACCTATTGAAACCCTGATAAATCAATCGAGTTAGGCCCTATTTATTTTTCTGTTATCTTTTAGTAGTACCCATTAGTTAAATATAACTAAGTAAATACCAACAACTAAACACCATGAAAGCAATGGTAAGAAAACAGTAATCGCAATATTTTTACCCATACTGACGTGTAAAACTTTCTCTATATACTTGTAGGTGATCAATAATGCGACAATATTACTCAATAAAATTTGAGGCTGCCCAAATATCAAGGCGAAGATTATTCCAGGAAAAATTTGTACAAGTGCAACAACACAAGCAAATTTAATACTTCTTTCAACTAAGCTTTCCTTTACACCAACCATACGTAGAACCACATATGATGGAGGAAAAAAACCTAGAAAAAATATTGGTATGAGTACTAGCCACAATTCCATCTCGATTACTCCCTAACTAAGTCTATGTCGCTTCCAACTCAGCAATACTTTCATTACTTTCTATATATTTTAAAGCCGCATTCAATGTTTCATCACGCTGTGAGTAAGTGTTTTCGCTCTCAACGAGATCCAATATATGAAAACGCTCTAGCTCTTTACGAGTTCTCTCATTGGGGCAAATTAGGAAAACTTCACAGTTTGCATCTAAGGCATCTTTAATGGCATTTTCAAGAGCCAAACCGACGGTCACATCGATCATGGGGACATCACTGAGATCAAGAATCATCACTTCGTAGTCAGCAACACTCGCATGCTGGCGCGAGATGGCTTTTGACACGCTAAAAATCATCGGCCCAGAAAGATATAAAAACAACAGTTTGCCGTTGGCTCGATCCAATATAGCTCGTTCGTTTTCTGTCAGTGGTAGGTCTTTATCACCCTCACCAGTATCACTAATGGAGCGTACCGTACGCGTTTGCTCTCTGCTCAAACGCTCAATAATAATAATGTTAGAAATAAAGACACCTAAACCAACCGCCACAATCAGATCGACAAATACAGTTAAAAACATCACGCCATACATGATGGCCATGCCTTTATAACTAATTTTATGTGCGCGCTGAATAAAGCTCCAATCTAAAATGTTAAAACCAACATAGACGGCAATACCGGCCAATACGGCCATTGGAATAGGCTCCGTTAGACCACCCGCAATTAACACCACTAATGCCAACACTAATGCACGGGTAATACCCGATAAAGGAGAGCGTGCACCGACTTGAATATTAGTAACCGTACCCATCGTTGCGCCCGCTCCCGGCAAGGCACCGAACAAACCCGAAATCATATTAGCGAAGCCTTGGCCTCGTAGCTCTTTATCAGAATCGTGTTCTTTACGTGTTAATGAGTCACCAATAACCGCCGTCAGCAAGGTATCGATACAACCCAAGGTACCCAAAACAAGAGCGTCAATGACCATAGCGGTAAACATTTCTAACTCAAAATGAGGAAGGACGAGCGAAGGTAGACCTGCGGGTATCTCACCAATGCGACGAATGCTGTCCGTATCAAAAATAATTATAGACAGCAACGTAACCGCCACCAAAGCAATTAACTGCGCTGGCACATATTTTTGGTACTGCTTGGGTAAGAAAAATAATATCCCTAATGTAAGCAAACCCAGAAACAACTCACTGAATTTGATGTTCGCAATAATGGAAGGGAGCTCAGCTAGGGTGCCCGTGACACCACCCGCCGGTGCGGCTTGGCCTAAAAGAGGTGATATTTGCAATAGGATAAGAATGACACCGATGCCCGACATAAAGCCAGAGATCACACTATAAGGCATCAGGGTCACGTATTTACCCAGCTTTAAAGTGCCCAGAAGCACCTGAAAAGCCCCCGCCATCATCACAATGGTGAAGCCCATGGCCATACCGGTTTCGGGGTACTTGGCCATCATGCTGGTTAATACCGCTGTCATGATCACTGTCATCGGGCCGGTTGGCTCTGAGATCAGTGTCGATGAGCCACCCCACAAGGCAGCAAAAAAGCCCACCATAATGGCACCCCACAAACCAGCTTCTGCGCCGGCTCCTGAAGCCACACCAAAGGCCAAAGCCAAAGGTAGGGAAATGACCGCTGTGGTTACGCCACCAAACACGTCACCCTTTAGATTCATATCCTGAAAACGGTCACCAAACAAAACTACACTCCTAGTAAAAAAACGGGTTGATTCTAACAAATATTTAGCAGCGTAGAATAGAAATGTTTTTAATTAATTACACTCACACCTTCACTTTTTCTTATGTACCCTTGCATACCTTTATGTGTTTTCTGCATGTCTTACTGGAATGCTATATACAAGGGTAAATTTGATTTTTTATGATAACAAATTCAAGCTTAACAACCTTGAGGGTCTGTTTCATTCCACTGGCAACTCCATTCATCACCCAACAACTGGCAACCCGTGAATTTATCATCACCGTGCCAACAACCAATGGCAATTTCACCAATCGCACACTCTAAAGCTGTTCCACCTCTGGTTGCATTAGCAAAGTTATTAATGGAATGCTTCTGACTGGCACAAGCCTGAGTCTGCCTACGTGCTTGCAAATCAAATGAGCGCTTTATTTCCCTTTGTGCTTTTGTTGGCAGTTGCCTAAAACTAACCGCTTTACCCGGAAACGTTTTAGGGCTTAGTCGTTTCATTTTATGCAAGAAGGCTTGTGAGCTTATATGAGGGCTTATTTTATATTCGGTCTGCCCTCCCTTAACCAGTTGTGTATTTTCTGCATAAGCATGATTGATTGTTAAGCACGCTAGCATGATGCAAATATATCGCCGAGATAGAAACCGAAAAATAACGTTCATGATAAACCCCTTTAATGATTGAATGTCATCATAGGTCGTCAAGATTGGCTCAATTGTTCACATTGATCGTCAATATATAGCGGCACTAATGGCATCAGTATCTGTTTTATCTTATTATCAGCATCAAAGGATACCTCCTATACCATTGTCAAACAGGTAAAAAGCAATGAAAGCAAATACTATTTTAGAGACTATCGGCAATACCCCTCATATTAAAACACGACGCTTATTTGGTGCTGACACATCCGTTTGGATTAAGAGTGAACGCTCAAATCCAGGTGGCTCTATTAAAGATCGTATTGCACTTGCAATGATTGAAACGGCAGAAAAAGAAGGCTTGCTCAAGCCAGGCTCTACTATTATCGAGCCTACGTCGGGCAATACAGGTGTTGGCTTGGCCATGGTGGCTGCCGTTAAAGGTTATCCTTTGGTGTTAGTGATGCCAGAAAGTATGTCAATTGAACGCCGTCGTTTAATGCTGGCTTATGGCGCAACATTTGAGCTCACACCGAAAGAAAAAGGCATGGGTGGCGCGATTGCCAAAGCACAAGAGCTTTTAGAGTCCACACCTAATGCGTGGATGCCACAACAGTTTGAAAACCCTGCTAATATTGACATTCACGTTGAAACGACAGCGAAAGAGATATTAGCCGATTTCCCTGATGGCTTAGATGCTATTGTGACTGGCGTCGGTACCGGAGGGCACATTACGGGTTGCGCCAGAGTCTTAAAGGCGGCGTGGCCTAACTTAAAAGTCTTTGCGGTTGAGCCTGAAGCATCGCCTGTAATATCTGGCGGTAATCCAAGCCCCCACCCCATTCAAGGTATTGGCGCTGGCTTTATTCCCAAGAACTTAGATACTGAATTATTAGACGGTGTTATTAAAGTGGATGCGGAAGAAGCAAAAGAAATGGCTCGGCGTTCTGCCACAGAAGAAGGCATGTTAGTGGGCATTTCTTCTGGCGCGACCTTAGCAGCTATAAAACAAGTGCTCCCCTCACTCAACGCTGGCGCAAAAGTGCTAGGATTTAACTATGACACAGGCGAACGCTATCTTTCTATTGATGGTTTTTTGCCGCAGAAATAATGTAAAAAGTACCGATCATACAGGCTTAACAAGGATTATCATTGTGATTAGAAACGTAATATTTATTCTCGGGTTCAGCATTTTAATTTCAGCATGTAAAACAACTGAAGTTAAAAGTGGCAATGCAGCCGATATCGAAGTAAAAAACGTTGATATTAACCAAGGAGAGGAAAAAAGCTTTTTTTCCTCTCAATTTAGAATTAATCTTAGCGTACCTAGTAGCTGGAGCGTATCAGGAAAGGAAACGATAGATGCTGTAGCTGACATAGGCGGGAAGATTATTTCCGGTGATGATGAAATAAAAAAGATATTGCACGAAGAATCTAAAAAAAGAACAGAAAATATTTTTCTTATTTCGCAATACGAAGTTGGAACCCCTGCTAAATTTAACCCATCAATTGTTAGTGCAGCAGAAAATATAGCACTCGCACCGGGTGTAAAATCAGGAAAAGATTACCTATACCATGTTGAACAGGTACTCTTAGGCTCTTCTGTCAATTACAGTATAGTAGAACACTACAAACCCTCTACAATATCAGCTTATCTTTTTGACTCATTTAAGGCAAAGGTAACTATCAATGGAACTAGTTTTTATCAAAATTACTATGCTACTAAAGTAGGAAAATCGGCCCTCAGCTTTATCATCACTTATTCTAATCAAGAGGAATTCACTGCTTTTAGTAATATGTTAAAAAATATTAAAATCGAAGAGAATTTTTAAACTATACAATATTATGCCTCAGGAAATAGAACGAAAGTTTTTAATCGATCTCGATCTCATCGATCCGTTAGAAAATGGTTTTGATATTAAACAAGGCTATATTGCTACTACTAGCCGCACAGTTGTTCGTACTCGCATCATGGGGAACAAGGCATTTCTAACCATAAAAGGCGAGAACAAAGGCATTTCTCGCCTAGAGTTTGAATATGAAATCCCACTAGAGGATGCTAACAACATTATCTCAGAACTTTGCAACGGCCCTATCATATCCAAAACTCGCTATATCATTACTCACGACAGACATGATTGGGAAATCGATATATTCCATGGAGATAACGCGGGTTTGGTTATTGCTGAAGTTGAACTTAGCCGTGAAGATGAGTCAATTATTATGCCTGCATGGGTCACCCAAGAAGTCAGCGATGACCCTAAGTACTACAATTCTAGCCTTTTGGACAAACCTTTTAGCACTTGGGCTAAATAACATTAGACTCCACACTCTGCCTTAGAACACCCACCCCAAGATTTTACCGACCGCCACTTCAAGCTAATCAATCTTTTTTTTCGGAAAAATAATTCTCTAAAACTGCTCGTTTAAGAAATTATTTTCTTACTATTTTTTCGATTATTAATTTAATTAAATACTGTTTGTGTATTTTAATGTGCTTAGATATAGTTCAAAAAATCAGAGGGCAAATAATTCAACACTCCCTCTGAGATAGATTAAATAATCCATTATAAATATAACATTCGGAGAGTCGTTATGATCAAACGTACTGCTATTATTTTTCTAAGCATCTTTTTTTCTTCTTTACTCAGCCACGGCGCAATGGCCAAAGGTAGCACTTTAGTGGACGGTTCTGGCAATCCAGTTAAAACCAGTGACGGCTGCGCTAAAGTGGCAAAATCTGGAAAAACAGATTTTCATTACTCTAAGTGCCACAAAATAAAACCTAAAAAAGTATAAGATCAACAAGAAGGGTTTTATTTTTAGTCTAAATCACCATTGTAAAACCCTTCTTATTTATTTCGATATTCTCTCAACATAAACACGTGAGTACTCCCTCCTAAACAAGCTCCATCAGTCCTGTTTCGATCTCGTCATATTTTTACTAAAAATAATCCACCAATAGGATTAGAATAGCCTCTAGAATTGACACATGATAAGGCTAAGTATCCATGTCGACAAAATATAGGAATATCGTTATCTTGACTGGGGCTGGTATTTCGGCCGAATCAGGCATTCAGACTTTTCGAGCAGCAGACGGCCTATGGGAAAACCATCGCGTTGAAGATGTTGCCACGCCCGAAGCATTTGTGCGTGATCCAGAATTGGTGCATCGCTTCTATAATGCTAGACGAAGCCATTTATTAAATGGTATCGAACCTAATGCTGCTCATCATGCCATTGCGACATTGGCTGAACGATGGGAAGGAAACGTGACATTAGTGAGTCAAAATATTGATGACTTACATCAAAGAGCGGGCAGCTCCACCCTAGCCATGCATGGGCAATTATTAAAAATTCGTTGTAAGGCCTCTCAAACGTTATTCGACTGTACCCAAGATACCTCACCAGAAGACCACTGCCCTTGTTGTAATAAAGCCGGCAACTTACGGCCTCACGTGGTGTGGTTTGGCGAAATGCCGCTATATATGGATCAAATTGAGCGAAGCCTACAAGTTTGCGACTTATTCATTGCTATTGGCACTTCTGGTAACGTTTACCCCGCAGCGGGTTTTTTCCAAGCCGCTAGCCATCATGGCGCACATACTGTCGAGTTGAATTTAGAGCCTTCAGTCAGTGGGTCCTATTTTGCTGAACAGCATTACGGGGCAGCTACAGAGGTAGTGCCTGAATATATTGGCACCCTATTCAACTAAGGGCCTATTGATATCGATTTTTCTATAGTCTGACATCGCTGTCTGGTATCATTGCCCGCCTTAATTATACTTAGCTATTTGGCAGTTCCTTTATTATGCTTTCAGGTGATCTACTCTCCCAACTCTCTACCCTTAAAAAAGACATTCGTGCTAGCAGAGACCTAGCCCAAGGTACTGTTCGCGGCACCAGCGGGCGCTATGGCTTTGTCACTTTAGATGACGGGCGCGATGCTTTTTTACCGCCCGATCAAATGGATCGTGTTTTTCACGGTGACCGCGTAGAGGTCTTAGTTGAAACCAAGCAAGCTAAAAAAGCTGATGATAAAGCGGACAGCGAAGCTAAAGAGCAATATCAAGCCAAACTAGAGAAACTTATTTTCTCTCCTTTAAAACAAATAGCAGGTCGCTATTGTATTAAGGGCAAAGGACACTTTGTCATCATTGAGCAACAACAGCACACACGGTGGATTTTTGTCCCACCCAATGCCCGCGCTAATGCCAAAGATGGGAATAATGTAACGGCCAGAGTAACCCAGCACCCCTACGAAACAGGCAAAGCACAAGCCAGAGTATTAAATGACATCGGCAACAAAACAGATGTCAATGCAGCAAGACAATTTACTCTTGCACTCTACCAACTGTTTGATGGCTTTGGTAAAGATGTCAATGAGCAGGTAGGCAAACTACAAAGCAAAGATATGACGCAAACTTTGTCTGAACAAAGCAGTCATGCTGGATACAAAGAGTATCAAGACATACCATTCGTGACGATAGACTCAGCTAACACCCGTGACATGGACGATGCCATCGCCATCGAGACCACAAATAATGGCTGGTCTTTAAAAGTGGCCATTACCGACCCTAGCAGCGAGATTGAATGGGAATCACCGATTGACCATATTGCCCTCTTGCGGGCACATACGCTTTATTTACCTGGCAAGCCGGTGCCCATGCTGCCAGAAGAACTATCAACGGAACGTTACTCTCTTATTTCAAACCAAGATCGCTTAGCCTTGGTCGCGACACTCACAGTAGAGCCAAGCGGTAAAGTAACACAATGTCAGTTTGAATCCGCCATCATTCAATCTAAAGCTAAATTGAGCTACCAACAAGTCACAGCTTTGTTGAATGGTAATGACTATCAACGCCCTCCTCAACTCGACGATGCCGAACCCTTTATAGAACAATTAAAGGCCTTAAAAGAGTGCGCTAGCGCTTTACATGCTTACCGAAAAGACAAGCAGCTGGTAAGTGAATATCGGCCCGACTTCATCTTATCATTGAACAAAGAAGGCAAGCTTGACTCTATTGAGAGAATAGATAAAAGCGATGCACATATGCTGGTCGAAGAAGCCATGCTAGCGACAAATGAAGCCGCAGGTGAATTTTTGTCCGAACATAATGCTGGGATCTACATGGCCCAAACCGGCTATAGAGATGAACGTCGCGATGATATTGAGAAACTCTTGAAGGAAGTACTAGGCGAAGATAAGGTTAAAAACACGGGCGAACTTCAGCATTACTTGGATGTGATAGCCCTGATCAAAGCACTAGAGCCTAAAGAGCATGCTGAACAATTAATGGCAAAACAACAGCGTTTTCAGCAGCCAAGCGAAACCTCATTAACACCTAGCCCTCACTTTGGCTTAGGTAAAAAGCACTACGCTACTATTACATCCCCTATTCGTCGCTATCAGGATTTATACAATCAACGAGTGATTAAAGCCTTACTCGCCAATAAGAAACCTGTAAAACTACGCAACAAACAGATTGAACGTCTAAAAGAAACCATTGCCAATAATCGTAATGCGAGCCGGTCAATGGAACAGTGGTTAATTGCCGATTACATGCAATCAAAAGTAGGAGAAACATTCACCGCGTATATTGCCTTACTGACCAATCAAGGCATTGGTGTCCGCTTAGTCGATACAGGGATTGAAGGTTTTATTGTAGGAGTGAAACAACCCAAAAATAAAACCAAGAAAGCCGAAGCAAGCTCAGAAACAAACACGTCAACAGATAGTGACGCTGAAGTACAAGAATGTACATACGATAAAATTTCGTTTAACAATCAGCGCATGGAGCTAAAGTGGAACGATACCGAGTTATTTTTAGAGCAAGAAGTTGAAGTGAAACTAGTTTCTGTTGATATGGAAAAGAAGAAGCCAATTTTCGAATGGCTTAACAAACCAGCCTAAGCACTTTTTTAAACTTTTTTGAACTAGTGTGCTGGACCACTTTTGCTGAACCAATTCAATCACGCTAACCTTTAATTTGTGACATAACATAGGCATAGACCAAGAGCTTTACTGTTTGGTCTATGTCGATGAACTGAATTCCATAAGAAAACTGCCCGTCCGCATCAGCACTTGAACGAATCACACCTTTAACGTAAACCACTTTTTCCATATCTAGTACTGATATTTTTGTAGTAATAGTCACTTCTTCACCTTCATCCCCAATAAATCCCTTACTGAGCATTTTAGCTCCTTCGACGCTTAAATTATCTAAAATAGCAGGCTGATTTGGCTTTCGGTATTCTGCATGAGAAGTGACTTTACAAGATAATTTTACATTCGCTCGAACACTACTACGGACTTCACCCACTTCCATTTTTTCTGGAACAGCAATAAATAAGTGAGCGAAAGGTGCTGTAGCAGTATGGGTAATTTCTGATCGAAAGGCGCAAGCACAATTGAGATGGTTAACAAAAAAGCGAATCACCACCTGAGTATTGGGTTTACAGGCTATTGGCTTACCGTTGCTAAATGGGGTACCCACAACAATGCTGTTGCCCTGCAAACCCACGTAACTACCAAAGCCCTTGAGAGAGCTATATTGCTCCGAACGTATGTCGAGCTTAGTACCCGGTAAGAGTTTTAAATCACTGAATATCAGATCTTCTTGTGTTTTGCTCAAGCAACTTCTCGCTATATTACCGCTGTATTATTGACCTACTTTACTAGAAGAGATTCCACTGCTGTTACCATTGGTTTCATAAAATACTTCTCCTCAGGCATTGCTGCAACCTCAAAACCAGCTAGTCTCAATTGATCAGCAACAACAGGGCCTACTGCTGCAATTTTAGTTTGTTTTAGGCCTTTTTCCAGTATTGAGTGACAATCCTGCTGTTTAGCCACTTTTTCCAGCCGCTGATATTGAGCTTTACTGGTAAAACAAATTAAATCTAAGTCGTTGGCAGCCAGGGCATTAATCAATTCAAGCACTCGATTCGTTTCAACATCGGAGGCGTAGATGTAAGGGGCAACGGTCGTAAAATTAGCTGATCGCGAATGGAGGTAAGACTGTAAGCGCTCATTGGGGTCTTCCCCATACAACTGCACAGCAATCGTTTTCCCCTGTAGGTCTATCTTGTCTAAAGACAGTATCATGCCTTCAGTCGTCGGTTGTAAGGCTAGCTCATTCGCCTGTAGGCCTAAATCTTTAAGGATACGATTAGGTTTGGGACCACGCGCTAATTTATAAGCCTTGGACAAGGCCCTCACCCAGTCGTCATAACAAGCAGCACGCTCAGCAAAACCACTCAGGCGCTTAATACCCTCACCTGTCAATATCAGTAAATAATCCGGTGTATTCTGAATAAATTGATTGATCCAAGTATTTATCTCGTCTACCTTTGGGCTATCATGAATAGATACTAAGGGGCAGCGCATAAGGCTGGCTCCCCGCTTTTCAAAGAGATTGGCCAATACATCTAACTGCCGACTTTCGGGTAAAGCGATATTAAAGTTATGTAACGTTTTTTGCATAAAATAGCTATCTCTAAGCTTTCAAAAATGAATCACTATGATGAGGACTCATTAAGTATACGAACCTCTCTCTGAGGATAAGGTATTTCAACAACATGCTCTTTTAGTACATCCCATATAATGAGCAATAAATCAGCGCCGACTCTATTAGGCCCATCATCGATCCCTTCCATCCAAAATTCAATTAAAATATCTACACCCGAATCACCAAAGCCACTTATCTCAGCATCGGGACGCTCCTCTACTGCGGCATCTTCACCACTGATCACTTGAGGATGTTTCGATACAGCTTCTCTTAACAGGGGAAATAAAGCATGCAAATCTGTTTTATAAGAAACTTGAAACTCTAAAGAATAACGTTGTTTAGTATTTTTATGAGTCCAATTAGTAAAACTACTAGTAATGAATTTTTCATTAGGCACGACAATGTCTTTGCCATCATACGTTTCTAATGTAGTCGAACGCATATTCAATGCTCTTATCGTTCCGCTCTGACCATCATCTAACTCAATAAAATCACCCACAACTAAAGAGCGATCCAACAGTATAATGATACCTGAAATAAAATTAGACGCGATCGACTGCAAACCAAACCCTAAACCGACACCAACCGCACCACCTAAGACAGCTAAGGTTGTTAAATTGATTCCCATAATTTGTAATAAAACAAAGAAAATGACGACCAATAAAAACACTTCAAATAACTTAGCAAAAATTTCCCGGGTGCCTATATCAAGATCTTCCTGTTTTCGAATAAATTGTTGACCAAAATTATTCGAGAATCGACCTAACCAAAATAATATTAAACCGAAAAATAGTGTTCTTAAAATACCATAGACAGAGAACTCAATATTGCCAATACTGACATCGACAGCATCTAAATACTCGATAACCGGGTCCAACCAGCCAAAAACATGCAATATCGCTATTGGCATCACAATCCATTTAAAAAAGGTTTTTAAGATTGTTGTCGTGACTAAATTAGAAATAAGAGAATAAAACATCACTAAAACAGCCAAAGCTTGTGCTATTTTAACGAGACCACTTTGTTGCACAACTAAGGCGCTGACCTCAACCGCAATAGCCAAACACATGACAATAAACAACGGCGTCATTAAATTTCGGCTTTTGTATAGCCATAATTTAATACTAAAAGTAGAGTGATCTTCAGGTGCTTTATTGAGTAAGGATGAATATTTTAACAACCAGCGAGCAACTGCGTAACCAATAATCACTGCCAATAAAACCAAGCCACACTGCGAATAAAACTTAGGGCTAGTAAACCAATCAATCACTGTTATAAACAGTGTCTGAAAATTATCTTGTAGTGCTTTTAAATCCAAAGAGGCTAAATCCATCACTATTCTCCCAAGGCCATTCTATTTTTTAATCAGAAAATCTATTATTGTTATCGCTCTGTTAATCTGAGCATATACCTTCTTGAGTTACCGCTAAACGCTAGGAAACATTCTTTAATAAGCTATCACTCACTATTCGTATCTACAACATCTTGTTGATACAAACCGTACCACACAACAAAAGCAGCTATCAATACAAGCACCGCACTAACCGAGAATAAAAGCTGGGGGCTAATATCCCACAGGAAACCACTGATAACAGCCCCCATAGCACCACCAGCTCCAAAGGTTATAGCGCTATAGAGAGCTTGCCCTTGCCCCGCATTGGGGCCCCTAAAGAAACGTCGAATAAGTTCAATACACGCTGCATGTGCAGCTCCAAAGCTAAAAGCATGTATTGTTTGCGCAAACACAATAACAGCAACATTATCGGCAAAAAAAGCAATTAAGAGCCAACGTAAAGCCGTAAGTAATAGACTCACAAATAAAATAAGGGTCACATGAAAGCGTGGTAGTATCCTATGCATATAAAGGAACAGAATCACCTCACAAGTAACACCTAAGGCCCACAACAAACCGATAGCACTACGACTGTAGCCATAAAACTCAAGATGGAGGCTAAAAAAACTGTAATACGCACCAAAGCTAAACTGCAACAAGAACGCTGCCAAAAAAAATGCAATAACAGGTGGTTTTTTTAATAAAAGAAGCCAGTGAGAATGCGTTTCTTTTATCGGTGCTTTGGGCGGCTCTTTTAATGTTAGCGTACTAAGAAAGATTAAGACTAATAACCCCCAGCTAATAGGAATGAGATAGTGGATTGAAAAGTAATCAAACAGCCAGCCCAATAGTCCAACTGATACAATAAAACCGACTGAACCCCAAACCCTTACCTGACTATAGCGATGACTATCTTTTTTAAGATACTGAATAGTGACTGTATCAAACTGTGAAAGAACGGCATTCCAGAAAAAACTATATAGAAAAGTGATAGTAAGAATGGGGATCAGTGACTGCCAATAAAACAAGCCACCGAAACACATCATGGCAACAAAGCTACCAACAGAAATGACACGTAGGCGCTGACCACTACGATCACATAGCCACCCCCACAAGTTAGGGGCTACTATTTTAGTCCCCATTAGCACACCATTGACCGCTCCGATAGCTTGAGCAGTAAAACCAATGTCAGTCAGGTAAAGACTCAGATATGGATTGAGAGCGCCTACTAGCGCAAAATAGAAAAAATAAAAACTAGCGAGATGCCAATAGGGAATACTCGCTATCATAATTTATTGATTAATGCTTGGAAGGGATGATGGGAATATTATGCTCAACACCGCCATTTTGTCCACGGTGACGTAAGACATGATCGATCAACACCAAAGCAACCATGGCTTCAGCGATAGGCGTTGCGCGAATGCCAACACAAGGGTCATGACGGCCTTTCGTAATAATATCAACCGGCTGGCCATTAACATCGACACTTTTACCTGGGATATGCAAGCTAGAGGTAGGCTTTAATGCGAGATGAGCAATCAAATTTTGCCCTGTTGAAATACCGCCCAGAACACCACCAGCATTGTTTGATAAAAAGCCAGCTTCGGTAATTTCATCTCGGTGTTCAGTTCCTTTTTGTGTAATAGAATCAAATCCAGAACCAATTTCAACGCCTTTCACTGCATTAATACTCATTAAACCATGAGCCAGATCAGCATCTAAACGGTCAAAAATAGGCTCGCCTAAACCGGGAGGCATACCTGAAGCAACAACAGAAATCTTTGCCCCCACCGAGTTACCTTCTTTACGCAGTGCTTGCATATAATTTTCCATTTCAGGCACTAGTTTTTTGTCTGGTGAAAAGAATGGGTTGTTTTCTACTTCATCCCAATCCCATTCGGCACTAGATAATTCTGTTTTGATTGGGCCGAGTTGCGTCAAACAACCTTTTACTTCGATGCCAAAAGCCTGCTTAAGGTATTTTTTAGCCACCGCCCCTGCAGCAACACGCATTGCCGTCTCACGTGCAGATGAACGACCACCGCCACGGTAGTCCCGCACACCGTATTTTTGCATGTAAGTATAATCTGCATGCGCGGGTCGAAACTGGTCTTTGATATTGCCGTAGTCTTTTGAACGCTGATCTGTATTTTCGATTAGCAAGCCAATTGGCGTTCCTGTGGTTTTACCTTCAAAAACACCCGATAAAATTTTGACCGCATCAGGCTCTCTGCGCTGAGTTTCAAATTTATTCTTGCCTGGGCGACGACGATCCAAATCATGCTGTAAATCAGCTTCACTCAGGTCCATACCTGGCGGGCAACCATCAATGATACAACCAAGCGCTAAACCATGACTCTCGCCAAAGGTTGTCACTGTGAATAATTTTCCGAAGGTATTACCTGACATAAATAAACCGATTTATAGATAAAACTCCATCACTACCGTTAAGGGTGACAGAGGATATGTAAGTGAATGCGCCATTATACTGAAATTATAAAAATAATGCCTGATGTTGAATTAATTGATCTCTCGTGATCAGAAAGACCCCGTGCCCTCCCTGTTCAAATTCAAACCAAAGAAATGGGGCTGTCGGAAATGCACTTTGTAAAGCCTCGTCACTGTTACCCACTTCTACAATCAAGACACCATCAACACTGAGAAAACTCGCAGCATTAGCTAACAGTTGCCGCGTAAAATTTAAGCCATCATCACCCGATACCAAACCCAACTCTGGCTCAGCATGATACTCTTCCGGCATTGTTGCAAAATCAACGGCATCAACATAAGGAGGGTTTGATACTATCAAGTCAAATTGGTGATCTGGGTTCGATGAATCGAATGCAACTAAGCCATCTGATTCAATGGCAGACACTCTATCGCCTAAGTCATAACGCTGGATATTGCGTCGAGCAACCGTCAGAGCTTCAGGGGATATATCACTCAATGTAAGCTGTGCTTTGGGCAAACTCAAGGCGCTGGCAATACCAATACAACCGCTGCCAGTGCATAAATCTAAAATCTTGGGAGTATCGGATATTAACCAAGGTTCGTAGCGGGCATAAATCAGCTCTGCTATAGGTGAACGCGGTACCAAGACATCTGAATTCACCGTAAAGGCATAGCCTGCAAACCAAGCCTCTCCTGTTAAGTAGGCCGCGGGGATACGTTCCTTAACACGCCGTTCAAATAGCGATTGTATAGACTGATAATCGCTCTGACTGACGCTTTGCTCTAAAACAGACGATGGACTATCCCAAGGCAAACCCAAGGTATGAAAGACCAGCCAAAAGGCTTCATCACCCGCATTATCAGTGCCGTGACCAAAAAAGAGCTGGGCTTCGGTAAACAAGTGCTCACCTTGGCTAATACAATCAGCAATACTAAAAGAAGATACAGACTTGGTCATCATCACAGGCTATTGGCTCAATAATAGAGCCTTGGTTATTATCGAAAGGAATAGACTTGAAAATATTAATCTTCAAGCAGAATGTCGATATGAGCATATACGCGACGATTGCCGCGCCTCACTACATAAAGGGTAATATATTGTTTTTCGTCCAACTGATAAACAGCATAGAATTGAAATTGATCTAGACCATACAATTGCTTCACTCGAAAGTGATCATTAGCCCAATTATTACTCTCACCACAATCGCGCCTCTCACAACTAAATAACACTTGAGCTGTGTCGGGGATTTGGCTTTTATAAAAATCAAATACTTCTTGCTCATCAAAGCCGGAACTCAGTTCATGAGTTTCTGAGTACAAATATCCTTTGAGGCGCCTTTCTAGCTCTGGCTGCCAACGGTTTTGGCGTTTCTTATAAGGTGCTAATGCCAGACGATAGTTGAGCGTATCACGCTCTGCTTGATTAAGAACTCTTGATTGGTCATAAGGTAATAGACTCAGAGGAACGGACTTATCTGTAGTGGCGGGCTTATCTGTAGTTGCGGTCTTATCTACAGCAACGGGAGATTGCTCTTGTGCTAATACGCCATCATTGGCTGCAGGCTGTACGCCAATAACAGTTTGCGCGCTAATAGACGGAGATAAACACAGATACAAAAACACAACTACATACTTATACATTGGTGATCAAGCCCGCCCTAAAATGAAATCTGATATCGTACTACCCACTTCTTTCGACGATAACTCCATATGCAGGTAATGGCCATCCTCGAAGTCTTTTACGCTGGCATTCAACTCCTCGATCAATGCATTTGTTAAACGCAGAGCGTCTGGATTATCTTTAATAAAAGCCCTAAGCCCTTTATTCGCCATCAAAATTAGGGTTGGAGAAGAGACTTTTTCAGCAAAAGCAAAGACTTGCTCAGGCGTCAAAGGTAAATGGCCAAAAGCCCATAATTTATCGTCTGCGTGCCAGTGAAAACCCTCTTCAAGCTCACTCAAACCACGCACTGCTAGCCGTTTAGCAGTACCAATATTGACCTTAGTCACTTCACTTTTAGTACGTGCTTCTATCGCAGCATTAAAACTTGGATAACACGATTTTTTTCGCTTAACACGGCGCTGCATTTCTTGCAGGCTCTTTAACATCTTCATAGGCGACTCTGTTGCTATTGCCGGAGAAGGCCCAACAGCATCGATAAGTACCAATTTTGACACCCGCTGTGGATATAAAGAAGCAAGCATCATCGCAATCATCGCGCCTCTAGAATGTCCGACTAAAGTGAACTGTTGCCACCCCATATCGTCGGCCATAGCCAAAATTGCCAATATTTCTGACCACACGGGGTAATCACTAAAGCCATTTCGGTGATCACTCTTACCGTGGCCCGCTAAGTCCGGTGCGAGTACATTTGCATGGGTATCACGAGACAATATAGGCGCAAGAAGATCAAAGCTGGCACTATTGTCCAGCCAACCGTGTAAAGCGATGACTGGCTGCTCAGCACCTCGACTGATAGCTGGCCAATACTGTGCAGCATAGCGAAAGCCATTTAAATGAAATTCTCGCTCTTCGGGAATACTATCCTTACAAGCCGAATCGAACTGATTCATATCATTCAATGCACTCTAGTTCTCATTAAGAAGGCTGGTGCAACCATTTAAGTTCACCACAGCCATAAGCGACAAGTTCAGATTCAATGGCGGCTAAAGCTGATGTACCCATGCGATAACGGCCTGTTTCTAAACCCGCAAAGCGATCAACTAAGGTGCCCAATAGAGGCTGATGGCTGACAACTAAAATCGTTTTTTCTGCGTCTCTTATTTCTTGAAGTAGGTTATCGGGGTTATCCGTAGGCGATAGCCCCTCTTTTGTGATGACAGGTTTATTTATCAAAGAGGAGACTATTTCAGCACTCTGTTGCGCCCGAACATAGTGGCTGCACCATATCTCATCGATAGCATCTGCAAACACGGGCTCTTGCATGGATCTTTTGATAGTAGCACCAACATCCTCTCTACCTGCTTCAGTTAAACTTCTGGCAGCATCAGATTCAGCTTGTGTAACGGCTTCGCCGTGTCGCATAAAAAAAACGTACATAATTCAGGGCACCTACCTATTGTCGTTATTATTATCTTGCACTGCTATTGGTCTACTTTTTCACTCTCTGGCCAATCGGCGAAAGGGAAAGGCTTATCTTCACTGTTATACGTCAAGAAGCGTAGCATTTGATAAATATACTGTGACACACTGCTACCAAATTCACGCAACTTGTCGTTACCTTCACCCGTCACCAAGGCCCATACAAACTGTATAATCACGAGTACGGTAATAACATAACTCGCAGCACCTAAAATAAGAGCAAATAAAACCATAAAGACGAAACGTAACCAATGGTCCGCAGATAACAATCTTTCATTCCAATTTGGTTCTACATCATCAATCGTTTCAACTGATTCAGCCTCTACCGGTTTTGCTTGTTGTTCATTACCTGTTGTCATCGTATCGCCCCCGTAAAATCAACGTCACTATTTTGTTCGCTCAACATAAGCTGCTTAATAATACTATCTGCCGACGCACTCTCAAACAGTAGTGCATGTAAGGCAGACACCAAAGGCATATAGACGCCCAACTCTTCGGATTTTTCTTTCACTAAACGTAAGGTATTCACGCCTTCAACAACTTGCCCTACACCTTTCATAGCAGCCGTCAAAGATTTACCCTCTCCCATCGCATAACCAACACGGTAGTTACGACTTAGATTAGAGTTGCAGGTAAGGATTAAGTCCCCGACACCCGCCAAACCCAAAAATGTCATTGGATCAGCACCCAACGAGTGGGCAAAGCGACCCATTTCAGCTAGTGCTCTGGTCATTAATAAAGCCAAGGTATTTTGTCCATAATGCCTTGCTTGGGCCATGCCGGTAATAATGGCATAAATATTCTTTAAGGCACCGGCCAATTCAACACCATAGCAGTCATTACTGGAATAGATACGAAAGCGGCCCGAACCTAGTACATCTTGCACTTGTTTTATTAAAGTATCATTTAAGCTCGCAATCACTGAACCTGTTAACTGACCTTGAATCATCTCTTTTGCGAAGTTAGGTCCACTTAACACACCGATACCATGCTGTGGCAATTCCTCAGCAAGAATCTGACTCATCAAGGTAAAGCCATCGCGCGCAATACCTTTGGTGGTACTCACAACCATGGCATCATCTGCTAGGTGAGGCCTAATCAAACACACGACCTCTCTAAACGAGGCACTGGGTACAGAGACGAAAACAAGCTGGCTGTTTGCTAGCGCCACACCTAGATCACTGGTCACCGATAAGCCATCAGATAATTCATAATCTGGTAGATAGGCATCATTGATTCGGGTCTGTTGTACCCTACTCGCACGTTCTTCATCCCTCATCCAGAGGTGAGTAGGATAACCATTTGTTGCGATTACATTCGAGATGGCGGTGCCAAAACTACCACCCCCAAGCACTGTTACACTCACTTCTGCTGTCATAACTGGATCATTTTATCGTTGTTTTTATATCGTTCTTGCTAGGGGCTCTTTAGTAATACTTAGTAGTAGTACTTAGTGGCAGTACTTAATACCAAGGCGCATTGAGCACCGCGAAGTGAGCAACTCAATTGCCCTAGTAAATGGAGTACAGCATCATACCAAGCTCATTAGGCCAATTACAGCGCTCATCCACTCTACTTAAAAAGCCCTTAAGCATGAATAAGACCACTTAAGGGCTAACGGTGCTATTAAGCAATATTATTAAGCAGTACTTTAAGAGTACTGCTAGCAAGTACTGCCAACTAGTTAGATAGTTCTAATAAGAGTTTATTAAGGCGAGTGACATAGGCTGCCGGATCATCCAATTGCCCGCCCTCGGCTAAATTAGCTTGGTCAAAAAGTACTTTTACCAAATCGGCAAAGCGATCTTCATCAGATTCTTGATCTAGCTTCTGGACGAGAGGATGTTCTGGGTTGAGTTCGAAAATAGGCTTACTCTCTGGTACAGCCTGCCCCGCCTGCTCTAATAAACGGCGCATTTGAGCGCCCATATCAGCTTCCCCGACCACAACACAGGCAGGAGAATCGGTTAAACGGTGGGTTAATCTCACCTCTTCAACCTGCTCTTCTAGTGCCGCTTTACTGCGTTCAATCAAGCTTTTTAATTCTTCATTGATTTTTTCTTGTTCTTTTTTCTCTTCTTCAGAGTCTAATTCACCTAGATCTAAAGCACCTCGACCGACATCTTGAAAGGTCTTACCATCATATTCACGCAAGTGGCTCATCGTCCAATCATCAACGCGATCAGCCAGCAATAACACTTCGATACCTTTTTTACGGAAGACTTCGAGATGAGGCGAGTTTTTGGCCGTATTAAAGTTTTCAGCCGCGACATAATAGATTTTATCTTGGCCTTCCTGCATACGTCCGATGTACTCATCTAGAGATTGGTCTTGCTCAGGTTTATCTGTATGAGTTGTTGCAAAGCGCATTAATTTGGCAATCTTTTCCTTGTTGGCAAAATCTTCACCTGGCCCTTCTTTAATAACCTGACCAAACTCTTTCCAGAATGCTTGATATTCTTCCGGCTTTTTCTTTGCCAGTTTTTCTAACATATCCAATACACGCTTGGTCAAGGCAGAGCGCATAGAATCAATATTCGGGTCTTTTTGTAATATTTCACGAGACACATTCAACGAAATATCATTAGAATCCACAATACCCTTAACAAAACGTAGGTAGAGCGGTAAAAATTGCTCGGCCTCATCCATAATAAAGGTGCGCTGCACATATAACTTAAGGCCGCGTGCGGTATCGCGGTTAAACATGTCAAATGGGGCCTGCTTAGGAATGAATAGCAAGCTAGTGTAATCGAGCTTACCCTCAACCTTGTTATGACTCCACGTTAAGGCGTCGTTATAGTCATGCGATACATGCTTATAAAACTCTTGGTATTCTTCATCTTTGACTTCGCTTCGAGAACGAGTCCACAGCGCAGTTGCTGTATTAATCACTTCGTCTTCTGGTTCTTGAGCCTTCGCTTCCTCTTCTTCGCCTTCAACTGCCGGTTCTGGGTCTTTCTGCATCACAACCGGTAAAGAGATATGGTCAGAATATTTTTTAATTACAGAACGTAAACGCCAACCGTCAGCAAATTCTTCAGCATCATTCTTTAGGTGCAACACGATGCTCGTGCCCCGCTCGGCTCTTTCAATTGTTTCTAAAGTGAATTCCGCGTCACCCTGACATTCCCAATGAACGCCTTCCGACTTATCCGCACCGGCACGTCGAGTAAAGACTTCCACGTTATCTGCGACAATAAAGGCTGAATAAAAACCCACACCGAATTGACCGATCAATTGAGAATCTTTTTGTTGGTCTCCAGATAGCTGCTCCATAAATTGGGCTGTACCTGATTTAGCAATAGTACCCAAATTATTAATCACTTCATCACGGCTCATACCAATGCCGTTATCACTGATAGTGACCGTTTTCGCTTCTTTATCAAACTCGATACGAATGGCCAACTCAGGATCATTCTCATAGAGGCTACCATCTTTTAGTGCTTCAAAACGTAGCTTATCAGCAGCATCGGAAGCATTAGAGACAAGCTCTCTTAGAAAGATCTCTTTATTGGAATAAAGAGAATGTATCATTAGTTGTAATAACTGCTTAGCTTCAGCCTGAAAACCCAGAGTTTCCTTTTTATTGGCTGTTTTCTTGTTCGTTTTGGCTTTTGAATCAGCTGCTTTGGTCACATCAGACTCCTTAGAGATAGTTTTGATGGTTTTTCGGATAATGGAATGCACATGGATATTGGGGTAAGTGTGATTTTTTCAAGAGAATTACCTGATTCTAGCCTGATTACCATGACATCATTTAGCGGCGGAGCTATAATAAACGTAATTTGAATACCACTCATGCTCGGAGAACATCAGCAATGAATCTTGAATACTATATTATTCGTGGTCGCGGAGACGCTGGCTCGAAATTCCAACTTGCTCGTTTACAGGATGAGTCTGGAAATACCTACAAAGGCCAATACGATATGGCGCGCCATTTTTCATCTTTAGATGAAATGAAAAGCCACATTGCCGATGATGTTGTTAAGCAGCCTTTATCAGATCTTAATATTCAAGCAATGAATATTTAATGACTATTTTATAAAATAAAAAAAGGGCGCCTCAAGGCGCCCTTTTTTGTGTTTGCTATTTTAGGATATAGCTATTATCACCACTCGTTATAGAGCAAATAGTAAGCCTAAGCCATAAAATAGAAAGAGAAGACTCACGAGAACAGCACCTAATGTAATCACTATGTTGCTGGGCAAACCAAATTTTTTGGCGTAATCACCGTCAATTTGCCAACCCGCTAAAATAGAATTAATACATGCGAAGATAAGTACGATAATAAAGTACCACTTCCAAGCAACAATCTCTGTTTTAATAGATTCATATGCTAAGCCATCGGTAGATAGAAATACGCAAAGCAAACAGATACCGAAGGAAACAAATAAGGCATTAGCAATACGCTGAAACACCCATTGTTTAACGCCACTAGTCATTATGCCCATACCAATACTCCCGCTAATACGCTCAACACAACACCACAAATAATCGCAGCCCAAGAAATTGCTTTACCGCCCGAGAATTCCTCAAAGAAGCCAAAGTCCTGAATAATATGCTTGATTGTCCCCATGCAGTAATAAGCAAAGGCGCTCAAAAAGCCCCAAGAAACAAATTGCAGTAAGAAGTTGGTGTCGTAGAGAGAGGCAACCGAGTTGTACTCTTGTTCTGATTGTAGAACACGACACAACAGTAGCAGCAAAAAACCCAAGCCAACCCAACTAATCACAGCGCAAACGCGATGAAGAATCGAAGCGATTGCCGTAATTGGAAAACTGACTGTACCCAGATCCAAATTCACAGGCCGTTTATTATTCATTGATTTACCTCCAACAGGTGAGTGAAGGCGCAATCGTCAGTTTGCCAGCCGAAGCGATTCAAACTGATCGTTGCGCCTACTTATTTTTACCAACCGGTGACTTCTTTTAAGCCTTTACCAATATCTGCAAGACTACGAACAGTCTTAACACCAGCATCTTCTAGTGCGGCAAATTTTTCGTCAGCTGTACCTTTACCACCAGAAATGATAGCGCCAGCATGGCCCATACGCTTACCTGGAGGTGCAGTAACACCAGCGATATAAGATACCACAGGTTTAGTGACATTGGCTTTAATAAACGCCGCTGCTTCTTCTTCTGCAGTACCACCGATTTCGCCAATCATCACGATCGCTTCAGTTTTGGGATCATTTTGAAACATGCCCAAAATATCAATGAAGTTTGAACCTGGGATAGGATCACCACCGATGCCGACACAGGTAGACTGACCAAAACCATGATCAGTTGTTTGCTTAACCGCTTCATAAGTCAAAGTACCAGAGCGAGAAACAATACCCACTTTACCTGGCTTATGAATGTGACCTGGCATAATACCAATTTTACATTCGCCCGGTGTAATAACACCTGGACAGTTAGGTCCAATCATACGTACGCCTTTCTTATCAACGTACTCTTTGGCAACCAACATATCTAAAGTTGGAATGCCTTCAGTAATAGTGATAATTAATTCAACGCCGGCATCAGCCGCTTCAATAATAGAATCCAAACAAAATGCAGCAGGAACATAAATAACAGTTGCAGTAGCACCCGTCTCTTCAACCGCTTCCTTAACAGTGTTGAATACTGGCAAACCTAAGTGAGTTGTGCCGCCTTTACCCGGCGTAACACCACCAACCATTTGCGTACCATATTCAATAGCTTGCTCAGAGTGGAATGTACCGTTTGAGCCAGTAAAACCCTGACAAATAACTTTAGTATTTTTATCAATCAAAATAGACATTATTTGCCCTCCGCAGCAGCAACGACTTTTTCCGCTGCATCCGTTAGTGATGTTGCACCCGTTAAGTTTAATGTACTTGCATCGAGTAATTTCTTACCCGCTTCTGCATTCGTACCTTCTAAGCGTACAACAACAGGAACTGTAACACCCACTTCTTCAACTGCTCCGATAATACCTTCAGCAATCATATCGCAACGTACGATACCACCAAAGATATTCACTAAAACAGCTTTAACATTACTATCAGAAAGAATCAGTTTAAACGCTTCAATCACACGCTCTTTGGTTGCACCACCACCTACGTCAAGGAAGTTAGCTGGCTTACCACCGTGCAAGTTAACGATATCCATTGTACCCATCGCCAAACCAGCACCATTCACCATACAACCTACATTACCGTCTAAAGCAACATAGTTAAGTTCGAATGAAGCCGCATGTGCTTCACGCTCGTCTTCTTGTGATGGATCGTGCATCTCACGAATTTTAGGTTGACGATATAAAGCATTGCCATCGATATTAATTTTACCGTCTAAGCAATGTAAGTTGCCTTCATCAGTAATAACCAAAGGATTAATTTCAAGTAGAGCGAAATCAAAATCTTCAAACATCTTGGCTAAGCCTAAGAAGATTTTAGTAAACTGTTTTACTTGTGTTGGATTTAAGCCCAATTTAAATGCAAGCTCACGACCTTGGTAAGGTTGTGCACCCACCAAGGGGTCGATGATAGCTTTAAGAATTTTTTCTGGCGTTTCTTCAGCAACGGTTTCAATTTCAACACCGCCTTCAGTTGAGGCCATAAATACGATACTGCGAGTAGCACGATCAACAACAGCACCTAAATATAATTCTTGGTCAATATCAGTTAAAGATTCAACCAAAATACGGCTCACTGGTTGACCGTCTTCGTCGGTTTGGTAGGTTACTAGGTTTTTACCTAACCAGTTTTCAGCAAAATCTTTTACTTCGCTTTTAGAGTCGACTAATTTAACACCGCCTGCTTTACCACGGCCACCTGCGTGAACCTGTGCTTTGACGACCCACTTGTCACCACCAATTGTATCGGTTGCTGCTGCCGCTTCTTCAGCTGTTGCTGCTGCAACACCCTTAGAAACAGGCAAACCGTATTCGGCAAACAGTTGTTTGGCCTGATACTCGTGCAAATTCATAATATTTTCCGTTGTCGAGTTTTTAACGATGTATGTTGTTAGTACGTTAAAAACAGTATTAAAAAGAAACAGACAAAAGCGTCTGACCCTAAAACATGTTACGCAAGATTTAGTTGACTAAAATCTTACTAATGCAACACTATCTTTTTTTGCGGTTTGGCATATGAACGGCATGACCATTCGCTGCCAATGCAGCTTCTTTGACTGCTTCCGAGAAAGTAGGATGACCAAACACGATCATACCCATGTCCTCTGCGGTTGAACCAAACTCCATCGCAATTGCCACTTGCTGTACCAAGTCAGACGCACTTGGACCAACAATATGGCATCCTAAAATTCTATCTGTTTTTTCGTGAGAAATAATTTTCACCATACCGTCTTGGCTATCTGCGGCAACTGCTCGACCAACGGCTAAGAACGGGAATGTCCCCACTTTGTACGGCTCACCTGATGCTTTGATTTGCTCTTCTGTTTGACCTACAGAAGCCACTTCAGGGTTGGTATAAATAACATTAGGGATAATGTCATAGTTCATCATCGCTTTCTCGCCAGCAATACGCTCTGCAACAATGACGCCTTCTTCAGACGCTTTATGCGCTAACATTGGCCCACGCACGATATCACCCACAGCCCAAACACCGGCAACATTCGTTGCACAGTTTTCATCAACAAAAATAGAACCGCGCTCATCAATATTAACGCCGCTGTCATCAGCCAATAGGCCTTCTGTATAAGCACGACGGCCAACACAAACAATCAATTTATCGAATGTTTCTTTTTGGTCTTTACCGTCTTTATCGGTATAGGTCACTTCAACCTTTTTACCTTTAATTTTTGAACCAGTAACACGGCAGCTTAGGCGAATATCTAGACCTTGTTTTCTAAAAATCTTTTCAGATTCTTTCGCAATCTGCTTGTCCATCATACCAAGGAAACTATCCATTGCTTCAAGACAAACCACTTCAGAGCCCAAACGACCCCATACACTGCCTAATTCCAAACCAATAACACCAGCACCAATAACACCTAATTTTTTAGGTATTTCAGTAAACTCTAGAGCACCTGTAGAATCGACAATAATATCGTTATCTTCTGGGTTAACTGGAGCAACTGGAATATTGATAGGTACAGAACCCGAAGCCAGAATAACGTTCTCAGCCTCATAAACTGTCACTTTACCTTTAGCGTCAGTGACTTCTACTTTTTTACCTGCAAGCAATTTGCCTTTACCTGAAATAGAGGTCACTTTGTTTGCTTTAAACAAACCAGAAACACCACCTGCCATTTGTGCAACGACTTTATTTTTTCGCTCAAGCATTGCTGGGACATCAACCTTTAGTTTGCCCGTACTAATACCGTGCTTCGCAAAATCTTCATGAGCATCGTGATAACGGTGAGAACTGTCTAACAATGCCTTTGAAGGAATACAGCCAACATTTAAGCAAGTACCGCCATTGACTGTTTTGCCTTTATCATCGGTCCACTTTTCAACACAGGCTGTTTTCAAACCTAATTGTCCGGCACGAATAGCCGCAACATAACCACCAGGGCCTGAACCAATCACAATAACGTCGTATTTATTGTCTGACATAATTTTTCTCTCTAATGTAGACGGAAGGACTATGTTTTAATCCAACCGTTCTGTTAATTTTTTACTCATTAATTGGGAATGATGTTGATCAAACATTTTCACGCCCCAAAAATAATTAAACTCATTACTGCGTATTTTATTGTTAAATATCCAATAAAATACGTGCGGGATCTTCTAACAAATCTTTTATCGCAACCAAAAACTGTACCGCTTCTTTACCATCGGCCATTCTGTGATCATACGATAAGGCCAAATACATAATAGGCTGAATAACGACTTCGCCATTCACTGCCATAGGACGCTCTTGGATTTTGTGCATACCTAAAATTGCCGTTTGCGGCGGGTTTAAGATAGGCGTTGAGAGTAATGAACCGAATACACCACCATTAGTAATAGTGAAAGTACCACCGGTCATTTCATCAATGCCCAACTTGCCATCACGAGCTCGCATACCAAAATCACGGATGCCAAATTCAATATCAGCTAGACCCATATTCTCAGCATTACGAAGTACAGGAACAACCAAACCTTTTGGAGTCGATACCGCTACACCTACATCTTGATAACCATGATAGACAACATCATCGCCATCAATTGAAGCGTTAATAGCTGGGAATTTTTTCAACGCTTCTACAGCTGCTTTTACGAAAAAGCCCATAAAACCTAAACGAGTTCCATTATGAGATTTTTCAAACTGATCTTTATATTTTTTACGTAATTCCATTACGGGGCCCATATTGACTTCATTAAATGTCGTCAACATAGCCGTAGTTTGTGTTGCATCTAACAAGCGTTCAGCAATGCGTTTACGCAAACGTGTCATTGGCACGCGCTTCTCAACACGATCACCCGTTGCAGCCATAGGCGCTACTGCAGGACTCGCTTTGGGTGCACTGGCTGCTGCAGACGCAGGTTTAGCCGTTGTAGGAGCAGAGCCCGCATTTTGAACATCTTCTTTAGTAATTAAACCACCTTTGCCTGAACCTTTAAGCGTAGTAAGGTCAACACCCTTCTCAGCAGCAAGCTTACGTGCCGATGGACTAGCAACAGCATCTGCATTGGATTCTGCTGCGGCAGGTGCTGCACCAGTAGATGCCGCTGCGGAACCAGAAGCACCCTCAATAACATGCGCAATAATTTCACCACTTTGAACAGTATCGCCTTCGCTTTTCAAAATGTCGCCCATTGCGCCATCAGCTGGAGCAACCACTTCAAGCACTACCTTATCCGTCTCGATTTCAACAATAAGCTCATCTCGGCTCACGCTATCGCCTGCGGCTTTATGCCAACTTGCGATGGTGCCATCTTGAACTGACTCAGGGAAAGTCGGTGTTTTAATCTCAACGCTTTTGCCTGAAGCGGTAGAAGTATCGACAGTGCTAGGAGCAGCTGCTGGAGCTGCATCACCGTCCGTTACCGATGCCAACACTTCATTACTCATCACGGTATCGCCTTCTTGTTTGGTTACATCAGCGAGAACACCATCTGCAGGTGCTACCACTTCAAGAACGACTTTATCGGTTTCGATTTCAACAATGAGTTCGTCTCGACTAACTGCTTCGCCCGGTTTTTTATGCCAAGTGGCGACTGTGCCATCTTGGACTGACTCGGGAAATGTAGGTGCTTTAATTTCAGTTGCCATTAGTGCTTTCCTGTTACTTAACTATTTATAAAAGTAAATTTATAAGTAAATCTATCTACTCTGTTTAAAGGTTTAAAACTCTTTCGCTGTATCTATGACTGCTATTATTGTTAGCAAAAGAGTCGGTTTATGTTCTCTGTATTGTTATCAATCAATGGTTCAATTTACGGTTAATGCTTCCGTAACAAACTGCTTTTGTTCATCCAAATGAACAGACATATAACCACAAGCAGGTGCTGCAGATGAAATTCGACCCACATAACCCACTTCCACATTAGGATGTGTTTCTTCAAGCGCGTCTGCCAATCGGTGTTTAATTTGACGGAAGGCACCTTGATTGCGTGGTTCTTCCTGACACCAGACCACTTCTTTTGCTTTAGTAAATGGCTTAAGTACCTCAATGAACTCGTCTTTCGGGAAAGGGTAAAGCTGCTCTAAGCGAATAAGAGCGACATCGTCCTGACCTGATTCCATACGTGCTTCAAGTAGGTGGTAGTATACCTTACCGCTACAAACGACGATCTTCTTGACCTTCTTCGCATCAACTTGCTCATCTGTTAATACGTTGTGGAATTGACCTTTAGCAAGCTCGTCTAAGGTAGAGGTAGCCAACTTATGGCGTAGAATCCACTTAGGACTCATGACAATAAGCGGTCGGCGCATAGGACGAATCACTTGGCGTCGTAACATATGGAATACTTGAGCCGGCGTAGTCGGAATACAGACTTGAACATTGTGCTCGGCGCATAACTGTAAGAAGCGCTCTAGGCGTGCAGATGAATGCTCTGGGCCCTGCCCTTCATAACCATGGGGAAGCAGCATTGTTAAGCCACAAAGACGGCCCCACTTATGCTCACCACTAGTAATGAACTGATCAATAACTACCTGCGCTCCATTAGCAAAATCACCAAACTGAGCTTCCCATATAACTAGGGTATCGGGCTTGGTTGTAGCATAGCCATATTCAAAGGCAAGCACGGCTTCTTCGGATAATAGAGAGTCGTAAATTTTAAAGTTTCTCTGTCCCTCAAATAAATTATTGAGTGGAACATAGCGGCTACCGTCTTTTTGGCTATGAACGACAGCGTGACGATGAGAGAAAGTGCCACGACCAACATCTTGCCCTGTCAAACGAATACCAGAACCTTGCTCGATTAATGTAGCGTAAGCCAAGGTTTCTGCCATACCCCAATTAATAGGAAGCGAGCCGCTCGCCATTTTTCTACGATCTTCATAGATTTTTTGTACCTGACGCTGAACTTGAACACCATCGGGTACTTCACACGCCTTGTGGGCGATATTTTGTAATTTTTTAAGGTCATAACCGGTATCAGCTGGGTCGACCCAATCGTGGCCTAAATAAGGCGTCCAATCGACAAATAATGATTCGTCTGGCTGACTCACAAGGCCATCGGCAACATGTTCTCCACGATCCAATGCAGCACGGTAATTTTTTGCCATTACATCCGCTTCGTCTTGCGTTAACACGCCGTCAGAAACCAATTTTTCTGCATACAGAGTACGGGTTGTTTTGTGCTTTTTGATCGCTTGATACATTAAGGGCTGAGTTGACGAAGGCTCATCGGTCTCGTTATGTCCACGACGACGGTAACAAACCAAATCGATCACAACATCTTTCTTGAACTCATAACGATAATCCATCGCTAACTGAGTCACAAACATCACTGCTTCAGCATCGTCTCCATTCACATGGAATACCGGAGCACCTAAGAACTTAGCAACATCAGTACAGTATTGTGTAGAACGAGCATCTTCTGGATGACTAGTAGTGAAACCCACTTGGTTATTTATCACAACATGCACAGAACCACCGGCAGCATAAGCGCGGGTTTGAGACATTTGTAACAGCTCAAAAACAACACCTTGGCCAGAAAAAGCAGCGTCCCCATGAATATTAATAGGAACAACCAAGTCACCACTTTCATCTTTGCGGCGATCTTGCCTAGCACGCACAGAACCTACGACAACAGGAGAAACAATTTCTAGGTGCGATGGATTAAAAGCCATCGCCATATGTAGCTCACCACCGGGTGTCATCACATTGGTCGAGAAGCCTTGGTGATATTTTACGTCACCAGAAGTATCCACTAGCTTTTTACCTTCAAACTCATCAAACAGGTCGGCTGGGTTCTTACCAAAAATATTAACCAAGGTATTTAAGCGACCTCGGTGAGCCATACCCAACACAATTTCTTTGGCACCGTAGGTACCCGCTCTCTTGATAAGACCATCTAGCATCGGCACGAGGCTCTCGCCGCCTTCAAGGCCAAAACGTTTAGTTCCGGGGTACTTACTATCTAAATGTTTTTCTAGCCCTTCAGCTGCAGTTAAGCGCTCTAGAATACGGAGTTTGACATCTTTCGAGTAAGTGGGCTTGGCGCGCGCACTTTCTAAGCGCTGCTGAAGCCAGCGTACCTCATCCACTTCGGTAATGTGAGTGACTTCAGAGCCAATGCTGCCGCAATAAGTGGCTTCGAGATCAGCAATGATGTCTTTAAGAGAGGCCGTTTCATGACCAAAAAATAGATTTCCTGAATGGAATGAAGCATCAAGTTCACCTGGTGTCAGACCATGATAATGTAATTGCAGGTATTCAGGAGAAGGGTTTTGAAATTGATTCAAACCCAATGGATCTAACTTAGCCTTAGTATGTCCGCGTGAGCGATAGGCTTGTGCCAATTGCAATACATTAACCTGTTTTTGATCATGCTCCACCGTCGCTGCCTGACTCGGTGTAACGGTCGATCCATTGCTAGGACGATATTTGGCTAACAGGCGGAACTGTTCTCGAATAACAGAGTGAGGAGTATCATGAGCAGATGCTGTATTAATACGTGGCAACTGGTCAAAGTATTCTTTCCACTCTTCTGGAATGCTGTTGGGATCATGTAAATAGGTATCATACAACTCTTCTACGTAAGCTGCATTTCCACCGGAAATGTGAGCAGTGCTCCACAATTGTTCCATACTATCTGGCACGGAAGTTTCTCTCTCTGTTATCGATTAATTAATAAAATCAGTTCTTTCAATATGCAGCTTTCACACATAAAGAGTGACGGGCTTAGCCGTCACTCTTTATGTGCTATCTTATGTATACCGATGGTAATCGGCATAGTTCTTAAAAAATAGCTCTTAGCAAATAGTTCTTAACATAACTACTGGATACTACATTAGCCTTATTTAACAAATCAGCCGACCCAATTCAGCTGACTGAAAAACGTACTCCCACTTAGTGTGATAGCAGCATAGAGCGGATATGTCCAATCGCCTTGGTCGGATTGAGCCCTTTAGGACAAACTGACACACAATTTTGAATACCATGACAACGGAAAACACTGAATGGGTCACTTAAATTCTCTAAGCGTTCAGCTGTTTTAGTATCGCGACTGTCCGCTAAGAAGCGGTATGATTGCAATAGACCAGCAGGACCAATGAACTTGTCTGGATTCCACCAAAATGAAGGACAGCTTGTTGAACAACAAGCACACAGAATACACTCGTATAAACCGTCTAACTTTTCACGCTCTTCAGGTGTCTGAAAACGTTCGATGCCTTCTTGCTCTGTATCAGACTGCAAGAAAGGCTCGATTTTGCGGTATTGATCATAGAACTGAGCCATATCAATGACGAGATCACGAATAACCGGCAAACCGGGCAATGGTCTCAACACCAAAGTGTCATTTTTAACCGCTTCAGATAAAGGAGTAATACAGGCTAAGCCGTTTTTACCATTGATATTCATACCATCAGAACCACACACACCTTCACGGCATGAACGACGGTAAGACAAGCTATTATCTTCGGCTTTCAACATCTCCAAGATATCTAGCACCATATAATCACGGCCCTTAGTGTCCACCTCATAGGTTTTCATATAAGGTTCTTTATCAGTTTCGGGATTATAACGATAAATTTCTACTTTCAGCATTTCACTTCTCCCGGATTAATAAGTACGAGCTTTCGGCTCAAAGGTATCGACAGTCATAGGCTCAAAGTTAACGCCTCGCTTAGTCACACTCTTATCTTCTGGGAAGTAGAGTGAATGACATAACCAGTTTTCATCATCACGCTCTTGGAAGTCTTCACGGGCATGTGCGCCACGAGATTCTGTGCGCACTTCAGCTGGGATGGCTGTTGCTTCGGCCACTTCAAGTAAGTTTTGCAACTCAAGCGCTTCGATTCTAGCGGTATTGAACGCGTCACTCTTATCTTCGAATGTCACATTCGATATACGCTCGCGTAAATCAGCTAGTTTTTTAACGCCCTCTTCCATGTAATCACCACGGCGGAATACGCCAAAGTGGTTCTGCATGACTTGCTGTAGTTCTGCTCTTAACACGGATGCTGACTCACCACCCGTATTTGAATTCACTCGATTCAAGCCAACCATAGCTGCCTCGATATCAGACTCAGAAGCATCACGATGCTCGATACCTTCTTTAAGCGCCTTCTCAATGAAAAGACCAGAAGCACGACCAAATACCACCAAATCAAGTAGAGAGTTGCCACCCAAGCGGTTAGCACCGTGTACGGATACACATGCTGCTTCACCACAAGCATAGAAACCTTCAATAATAGTATCTTTACCATTGACCTGCGTTAGCGCCTGCCCATCAACATTGGTTGGAATACCGCCCATCATGTAGTGACAAGTAGGAATTACAGGAATGGGCTCTTTAACAGGATCGACACCCGCAAACGTACGAGATAACTCTAAAATACCAGGCAAGCGTGAATTAAGCGTTTCTTCACCTAAGTGATCTAATTTCAATTTCACATGGTCGCCGTTTTCACCACAACCACGCCCTTCAAGAATTTCCAAAATCATTGAACGAGCCACAACGTCACGGCCAGCCAAGTCTTTCGCATTGGGTGCATAACGCTCCATGAAGCGCTCACCGTCTTTATTGATCAGATAACCACCCTCACCACGACAACCTTCAGTTACCAAGGTACCAGCACCATGAATGCCCGTTGGGTGGAATTGCCACATTTCCATGTCTTGCTGTGGAAAGCCTGCTCGACAAGCCATACCAATACCGTCACCGGTATTAATGTGTGCATTAGTAGTAGAAGCGTAGATGCGACCCGCACCGCCTGTAGCAAAGACCGTTGCCTTAGACTTAATATGAACCACTTCACCATCTTCAATGTTAATGGCGATCACACCGGTCACTACACCGTCTTGGTTTTTGACCAAGTCGACAGCGAACCATTCGTTCATAAAGACAGTGTTATTTTTGACATTGTTCTGATAGAGCGTATGCAGTAAAGCATGACCGGTACGGTCAGCTGCTGCACAGGTACGGGCCGCTTGGCCACCTTTACCAAAATCTTTTGATTGGCCACCGAAAGGACGTTGATAAATACGACCTTCTTCTGTACGCGAGAATGGTAGGCCCATATGCTCTAACTCAAAAATAGCCTGAGGACCAACGGTACACATATATTCAACGGCATCTTGGTCACCAATATAATCAGACCCTTTTACCGTGTCGTACATATGCCAACGCCAATCATCATTGGGATCAGAGCTCGCGATAGAGCAAGTGATACCACCTTGAGCTGATACCGTGTGAGAACGGGTGGGAAACACCTTGGTAATCACCGCCGTTTTAAAGCCAGACTGAGCCATTTGTAAAGCGGCTCGCATGCCCGAGCCACCGCCACCAACGACAATGCCATCAAAAGAGACTGTTCTTATAGATGTCATGGTTTTACTCCACCAGATAGATTGAATTTGAGTTTGCCAGTAAATTGATCATTCACATTCGTTAATGAGTGTGGATGATGATGCAGATAATACTAATGTGTCTTTATTGACCATATGGTCTACTATAAATCTGACTATGTTTACATTTACACTATTTATGTTGAATTGCAGGCCACTTGATCGAGCAATACCGTCAAGCAATACAACGAAATATGATGATAAGCGAAGCTGAATGATATCCACCTTTAAGCACATGATCTTTTTCTCTGTTATCTACTATAGCGCACACTACCGATAAAGAGACTGAATAAAGCAAACAATTATTGGCTTAACTTGGAATTTGCGGAATATCAGGGACAACGCTTTGCCTTAATATTTTGCCGATGAATACACGCAACACCTAAAACGCGCGAAATTATAGAGATAGCGAGGTTAAAACACAAACTAAACCATTGAAAAACCGCCCATTTTGGCACATTTTTACTAGACTATAGTCGCAAGAAATACACATGATTACTTTTTATCCAGCAAAAATGAAATGTGTGCACTGCTATAAATCACTAAGGGTTTTTACGCACTATTACCAAGCACAGATTAGAAGTCGACAAAATTAGAATTTTTTTTCTCATTTTATCGAATTCAAATTCACATTTTTTTAAGAGCTATTGCTATAATGGCCGGCTACGCTTTATGAACTTTATTGTTTTTATAAATAAAAACCTTAACTTTTCGCAAAGTACTATCAGGTATGTATCGTCCGTATTTTGAAATACCTTTTCTAAAAATACGACAAAGGGCTGTCAAAAGCAGCTTAAACAAACCCATTTTCTCTAACTAACCTAATACTGAGGAGTACCCATGACAGACAAAATCGCACGCCTAACTATCGATGGTTCAGATGATGTCGTAGAGCTACCCATTCTTTCAGGCTCGACCGGTCCAGACGTAATTGATGTACGCAACTTAGGCTCTAGCGGTTGCTTCACATTTGACCCAGGCTTTTTAGCTACAGCGTCATGTGAGTCAAAAATCACATTTATCGATGGCGGTAAAGGAGTACTTCTTCACAGAGGCTACCCGATCGAACAATTAGCAGAACATTCTGACTATTTAGAAACCTGCTATTTGCTATTAAACGGTGAACTACCCAACAAAAAACAAAAAGAAGAGTTTGAAGAGTCCATTACCATGCACACCATGGTAAATGAAGCGATGGCAAGATTATTTCGCGGCTTCCACCACGACGCTCACCCAATGGCTATGATGTGCGGAGCTGTTGGCGCACTCTCTGCGTTTTATCACGACTCTCTCGACATCAAAAACCCAGAACACCGAGAAATCTCAGCGTTGCGCTTAATCGCAAAAATTCCAACACTAGCTGCCATGTGTTACAAACACCATATCGGCCAGCCATTTATGTACCCCAAAAACCACCTAGGTTATGCTGAAAACTTTTTACATATGATGTTTGGCACTCCATGCGCTGAACCTAATGTTAACCCCGTTATTGCAAAAGCGATGGACAAAATATTTTTATTGCATGCCGATCACGAACAAAATGCATCAACCTCAACTGTTCGTTTAGCTGGTTCTTCTGGCGCTAACCCTTTCGCTTGTATTGCATCTGGCATTACCGCTTTATGGGGACCTGCTCACGGTGGCGCTAACGAAGCTGTACTTAAAATGCTGGATGAAATTGGCACAGTAGATCGTATTGATGAGTACGTACTTAAAGCCAAAGATAAAGATGACAACTTCCGCCTGATGGGCTTTGGCCACCGAGTTTATAAAAACTTTGATCCTCGCGCTAAAGTCATGAAGGAAACGTGCGATGAAGTATTAGCCGAGCTCGGAGTTGAAAACGATCCTCAATTAGCTATTGCTAAACGCCTAGAACAAATTGCGCTTGAAGATGAATACTTTATCAAACGTAAACTTTACCCTAACGTTGATTTCTACTCCGGCATCATCATGAAGGCCATTGGTATTCCTACCAATATGTTTACCGTTATCTTTGCCACAGGCCGCACCGTAGGCTGGATTGCACACTGGAAAGAAATGGTAAGCGAGAGCTATAAAATTGGTCGCCCAAGACAACTTTACACCGGCCACACTGCTCGCGATTATGAGTCTTTAGATAAGCGTTAATACTATCTAGTTAAAACAAAAAAGGCCGCTATATCTAGCGGCCTTTTTATTTTCAACTTAAATAATACATGGCTAATGCCTCGATTCAATGAGTTCACTCACTCTAGCCTATAATCTACAAGCGGTTTTACTGCTCAGAAGACACTTCGAGGAACTCATGAAGTATTGGCACATTTGGCACCTCAAGAGACAAGTCAGACAAAAATGCCCAAGGATAAGACAAGGAATCAAACCACGGCAACACTAAAGAGGCAGATTCTGCCGGCAAGACAACCATATTTTGAATCGTAATAGTCAAGTGTTCTACACGGCACGCAGAACCTTCCCCACTCGTAGCAAACCGCCACAAGTAATGACCATAGCCGATTCGAAAAGAGCCTGATTCAACATCAGTCATACCGACCAACCATTGACATTGCAGCCCATTTTCCATATTGATCACACCATCATTTATACACAGCGTATAAACATTATCATACTGCTCATGGAATTTTTTTACCAAGGTAGCAGTAATATTATCGCGCCCTAACACCTTTGAAGGGAAGTTAATCGCGCTGGTATTCACCTCCATTTCTAACACAGCATCTTCAGCAAAAGCCATTTCCATTAAGTGAGGCCGGTGATAATCTTTTGCTTTTATATAATAACCAATTAACTCTTTATATATATCGCTCATCATTTCCGCCTCTATCGCTATCACTCTAGAATTAATATCTACACACGGACTTTAATAAATTAAGTATCGCCCCACCATGAGAAGTCTAAAGGCTTAGAATGAAAAAACAAAACCAATAATATTTAAGTGAGGTAATAAAAAAAATTTATAGGCACACTGTCATACAAAGGAATTCAATAATGCAAAAAGGATTGCGTTCTTTTGAAAAACAACAATGTCTCAACCAAGCATTCATTATATGTACAACACTGCATTGGATATCAATATTTAGAGAAAAAGAAAGTTGATTATCTTTCTATTAATTTGTATTTTACCTTACAGCCTGACACCATAAATATATTATTATTTTATTTCAATTCTGCTTCCATCTTACCTTGCAAATTCCCCCAGCTAGGCAAATTTCTCGATATATCCCCTTTAACCGCCATCGCGCGCGATTTCGCCAACCATAAGCCATCACCATTAAAGCTATAAATAGGCAATAAATCTGGACGTTTAGATGCCGGCAAAATCGTCTTATTAATATTATCTAAAATCAGCGGTTCGGACGATGGCGTTGGGTAATAAGCTAACACCATATGTGCTAAATTGTATTCAAGCGCTTTTACATAAGTAATACGTAACTTTGATGTTGGCATGCCAATACTGGTTAACGAGAAGTATTTGCCTATAGAGTAATCCTCACAATCCCCCCCATTGGTTGATAGAGTCTCTATTGGCGTCGCCCAATAGTCCTCTTTCCCCCAATGATCGATATCCCAAAGCCATTCGACTTGATTAAAGTAATCATTAGCCTCTCTGATAGCTTTCGCATCCTCTGGAGAAAGCTGTTCTGCAAGGTCGTTTAACAAATCTTTCCACCCACTCACACGCTCACGCGCGTCAGCCCCATGATTTTTCTCTACACGCGCTAAAGCTGTTTCAGAAATATGCCGATAATTTGGTGCCGCATTTACCCCTAAGGATAAAACCAGACCGCTAGCAAAGAGAAATGACTTAATGGAAAGATCACTCAACATAACAATATTCATTTTGGATAATTATTCACGAAGAGCAAAGGACACACAACGAAGTATTAGACTGCAAAAATTAACCTAACATTACTTTTCTCACGAGCAGTAATGCTAGGCTTACGTAAAATCACATCGTAGAGCAAACGGTATACTCAGCCGCTTCTGAATAGGCGGCAGCAACGGTCCCCGGTGTAGTATTACTTCCAGCCGTGCCTGTTGTTGCACGCAGGCGCCCGCTATCGGGATTGCCATCATCCATTTGCGTATCCATTGATAATGCTGAAGAACCTGGTATTTGGCTTAAACAGACCTTTAAGCCATTGAGGCCGCTCATCACCGCTTCATTAGTGATACCAATACGGCCACCAAATGCATTCGTAGGATAAACAGTTGCCCCACTATTTGCAGTGTGATCACCCACGATAAAGCCGGCTGCTCGCAAATGCTGCCAGAAAGCCCAATTTTCATTCTCACCACTAAAAGCAAACCTTGCTCTGACTTGTACAGCGCCATTACGATTACCCCCTCTAGGGATCGTAGCCCAATCACCTCCACGAGTCCTCAATACCGTTGCCGTTCCATCATCCCCGGGCTGATAGCCGTATTTATCTTGATAAGCGTTATAAGCCGCAGCAATGCCATTAACCTCACTTACCGCCTTCTTAACTTTTGAGTTTTCTATTAATTTTGTACCCTGAAGAACGCCACCTAACAACGCACCAATAATGACTAATACAACGGCTATTTCAACCAAAGTAAAACCTTGTTGACGGGATCTAAATGTTTGTTTCATTACGATTACTCACTACATTGAATCTATAAAAATAGAGGCAAGCATATTCTACACCTCGTTAATTTTAGTTTAGCTTCTTATACATACTTGTACAGAAAAGCCTTATAATCAAAACAGCTTATAAAACCATTAATTATTAACAATTAATGGCCACACTAAAAATAGTTAACGAGTCAGGTAAAGAGTCAAAATATTGGGGGAAATCCAATGAACCTGATCGTCAAAAATATTGACCCCAGCTTCTCGAAGGCTTTGTTTGACAAAATTATTATCACCATCGGTGTTCTCTAATTGGTCGACAGACGCGGAAACGGTTGCGCCATCACCACCAGTGGATAAAATAACAGCAGCAATATTACTAGAAATAAGACTGGCGGCATTAGGGCACCCAGCCTGAGTACAAATTTGATAACTAGACGATGCACTAAAACTGTAGCGGTAAGGATTATTCCAAGGATCATCAAGTAAATTGTTATCCCCGTACCGACCATTAAGCCCAAGTGAAGCTGCGGGTACAAAACCATGCTCTTGTGTACAATTACTTCCCGTTAAAGCCTCTTGCCCATTACTAGTATTAGTGGCGGGACAAGGTAAACGACCACCATTATTAACAGCAAAACCAATCATTGCATCACTTATATCTTCGAGCATCTGCTCTACTTCAGCACGACGCGCATTATCCCTTAAAGACGAAACGGGCGTTATAAAGCTACCAATTACCAAGCCAATAATAACCAAACCAATCGCAATCTCTACAAGAGAAAACCCTCCCTGAGAACGAGGTCGATACTGAGCACAATGGTGTAACAAAAGCGGATTATGGGACGGTGTGAACGACATCATTAAAGCTCCCATCATGATTACTAGAAAAACGATAAATAAATTGAGTGGTATTTAACTGGTTTGCATTTTCAAAATACTGACTTAGTTGTGTACTAGGCCTTACTTGGCCAGTCAATGAGATACCTGGGCTTATCAGCACCGCAGCCGTACTGACAACACGATCACCGCTTATATTGAGACATTGGCCCTGGGTGTTCAAACAGAAACTATACTGAAGCTGATCGCCCCAATGAGAACGCAACCATGATGGAACAATCAAGTTAGCAGCACAGGCGCTACCATCAGATGCTACCGCACTATCTAAAGGCAAGCCCCCTTGTTGCAAACTCACAACACTATCCAGTGAGACCGCACCAAATGCCGCTACCCAAGGGTAAGCACCACAGCTCGCGTAGTAATCGTTTAATGCTGTTGCGGCAACCGGTAATACAATACTATTTTCTAATAGAGCCCAAAATTTCCCTAATGGGTAAGACAAAACCTGATCATTATTATTGTCACTGATATTTTGCTGATAAACATAAACATCAGCATCACTGTTAAGACCTTCGAAATAATTTGTTCGGCTAATATTTCCCGCAGCCCTGATTTGCCCATCAAGAGCTGTATTGGGCGCCAGTAAAACAAAAGCTGAATCAACCCCATTCGCCCTGAGATTAGAATCTGCGGAGCTGTTATATGGAACCAAGCCTTGTGTGTAAGTAGGGTCTACTACGTACCATAACTTAGCACCAGATGAATCCCTTAAATCATCAAGACCGAGAGAACGAAAAGGCAGCCAAGCAGCAACAGCACTACAGCCACCAGACACGGCATCAGAATCGCCATCACCATCCACATCAGGGCAAGGTAACGTTCCCGGCACTGCCTGATTAAGCGCGTAGCCAAGCAACGCATCTTTAGCGAAATTCATAACATCGAGCGTATTAATTGAGCGCAAAGTCGACTGCTTATTGCGAGAAACTTGCATCATCAACAGGGTCGTCGTTGACAAGACTAACACCATTATAAGCAATAAAAATGCGACACCGGTTTGACGCGACAAAGGGGAACTTAAGCCTAAAAAAAGGTAAGACCTATTCATCTTTAATATTGGGATAAACATCGAGAATTTTGTTTGCATGAGGCAACCATTTCTGCCCCACTTTTAATTTAATACGAGAATCAAGTTGCTCCTCCCCGCCCTTTTTCAATAAGACCGTCTGTTTTTTGCCCACAACCGCACCCAAACCACTAGTAGGAGAAAGCAGCTGACCATTTACCCACACCTCCTTTTCACCATCACTACGAAGAATAACGCCAGACAAATGAACACTACCTATATTTTTACCTTGATCTGTACTTTGAACATCGCTAACAACATTACTTATACTTACTGGAGGTAGTTTGCTTTTTCCTACCGTTGCTACCTTATGGTTTGTTTTTCCTGCATGGCGTAATTTGTCTAAAGCTCGCCTTTCTTCTGGTGTTGTAAACAAACGTCCAAATCCATCTTGGCTAGAATGAACGTCTAGACTCCCAAGAATGAAAATAGAAAAAAATACAGCCTTAAATAACTCTGTCATAAATTCATCTCCCAATCTTTTCTAATATCACGGTAATTCAACCATGTAATATTGCAGACAGCCGTTAACTGTATTGGTTTTTCTGTTGTGTTTTCTTCAATCCGTTTAATCTCGCAGTCATCTACCTGAAAAACACCAGGAGCAACTGATTTATACTCTCTAATAAAGTCATAAAAATCACGCTCATGCATCAGCTCCATTTCTAGACTCATAGGGGTTAATGAAAGATTACTTCTCTCCCTGTAAGGATCTTCTTCACTATTTAAATCGGCTTTATTAATGGTAGGAGAAAGAGTAAAACGGACCTGTGGCAACTCTAGCTTTTCAACCGTTTCGTTGAGCACCTCTACCCAGGCCAAACGCTTGGGCTCACCAACATATCCTTGGGCATGCAGTTTTTCTAATTGATCATCAAAAACCGAAAATTGTTTTTCATTATAAACCGCTAATTCCGTCTGATTTTTAACCTGCATCAAGCTTAAACTTCCGCTCCTTATATTTTCTTTTATACTAAAATACTCAAAAATTGTATAAGAAAAGCACACAACAGATAAAGCAAGAACACAAAACAAAGGAATAATTTTCTTCAAACTTATCATTTTAAAAAAATCAAACATCACTCTACAACTCTAATTTTTTCTTTTACTGACAAAATAAATTCAAAATAATTATTTTTACTCACATTTAGGTTTAGTAAACTTCCACTAAAATCAATAAACTGAGAATGAGTTCTTACATCAATAGGAGAGGAAATCATGTAGACATCATCAACATAAGAAATTGATTTTAAAGCGTTATTAAAATATATCATTTTATCTACTGACCCGGCATAATCCAGATATTGATGATCAAACAAACCAGATATATGCGCGTAGACTCCAGACCTTTCCTCTTCTTCCATAACATCCAAACCTAGATCATCCTCTGCCATCTCGCTCTGCACATCCTGTTCAGGGAAAAAAGCGCTAACCGCATCATACTCAATCCCGGTATAACGCTTCCACCTAATATTATCGATTGATATTTTATTAAATCTTTTATTATCTAATATGCTGCTTAACTCAAAAAACAAATCGGTCGGCATCGAATCAGCCTCAAACTGTCGAGAAAGAGACTCATTCAACATCGATGAAACAGATTGGATATTATCAAGCTTGATTTGAATATCACCAAATCTTTCATTGTAATTAAATTTAAAATCTTCCTTTTCGTTTTTAATTTTATCTTCTACCTCATGCAAAGACTGATTGTTTATATAAATAACGGAGGACAAAAAAAACAAAGAGAATGATAGCAATCCAACCAAATTAAAAAAACGATCATTAACCTTTTTCTTTATAAAAGGCTCCATTTCTTCTTTTTTCTTATAATGCGGACGATGTATTTTTTGACTAGCACATAAATATGAATAAATAATACTTTCATTCACTTCTTTATCAAAAAAGATATCGATTTTATCTATAATTCCACCCTTATCAATATAATGATAAGATATATTCTTATTTGTTTTTATATTTTCTATATTGTCAAAGATATCTTTATCAATAAGGCATTGGACCTTCATATTTTCTTGAAAGTTAATCAATCTTTTATTTGTCGAGAATTTATACAAATGATCTACAGAAGAAATGATGAACTCTGCGTTTTGATAGTCGCTAAAACCTTCATTATGATTAATTTTTCTGGAAACGATCATTTCACCACGCACAAATACACTTTCTCTATAATGATTTTTTTCTTTTACGAGAAGAATATAGTTATCATCACAATCTGCACCAACCATATGATTGCTTAATATGGGAACAGACCATATCCCACAGACAGAAAAATTCATTTCCACAAGTAAATTTACGTATTTCTTTAATTCTTCAGATATGGTGATAGAAGACAAAAAAACTCGGCTATCTCTCCTTCCTTCAGAATTTCTACCTTGCACTTCAAAATAAGTATATTCTGCATCGCGATAGTATTTTTCCAATAGCCTTTTTGACATAAAAGCCTGTTCCTTCTTCCCTGAAAATGGGATCACCTCCCTCTGATAATCTTCTTCTTGCAGATTGATCAGAATTTGAACTGGATGATCTGATAAATTCTCTAGTATTTCTCTAAACTCATCTAAGCTATCATCCTCTTGGCAAAATGGAACATGAGCTACTAATTCATTCTTTTTCCATTCAAAAAGACTAACCTCCTCTTCACTCAAATATAAAATATGTCTTATCATGCGCCAATACTCCCAACAGCATCCCAAACTGGGCCTAGTACCGACATCATAATCCATCCAAGTAACGTAGCCATTACCACTGTCAATACCGGACTAATAGCAGGTTCAATTTTATCAATTGATTTTTGTACTTCACGGTTAAAAAAATCGCTTACATTTAGTAGCGCATCATCAAGATTACCTGAATTTTCGCCTACCCTAACCATACGGATAACAATAGGAGGGAAAAAATTTACCGAGTCAAAACTCTCGCTAATTTTCACCCCATCAGTTATTTGCTCTCTTACTTTAACAATGGCGTCTTCAATAGCAACATTACTAACTAAATTTTGACATATCTCTAAAGAGCGTAAAACAGTAATGCCTGAGGCATATAGCAAAGCCATATAACCTGAAAACCGCGCCAATTTTATTTTAAATATAGCATCACCAAATATAGGTGATCTCAATTTTGCTTTATCTAAAAATCGTTTAAATAAACGATTTTTTTTACTCATCATTTTTATCGAAAAGAATAATATAAAAGGCATTGCAATCACTAATAGTAAATTATTAGCAAAGAAATTAGATGTGGCAATCAACGCTTTAGTATGACCGGGTATTTCTGTCCCCATATCTTTAATAAACTGAACAATATCCGGGACTAAATATACCATAAGAAAAATAGTCACAATGAGAACAACACTGCCTACAATACTAGGGTAAATCATAATTTTTATTGTTTTTGCAATAAGATCATCAAGCCAACGCAATGTTTCCCCTAAGTCTTTCAAAATACGAGGTAATTCACCTGACTCTTCACCAACAGATATAAGTGAAACAAAAACGGTATCAAAATCATTATTATATTGGGTCAAAGACTCTGAAAATGTTTTTCCACCTTCTATCGATTCAACAATTCCAGTTAAAACCTCTTGATAATATCCTGTATTGGCGCTATCTCTTAAATCTTTTAATCCATCGACCAAGGGAACACCTGACTTTGTCAATTGCTCTAATTGAAATACCATGTCGATAATCTCTTGGCGAGACAGTTTTTTTCGCCCAAAACTCAATACGCTTTTTTTAACTTCTTTGCACGATATTAAATCTTGCCCTTGTTTTTCTAAACGGGCCTCTATATCTAATATATTACTTCCTTGAATATTCCCTTTGATGATCTTACCTGCCCTATCCATGGCGCTGTAACGGAACTGAGGCATAACTATTTAAGCTTATCCGTTAAATCGACAACACGACCGATCTCTTCCAAGGTCGTCTGCCCTATAAGTACGCGATTAATTGCATCATCTGTCATGGTTCGAAATGCATTATCATCAGCGCACTGCTTTAATTCTTTCATCGTAGCTTGATGAGCGATTAATTCATCTAGATCTTCATTGAGCTTTAAAATTTCCATCACGGATACTCTACCCCTGAAGCCTGAATCATTACACTTAGAACAACCGACAGGATCAAATACGGTGACGGGTTCTTCCACACCTAAAATCATTTGCTCATAATCCTCTGCTGGGCGTGGTTTCTTACAAGATTTACATAGAGTTCGTACTAAACGCTGCCCAACAATGCCAATGATATTTCCTGACATAATATGTGATTTAACACCGATATCCGCTAAGCGGGTAATCGCACCCAAAGCGGAATTTGTATGTAAGGTGGCGAAAACTTGATGTCCTGTCATCGCAGCCCGAAACGCCATATCAGCTGTTTCTTCATCACGAATTTCACCTACCAAAATAATATCGGGGTCTTGACGCATTAAGGCCCGAATACCACTTGCGAACGTCATTTTTGCCGATTCACTGATTGATGTTTGTTGAATCAAATCAATGGGATATTCCACAGGGTCTTCTAAGGTCATAATATTGACCTCAACAGACTTGCGGTCATTTAGCATAGAGTATAAGGTCGTTGTTTTACCGCTACCAGTAGGGCCCGTGACAAGAATAATGCCCTCAGGGCGACTCATTAATATTTTTAGCAACTCTAGATTTTCATTCGCTAGGCGTAATTTATTAAGAGGGACAATACCTTTGGAACGGTCTAATATCCGTAATACAATATTTTCACCATTACTTGTAGGCTGAACCGATACCCTGAAATCAATTGGACGACCCGCTACCTTCAATGAGATACGTCCATCTTGAGGACTACGAGTCTCTGCTATATCTAAATCAGCCATCACCTTTAAACGTACTGCAATAGCGGACCAATAATCTTTATGCAAACTACGGATTTGTGCTAACACACCATCCATACGGTAGCGCAATCGAAGAAAACTTTCTTCGGGGTTAAAATGAATATCCGAGGCTTCTCGTTTTACAGCATCAGCCAAAATAGCATCAACCAAACGCACCAATGGTTGATTGTATTCACCAGAACCTGCTGAATCCAAACTTTGATAATCAACTTCTCCGGTTTCTATTTCTCGTAAAATACCATCAACAGATAATTCGTAACCGTAAAAAGTATCTAAGGCTTTTCTTAATTCTGATTCAATTGCAATAACCAGATTCATATTCACGCCATTGGGTAACACAGCACGAATACGATCCAAAGCCACGACGTTATAGATATCTGTTGTGGCTAGTTCAAGTGTACGATTAAGTCTATCGTAGCGTATGGGTAAACAGAGGCATCGTACCGCTAAACTTTTTGGTACCATTGCAATTGCATCAGAGTCTGGGACCACATTCCCTAGATCAATACTATCTTGCCCTTGTGCTTCACTAAGCACATCCCTCATAACTGATTCGGTCACAAAACCTAAATCAACAAACAACTGACCCAGTGGGCGCTGTGTCTTTTTTTGCTCTGTAATGGCAATTTCTATTTGATCTTCGGTAATTAAACCCGCATCTAATAACTGGTCACCTAAACGCTTAGTCGCCATTCAGCACCTCGCGCAACTGGTTGATGCGTGTTTCCAGCGACTGAATAGAAAAATTAGAAGGATAAATACGATTCAAAAATCTCGCTTTTACATAATAATCGAGAGCTGCCTTAAACTGACCTAGTTGATCAAGAGCAATAGCAAGGTTATAAGCATAATCAGGATTCGTTTTATTGCGCGTCCATGCATCGAAGTAACTTTGCTGGGCAGCCTGCCAACGACCATTGACAGCATTCGCATTTGCTTTAAGGAAATGCAAATGTGCACCCTCAGGGTAACGTATTAAAAGCTGATTGACTTGACTAAGCCAGCTAGGGTCTTTGATATTTGATGCTTGTAAAGAAAGCAGGCCAGCCTGAGCATAGCTGTCTTGGGGAGATATGCTAAGCAGCTGCTGGTAATACAGTAAGGCGTCTTCATATCGCTCCTGACGCATAGCAACTGCTGCTGCCCCAAGAATAGCATCACGCTTCTCTGGCGACAAAATTAAAGATTGCTTGTAGAGCGTTCTCGCAAGTTCAAGCTGATCTTGTTGATAAGCATTATAGGCTCGTTTAATTAATTCTTTTGCTTTATCAACCGGTTTCTTTCCCGGCCTAACATAATCCGAAGCTGTATTTTTTAAGGAAAGAGAATCAAGCTCACCAGATGTTTTGTCCGATACTACTTCAGTACTATTTTTATCAATACTCACCGAAGAGTCCTGAATAGCGCGGCCATCAATGTCAGTAGTACCAGCATGACGACTTTCAGCAACGTTTGCCTCAGGTTTCAAGTTTGTCGCATCTATACTTAAATCTGAATCTATTTTCGTATCATTCGATGCAAGAGGCTTAATCACAAGCTCTCTATCGCCAATGTTACCCTCTAACTGAGCCTGAAAAAGCGTATCACTTGCTTGTGTACTATTAGTATTATCAATAAGCGGTGATTCAGGCTCGTTTTCCGAACCTGCTACCTTTTCGTTTAACGAAACACCATCAGTTTGATTTAATTCTGTGCTATTGACCTTAGGTTCAATAACATTAGGGTCAGAAAACGCACTCTCCATCGTATCATTAGCAAAAGATAAGACAGAAGAAGCCTCTGCGTTTTGTTCACTTTCAATGGGCGTATCTAACGATGTAATTGTTTCAATATATTGTTCAAATGTTTCTGGTGCAGCGATCTGTTGTTGAGTCTGCTCAAGCGTATAGTAATAATAAGCACCCAAAGAGATGCCTGATATAATGACGATAGAAGCAAGTAGCATACTGACTTTTATCATTTTTTGTTTGGAGGCGTCTCTTTTCAACTCAACTAAACGAGCCAAAGCCTCTTTACGTTTCTTTTCTTGCCCGACTACATCTACCTTTGTTAACTCCGATGGGTTAACTGGCTCGGGTAGCGGGTTAGAAGCAACAGGGCTAACCTCTTCATCACCCTCACTCCATAACAAAATATCTTCGGCACCTAGCGATACATTTTTATCCTCTTTATATTGCACGGTACTATCGTTGGTAAGCAGATCTTTTTCAGCAGGATTATCATGGGTAGATTTAACTACAAAACCATCTAAAAAATCATCGTTATTTGAATTAGAAGCTTCATCGTAATCTAACTCAAAGGCATTTATGCCATCGCCAAAAAAGCCTTCATCGTTTTCGTTAGCTAAATTAGCTTCTAAAGGCTCAACTTGGAGCGTGCAACCTTTTTTATCATCCTGATATTCAGTACTTGATAAATAAGTTTCTTGAACTTCAGGTTCGTCAAGTTCAAGCGTTTCTTCTTCAAGAACTAAATCAGCGTTTTCGGATTGATCAACATTTTTTAATAATTCGCCATTTTCACCATATGGATCAAGAGATAAATTTTTATTATCAACAGTTTGCGTAATCTTATTTTCAATCAGAGACTCATCGCTCACATCAGAGCTGCTTACAGAAGCTTCATCGCTATCATTTTCATCATCCAATAAATTTTGTGCCAATAAAGCATCCCTATGCTTTTTATCTTGGGCCGCTTGCTTTAGTGCATCCAACAATAAACTCATGGTCTAACTCACTGAGAACGAGAAGGCAAATAACGTTTATAAGGCGCTAAATCCGTATTGAGGCTAGCGTGATTAATCACAACAGGTTTAAGAAAGATCACTAACTCTGTTTTGGTGCTATTATCGTTGCTATAACGAAATAGAGGGCCCAGCAAAGGGACTTTACCCAATAACGGAACGCTGTCTGTTGATTCACTGATTTCATCTTGCATCAAACCACCAATCACAGCGACATCTCCGCTGTTAACCTTAAGTACCGACTCCACTTCTCTTACCTGTACAATTGGAATATCATTACTGATACCAAATTCTTCAAACACAGGGTTAGGATCTCGTGCCTGTCCAACGACACGTGATATTGTCGGGCGCACATTTAAGGTAACGGCTTGATCCTGATTAATAAATGGGGTTACTGTCATCACGAAACCCACTGGAACCGTATTAACTTCAGATTCATAAACAACAATAGGATCAGCACCATCTTCACCTTGCTCTACTTCTACATCGACGGTGAAATAGACAAGATTATCGACAACCTTGAGTAAAGCAGTTTGATTATTCAGGGCCATCACTTTGGGACTAGAAACAATACTGACATCACCGAAGGTTTCTAGTGCTCTCAGTGTAAAATTGAGCTGATCGCCACCACCACCAATATCACTAAAATTAAAGGTAAAACCAGATAAGGTGGTATCAGTCACTGCTTGAGTAATCGATTGAGTCACATCACCATTAATATTAATAGAGGACCAGTCTATGCCGGCTTGATAGCTATCATTTAATCTTACTTCAGCAATAGTTGCTTCGATCAATACTTGTCTCTGAGCACTCAATAAGACTTCTGACAAGAACTGATCAACTGCTTTATGTTGATTTTGAGTAGCACGTACAGCAATAATACCCGCCTCTTTGTTAACGACTAGGTTTCTATTACCACTCGCACCACTCGATTCCGGTGCCTCGGAAACAGCCGATACCGCTTCTTCTGTTGACTCACTTGCCTCTTCACTTACCCCTTCACTTTGCCCTGAACTTATTTCTGGCTCATCACTAATAATAGCGCTGATATTACTGCTCAATGTATCCCAAAAATTATTTTCCGATACACTACTGACTTCCGTTCTCGAACTATTATTACCTTCGCTTGAATCGCCCGTGCCTGTCGACCCTAGCTCAGTCGAAACGCTAACAGAAGTTTCACTGCTACGAGAAATATTCAAATAATCAATTCGATAGTTACGTAAAAAAGGCCTATCACGCTGAACACGTAATACTTGATTTACTTTTTCATAACGTAAATTTGTTGATCGAGCAATCCGATCGAGAATGGCACTAAAGGGTTGATCAATTGCATTTAGAGTCACTCTACCATTAACATCTTCATCAATATCTAAGTTTAGATCTGCGTCACGAGTAAGAGCAAAAAGTAATTCTTTAACTGAAACATCGCTCACTACAACAGTGTGTACTGATTCAACCACCTCGGGTTCAGGTAAAGGCAATGCAGCACTGGTAGTTACTGGTGCAGGAATAGTCGCATTAGAACCGGGGTCACGATCATTGCTAATATGGCCTTTAGAAGGTTGATAGTTATCAGCCACATGACTACATCCTGTGATTAAGCTCAATAACAATAAGGTGATAAAAAAAGTAAACATATTCATTACACTAGAGATCCCTACAAGGTAGAAGGTAACCAAGTAATATGACTTGATAATAAAACAAAACATGCAAGTGCAGAGAAACCTAAACTTGCTAATAAGCGGGGTAATTTTTTGAAGGGACCTACAGCGATTTTACCAAATTGGCTATCTAGAGCTGCATCTTGAATATCACGAACTTTTAAATGATGCCTACCTTGACTATAGGCCAACATAAGAGATTTATCGGCAATAATATTAATACGACGTGTAAGGCCTAAAGAATATTTATTGATCTTTTTTGCTATTTTTTTTGTAAATATATCAGGGCCTTTATACCCAGCAAAGCGTAGGCGAAAATTCAAATAATTATGAATGTCCTCAACGTCTAAAGGAGGTAAATATAAGCTATGAGTAATACGTTCATTCAGCTGTCGAATCTCCCATGCTGACAATTTATTATCTAACTCTGGCTGACCAAACAATACTATTTGCAATAACTTGGACTCATCGGTCTCAAGGTTACTTAATAATCGAATTTCTTCCAAAGTCTCTAGAGGCATCCCTTGGGCTTCCTCTACAAGAACCACAACTCGGCGGTTTTGACGGTGACGTTCTAGCAGCTCATTATGTAAGGCCCGCATGACGCTGAGTTTTTCCGTTCCTTCGTCTAGAGACAAACCCAACTCATAAGTGATTGCGTGCAAGGTATGTTCTGGTGAAAGACTCGGATGCGCGAGGTAAACCCAATCAATACCCTGAACTAGCTTCAATGGCAACATGCGGCATAACATTGTCTTACCACTACCAACCTCACCAACGACCTTAACAATGCCCTCACCTTGGGTAATGGCATAGCACAAACCTTCTAAGGTCGCACCTCTATTTTCACCTTCGAAAAAGACACGCGTATCTGGGGTAATTCGGAAAGGAGGGTGATGTAAACCATAAAATTCCAAATACATAATAACTACACTTTTATGACTATATTGATCTAAGTGTAGTCAGTATTAACACTTTTACCATGTTAAAAAGTAGGTCCTACGCTACAGCAAATTTTGGATTCAATACAATATATTCACTCAAACTAGTCTCTAAAACATCGGGACGAATAGGCTTTTGTATATAACCTGTAGCACCTTCTGTCATTGCCTCAATCATATCGCTCTCTTTGATACGACCTGTCACAAAAAAGAAAGGGATATGCCATAAATCTTTATGGCTACGTACCTTATGTAATACATCCATCCCTGACATTTTCGGCATTTCCCAGTCGCAAAGAACAAGGCCAAATGCATTCTCTGTATTCAATGCTGCCTCCAATTTATTCACACCCGCCTCTCCATTCACAGCCGTATCAATTTTATCGAAACCAATAGCATTAAGTATCTCCGACTCCAACAACCTAACAGATTCAACATCTTCAATAATGAGTACTCGTGGTGTTTTCTTTGGTCCTCCCATACATAAACGTTTTTCATATTCTAATTTACGGCGAATGGACGTTGTTGTAACTAAGCGTCGCTCTACAATTTTACGCTGCTCCCCTTCTAAATTCTCATCATGTAAATGCTGCTCTATCTTAGTAGTGAAGCGCTCCAACTCTGCAGATAAAAATTTGATTTCTTGTATACTAAACATAAATAACTCGAATTTGTATTTACTTAATACATCGAGTGAAATACTAATCAATTTTCACTCTATACCAAAGCCAACGATCCTATTTTCTGTGACTACTGATTACAACGAATGTAGGAGTACGGACGTTAATATGAGTATAGACAACAATTTATCAAATCTTTACCTTTTCAGAAATTTTTAGATCTATTTAATGATTTATATGCGTCAACATTGCGACGATTAAATGCTCTACCACCTTATTTTCATCAATATGCCAGTAGCTTGACACTGCTTGCCGGCAGATAATGAAACAGAACGTCAATAGAACTATAAACACGATAAAGGGCTGTGCAATTTTGGCTCTCAATACATTACTGGAATAAGCTATTACGATTGAGCGTGCCTCACATCGTAATAAGCAAAATATACATATTCAAATATATCACCCCATCATGGCAATAAACGCTTATAATGAGGCTTTTCTCATGACGGGTACTACATCTCACACGTCTACAAAGTATTACCATCTAAAAAGGTCACATTAGATATTATTATGGCTCTGTTACACATCACTGCTCATCACATTCAACGTCTCGATCCCACCACTACATCCACCGTTTCACATCGTGATCAATGCTGGGAAAAAAATGGTCCAATCGAAGAGTGTTTTCGAGAGTTAAAAGTATCAGTTATTAAGCGTTTCACCAAAGAATATGGTCGTTTCTCAGACAATTATGGTGATTACCCACTATCCAGCTGGCTTACACATTTTAAAGAAGAGAAAATAAGCTTTGATAGTTTTAGTAAAAAAGCAATTGAACATTTTAAAATTGAAATAGATAAATATGAATCACCCATTGACGGTTTTCTTTTTTTCGCTCATGAGAAATTAGAAGCGGATGAAATCATGCACTTATTTTTTGTGCAACATAACAGCGCCCAGTTCATTGATGGTAATTTAGATATTAACGAATCTTTTTATCTTGATACGTCCAACATTCAACTCTCTGCCAAAATTAATATAAGTGATTGGCAAAGCGAAGACTCTCATCGAGTGGCGAATGCAATCACTCTTTTGCGCTGGCGTGGAGAAAAGGAAATCACCGAAGCTTTTGTTAACTTGATTGGGTTTTCTGATAAAGTTGACTTAGGTGCTGAAACAGATATATTTTTAAAGACAGTGTCAGATTACACCGAAAGCTTACCCGAAACCGAGGCTTTTCAAACAAAGAAAAAAGTCGTGGAGTACTGTTTAGAACAGGACAAATCGGGCAAGCCTGTTGTTATTGCTGAGCTCGCGACACAACTAAACAATCAAGACATATCCTCCAGCGCCAACAAAGACAGCGGCACCATCACTAAGCTGCCCGATTTTGCCGAATTTGTAGCCGAGCACAAACCATCACATAAACCCGAAATTATTCCTGACAGGTCTAAACTGAATCAATTTGTCAGAATCAGTGGTCGAGACCATAAATTGAGTATGAGCTTTTCTTCTAGCTGCTTAGGCGATAGCATTGTGTATGATCCCGAATCAGATAGCTTAACAATACACAATTTACCATCCGGCTTAAAAAGCCGATTGGCAAAACACCTTCAAAATAAATCTAGCGAGAGCAGCAAGAAAACGGAGGCCTAACAAATGGCTATCAATTCTTACATACCTTCCAAGCGTTGTTTTAAGAAAGCAATGATATCATCGGATTCATAAAGCCAGCTTACCTCATCACCTTCCTTAATACGCAAACAAGGCACCATCGTTTTACCGCCCTGTTCTTGCAAAGTTTGACGATGTTCTGGGTTTTTACCAATATCACGCAGCTCAATATCAACGTTTAACTGATGAATAGCTCGGCGGGTCTTAACGCAAAAGGGGCATGCATAAAGCTGGTATAGCGCCAAGTTTTTAATGGCATCTTGCGCCTGACTTTGCTGACGCGTTGTACGCTTAATTCCCTTGGGGCGCGTCAATTTGTCAACACCGACAATCATTAAACCTAAACCCTTACGTACTGCTTTTACTAACATAGTTGTTGTCTCATCAACACGTGTGATTAACTCAAACAAAAAAGCCCCACTCATGCGAGTGGGGCTTTTTTGTTTATTTGGTGGAGCCTAGCGGGGTCGAACCGCTGACCTCAACACTGCCAG
>JBOEGR010000026.1:0-310 GCA_050633525.1 Cellvibrionaceae bacterium
AGGCTCTCTTTGTATTTTAAGATAGGTGTAATGAGAATAGGCGTAGTGATAATAGGCATAGTGAGAACAGTATGCGTGTACTAGGTATCGAGACCTCCTGTGATGAGACAGGTGTTGCTCTCTTTTGTAGTGAGCAGGGGCTTTTGGGGCATGAGCTTTACAGTCAAATAGAGCTTCACGGTGAATATGGTGGTGTTGTACCAGAGCTGGCCTCTCGTGACCATATTCGTAAGCTATTACCTTTAATTCAATCTTTATTGGACGGTTGCCAGCTGGAGAAAGCCGATATCGATGCGATTGCTTTTACCAA
>JBOEGR010000026.1:380-116134 GCA_050633525.1 Cellvibrionaceae bacterium
CCGATGCTCGAAGCCAACCCGCCGGCTTTTCCCTTTATTGCTTTGTTGGTATCGGGTGGGCACACCCAGTTGGTGAGAGTGGATGCTATTGGTGAGTACACATTATTAGGTGAGTCTCTGGATGATGCCGCGGGTGAAGCTTTTGATAAAGCGGCCAAGATGTTGGATCTAGATTATCCCGGAGGTCCTCATATTGCGCGTTACGCTGAAAAAGGCAATGCAGAGCGTTTTAGTTTTCCACGGCCAATGACTGACCGACCGGGTTTAGATTTTAGCTTTAGTGGTTTAAAAACCTTTACCTTAAATACTGTGACCCAACATGCCGGTGATAATGGCTTACCCGACGAGCAAACCTGCGCTGACATTGCCTGTGCTTTTCAGGAAGCGGTGGTTGATACCTTGGTCATCAAGTGCCGCCGTGCATTAGAGCAAGAGCAGTTAACACGTTTGGTGATTGCTGGGGGTGTTTCTGCTAACTCGCGTTTACGAGAACGCTTAGAAGCGGCCTTGAAGAAGATGAATGCGAGTGTTTTTTATGCGCGCCATGAGTTTTGTACCGATAACGGTGCGATGATTGCCTATGCGGGTTGCCAGCGTTTACTGTCTGAGCAGCAAGAACCCTTGGGTGTGCAGGTGAAAGCGCGATGGCCGCTTGATCAGTTAGCCCCGCTTTCTTGATTTTTTCTTTTCAATGGGGTCAGACTCGATTGAACAGAAAATGATTAAATAGTCGATCCATGGAAAATGCACAATTCATTGCATTTAAAACGAAATGTTAAAATACAACAAATATTTTCGACCAGAAACCAGACTTTTTGTTGCGACCACTGAAAAAAGCATGGATGCCTTTTTTCAGTGAAGATTAAATAGATACGAGTGCTAGAAAAAATGAATATAAAACCAATCGAATCTGGCCCCATTGAAAAAATGGATAAAGTGTTAGTCCAGCAATTAAAGTTAGAGACTATTATCGGTTTGTTTCCGTGGGAACGCGAAGTTAAACAGAGGTTGTTTGTTGATCTTGAAATAGGAACCGATATCAAAAAAGCAGCTGAAGATGACGATTTAGAGCATACGATCAACTATGCCGAAGTCTGTGATCACGTGGCTAAGTTAGCAGACGATGGAAAGTTTAAATTAATTGAAACTTTTGCGGAAAAAATTGCAGGTTTAGTCTTGAATGATTTTTCCGCTGACTGGATAAAAGTTACCGTTAAAAAAGTAGATGCAATGCCGCAAGTAGCTAGTGTCGGCATTACGATTGAACGTAAGGCCAAAGCTTAATGGTACAGGTGGTTATTGGGGTTGGCAGTAATATCGAAAGAGAAAAAAATATTTGCTCTGCCTTGGATCAGCTGCAAGAAACATTTGGCGAGCTGCTTATTTCTCCTGTTTATCAAGGTATGGCCGAAGTCTCTACAGAGCTATCAACTACATTATCTGCACAACCACCAGGCAAACAAAAAAATACTCAGCCTAGCTCAGTGGATGGTATCTATTACAATTTAGTCTTAGCCATTAATACAGAAATTGATGTGGCTGAAGTAAAGCATATACTAAAAGCGATAGAAGAAAAGCAAGGTCGCGAACGCAATGCTGAAGCGGTAACGATTGATTTGGATTTACTGCTATACGGTGATTATTTGGGGGAGTTGGACGGCAATGCCATTCCTCATCATGATATTACTGAGCGCGCTTATGTCTTGCGCCCCTTAAGTGATTTGTTGCCAGCACGCGAGCACCCAGTTTACGCGAAATCTTTTTCAGCATTGTGGGAAGAATTTACTGAGGATAAGCGATTACAGTCCGTTGATTTTGTTTGGTCTAATCAACTTATATCATCTGCAGCTTGTTTGCCGGTAATATAGCGCGCCTTTTTAGAGGTGAAGTGGTTCTCGTGTAAAGAGCTTACACCGTTTTATTGCTAAGGTATTTTATTGTCGGGGTATTTTATAAGCCTTATTGCAAAAACTGCTATAAATAAATACTTCTACCGCCATCCACGGCTAATATCTGCCCTGTAATATAAGGCGCATCTTTCACAAAGAATAAAACAGTTTTGGCTATATCTTTAGCAGAGCCTTCGCGTGCGAGGGGGATTTGTTCTAGTATGCGTTGTTTTTCTTGTTCGCTATGTTCAGCGGCATTCTCGGGCCAAATAATAACGCCAGGCGCCACGCCATTAACACGCACTTTGGGGGCTAACTCCCTAGCCAATGATTTGGTTAGCATGGCGATGCCCGCCTTGGCAATAGTATAGGGGCTATATTCAAGTACGGGCCTTTCTGCATGAATGTCGACAATATTCACTATGCATCCCTGTTGCTTTGTCAGTTCTGTTGCAACCGATTGAGACAAAAAGAAGGGGGCTTTGCTATTGCTTGCTTGTAAGTCGTCCCAGTCTTTTTCGTTGACCTTGCCAAACTCGGTAGGATAGTAACTGGATGCATTGTTGATCAGAACATCTAGCTGCCCCCAAGTGTTGATTGCGTCTGAACCTAGCTGCTTTACGGAGTCAAGTTGAGTAAGGTCTGCTTTTATTGTTGTGGCAGAATTCTCCCGTATTTCATTCAGCTGTTTTGCTAACTCATTCGCTTCACTTGATGACCGCAAATAATGAATGATGACATTAAAGCCATGTTGGTGGAGTTGCGTAGCGATTTCAGCGCCAATGCGGCGGCCGCCACCCGTAATTAATGCAACGGGGTTATTCATGGCTTATTCTCGTGTGTTTGTTTATGATTTTTTAATGTATGGTTTTCTAAATAAGCGGCCACGTTCTTGATTCGTTGCTGGAACAGTGCTTCACCTAAATCGGCTTTTTCATAGCCTTGTTCAATCAGTGCTTGGGGATTAACATTTAAATAATGTTGTAGTGCATTTTGCCAGAAAGAGATTAATTTCTGTTGCTCTTTTGTATAAAATAATATGGCAGCTCCCTCCAATAACTGTTTGAAGCGTTTTTCTCTTCTGTTTGCGTCAATTTTTTTCAATAACTTGCTTATATCGTTCGCTTTGTTTTGTATATGTTCCCCTTCAGTAGAGACAATAAAAGGGTGTGCAAGTGAAATAAAGGTGCTAGCGTATTCATTAAATAATAATGCACAATCGCGGTATTCATTAGGTGCGCCTAAGCGTTTGCATAGACTTTGAATATCGCTTTGGGATAGAGGGTGGCACATAGCCGCAAAGCGAAGCTGCGCATCGTTACTATTTTTTGAGATTGTTGTCAGTAAACTTAAACCCGCCTGGTAATGCTCTTTCGTGAATTCAGGAAAAATATCAGACAATGCACCACTTAACGATAAGGTAGAGAAAAATTGTTGAGGTGATTTTTCTGTTAATGCCTTCGATAATTCTTGCCAGATACGTTCGGCTACAAGGTGTTTGGTTTCTCCTTGGGCGACCATGGCATACATTAAATCCAATGTCTCAACAGCAACCGTAAATCCAAGGTGGTGATAACGCGCGCTAAAGCGAGCGACACGTAATACGCGAACAGGGTCTTCAGTAAATGCCAGTGATACATGTCTTAGCTTGCGTTGATCTAGATCTTCTTGTCCGTCATAAGGGTCGATGACTTCGCCATTTTGATCTTGTGCCATTGCATTAATGGTTAAATCTCGCCTCTCTAAGTCTTCCTCTAGGCTAACAGAGGGGTCCGCATGAAAAGTGAAGCCTGTATAACCCGGTGCCGCTTTTCGCTCAGTTCTAGCGAGGGCATATTCTTCATTTGTCTCGGGGTGCAAAAAAACAGGGAAGTCTTTCCCTACGGGACGATAGCCTTGTTTTATCATTTCTTCTGGCGTGCTGCCAATTACAACCCAGTCCTTTTCTGAGAAAGGAAAGTTGAGAAGTTGATCACGTACCGCTCCACCGACAAGATATTTTTTCATAAAAAGTAGTAATGTTGATTGACCTAAGATTTTATTTCTATCAAACTAGTGACAACGCTAAATAGTACTACTGTTTAAATATGGAACTAAGTAGTAAGGCTGACACTAAAACAAACAATCGAAACAATAGCTGCAACCATGTTAACACATTCTCATCTATCTCAACGCGATCTTGTCTCTGCTGATGTTTCAGTGGCCGTACGCGTACCTGTATCTCTTAAGCCGGCACTGCGCTGGTTTCATACGAGATGTGGCTGATGATGAACTAATATAAATAATTCATTCTTAAAAAGGCCGCAGCTTATCACTGCGGCCTTTTTGCTTATATAGGGAATAAAAATGCTCAACATCACTGCTTATATCACTCTAATTGTTATCTGGTCGACGACGCCGTTAGCAGTCAAGTGGAGCGCTATGGACGTGTCTTTTGCCGGCGCTATTTTTTGGCGTATTTTGCTATCGGCAATATTGGCAGTAGCCGTTTTAAAAGTACGTGGTGAGCGTTTGTTTATCAAGCCCGGGGTCTGGAGATTCTATTGCATCACTGCAGCCGGTATTGCACCTAATTTTCTGTTGGTCTATTGGGCATCATTATGGATTTCTTCTGGTCTTATTTCCGTTATGTTTAGTCTAACGCCATTTCTGATGGGTATTCTCTCTTATGTTTGGTTAGGGAAAAACGTTTTTACGGCCCGTCGTATTATTGCCTTATGTTTTGCGGTACTTGGTCTTATTGCTATCTTCTCTGACCAATTCTTGGTAATGGGTGACAAAGGCGCTTATGGTATTGCTGCCATGTTGCTATCAATACTGTCCTTTGCTTTTAGTAGCACGTGGTTGCAAAAAACAGGAGCTTCGATCCCTGTTTTACAGACTACTACGGGTGGTTTGTGTTTTTCGGTACCACCTTTAGCCTTGTGTTGGTGGATATTTGATGGTGAGCTGCCTTTGGATATGAGTTTTCAGGGGGGGATGTCTATACTCTATTTGAGCATAGCGGGTTCATTAGTTGGTTTTTTCTTATACTATTTTCTGTTACACAGGATCACTGCGACGGTAGTCTCTACTGTGGGTATGATTAGCCCTGTATTTGCGTTGGCTCTAGGCAGTTTGCTTGCGGGGGAGGACTTAAGTGTTCGTCTGATCTTCGGTGCTGCGATGGTGTTATCCGGTGTCGCGTTATATCATATGCCAACATTTAGAAAACAAAATAAATTGAGTTGATCATGAGAATTTTAGTAACGGGCGGGGCAGGTTATATTGGTAGTCATACTTGTGTTGAGTTATTAAACGCTGGATTTGAGATAGTGGTGTTTGATGACTTGAGTAATAGTAAAGTTGAAGCACTTGCGCGCGTGAAAAAAATTACAGGTAAGTCGCTTGATTTTTTTGAGGGTGATGTCCGTCATCACGATAGTTTGCGCGCAGTCTTTCGCCAGTACGATATCGATGCGGTTATTCATTTTGCTGGTCTTAAGGCGGTGGGTGAATCTGCACAAATTCCCCTTCATTATTATGATGTCAATGTGGGCGGTAGTGTCGCCCTAGCTGAAGTGATGGAAGAGTTTAGCTGCCATCGCTTGGTATTTAGCTCATCGGCAACAGTGTATGGCGCTGATGCACCAATACCTTATGTTGAGACTTTGCCGACATCGGCTTGTAATGTCTACGGCCGTACAAAATTGATGGTGGAAGAAATATTAAAAGATGCATGTAATAAAGCTAGCAGTGAATGGCAGGTAACACTATTGCGCTATTTTAATCCTATAGGCGCACATCCAAGTGGGTTGATAGGTGAAGACCCACAAGGTATTCCAAATAACCTATTGCCTTTTGTTGCACAAGTTGCAGTAGGGAAGCTTAAAGAGTTGCAAATATTTGGCGACGATTATCCTACGATTGATGGTACTGGGGTTAGAGATTATATTCATGTGGTTGATTTGGCACGAGGGCATGTGAAGGCGCTGCAAAAAATGCTGAATTCAAGTAAAGGGTGTTGTGTTTACAATTTGGGTGCTGGAAAAGGTTCGAGCGTGTTGGAAGTGATTGCGGCATTCGAGAACGCTAGCGACAAGAAAATCCCTTATAAAATAGCACCGCGCCGTGAAGGCGATTTAGCCGAGTACTACGCAGATGCTTCTTTGGCTTTAAAAGAATTAGGTTGGAGTACAGAGTTAGGTTTAGATGCGATGGTCAAAGATACATGGCATTGGCAATCGAGTAACCCGAACGGTTATGAAACCTAACGTGTTATAATAGGGAAACGCATGCCAATACTAAAATAGAATTCGCCGTTTCTCTTTTCTGGCCCTTCAAAGAATAGTTCGCCATTAAAACTACTGGCGATTTCATTTACGATAGGCAGGCCCAAGCCGCAACCGTCTGCTTTCGTACCCGGTTTTCTGTAAAAGCGTCTCATTACACTTTCTCTTTCTTCGGGTAATACTCCTGGTCCTCTATCGATAATCCTTATTTCAGCATGCTCATTTTTGTTGATATGAATAGTTATGTCTTCATTTTTGTGGCTATATGCAATTGCATTTTCAACTAGATTACTAATAGCTTCTGTTAGCATAATAGGTAGAGCGCTAATAAAAATTTCTTCATTGTAGGCTTGAAATATAAGCTCACGATTGCTTCTTGTGATATCAAGTGCGTAGTGCTCTGCCACTTGTCTGGCTAGTTGATTTAATTCAATGTCTTCTCTCTCTTTAAAGAGTAGATCATCACTTTCTGCTCGTAATAAAGATAACATTTGGTTTGTGAGGCGGCTGGATTGTTTAGTTAATTTGATAATACTGTTAATGTGTTGCAGTTTGTTATCAATGCCATTTTCTCTTACTGCTAGCTCCGCTTGAGCCTGTATTCGAGCTAAGGGTGTTTTCAATTGGTGTGAGGCGTTACCTAAAAATGCTTCTCGCCTCACTATAGCAGTTCTTAATCTAGAAAATAAATCGTTCATAGAACCGACTAATTTTGCTACTTCGAAAGGTACAGCACTTTTGATTGGGTTTAGGTCATTAATGGAGCGACGCTCGATGGACCTTTGTAAATTACTTAGAGGAGTTAAGCCATGTTGAATGCCAAACCATAGTATGATACCGACAAGAATGACTAATATAGATAACCTTGATACAGAGCGAATAAATAATAATTCTTGTAGCTCATGTTGTTTGTCTAAGTATTGCCAAACGGTAAGTTCTATCCAGCCACCATAATTTTCATTGTTAACATTTTGTTTGAAAAAAGCTACTCTAACAGGAGTTTCCTGGTAGGTGCTATTGAAAAGAATGGGTTTTCCAGTCTCTTTTTTTTGCACTTTTTTTTTCATTTCGGGACGATTAGAATAGCCAGTAATATAGCCTCCATCCGGCGCGACAACACTGTAATAAAAAATATCACCTATAGAACCATTAATTAATTCTAAAGTATATTCTGAGAGTGAATCTCCTGATAAGTTCTCAGATTGGCCCATAATGGCTAAGGTTAGTATGGTTAATGATTTATCAAATGATTCTTTCGCTATTTTTTTGGAGCTAATATAAGTTTCGGTAATAAAGATAAGGCTTACCAATAGCATTGGTATTGAGAGAAAAGCAAATAACTTATTTCTTAAATGTCCGGATACATTGGCTTCAATTGACATGTCTATTCTACTTTACGATTGGGTATCCAATAAAAATCCAAGACCCCTAAGTGTCTTTATTTTTATAGAAGTGGCATTTTTTAATCTCTTCCTTAAGCGATGAATATAAAGGTCTATAACTTGTGTGTCGGCATCTTCTTCTAAAGAATAAATTCGCTCTAAGATTATATCTTTAGAAACGACTTTTCCTTGTCGGTTGAGTAAGCATTCCAGTAGCGACAACTCTCTTTTAGGGATGTGAATTTCTTCATTGTTTACGAAAACTCGATGCGCTGCACTATCAAAGGAAAAGTTCCCTATTTCGATAGTCGCTTTGTCCTGCATCATCGAGCGCCTGAATATAGCACCTAGCCTAGCTTCTAATTCCGATATGTCGAAAGGTTTAATTAGGTAGTCATCGGCACCATTGTTAAGTGCCAGTACTCTAGACTGGACTTCGCGCCTCGCCGTTAAAATAATAATGGGGACATGATTGCCTGAAGCCCTAGCTTTCTTAAGTATATCAATACCATCCATATTAGGTAGTGATAAATCTAATACAACAGCATCGTATTCCTCTGTTTTTAATAACTTGTGCGCCATTAGACCATCGTCTATATGGTCGACCGTATGTGCTTGATTAGATAGCGCTGTCTTCAGCATTTCTGATAAAGAAAAATCGTCTTCAACTAATAATATTCGCATTTTTAATTTATTTATAATATTGGATGATGAAAGGTTGATGAAAGTTTATAGCATTATAGTGTCGATAAATACATATGATTAATCGAAATTTAATGGCTGAGCAAAGAAAAATACCTTGCGTCTTAATGCGGGGCGGAACGTCCAAGGGCCCATATTTTTTAAAGGAAGACCTGCCTTCTAATGACGAAGACAGAGATGATACCCTTTTAAAAATAATGGGGAGTCCACATCCGATGCAGCTTGATGGTGTAGGTGGTGCGCTACCTCAGACAAGCAAAGTGGCTATTGTAAGCTTAAGTAATAGGGATGATGCGGATATAGATTATTTGTTTGCTCAGGTTATGGTAGAGGAACAGCGAGTCGATGTGAGCCCAAACTGTGGGAATATGTTGTCAGGTGTTGCGCCTTTTGCGATAGAGGAGGGGTTATTTCCTGCCTTAGAAGGATCTACTACAGTAAGAATTTTTAATATAAATACCGGCGTAGTCGTTCATAGTGAGGTGCAAACACCTAAGGCTAAAGTGACATATGAAGGTGCGCAAAAAATTGACGGAGTAAATGGTGTGTCGGCACCTATTTTACTTCACTTTCTCAATGCCGAAGGTGTGAAAACAGGCCGTTTATTCCCTACTGAAAAACAAAGTGAATATATTCAAGGGCTTAGTGTGACGCTAATCGATTACAGTGTTCCAATGATGCTGTTATGTGGTCATAGTTTGGAGTTAAATGGGAGTGAAACTCCAGATGAAATCGATGAAAATAAAAAGTTGCTAAAAAAAATTGAAGAAATGCGCATAGAGGCAGGCCGGCGAATGGGTTTGGGTGATGTAAGTCAGAAAGTTATTCCTAAAGTTGGAATTTTATCAGGTTCAGAAAAAGGCTTGCTGAAATCGCATTATCTTATGCCTCATAAATGCCATAAGTCTCATGCTATTACAGGTGCTATGTGTATTACAGCAGCGTGCTATTCGGATGATACGGTTGCGTCTAAGTTAACAGGTGAGGCGTTAAAGGGTAGTCAGAGCTTAAGTGTTGAACATCCTAGTGGTGTGATTGATTTGAGTGTGAAATTGGAAGAAAGCGGTAGTATTCAGTCTATTGCGGTAGTAAGAACAGCAAGGAGGTTGTTTGAAGGTAATGTGTTGGTTCAATAGTGTCCTGCCACATTAAAAAATAGCTTAAATAATAAATTATATATAGAGGTGAGGAGAGAGTTTAATGAAACTATCAAAGCTAGTTCTATCAGTCGTTGTCGGGTCGACAGTAGCATTAACAAGTGGGTTAATTCATGCAGCCGATTTTTCTGGAAAAACAATTGAGTGGATTATCCCTTTTAAAGAAGGTGGCGGCTCAGATAAATGGTCGCGATTCTATGCGCCTTTACTGAGCGAGGCCTTGCCAGGCAAGCCAACAGTGGTAGTAAAAAATGTTCCTGGAGCTGGTTCAACAAAAGGTGCTAACCAGTTTGCTTCACGAGCAAAACCAGATGGCTTGACTATTCTGGGAACCTCGGGTTCGACACAGTTCCCTTATTTATTAAATGATAAGCGAGTTAAATATGAGTATAAGGATTGGAACATAGTTTTAGCTTCACCGACAGGCGGAGTTGTTTATGTTTCACCAAAAACGGGTATTAAATCTGCTGCTGAATTGAAAACAACTACAGTCCCTCTTGTATACGGTAGTCAAGGAGCTACTTCTTTGGATTTGGTCCCTTTATTGGCGTTTGAAATGTTGGGCGCACCTGTGGAGGCTATTTTTGGAATGAAAGGTCGCTCGGCAGGCCGTTTGGCATTTGAGCGGGGAGAAGTGAATATTGATTACCAGACAAGTGGTGCTTATATATCAAAAGTTAAACCTTTGGTTGCTTTTGATAAGGCTGTACCAATTATGTCTTGGGGAGCTTTAAATGCAAAAGGTGAGATTGTACGTGACCCTAGTTTTCCTAACTTGCCTTCTTTTCCAGAAGTGTACGAACAAGCTCATGGCAAAAAACCCAGTGGTCCAGCTTGGGAAGCATGGAAAGCTTTTTTTGCTGCAGGTTTTCCATCACAGAAAATGGTCTTTCTACCTAAAGGAACCTCTCAGGATATAGTAGATGCTTATGTTGCGGCTTTTGAAAAAGTGATTTCTGCGCCAGACTTTGTTTCCAAATCAGCGAAACGGCTCGGTTTATATCAACAGGTCACTGGGTCAAATGCGGGTGCTAAGTTAACTACGGCTATTAATGTTAGTGATGATGCGAAAGCATGGGTCAAAGATTGGTTGAATAAAAAATATTCAGTATCGTTAGATTGATCCTTGAGTGATTGATCAATATGTTTTGGCTACAGCTTTGGTTCGGCTAGATTATTAGTCGGACCATTTTTTTATAGATTTTCAGAGGTATTCTCCCCCGTGAAATATTTATTAATAATATTTTTCTTAAAAATTATTTTATTACCAGCAGGCGCTATGGCCAGTTGTGAAGAAGGGGAGCTACTTATTAAATTTAGCCATGTAAGTAAGGACTCTCACCCAAAGGGGCTTGTTGCTACGGCAATTGCTAATCGAATAAACAAAGAAATGAATGGCAAAGCCTGTATGCAGGTGTTTTCTAAATCAACTTTGTTTAATGATAATAAAGTGTTCGAAGGTTTATTATTGGGTGATGTTCAGTTTGCAGCGCCATCATTATCTAAATTTGAGGCGTATACAAAAAAATTCCGTATTTTTGATTTGCCTTTTCTTTTTAAAGACGCCGATAGTATCAAGCGTTTTTTAAGTGGGGGAAAAGGAAAGTTATTGTTAAGTGAAATAGAAGATAAAGGTATTTCAGGTATTGGTTTTGTTGATGGTGGATTTAAACAATTTTCGGCAAATAAACCTTTATACCTTCCTTCAGATGCAAAAAGGCTAACGTTCAGAGCTAACAGTTCTGATGTAACAGTATCGATGTTTGAATCTTTAGGTTCTAAAGGGGTAAAAATACCTTTTAAAGAAGCTTATGCTGCGATGCAGTCAGGGGTTGTCGATGGGCAGGAAAACTCTTGGTCTAATATTTTAAATTCAAAATTTTATGAAGTCCAAGATGGCATTACCGAAACCAATCACCGAACATTAACCTATATGGTGATTAGTTCTACAGCTTGGATGAGGAGTTTATCTCCGGATATGCGTTCTCAAATACTCATGATAATGAATGAAGAGATTGATGCCGCAAATGAACGGTTTGCATTAAAAGATCAACAGGCAAAGAGTGAATTAATGAGTTTGGGTGTTCCTATTCGTAGCTTGAGTGATGAACAAAGGAAAGAGTGGGAGCATACGATGAATAAGGTATGGGATAAGTATTCTAGGGTTATCGGCCAGGAGTTAATTTCTGAGGCAATAAAATCTAATTCTGTAAATTAGTAGCGATGTTTTCGTTCTAATCAATCGTCTTGTAGTGTAGTCGTAGATTGTTTGGCTATTTTATAAAAATAGCTTTTTTAATTTAGAGGTAGAAATGGAAAATATTAATTTTATAGTTGACTCTTTGTCAATGGCGCTTGTCACAATCGGTAACCCTCAACACATTTTATATTTAATGGCAGGGGTGTTACTTGGTTTAAGTGTAGGCGTTTTTCCCGGTTTAGGGGGAATTGCTGGTTTGTCTATGCTGCTACCATTTCTATATGGTTTAGATCCTATTTCTGGTTTGGCAATGATGGTTGGTTTGGTTGCAGTTATCCCTACTTCTGATACCTTTGCTTCAGTACTAATGGGGATTCCTGGTTCTAGTGCCAGTCAGGCAACCGTACTCGATGGTTTTCCTTTAGCTAAAAAGGGTCAAGCAGCACGTGCTTTAGCCGCTGCATTTACCTCTTCTCTTTTTGGCGGATTATTGGGTGCTTTAATCTTAACTTTTTTTGTTTTAATGGCCCGCCCGTTAATTTTAAATTTTCGGACGCCTGAACTATTAATGTTGACTCTTTTTGGTTTTTCGATGGTGGGGGTTTTATCGGGTAAAAGTTTATTGAAAGGGCTCGTTGCGGTTGCATTAGGTGTTATTGTTGGCGTGATTGGACAGGCGCCTGCACAAGGATCGGAGCGATTATCCTTTGGAAATTGGTATTTGGGTGATGGTTTGCAGCTAGTGATTATTGGTTTAGGTATTTTTGCTATCCCTGAAATTATTGAATTGTTAAGGCAAAATAGAGCGATATCCAAAGACGCAAAGTTAGGTGCAGGTTGGATCGAAGGTATAAAAGACTGGTGGGAAAACCGTTGGCTATCTATTCGTTGTTCTATTATAGGCGTGATTGTAGGTGTTATACCTGGTTTAGGAGGCTCCGTTGTCGATTGGATTTCTTATGGCCATACGGTACAGACAGCTAAGGATAAGTCTCAATTCGGTAAAGGTGATGTGCGAGGTGTTATTGGGCCAGAGTCTTCAAATAATGCTAAAGAAGGTGGCGGTTTAGTTCCAACGCTACTCTTTGGTATTCCTGGTTCAGGTTCGATGGCAGTTTTCCTTGGGGGTATGATTTTGTTGGGGCTGGAAGCCGGTCCAGCGATGGTAGCGAATGAGTTGCCTACGACTTATACGATTGTTTGGTCATTGGCATTAGCTAATGTCTTTGGCGCTGGCCTTTGTCTAATCCTTTCTCCACAAATCGCGAAATTAACAACAATACGCTTTCCTTTGTTGGCGCCATTTCTCTTTATTATGATCGCCTTTGCCTGCTTTCAGGCTAAACAGAGCTTGTGGGATTTGGCTGCGCTTGTTGTGATCGCTATTCTTGGTATCTATATGAAACGCTTCGGTTGGCCTCGCCCTGCGTTTTTAATAGGCTTTGTTTTAGCTGATCAAGCTGAGGTATACACATATCAAGCTACACAGTTTGCGCAGCGCCTTGGTGCCGATTATTTATGGTCACCTACGGTAGGTATTCTTGCTGTGCTTATTGTATTTTCTGTTTGGCTTGGATCAAAACAGGCGGATAAAATGAATGCGCCAAGTTCAGATGCAGACACACCACCTGAACCACGATCCAAACGTTCACAGCTTATCTTTACCATTATCCTATTGATTTTTTCCGTTATAGCGATGATCGATGCCTTGAGTGTCGACATTTTAATTGATAAGGTTTTTCCCCTTAGCGTGAGTGTAATTTCGGTTATATTAACTGCTTTTTTAGTTTTTCAATTCTATAAAAAAGAAGGTAATAGCAAACTATTCTATGATGAAGAATTAAATAAAGATCATTCGGTAATTTATGGTAGTTTTCAGGCTCTGTCTTGGCTATTACTATTGTTATTTGCGACAGCTATAGTAGGTTTTGTTTTTGGGTTGAGCATATTTATGCTTATTTATCTATATTATCGCGCAGAGGTAAGCTGGTCTAAAAATATAACACTGTCGGTTATTGGAGTCGGTTTTGTTATTTTCTTAGCTTATATACTAAATCGTGATTTGCCTCCGGGCTTGCTGCAAAATTATATGGATTTGCCTTGGCCTTTAAGATAAGCAATCTAGGCATAGTGTTATGATTGTTTTAACGCTTTTGATTGGCGCCTTCGGGGGTGCCATTGCTTTTCTCTTGTCTTTTCCTATTCCTTGGCTCTTAGGGAGTATGCTATCCGTTAGCGCTTTCCAATTTTCAGGCTGCAAACTGACGAGACCGCATAAGAAAATAGAGCGTTTAATGAGAGTTTTAATCGGTGTTGTATTAGGGGCTGCTGTTGCATCTAACCTTAAAAGCTTTTCAGGACTTTTATTAAATACCATCTTAATCGCTATTGTTTTTGTGATATTAGTGACGGCATTTGGCACACAGTACTTCTCGAGGCTAAAAGACTTTAAAATTCTTGATGGCTTTATGTCTTCTTTGCCGGGCGGTTTATCTTTTTTGATAGCACTTTCTGGTGATTTAGGAAATAGGTTTCCTAAAATAGCATTAATTCACACGGTGAGGGTGATTGTTTTAGTTTTTACATTCTCATTGCTGGCTGTGTTTCTTGAGGCTGAAAATGCCAGCCCAACTTTTATTCAGTCCTTTGTTTTTGATGTCGACCATTTTTCATGGCGACTGACAGTACTGATTGTTATTAGTGCTGTTATAGCAGAAAAAGCGAAAATTGCGGGCGGGCATATTTTGTTTAGCTTGATACTTTCTACTTTAGCTTATCAGTTCGCCTGGGTTGAAGTAATTATGCCTGAACTTGTTAAAACCGTAGCAATGATTGTGTTTGGTAGTCTCTTGGGCCATGAATTATCCAAAAAGCCAGATGAAAGTTATATAACCGCTATTTTTAGTTCTATTTTTTTTACTGTAGGTGTCATGTTGGTCGCACTTTTATTGGCTTTGTTAATATCGTCCTATGTGGATCAGCATTATTTATTGTTTTTATTGGCTTTGGCTCCTGGTGGTATTGCAGAAATTAGTTTAATTACTATAGCTCTTGGTTTTGATGCTGGCTTTGTGGCTGCTGTTCATGCCTGCCGTTTTGGTTTTATTATGTTGGTAGGGCCAATCGGATTAAACTTGGCTCGTTTGAAAGAGAAAGGTGATAGATGAAATTAGCTATATTAGATGATTATCAAAAAGTTGCTTTCGAATATGCGGATTGGAGTCAGGTAAAGACGCACTGTGAGGTGTTCAGGTTCAATTCCTATTTGGGGAGTGAAGAAGATATTGTTGAAGCCCTAGAAAGTTTTACTATCATTTGCTGTATGCGTGAGAGAACCTCTTTCTCTGCGAGTGTACTTAAACGACTGCCAAATTTAAAGTTATTGGTTACTACAGGTGCAAAAAATGCCGCTATAGATTTAAAAGAAGCTGAAGTTTTAGGTATTCTTGTTTGTGGTACTCAATCCCCAGGGCATGCGGCAGCAGAGCTAGCGTGGGCTCTTTTAATGTCGCTGGCAAAGAATTTACATATAGAGGATCAGCAAGTCCGACAAGGCCAGTGGCAAACAAAAGTGGGTACTGACTTAAAGGGACAGGTTTTAGGTATTGTGGGTTTGGGGCGCCACGGTGAAAATGTTGCTCGCTTCGCTAAAGCATTTGGTATGACTTGCATCGCTTGGAGTCAGAACTTAGAGCCGCAGCGTTGTGAAGCATTAGGTGTTCAGTATGTGGATAAAGAAACTTTATTTAGAACTGCTGATATGATTAGTGTGCATCTGAAGATGGGGCAGCGTAATCGTTCTCTTATATCTAAAGCAGAATTTAAGTTAATGAAGAAAACGGTGATATTAGTTAATACTTCTAGAGGCCCCATTATTGACGAAGCGGCATTATTGGATGCGCTTGCTCAAAAGCGCATTCGGGGTGTCGGACTCGATGTCTATAATGTAGAACCGCTGCCTACAAGCCACCCTCTTTTATTATCAGATCGTGTGTTATTGTCACCTCATATTGGTTATGTGACTGAGCAGACTTATGACGTATTTTATTCGCAAACGGTTGATGCCGTTCTCGCTTGGCTTAATAAAAAGCCTATCCGTACTCTAAATTGAGGCATTAGTTTTTAGCTGAAAATAGCTTGCCATCATCGAGTCGCATCATGGTGAGCTCTCCTCCCCAGACGCAGCCGGTATCGATGGCGAATACTTTTGGGTGGCTTGCTTTGCCTTCAAGAGCGGCCCAATGGCCGAAAATGATATTATCGTTTTGCGTTTTCCTATTTTTGTGTTCGTACCAAGGCAGATAACCTGCCGGGGCATTGTGAATGCCGGCTTTTGTTTTGAGTTCTAAGCGACCTTCTTTATCGCAAAAGCGCATACGAGTGAAGTAATTTGTGATCACTCTCCAGCGTTCAACGCCTTTGAGTTTTTTAGACCAGCTATCAGGTTCATTGCCATACATGTTTTTTAAAAAAGAAGAGATCTTGTTGCTTTGTAAAACAGATTCGACTTCTTGTGAATATTTGATCGCTTGTTTGATTGACCATTGAGGTGGTATTCCCGCATGCACCATGGTGTAGTCAAGTTTATTGTCGTGATGAATTAACGGCTGTTGCCGGACCCATTCAAGAAGACAATCTCTGTCGGGGGCATCGATAATAGCGTGTAGGGTGTCTGATGGGGAAGGCTTGCGATAGCCGCTTGCTACGGCAAGCAGGTGCAAATCATGGTTGCCTAAAACGACATGAATACTGTTGCGTAAATGGTACAAAAAACGCAGTGTTTTTAATGAATCAGGGCCTCGGTTAATCATATCACCAGCAACCCATAACTTATCTTTTTTTGGATTAAACTGAATATGCAGTAATAACGCTTGGAGTGGTTGTAAGCACCCTTGTATATCGCCGACCGCGTAAGTTGTCATAGGGGTTTTTAAAAATTAATGTGGTAAAGAATAATATTAATGGGGATTAATGCAGTGCGTGCGGTCTCGTTAATGAAAAAGCAGGAATAGGGATATTAAAACTTTCACCGCTGTCACTTTGCATTTGATACGTACCCTCCATGGTGCCCACTTGTGTTTCTAATACAGCACCGCTGCTGTAAGTGTAGCTATCGCCGGGTAAAATTCTGGGTTGTTGGCCAACAACTCCCATTCCTTCTACTTCCTGTACGACATTGTTGGCGTCAGTAATAATCCAATGGCGGCTTAAGAGTTGAGCGGGCTGATCGCTATTGTTTTCAATTGTGATAGTGTAAGCAAAAGCAAAGCGCTTTTTCTCTGGTTGTGAATGGTCATCCAGATAAGCCGTTTTGACTTTAATCATGATGGGTTGGCTTACAGTTGTACAATCGTCTGTTGTTACGCTCATGATGAGCTTTCCCCTAAAGTTGGTACAAAGTGAATACCACGACATCCTTAGATGCTACGTTCTCATTCTAACGAACTATCTTGCCAAATGCAGTAATTTACTTTATTTGAAATCAATAGCCACGGCTGGGCAGTCGGCCTTAATGCTATTAAGAATAATTGGCGATAATATTACTTAGCTCGACATACTCTTTCACGGAAATGTTTTCTGGTCTTAATGATGTGTCAATGGTAAGTGCATCCATTTGTTCTTGAGTAATTAGTTTCTTTAAGCTATTGCGTAGCGTTTTACGTCGCTGCTGAAAACAAGTATTTACCAATTTTTTCAATATGCTAATGTCATTCGCAACATAAGGTAGTGTTGTATGTGGTGTCAACTTAACGATAGCAGAGTCTACCTTGGGCTGCGGGTCAAAACTTTCGGGTGGCACTTCAAATAAATACTCAACCTGACAGTAATATTGCACCATAACACTGAGGCGGCCATAGTGTTTTTCGTTTTCTTCTGAGGCCAAGCGTTCTACTACTTCTTTTTGCAGCATAAAGTGCATATCAGCAATCTTATCTTGAAAACTGAGCAAATGAAAAATGAGGGGCGTTGAAATATTGTAGGGTAGGTTGCCAACAATGCGGAGTGGTTTTGTGGCCGCGAGTACTGAAAAGTCAAACTTGAGAGCGTCCTCTCTGTGTATTTTGAAATCTTTATAATTGGCAAATTGCGCCAATAGGATAGGGATAAGATCTTGGTCGATTTCGATCACATTAAGCTTGTCGCACGCAGATAGTAAGGGTGCCGTAATCGCGCCTTGGCCAGGTCCAATTTCAACTAAGTTGTCATCGGGTTTTGGTGAGATACTGCGGACAATATGTTCTATGATAGTCGTATCGTTTAAGAAATTTTGTCCAAAACGTTTACGAGCGCGATGTTTAAATAATGCGTGGTCTTGAGGTGAAGCCATAATGATTTACTGTGTATTTGTTTTAGCCATTTTAAGCGCATAATCGATAGCAGTTTGTAGACTGCCGAGATCAATCTGTCCTGTTCCCGCTAAGTCTAGAGCGGTACCGTGGTCAACAGAGGTTCTAATAAAAGGCAGGCCTAGAGTAATATTCGCTGCGTTCCCAAAGCCTTTAAACTTTAGCACGGGTAGGCCTTGATCATGGTACATCGCCAATACAGTATCGGCATCATTGAGATATTTGGGAGTAAATAAAGTGTCAGCAGGTAAAGGACCAATGCAGTGGATATTTTTTTGTTTGGATAATATTTGTAAAGCGGGTTCAATGACTTCAATTTCTTCTCGCCCTAAATGTCCACCTTCTCCGGCATGAGGGTTAAGTCCGCATACTAAAATTTTTGGTTTACTTAGGCCAAACTTAATTTTTAAGTCATTATTTAAAATAGTAATAATTTCAATTAATAAGCTTTCTGTGATGGCAGCAGAAACATCTTTAAGCGGTAAGTGTGTGGTTGCCAACGCTACTTTTAACCCCACGTCTGCAGTGGTAGATGTACCTGGTGTTGCGAGCATCATAACAACGCGAGAGCATGAGGCTTTTTGGGCTAGGTATTCAGTATGACCACTAAATGCAATGCCCGCATCATTGATCACACTTTTTTGTACTGGGCCTGTGACGATGGCATCACACCATTTTTTTTGGCATGACTCGATTGCTTGATCAAGGCATTTCAATACGTAACCCGCATTGGCTTTGTTCAGTTGGCGGGCAGTACAGGGCTCAGATAGACGAATAGGGACGATCCCGAGTTCGTAGGGCGCTAATTTTTTTGGAGGGGAGTGAAGATCAACGCTGCGCAAGGAGAGTGGTAATTTTAATGCTTGAGCACGCATTTCCAGTAATTCTGGATCAGCAAAGATGACAAGTTCATAGTCATTTTGTTGGTATGCTTGCTGTGCCATGAGCACAGCGAGGTCGGGGCCGATACCCGCGGGTTCGCCAGGCGTAAAGGCTAATCGCTTGATCAAATAAGTACTTCCACGTAGGCGTCTTCTCTCAATTCTTGCAACCATAGTTGCAGTTCATCTTGGAAGCGGCGTTTGCGCAATATGCTAACGACTTGATTGCGTTTAACCACATCGAACATATCTTCTGTGCGGCTATCGTCTACTTTTAAAATGTGCCATCCAAATTGTGAACGAAACGGCTGGCTCATTTGGCCTACCGGAGTAGATTTCATGGCTTTTTCGAAAGCGGGAACAAACTTTCCTGGTGTCGACCAACCTAGATCTCCCCCCTCTGCTTTAGAGCCGGTATCTTCTGTATGCTTTTTAGCAAGCGAAATAAAATCAGCGCCATCTTGTAATTGTTGATAGAGGCCGTCAATTTTTGCTTTCGCTTCGGCATTGGTAAACAAAGGCGTCGGTTTAATGAGAACGTGGCGAACTTTATAACGCTCTACCATTACCGGCTCTGCACCGCTACGCTGCAGGACTTTTAAAATATGTACACCGGCATTACTGCGAAACGGCTGGCTGATTTCACCCGGTTTAAGTGTCGCGACTTGTTCAACGAATAAACTGGGTAATTCATCTTTTAATCGCCAGCCTAAATCACCACCTTTACTAGCGTTGGGGCCTTTCGAATAAATTGTAGCGAGCTCCTGAAATTTAGAGTTCGTTGCTTCTGCTTGTTTAACAATAGATTGAGCTTGAGCAATGGCTTCGTTGTCGCTGTTATCGACAGGTAGTAAAATATGCGCCAACCTGAAGCGTGTTTGCATCCATTCTTTACCCGCCTTGGATTCTAAAAATTCATCGATTTCTCTTTCGGTAATTTTTAAGCGGTTATTAATATTGCCTTCCTGTACTTTTTGTAGCATCAAGTCTTCTTTGATTGCTTTTCTAAATTCTACTTCGTCCATTTGTTGTTGCGCTAAGTAATTTTCAAAGCTTGTATTTTCTGAATTTAAGCGACGCTTTAGTCTGGCAACACTAGAGTCAATTTCATTATCGCTTACGCTGAGTTTAACGCGCTCGGCAATTTTTAATTGTAAGCGTTCAAGTATCAGCTGATTTAGGACTTGCTTTTTAACGGTATCCGTTACTTGAATATTCGGTTGCTTACTGCTCAGGTGAGAAAGTCGTTGATCTAGCTCACTTTGCAATATGACTTTATCTTCTACCACTGCAATTGCTTTATCGAGATCCTGATAAGCGTGGCTGCTTGCAGAAGCGAATAATATGAGTAACGCTCCTTTTATTTTGGAAAAGAGGCGTGTGTTCAAAAGGTGGGTCTGTCGTTTTGTGCTTATTTTGTACATAGTATTACATCAAATAGTGTGCGCGTATGTTGTCTTGCGTGCAAGAGTCTTATGTTGTTTTAGTTGTTATATCAATTATCGTAAATTGATCGCCATTCTGTGTAGCCATCAATATTTTCATCCAGCAAGGTATCTAGTTGTTTACTGGTGCCACCCAAGCCTTTGAACTGCAGTTCAAAGAAGGCGGTATAGTCATAATCCAAATCATCGTCAGCAAGGGTGTCGACGAGGTCGTTGTCCAGTTCGCTACGATAGCCAAAGCGAACTTTATAACAACAGCCACTGTATTCGATTGCACTGACGGTATCGAGTTCCCGATTTCTTACGGTATCGTAGGCACTGTAGAGTAGCAAGTGCCAATTATCACTGAATATGGGGGCAATAATACCAGCATCAAGTTGTTCTACAGTACTGGCATCGGTTGTGCCTCGAATATAGCGATAGCTCAGGTTGAAGAGGTGCTTTCGCTCGTTTTGGTAGCGCAGCGAGAGGTTGCCTCGATCAATTTGGTTGAGCGAGTCATCGTACAGCACATTGCTACTGATACGCCAATCAGCGCTGGGGTTAGCTGATAACTGTGCCGCTATCGCAGAGCTGTTGGTGGTTTGAGCGGTGTTGTTCAGGGTGACTCGGCGGTCATCAAAATAGGTGATTTGGCCTAGGCTGGCGCTAAACCATTCTCTTCCAGAGTCATTGCCAAAAAAGCGTGTGGTTAATCCAATGGCGAGCTGGTTGGCATCGTCGATCCGGTCTCCCCCAGAAAAACGTGTATCTCGAAATAGTTGGCTATAGCTGAAGCTCAATTCAGACGTATCGAAATCGATATCTTGGTTATCTGTCGTCAGATCAAATAGAGGGCTATGGTCTTCGAAGTCACTATAGAAATAGAAAAGGCGTGGTTCAAAGGTTTGTAGGTAATCGTTGCCAAACAGCGCACCGTCGCGCTCAAAAAACAAACCGCTATCCAATACAATCTGAGGTACAGTAATACTTGGCGAAGTGTCAGCTCCATCGACAAAATTATTGTCATCTAGCCAGTACTGGAGGTGTTTTGTTTGTAAAGAAGGCCTTAGAAACCCCCATTCAGGCTCAAAGTTGAAGCTTAAGCCATAATCCGTCCGCAGTCTCTGGCCGCTGATGATGGGGTTGGCGCCATCGGCATTTTCGTGATCAAAATCAGTCCATTCATTATCAAGTGTTAGGGCCCAACTACTGTCTTGTTGCTCATTAAATCGATAGAGGCCATTTGCACTAAGCGAGGGTAGCTGCCGATAGGGGATGGTAATACTGTCAGATAACAGTTGATAGCGCAGTGCATCAGCGCTCAGTTTCCAGTGTTGGGTAGTATAAGCAGCGTATAAACGCTGGTTTAGATAATCTTCATCGCGGCTTGATGCGGTGCTATTGTCAAAGTCGTCGAAATAATCAATATCACTGACTTCGGTATAATCGATGCGGGTAGACCATGATCGTCCAGCACCACCAGTTTGGTCGAGGTTAAGCACCCACCGGTCTTCATTTTTGAAGGGCACAACATCCTCTTCACTGATCGTCCCTTCATCTATAAGGTCTTGGTCGTCACTATCTATTTTACCCCGATCATCATTGAGGTAGCCTAGGTTGAACTCTGTTTCAAACAGAGGGCTTAAGTGGCGGAATTGCCCTTCATAAAGTACGCCATGATCCTCTAGCCAGCTGGTTGTAAAAAGAAAATCGTAATTCGGTGCTAGGTTAAAATAGTAGGGTATAGAGATGTTGGCACTATCGTTGGTGTAAGAGAAAGTCGGCGCTAAAAAGCCTGATAATCTGGCATCTCCTAGTGGGAAGCGCAGATAGGGAAAGTAAAAGATAGGAATCCCTTTTACCAACAAGCGAACATGTTTGGCATGACCCTGACGTGCGTCTGTATCGAGGATAATTTGACTGCCTTTAAGTAGCCATGTGTTATTGCCCGGCTCGCATTGGGTAAAGCTAGCCCCAGTTAAGTCAATATTGTTATCAAGCGTTTTATTAATTTTATTGGCTGTACCGCGGACTTTTTGCTCATGGAGTACATATTGAGCATTATCAATTTCTATTGTTCCTTGCGGGTTACTCTCTGGATTGGTCGGCGTCCGTTGGGTTGATATTTGCTTTTGTACGACAGTCGCTTTGTCTCCCAATACTAATAAACCGGGTTCTCTGAGCTCCAGCTCACCTTCGACGATGAGGGTGCTATCTGCTTGGTCTATTTCGGCTCGTTGGGCTTTCAGTTGTCGATAACCTTGGGTGATGACGACGTCCCCGATTAAGACAACATGCTTATCCTCAGGGTTACCATCATTTCTTTTCGAGGTCTCATACAGGCTTGAGGTATCTGCAGACGCTCTGATGGGGGCTACATTTGGCGCAAGATTGGCATCGCTATCCTGACGGGTAGGTGAGATATAAGCCCCGCAGCTACCCAGTGGTAGTGCGGCTTTTTGTTCTTGGCTTAGTGCGTGTAGCGGCACCCAGTCTAGAATGCGTCGTGCCTCATTTGTATTGTTGTTGATTGTAGTGGCATCGACACCCTCTGTTGCTGTAGCAATAGGGCTCAAGCAGCCGCCTGCACCGGCTAACGCAGTGGCAATTAAAAGCCAGTTTTTTAGTTCGTTGTCGCTGCTATTGTTGGGCATAAGTGAGTCTGTTCAGGGCCAATATGGACGACCGGCAATTCTACTGGAAAACGTGACAAATGTGGTGAGGTTTGTCATTCTATAGGGGACGTATTATTTCGAACTCACCACAAAATTATAAAAACCAAGGGCTTGTTATGTCACTAATGGAAAATAAATTACAAGATTGGATCGCTGACCACTTAGAGCAACGTTCATTGGAGCAACGTTCAGATGTTGTCCGTCCTCACTCTCTGGAGTTACAGCCTTTATCAGGTGATGCTGGCTTTCGGCAATATTTTAGAGTCAATACACAGCCCCCCTTACTCGCTGTATCCGCTCCGAAAACAGAGGGCATCAGTGAGTGCGCGCGTTACTTTACGACTCTAGCGAATGCGCTAAGGGAGACCGGTGTGCCCACGCCGCAAGTATTAGCCTGTGATGAAGAGAATAATTTTCTACTGATCGAAGATTTCGGTGACCATTCTTACCTAGATTGTTTGAATGATGAAAGTGCCGACGTTCTCTACAGTCAGGCATTAATGGTGCTGCTTAGATTACAGCAAATTCCCCTTTCTAGTATTGATCTACCGCATTGCGATCAAGCCATGCTGCGCCAAGAAATGGCTTTGTTTGATCAGTGGTTTGTTGAGCAGATGCTAGGTTACCGATTATCAAGTGCTGAGCATCAATTGTTAGATAGAACCTATGCTTTTTTGGAGCAGAAAGCCTTGGAGCAACCACAGGTATTGGTTCATCGTGATTATCACTCGCGTAACCTTATTTATCGTGAAGCTGAAGCTCCCGGAGTGATTGATTTTCAGGATGCAGTATGGGGGCCGATTACCTATGACGTCGTTTCCTTATTGCGAGACTGTTATATCAGTTGGTCTCCAGAACAAGTTAAGCGTTGGCTAATGACTTATGGCAATCTCGCTGTTGAATCAGGGGTTATGTCCGCAGTCAGTGAGGATCGCTGGCAGCTATGGTTTGATACAATGGGCTTGCAGCGACACATTAAAGTATTGGGAATTTTTTCTCGCTTATCTCTCAGAGATAGTAAAGACCAATACTTATCCGATCTGCCTTTGGTGTGGCAATATACGATGGATGTTGCTCAGCTCTACCCTGAAACCAAGCCCTTCTTTGATTGGTGCCAAGATACACTGTTACCCTTAATCAAAAAGCAGGAATGGTTCAATACTACCTCTGAGTTTGAAAAACCGCTGAAGGATGACTGCGCTTGAAGGCAATGATTCTAGCGGCCGGTCGTGGGGAGCGTATGCGCCCTTTGACTGAACACACGCCTAAGCCCTTACTCAAAGCCGGTGGTAAGGCCTTAATTGAATACCATATTGAGCGTTTAACCCTCGCGGGCGTAAGTGATATTGTGATTAATATTGCCTACCTTGGTGAGCAGATACGTGACGCTATTGGTTCACAGTATACGGCTTCAAAAACACATTCTGCCAGCATACATTATTCTATTGAGCCAGAACCCTTAGAAACGGCAGGGGCGATTTTGCATGCTTTACCTCTACTAGGTGATGATCCTTTTCTATTGGTCAATGGTGATGTTTGGACCGATTACCCCTATGATTTATTATTAAATAAAACTCTTCAAGATGCTTTAGGGCATTTAGTCTTGGTTGATAATCCGAGCCATAATCTATCGGGCGACTATTCTATTGTAGGTGGGACGCTCTCGCCAAAAGATGCATCGGCGTTGACCTTTAGTGGAATCAGTTTGTTGTCACCCGAATTAATTACGTCTCACTCTGCTTGTCGTAAAATTTTTCCTCTAAACGAGGTCTTTGCCGAAGCAATAGAAAACAAAATGTTGTCTGCTGAATATTTTACTGGGCAGTGGTGGGATATCGGAACGGTAGAGAGATTAAGGCTTTTAGATTCTTTCCTAAGTTAAGAAGCCTCAGGCTTGTCAAGCATTTCCCCCTTTCTTACGGTTTTGTGACTAATTAGCCTTCCCTTTTGTCTTATCTACAAAATATAGATGCTAGTTATATTTTTATAACAAGAACGACAATAGTTTTATTAGTGATTTTTATATTGCTCTTTATTTCTATACATTAACTATGGGGGAATGCTTGTGAGTTTATGGACAATGTTTCGGCGCCATTGGTTTTGGCCGGTGTTAGCGCTGTGTTTATTATACGTTTTTATGATGATATGGCCTGGAGGTAAGTGGAAGCTTATCGAGCAGGATGTTGTGGAGCTAACGCAAAAACGACTTGTTGATGCAGGCTTAAGCGAACTCGAAATCCACACAGAAAACAGAGGCCGTGACGTTTTAATCAGTGGCGTGGTGGTCTCCGAGGAAGAAAAAAACAAAGCCATCGCATTAGCAGAAGCAGTCGCTGATCAAGGCGGTAGAGTAGCGCCTCGTACTGTTGAGTGGAAAGGGACTATTCAGCCACCTAAACCCGTGCCTTTAAAAGACGGTGAATTACGCATAGGTGTTGATGCTAATAATGTACTGCTTTCTGGTGTGCTCTCTAGTCAGCAAGAAATAGACAATACCGTCAGCATTGCGAAGAATACTTATTATGATCGCATCATTAATAATCAGCTGACCCTAGCTGAAAATATTAAGCCGTTTAGTGATATTGCTGCTTTTTTCAAAGGTTTCAATACTCGTGAAGGTGCGTTATTTATTAGGGGTAATAAAGTTGCTCTGAGTGGGGAAGTTGATCGTACTGAGCTTAAAAAAAGCATAGGGGATCAGGTGTTATTAGCCCTCGGTCCAGATTACACTCTGGATAATAACATCAAGGTTGTTGAACCTATTATCGTTGAACCCACTGTTGTTGAGCCTGAGCTGGTCGTTCCCGAAGAAAATAGGGTATGTCAGGAGCAGTTAGAAGAGTTGATGCAAAGTACGAACATTTACTTTGAAACGAATCGAGCTGATATCAAAACAAGTAGCCTTGAAGTATTGAACCGTATTGCAAATGTACTTTCTCAATGTCCCGCCGCTGAGATTGAGGTCGCAGGACATACAGATAGTCTTGGTGGAGACGAGCTGAATTTATCATTAAGCCAGCGACGGGCTGAAAGTGTTGTAGATTTTTTAACATTAACAGCCAAATTAGAAAATAAAATAGCGGCGGTTGGCTACGGTGAAACTAGCCCAGTCGCTGATAATTCAACTAAGCTCGGCCGTGCTAAAAACCGACGCATAGAATTTATTGTTAAATAAGGAGAAGTTGTCATGCTATACCTATTCGTACAAACATTTTTTTGGATTTTAGCAGCCTTCATCTTAGGCTTAATTGTGGGTTGGTGGCTGAGTGGTCGTTGCCGTTGTGAACAACAAGAACAGCAAAAAATTGTGCAGGATGATGCGCCGTTAACAGAGGTGGATACGGTTGATAGCGTAGTCAATGATGCTTGGAAACCTCAAGGTTTTAGCTCTGCACCAGCCGATCTAGATGATTTAAAACGTATTAAAGGAATTGGTCCGGTAATAGAAAAAACGCTAAATAGTTTGGGTATTTATACTTTTAAACAGATAAGTGAATTTTCTGAAGATAACGTAAAGTGGGTCGATGATCATATCGATTTTCCGGGAAGGATTAATAGAGAGCAGTGGGTATCCCAAGCCTCTCAGTTAGCCACTGGAGGAACAACAGATTTCTCAGCTCGTGTTGATAAGGGTGACGTGACTTATTGATGAATCCTGCCCGGCTTTTCACATCAAATAAAAAAGTGCGTTAACGCGCTTTTTTTATATTACCTCTCTTCAAAAAACTTGATGTCAACGCGCCTATTTTTGAGAGCGATATCATTCCATGTTCCCGCTAAGGTATTCTCCTCAATAGGGGGGTAATTCTCCAAGGGTAAATTAGTGCCTAATGGATTCAATGTAATCACAAATTCACTTTCGGCAGATTGATTACTTGCAGTAATGAGTTGTAATAATCCAATGCTGGCAATATCAGCAAGCCTTGCGCTCGACTCTGTTATTTGGCATTGCGTTATAGGGGCATCATCAGCCGCTAATTCGAATTCACCGCTATTACCTGTATTGACACAAAAGCTGCCGTCGTGAGCAACAATAGTGACACGACCGGTAAATTGCATCTCACGTAGTGAGGGAATCAACTCTTCTATATTGGCTTGTATGGTATCGCCCAATAGTAATTCATCATAAGGGATTTGATTGTTTGTGTTGACTATCTTTTCAAGAGCGCTTAATTGTTGGCGAGTGTTATTATCGATTCGATTTGTTGTCTGAGTCGGGACTGTATCAACTTGTGACGGCTCCAGTGTTGGTGAAGGCTCGTCAAGGTCTTCTCTGAGAGTAAGGCTATCGCCCGTATTTAGTGGTGTTGACTGAATGGTTTCAGCGATCTGGTCTTGATTTTCACTTAATTGTTCAATTTTATCTTTTTGTTGAAAATATAAGGTCGCAAATATAGCAACGGTCGCACAATAAATTGTGCCCCACAATAAATTATTCCAAAAGTTTTGTGTGCTACTATTCTTTTCGGTTGCTGGGATAAGCGAATCTATTTTCGCGTGTAGTGAGGAAATTTGTTTGTTGAAGCTGCTGTTTTGCTGCTCTAGTTTGAGTTGCAGTTTTTGTTGAGCTGATTCATGCCCTAACGCTACCTCTGCGTTATAAACAAGTTTTTCCAGTTCTTCTTTGTTTTGTTCAAAATTATGGCGCTCGCTTTCTGTATTTTCTGCAGAGTCCACATCATTTGCGGCGTCGCTGCTGAAGTTGAGTCTCGACAGTGCTTCTACCAATTCACTCGACTTAAGTTGTTTGGGTAAAACTTCTAGTGCGCCCAGTTCACGGGCTTGATGCATATAGCTGCTGTCTTCTTGAGAGGTATACATCATGACCGGGATAGGGGCTGTATCCGGATTAGCTTTTATCACCTTGAGTACCTCTAAACCATTCATGCCCGGCATGGTGTGGTCTAAAAAGATAATATCGGGTTTGTGATCGTCTAAGTACCCTAGCGCATCTTCGGCTGAAGGTGATGTGTCGACTAACATATCTTGGTCGACTAGCATTTTTTTTAAGACGAACTGGGCTAGTCTTGAGTCGTCGACGATAAGGGCTTTTCTGCCATTCATTATGATGCTCCTGATAAAGGACTTGAGCGAATAAGCGAGGTCCTAACTGCAAAGCGGATTTAAGGCTTGTTGTTATGGGCCCTATTCTAAACCGAATTATGTCATTCTGCAGTGATTCTTTCGTGACAAGTATAGGCTGTTTTCAAAAGCGTGATGTAATTCCCCATGAAGTGCTCGTTAATTGACATATTTTTAGCATTTTCAAGCCTTTAAGTGCTGATCTTGTCTATAGTTATAAGATGGTACTTTATAGATGAACAGCGATAACACAGAATTATGACTCTCCAGCGTCGGCTTATTATTACGATTTCACTCCTCTTAATCCTTTTGCTTACAGCTAATATGCTGGTGATGATCTACAACGCACGCCAGAATATTTATCAACAATTACAAGTACACGCTCAAGACACGGCGACCTCGTTGGGTTTTAGTATTAGTCAGGCGGCGTTAGCAAAGGATACTGTCCAAGTTTCTTCAATGATCGATGTGATCTATGACAGAGGCTATTATAGAAGCATTGTTTACAGCGACTTGGAAGGAAACGATATTCTTCGCCGAGAGCAACCTATTTTAGTCGAAGACGTTCCTCGTTGGTTTACTCGTTGGCTCTCTTTGCCTGAACCCAGTGGTGATGCGGCAGTCTCTTCTGGTTGGTTCCAGTTAGGCAGTCTGACCGTGACTAGCCACCCAGGCTTTGCTTACCGCGACCTATGGCGTTCATTTAAAGATCAATTATGGCTCTATTTGCTTACGATAGTGTTGTGTTACGGCTTGTTGGGTGTGGGCTTGAAAATGATATTAAGGCCTCTTAAGAAGGTTGAAGAGCAAGCGGAGGCCATTTGTCGAAGAGAGTTTAGGGTGCAAGAGTCCTTGCCCAATATTCCAGAATTATACAGTGTCGTATCTGCCATGAATCGTATGGTAGAAAAAGTCAGAGTCATGTTTGGTCACCAAGTAGAGTTGAATGATCGTTTGCACCAACAGCTACGCACAGATGAGGTGACGGGCCTGTCTAACCGGCATGATTTCGATGACCGTTTGATTGCCTACACCCGATCTGAGCGTACAGCCAATAATGGTTTGCTGATGTTGATGCAAGTAGGAGACCTGCAGCAAATTAACCGCAATGGTGGCCGACAAGATGGTGATGATTATCTTGTCGCTGTGTCTTCCTGCCTTAACCAGCATCTGCAGTCTTATCACGATGCAATCTGTTCTCGTCACAGTGGCGCTGATTTCGCTATTTTTGTCCCCGCTATTAACGAAGCCGAAGGTAAAGACTTAATGGCCCAACTTTATGGTGGCTTGCAGTCCATAGAATGGAGTGGCGAAAAAATTCAGCCTATCTATTTAGGTGCGGTTTATGTTGCTAATCTCAATGAGCAGGTGAATGAGAAGAAGGTCAACTTATTAGCAGCTGCAGATACGGCTCTCAACGAAGCTCGTAACGAAAGGCAGGGCGGGTGTTATTGGCAGCTTCTATCACAACTCTCTGAGCAAGTTATTTTTAACAATAGCCAATGGTTGGATCTCATTAATACCGCATTGGATCGCCAAGCATTTACCTTTCGGTATCAACCGGTTTGGCATCTTGTACACGGCCAGAAACAACTTATTTTTAATGAGGTGCTCACACACTTAACCTTAGATGGCAACGACTATGCTGCCAGTGTATTTATGCCGGTTGCAATGAGGCTACAGTTGATGCCTTTATTCGATACGAAAATGTTAGAGACTCTATTAGGCCGGCCTTTAGAGTTGCCGGATAAAATTTGTATTAACATCTCGACGGCAGCGTTAGAAAGCGAACATTTTATGGTCGAGTTAGAAGCGAGACTAAAATCACAAAGCGCTTTGGCCTCACGTTTAGTGTTTGAGTTAGCGGCTAATAGTTTGTCCGTTGCCGAGCAGCGAGTAAGAGAGTTTGCTTTGATGGTTAAACGTTATGGCGCTGGCCTTTCTTTGCATCATTTTGGTCGAGGTACAGCTGAGTTCGCCTTTATGCAAAGCTTGCCCCTAGACTACCTTAAGATTGATCGTTGTTTTATACAAAATATTGTGGAAGATAAAGATTCTCAATTCTTCGTTAAATCTTTAGTGACGATTGCGCAAAGTTGTGATGTGACCGTTCTGGCGGAAGGCGTTGAAACAGAAGATCAATGGGACAAATTAATTACGCTTGGGATTCAGGGAGGGCAGGGTTATTGGTTAGGCCGGCCTCAGGCTGACCCTGTGATTGCGTGATTCTCTTTTATTACGGGGAACGCTTATCTAAACAGTGCCATAAGCTTATTCTTAACTTGGCTGCCAATAGGGAGTAAGATAGCAGGTCTATTGAGTACATTGAGAATAACTTGCTATGAGCTTTTCCAAAATCAAAGACACTATTACATCGGGCATTAAGTCGCGCGCGAAGCAAAACGGTGGTGCTGCAAGTGCGGGCGCCTATGATGATAATTCTCCTTTCTTGCGTATTGTCTTGGGTCTGATTGTTCTTTATTTGCTCATTATTCTCATTTTAGGCTTTTACTGGAGCCGCGAGCCGGAACTGTTCTTTTGGCAAGAGGAGCGTGGTAATAATAATGTTGTAACAGCCCCGATCTCTCCAGACACGGTGGGTAGCGTGACGACCTCTAGTTTAATTATGGTTGCTGATACCTTATTGAGTAAGTCAGGTGGCTACTTAAGTAACGATATACTGCCGCCAGGATTACTACTCGATAATATCCCCAATTGGGAATTTGGTGTGTTGGTACAGGTTCGGGATATGAGCAAGGCTTTCCGTGAAGTGTTTAGTCGTTCGCAGTCTCAGTCTACCGAAGACCGGGACCTTGTGATTGCAGAGCCTCGATTTAACTTTGATAGTGAGAGCTGGTTGTTACCCTCTAGTGAGTCGGTGTATCGAGAAGCGATTGAAAAATTAAATAGTTATCACACGCGTTTAGTGGATCCAACACAAGCAGGAGCGCAATTTTATGCGCGTACGGACAACTTAGAGTTTTGGTTAGGCAGTGTCGAAAAGCGTTTAGGCAGTTTATCTCAGCGTCTTAGTGCCAGTGTGGGCAAAAGCCGCTTGAATACGGATTTGGCAGGCGAAGCAGATGCAGCCCAATCTACTCCTGTGGCTAAAGAAGTGAATGTTAAGACGCCTTGGTTGGAAATTGATGATGTGTTTTATGAATCACGAGGGGCTACTTGGGCCTTGATTCATTTCTTGAAAGCCGTAGAGCATGATTTCTCTGATGTATTGGAAAAGAAGAATGCGACGGTGAGTTTGCAACAAATTATTCGCGAACTAGAAGCGACACAGGTGAGTGTTTTTAGTCCAATGGTACTTAACGGTAGTGGCTTTGGTATGTTGGCCAATCATTCTCTAGTAATGGCGTCGTATATCTCGCGCGCTCATGCTGCGATTATTGATCTACGTGAATTACTGACTCAAGGTTAGTCTTTATCGCCATGGAAGGCTTTATACTCACGCGCCAGTGGCGTGATACCCCGAACGGTATTCAGCTCGAAATATGGCTGGCTAGTGATCAGGGGCCTATACGTTTATTTATTCCCTCCCAAAAAGCCGTTTGTTTTTTTCGCAAAACAGACTTGGAATATATTCAGCACCTTCTAGCTGATTTTCCCACATTCGAATATAAATCCGTTGAGCTTAAAAATTTTCATGGCGAGACTGTTATGGCTCTCTATGCTCCTCGGCAGCGTCAATTGCGAGAATTTAGCCAGCGCTGCCAGGAAAAGTCAATTCTGCTTTGGGAAAGCGATATTAAACCCCCTGACCGCTTTTTAATGGAGCGTTTTGTTACAGCGAGCTTGCAGGTCGAGACGCAATCTTCATTCATTCCCCGTAAGCAATATCAGCCTTCATCAGGCGCGAGTTATCAATCGTTTATTTCCAATAAAATTACTGCGACTCATTATATACCTCGGTTTAAAGTGGTATCACTTGATATAGAAACATCGTCTGATACTTCTATTGAGAAAGCAGAGCTGTATTCCATTGCGATTTACAGCGAGCACTGTTCTATTGTGTTTATGGTCGACGATGAATTAACTGCTTCGGAAACAGTGTTAGAAAACGGGGTGACACTGTATCGATATCACTCTGCCAGATCGTGTTTAGTGCATTTTTTGCGTTGGTTTCAAGAACACGACCCTGACATTATCATCGGTTGGCATGTTGTTCAGTTTGATCTCTGGGTCTTAGAAAAAGTGGGGCAGCGCTTAGGTGTTCCTTTTTTATTGGGACGAGATCGGCAGCGAGTGCATTGGCGAGAAGATGGCGACACTTCCACAAGTGTTGGCGCTGAAAAAGTCACTGGCTCTAACGATAATCAAATGAAAAATGCTAGGGAAGGCCATTCACAAGTAAGGCATTATGTTCAGGTTCCTGGGCGAATTATATTAGATGGTATCGAATTGCTGCGTACAGCATTTTATCAGTTTGATAGTTTTTCTTTGCAAGCTGTAGCATCTGAATTGTTAGGTGAGGGCAAGTTAATTGATCATGATAATCGTGGTGAAACGATTACGGATTTATTTATACATAATAAGGAGGCTCTTGCGAACTATAATCTTCAAGACTGTAAGTTAGTTTGGCAGATTTTTGAAAAAACGAAATTACTTGATTTCGCAGTAGAACGTTCTCGTTTAACGGGTTTAGCAATGGACCGTATGGGTGGTTCTGTTGCAAGTTTTGATTACGCTTATTTGCCACGCCTTCACCGGAAGGGATATGTTGCGCCTAATTTATCTGAGTTCCAGTCGGATATTTTGAGTCCTGGTGGTTATGTTATGCGTTCTAAGCCGGGTTTGTATCGTGATGTACTAGTATTGGACTTTAAAAGTCTATACCCCAGTATCATTCGAACATTTTCAATTGATCCTTATGCTTTTTGGTTGGCTCAGCACCAAAATTTATCCGATGAAAAAATAATACAGGGTTTTAACGGCGCGTATTTTTCGCGCCAAGATGCCATTCTTCCCGAGTTGATTGCTAGTTTATGGGCTGCTCGCGAAAAGGCAAAGGCAGACAATAATAAACCGCTATCACAAGCGATTAAAATTATTATGAACTCGTTTTATGGTGTCTTGGGTTCCACCGGTTGCCGCTTTTTCGATCCGCGAGTGTGCAGTTCTATCACCTTGCGTGGGCATGAGATCATCCAGCGTAGCCGTGATTGGATAGTAGAGCAAGGATATGAGGTCATTTACGGCGATACTGACTCTGTCTTTATTTGCTTAGGTGAAGAGTCTTTAAACCAGCCGGCAAAGGCAGTAGGCAAAAAGCTTTCTGTTGAACTTAATCATTGGTGGCGCAACACCCTTAAACAAGAGTTTGGCGTTGAAAGCACATTGGATGTTGAGTTTGAAACCCACTATACGCACTTTCTTATGCCGACTATTCGTGGCTCTAGCGAAGGTAGCAAAAAACGTTATGCCGGTATTGTGAGGGTTGATAATGAGGCTGGAGAGTCAGATGAGTTGGTGTTTAAGGGCTTGGAAACAGTACGAAACGATTGGACGCTGCTGGCAAAAGATTTTCAGAGAATGCTGTATTATAAAGTATTTAAAAAGGAACCTTATGCGGATGATGTGTGTCAGACTGTTAATGAACTATTATCTGGAAGATTAGATGCCAAATTGTTATATAAGAAGAAGTTGCGCAGGCCTCTTTCTGGATATAGCAAAAGTAACCCTCCACATATTAAAGCGGCTCGAAAATTAGTAGAGTTAACGGGTGAGGCCTTGGGTAAGGGTAATGTTATTGAGTATGTACTAACGATTAATGGTCCAGAACCCGTAGTGTGTAGACAAAGTCAGATCGATTATCAACATTATATTGATAAACAGTTAAAGCCTATCGCAGATAGTATTTTGACATTTCTAGATGATGATTTTGAAAATATAACTAAGCAACAAATCGATTTAATATAAACACATTAAATTTAAATAACGGCTTTTAGTATAGGTGTATGATAATGAGGTTTTACTGCTCTTTTTTTTGTTTTCTTTTATCCATCATGTCCAGTCAATTTGTGTTTGCGCAGCAAACGCCTGATCAAGGGATGGGCAATACACGTTTAGATGAGCTGATACGTCACCTAGATAAAAATACCGAAGGTAAATTAGGCTATTGGCAGTTTACTATTGAAAATGTAGGTGTTCAGGTGGTGACCGATGAGAACGCTAATCGGATGCGTATTGTTTCTCCTATATTAAAAACAGAAAATCTAGATGAAAAAATATTATACCGACTGATGCAGGCCAACTTCGATACCGCTTTAGACGCTCGCTATGCGATTGCTAACGGTATTCTTTGGAGTACATTTATTCATCCGCTACGCTCTTTGGATGATGAGGCCTTTCTGGTTGCTCTGGGGCAGACTGTTAACGCGGTGATCACTTATGGATCTACCTATTCATCGGGCTTATTAAGTTTTCAAGGTGGTGATAGTCAGAGCATTCTACGCCGAGGTTTGATTGAAAAGCTGAAAAAGAAAGGTAAAGAGATATAAGGCCTGCCATTTGTTGAATTTTATTTTGTATGATATCTGACCACCGTTCTCATCGTTATTGCTCTAGCCCTTTCTACATGGGGCTTTCCTCAATATTACGCTAATCATATTACCTNNACCTCTTATTTTCCCCATTATTTTTATTCAATAATACCAATTCTAGACTATACTTAAGATAAGCTCTCATATAAGTTGACCGCTAAGTCATGGGGTGGTTACTCCTTTATATGGTTTTATTTTAATGATGAAATATAAGAAAAAATTACCTCTTTGCCCTTTTATTTTTGGCTTATTTATTTCATATTCCTGTGCTATCTCTTCAGAAGGCCTGCCCGCAACTAAAAATAGTTACGATACCAGTTCTGCCTTGACGCTTGCTTCTATAAAGCCATCAGATTCGGAGCAAAAGGCGTATGGGAAAATAAAAAAGGTCAATATTCGTATTCATCCTATTTTTGACGAATCTAAACCCGAAGAGAATAATTTTTTATTTCGTTTAGCTAATCGTTTGCATATAGGGACAGATGTCGATGTTATTAAAAATGATTTATTATTTAAAGAAGGGTCAGAATATAATACAGATACTCTCTATGAGAGTGAAAGAATATTACGTACGAGGCGTTATTTAAATCGAGCCAAAGTAAGTGTTGATAATCAAGATGATGAGGGGGTTGATGTTAATGTCGATGTAAATGAAGTCTGGACATTAGTGCCTACCTTGAGCTTTTCTCGCTCAGGAGGCAGTAATGATTATAGTTTTGGTTTTAAAGATTCTAATTTTTTGGGTTACGGTAAATCATTTAATGTTACCTATAATAAATCGGATGAAAGAAGTGGGGAGTTATTCGAATATATCGACCCCAATACAGGTTGGCATCAAACCCGAATGGGGCTGGCATATGAAAATAATAGTGACGGCTCTAGGCAATTTTTCTCTTTCGAACGCCCTTATTTTTCGTTGGCAACCCCTAGCGCTGGCGGAGCCGAGTATGAGGAATACGACAGAGAGGAGAGCTATTATGATCTTGGAGATGAGGTCGATACTTATCGGCACTTTAGTAAAAACACAGAAATTTTTTATGGCTCTAAATTATCTTTCAGTAATGAGGATAATGTTCATCGGCTTAATGTAGGATACTTAGAACAGGACGATACTTTTTTTTCAATCCCATCCGCACCGAATAGTGTGCCTTTACCTCAAAATAGGCTCTTTAAAATAACATGGGCAGAGCACCAGTATATTCAAAATAATTTCTCGCGTTTTGAAAATATTCAACAAATTAATCAAGTCGAAGATATTAATTTTGGTGTTCAGTCTAAATTAAGGTTGGGTTATGTCTATTCTTCGATCGAAGAGTATGATGAAAGCCTCTATATGCGTGGCCAGTTATCTGATGGCATTATGTTGAATGAAAATAATATTTTATTATTGAAAACAGCATTCAGTGGGTTTTACAAAGATGAAATTTATAATAGCGTGATTAGCGCACGCTTGGATTATCATTGGTCGAATATAAAGCATGGGCAGTTTTATATTGGTATTAAAGGAGGGCGTGGCGTCCGTTTATTTGCTGATCAATTCTTGGTTATGGGAGGGGATTTTGGTTTAAGAGGCTACCCTGATAATTATCAATCTGGTGATAAGCGTTACTTAATTAATTTTGAGCAACGTTTCTACGGTCAGCGAGAATGGTTATCTTTGTTTTACATGGGAGCCGCTATTTTCTATGACGAGGGTCGTGCTTGGGGGAACAGTGCGAGCCCCCAAAGCCAAGATGGGCGCTTACGCGATGTGGGTTTTGGTTTAAGGTTTTCAGGAACCCGAAATGGTAGCCGAGAAGAAGGCGCAAGAAATGTACTGCATGTTGATTTTGCACATCCTTTAGATGGAGATGATGAACTGTCAGATGTGGAAATCTCAGTAAGGGTGAGAAAGTCTTTTTGATTCAATTTGTCAGTACTGTTTCAACCATGGATTGGCCTCTAAATGTTTCTTTTCAAAAGACTGGACCAGATCCACTTTTTCTAAGGTGTTTCCTATGGCATCGATTCCATTGATCAATGCTTTTTTGTATAGCCCGTCAATCTCGAAGTCTATGTTATCACCGCTACTCAACACGACTTTCTGCGCAGGCAGGTCAATAGTTATGTCATTATCAGCCGCACGTGAAATAGTGTCAGCTAATGTTTGCCATTTGTTTTTCTTTAGCTGTATGAGAAGAACGCCATTGCGTTGGCAATTATCGTAGAAAATACCGGCAAAGCTTGTTCCCACAATGGCTTTAATGCCTAATTGTTTTAAACCCCAAACTGCGTGTTCACGACTAGAGCCGCACCCAAAGTTTGGGCCAACCACTAAAAATTGTGACTCTTTCCAAGGTGTTTTATTAAGAATGAAGTCAGGGTTTTTCTCTCCTGAAGATAAAAAACGCTGATCAAAAAAAACACCTTCAGCTAGACCTTTACGATCAATACCTTTTAAAAACTGTTTGGGCATGATGACATCGGTGTCAATGTTAGCGGCTAACATTGGTGCTGCTTTAGCGCAGATAGTATGAAAAGATTCCATTTATACAACCTCTATTTTGCGTACATCAAAAAGGTGCCCTTTAATGGCGGCCGCAGCAACCATTGCAGGACTCATTAAATGCGTGCGTGCGCCAGCACCTTGTCGACCCTCGAAATTTCTATTCGTACTAGATGCACAGCGATCGTCGGGGCCGAGTACATCATCATTCATTGCTAAACACATAGAGCATCCTGACTGACGCCATTCAAATCCAGCATCAATAAATATATCGGCTAAGCCTTCTAGCTGTGCTTGTATTCTTACCGAGGTTGATCCCGGCACAATAATACCAGTGATATGGGGTGCTAGTTTTTTACCTTTGACGATCTTGGAGACTTCTCTTAAATCTTCGATGCGGGCATTAGTGCATGAACCAATAAAGGCGTGAGTGATAGTAATATCCTCTAATTTTGTATTCGGTTTTAAACCCATATAATCTAGCGCGCGCTGCCAGCCTTTGCTTTTAGCGGTGTCGTTTAGTTCGGTATGAGGATCTGGAATGGATGCTTGAATCGGTAGGGCTTGGTCAGGACTGGTGCCCCAAGTCACCATGGGTTCAACTTCATTAGTATCGATCGTGATCTCTTGATCAAAAACTGCGCCCTTATCGCTATGAAGTGAACGCCATGTGTTGATTGCTTGCTCCCATTCTTCTCCTTTTGGTGCGCGTGGTTTATCTTTAAGGTAAGTAAAGACCTTTTCATCAGGAGCCATAAAAGCACCTCTAGCACCCGCTTCTACGGCCATATTACAAATGGTCATACGCGCCTCTACGCTCATAGCATCAATAGTGTCACCGTAAAATTCTATGGCATAACCTGTTGCGCCTGATGCGCCAATTTTGCGGATAACAGCCATGATAATGTCTTTTGAGCTCACGCCTAAGCCGAGTACTCCGGAGATGTTTATTCTCATTGTTTTCAGACGTTTATAAACTAGCGTTTGTGTCGCCAATAAATGCTCTATTTGAGATGTCCCTATGCCAAACCCAAACGCACCTAAAGCACCATAGGTAGTTGTATGACTATCCCCTGCAGCTACGACCATACCTGGTAAGATAAAACCAATTTCGGGAGCAACAACATGCTCTATGCCTTGACGTTCATCCAGTAAATCAAATAACTCGATACCAAAGTCACGGCAGTTTTCATTGAAGTAGTTCACTTGTAGTGCGCCCTCTTCATGACTTTGTACGGCGACTCTTTTTACTGCGGTTGAATTTACGTGGTCAACGACAGCTAGGCACGATTTGGGATTCCAGACCTTGCGCTCTAAGTCGCGCAGACCGCTAAAAGCTTGTGGGCTGGTATATTCATTGAGAACTTGTCGATCAATATAAAGTAAAACGTGTCCTTTATCATCGAGTTCGCAAATGGTATGAGAGTGAATGTGTTTGTCGTACAGCGTTTGTGGTGTCTTCATGTTTCGGAGATCGCTCAGGAGTGGCAAGCGTGATATTAAGGTGCCTACATAATATAATTTTGATGGCTGCGATCAATGGCAAAAATGTAATGTCGTTACTTACGTTTTGTGCATAATTAAAGAATAGGTTTCTGTAAGAATTAATTTGAGAGATCTAAAAAATGTTCTTGCAGGAACTCCATGCAAACTCTTAGCTTCGCGGAGTGAGAGGGGCGGGTTGGGTAGACAGCCCAAACATTTGCGTCTTGTGTGTACTCCGGTAATATTTGTACTAGCTTACCTTGGTCAAGCAAGGGCTTCACATCCCAAAGAGAGCGCAACATAATACCGCGACCATTGATAGCCCACTGTACAATAATCTCGCCGTTGTTAGATGATAATGGGCCGTTCACCTTAATATTGTATGGGGTATTAGCACGCATGAGCTGCCATACCCCTAATGACATATTACGCTCTTTTAATGTGAGGCAGTCATGATGAGCTAAATCATCAAGTGATACTGGTACGCCATGCTGTTTGAGATAACTAGGCGAAGCACATAAAACACGTTGGTTCGATACCAGTTTTTTGCAGATATGTTGTTCGGGTATGTCATCCCCAATACGAATCTCTAAGTCGAAACCTTCTTTCACAATATCGACGGTTCTATCAAAAAGCTCTAGGCGTATTTCCAATTCTGGGTAACGTTCTGATAGCAATGCAATGGCTGGTGCCACATGATTGCGCCCAAAACCAAAAGTGCTGCAAATGTGAATTAAACCACTGGGTGTGGAGCGTGCATTTGATAGTTCAAGGCTCAATTCATCGAAGTCATTTAAGATTTGTGTTGCCCAACGCTGAACGTTTTCGCCATCTTCAGCGAGCGTTACTCGGCGAGTCGTTCGGTGTAATAGTTTTGCTTTTAGGGTGCTCTCTAGTATTTGGATGCGTTTGCTAACATAGGCGGGTGACTGTCCAAGCTCTTCTGCCGCAGCGGCAAAACCACCTTTACGTATAACAGTAAGAAAAACATGTAAATCTTCGGCGAGAGGGTATTGTTTACGATTCATGTTTTATATGCTTACATTTTATGGGTTTATGTGGTCATTCGTTGAGTATACCATGATCGTTAATGAATGGAATGTGCTGTGATGCGAGCCATGACTTCAGTAAAGCTTAACAATAATAACGAGAATAGAAGCAGCTATTTAAGTAAACGTAATAAAAAGACAGCAGGAGCGTTTGATGATCTTTGTAGGCTATCGTGAAAAAAGTGCGTATGTTAATGGTGTGAATATTCACTATCGCATGGGGGGCAGTGGGCCAGCTTTGCTACTATTGCACGGCCACCCACAAACCCATGTGATTTGGCATAAAGTAGCAAGTGTGCTTGCTAAGCACTTTACGGTCATTGCTCCCGATTTGCGTGGTTACGGTGATAGCGATAAGCCTGAGCCATCTGAAAATAATATTGAGCACTCGAAGCGCATGATGGCAAAAGATCAGCGTGATTTAATGGCGAGTCTGGGCTTCAATCATTTTGCTATATTGGCTCATGATCGTGGCGCAAGAGTAGCGCACCGCTTATCCTTGGATTACTCAGCCGCAGTAGCAAAAATGATTTTATTAGATATTGCTCCGACGCTGGCTATGTATGAGCAGACTGATCATGCATTTGCCCGTGCTTATTGGCATTGGTTTTTCCTTATTCGTCCTAGGCCTTTACCAGAAACATTAATAGAAGCGGACCCTAAGCTTTATTTAGAAAGCGTGATGGCTGTGCGCAGTGCGGGAATGACGCCGTTTACCAAAGAGGCGTTTGGTGAATATTTGCGTTGCTTAACACTTCCGGGCTCAGCTGTCGGCATTTGTGAAGACTATCGCGCTAGTGCAGGAATTGATTTAGAACATGATCGTCAAGATATAGAAATAGGTAATAAAGTGTCTTGTCCTTTACTGGTGTTGTGGGGACGAGATGGTGCTGTTGCAAAGTCATTTGAGCCTTTGAAAGAGTGGGAAAAAGTTGCTACATCAGTCGACGGAATGTCTTTACCTTGCGGGCATTATATCCCAGAAGAGGCTCCTGAATTATTATTAAGGCAGGTTATGAATTTTTTAACGTAAATTAGTTTTTTATTTAATTTTTGACGCCCAAATAGCCAGTTTATGTCGAATGCTTTTTTGCGATACTTGATCTTCTGGAATAGGTTGAATCACTTTATCGTGAACCAGCAAACGATAAATATATTCTAGTTTTTCATTGGCAGAATCAGTTGCTTCAAATTCAACCACGCCTCTACTTTCACCGTATTTTACTCCTTCATCGATGGCTTTCTTTACTAACTCTTTTTCGTTTTTGAGTTTTTTCATGAGCGTTTTCCTGTAGAGTTACCTTGGTATTAGGTATATAAAATAGCCGTTTATTCAAAACCATGTTCGGGCAGAGGGAAGTCAGCTGATTTTACACTTTTTACATAAGTGCTAATGGCTTCCCCAATAGAATTAGATTCATTTAGAAAGTTCTTTGAAAATTTGGGTGGCGTTGGCGTGATGCCCAATAAATCATTTATGACTAATACTTGTCCATCCGTATCGGCACCGGCGCCGATGCCTATCGTCATAATATCAACTTGATCTGTAATTTTTTTACTCAATGAAGACGGTACGCATTCCAAGACTAGACAGTCTGCGCCTGCTGCTGCCAACATTTTTGCATCATGAATAATATTATCCGCTTGTTCTTGCTCTCGCCCCTGAACCCGATAGCCTCCTAGTTTATTGACTGATTGGGGGGTTAAGCCCAAGTGGGCGCAAACAGGAATGCCGCGGTTAGTGAGTTTGTTAACAGTTTCAGCAAGCCACTCACCGCCCTCTACTTTTACCATGTGTGCGCCTGCCTGCATTAAGAGTGCTGCATTTGCCATTGCCTGTTCAGGTGTGGCATAAGACATAAATGGCATGTCGCTGATAATTAATGATTGTTGATTACCTCTTGCTACTCCATGGGTATGGTAAACCATGTGATCAACGGTGACGGGTAGAGTGCTGTCGTGTCCTTGCACTGTCATACCTAAGCTGTCGCCTACTAATATCAGTTCAACCCCATTGTTCTGCGCTAGGTTTGCCATAGGAGCATCATATAACGCTAGGCAGGTCATCTTTTCTTTTTCAGCTTTTAATTTTTTTAAGCTGGTTAAGGTTATTTTTTTACTCAATGCCATCGTGTTAGTACCTGCCATAGTGTTTCTCTTCTATTGTCTCTACTTTCTTTACTGTTTTTCTATTGTCGTTATTCTGCAAGCGCACTGCAGTTGTTATAAAAGTGTTGATGTTGGGTTGTAGTAGTGCCGACCTTGTTTAATGTTTAGCATGTAGTCAACGAGCTGTTGATAGGAGTCATCATTATTCACCCAGTCAATTTCACTCGCATTGACGATCAGTAAAGGCGAGTCATCATAGAAGTGAAAAAAGCGAGTATAGGCATCGTTTAAGGTTTCTAGATAATCAGCATCAATCGTTTGTTCAGCATTGATACCGCGCTGTTTGATTCGACGCAATAAAGTATCGATAGGTGCTTGGAGATAAATGACTAAATCAGGTTTTGGTGCATCAATAACAAGTTGTTTGTAAACTTGTTGGTAAATGTCTAATTCGTCATCATCAAGTGTGACCTGTGCAAATAAGGGATCTTTTTCAATAAGAAAATCGGCCACCCTAACAGGCTGAAATAAATCATCTTGCCTTAGTGATTGTATTTGTTGTGCCCGCTGAAAAAGAAAAAAGAGTTGGGTTGGTAGTGCGTGACGTGCACGATCTTGATAGAAGCGTTCTAGAAAAGGGTTTTTTTCTGCCTCTTCTAAAAGCGTGTCGTAATTAAATGTTGTCGCTAAACGTTTGGCTAAGGTTGTTTTACCAACACCTATGGCCCCCTCGATAGCGATAAAGCGAGGGAGTTTGTCTGCTTCATAAGTAGTGGTTACATTCTGATCCACTGGTTAGTTTCCTTGGTCTTCGTTTGGTCTAATGGGTTTAAGCTATGTCACGATTGAGAGGCCTTAGGCCGTGTTGGTCACATTGTTTGGCTAATGTCTCAAGTTTTTCGCCATTAGGCAATATTAATGTGGGCGATAAGTCGTAGAGCGGGAGTAGTACAAAGTTACGATTCTGTATTTCTGGGTGGGGTATTGTTAATTTCTCGCTAGCAAGCTCGAGGTTGTCATAGAGAAGTAGATCTAGATCGAGTGTTCGAGCTCCCCAATGTACCAACCTTTGGCGCCCTTGTGCATTCTCGATACCTTGCAATTGTGTGAGTAACTCAGCGGGTGATAATAAAGTTTTGAGTCGTGCAACGGTATTAATGTAGTCTGGTTGCCCCTTGGGGCCGATGGCTTTACTGCTATACCAAGGCGCACATTCTAGTGATTTACATGATGCTAGTTTGGCGAGAGCAGTGAGGGCTTGATCAATTTGCTCGTGGGGCTTATCTAAATTACTGCCCAAGCCAATAAAGGCTGTTGAATATGATGTCACGACTTGTTTTGCGTTGGAGGCTGGTTGGGTTTGTTGCGCCGGCGCTGCTTACGGGGCTTATTGGGGGTGAGTTCTCTTACCATTCGTTCTTGATTCTCTTCGTTGGCATGTTGAAATTGTTCCCACCATGGGCCTAAACCATCAAGTTCCTCGCCAGCGGCTTCTCTAGCAAGTAAGAAATCGAAGCCAGCTCTAAATTTAGGGTGGTCAAGTAGGCGATAAGCGCGCTTACCGTTGCGGTTAGGAAGGCGCCATTGCAGTTCCCAGATTTGTCTCATCGGTATTAAAAAGCGCTTAGGGATCATGATGCGTTGTAATTGGCGGCTAATGGTAGATTGAGATGCGTCATTAAAAGCATCGAACTCACTAGCTCCTTTTGCTTTGAGAAATAATAAACGGTCATGCATGGCTGGCCATAGTAATGCAGCGTAGATAAATGCGGGTGTGACGCGCTTGTTCGAGCGAATCCGCTTATCGGTATTGAGCATGACCTCATCAATTAAAGGCTGGTAGTAAGGGTTATTTTGCAGCACCTTAGCCGTGTCGGGGAATAATTGCTGAAATAGGCCATGATCACTGAGTAAGGAATAGGTCGCTGTAGCGCAGCCATTGAGAAACAGTTTGAGGATTTCGTCGAATAGCCGTGCGGGTGGTACATGCGATAGTAATTCTGCCTGCTCACGGATCGGTGCTTCAGTGGCGGGTTCAATACTAAATCCCAATTTTGCTGCAAAACGCACCGCTCTTAATAGCCGCACAGGATCTTCTGTGTAGCGTGTTGTAGGGTCACCGATCATGCGTAATTGACGATTTTCTATATCACTAACACCGCTAGTGTAGTCATACAGCGCAAAATCTTTGCTGGAGTAGTACAGGGCATTGACTGTAAAGTCGCGTCGAAGAGCGTCACTCTCCATATCTCCGTAAACATTATCTCTTAATAGTTGGCCGGTATCGGACTCTACTTGTTGGTTAGATTCGCTATTTTGGCCTCTAAAGGTCGTGACTTCTATGATTTCAGGGCCAAAGCGTACGTGTACGATTTTAAAGCGGCGTCCAATAATGCGGGAGTTGCGAAATAAAGTTTTGACCTGTTCGGGTGTTGCATCGGTAGCAACATCAAAATCTTTGGGGGAATTATCGAGAAGAAGATCTCGTACACCTCCGCCCACAAGATAACCCTCAAAACCAGACTGGTTGAGCCGATTCATGACTTTAAGTGCACTGGGGCTAATATTGCGACGTGAGATATCGTGCTTTTCTCTAGGAATAACCTGTAGTCGGTTTCCTCCCTTAGGGGCCTTTTCGGACTCGTGTGAGTTGGGAGAGAGAAGTGTAAACAGCCGTTTGATCATGAATTCTGGGAAGAATGACTAAAGACGGTGATTCTAACATGTTATTGCTGCTTTTGTGCTCTGTTAGATTTGTGAGGGTAAACGTGATGTTTTTATAGCAGGCATAACAAAACGGGAAAGTACTTTGGACTTTCCCGTTGTTGTGTCATTTTATTCACAGAGTCATTTATTCTTATAATGGGGCTTCCATGCTGGTTTCGAATATTCTCGAAACTCCTCCCGCTTGGTCAATCAAAAACGCTTTTCTTATTATTATTTATTGTTCTTATGGTTATTTTGTTTTTATTCTTTATTGTTTTTATTATACAAATACATATAGCATTCTATGTGCCAGTCTTAAAAAGTTCTTATTTATCAGTTATTTATCATTTTTGGCGCTTTATTATTACAATTTGAAATAAGGCTTTTGTTACCAATGGTTACACTTATATGTAACTATTATTCCTGTAGGTAACACTTGATGTCGTTTTTGGTGCCAAGCTGTCAAATGCATTCCTTGTCAATCTTTCAGCTTTTATTCAGTTTGAGTTGCTTACACTTGCCCCCAAGCTCTTATGAGTAGAGCTAGATTGTCAAAATAAAGGGGGAGACCTTATGAAAATGACACATTATTTAAGTACTGCTTTATTGGCTCTGGGCTTGTTGTCTGGGGTAAGTACTGTTCATGCTAAGCCACAAATAATAGAAGATCTTGAAAGATTATTGCCTCACAACCAAATAAAGAAACATATTGAGCGTAAAAAAGACAAGGGGCGTCGCTATTACAACGATGATCACCGGCCACATCCAGATACTAAGCATTCTAAGCATCACTATCATTATCATGGTAAGCATGATCGCTATAAGAAGCATAAAAAGTACAAAAAGTATCATCGGCATGATCATTACTATCATGACCGTCATTATCGCGGTGATCGTTATTATAATGGATGGAACCGCCATGATAGATATCATTATCACAAGCATGGCCGTCATGACCGTCGCTATTATCATGATCATCGCCGTCAGGTGTACAAGCGCAAGCCACATAGTGAAAGATACTATTACTACAATTGAGCGCACTCAGAGATCTGTGTTGCAGGGCTTAAACCACTGCAATCTTAAGTGCTAATTGAAGTGTAAAAGTTTGATGCCGCCGTCCTATATCTACCTCATAGGCGGCGGCTTTTTTGCGTATTGCTTATAGCTTCCATATACTCCGCACAGATGAGTACAGCTATGGTTTTAGGAGGCATGATATCGATACGGCATTTATATTTTCGACCATAGCGCCGATCTTTTTGATGATATTGCTGGGTGTCTTATTGAAACGATGGGGTGTGATTAACGCCAACTTTATTTCGGTATCATCCAAACTGGTGTTTAACCTTACTTTACCGGCACTGATTTTTCTAAAAGTGTCGTCCCTTGATTCAAGTGCCCCTGTCCCCTTTTCTATTGTCGCCATAATAGTATCGGTTACCGTTGGTGTATTTATTGTTACTTGGCTTATTGCTGCAAGATGGATAGCATCTGGTGCAAGCCTTGGTGCATTTATGCAGGGCAGTTATAGAGGTAATTTTGCAACAGTGGGTTTGGCCGCGTCAGCAGGAGTTTATGGTGTCGACGGTTTGTCGCAAGCGGCATTATTACTCGCTTTTGTTGTGCCTTTATATAATATATTAGGCGTTATTGCCTTAGTGGTACCCTTGGGTAAGGAATATAAGTTATCACGTATCGATATTGTTAAAGAGCTATTCCTAAATCCTATTGTGTTGGCTGTTGTGTTTGCCCTCCCTTTTTCTTATTTTGATTTATCCCTACCATCATTTGTTCATAATACAGGTAATTACCTGGCGGAATTGACCATTCCTCTAGCTTTGATTGGTGTGGGTGGTACCTTACAGTTTGTTGACCGAGGTTATTCGTTTAAGCAGGCTTTGCTGGCAAGTATAATTAAAGTCGTATTGCTACCCCTTGTCGGGGTAGGTGTTGCTTCTATGTTTGGTTTTAGGGGGCAGGATTTAGGTATTTTATTTATTTTTTTCGCATGTCCTACCACTATGGCGACATTTATTATGGCTCAGGCAATGGGAGCCGATCATAAGCTCGCTAGTGCTATCGTTGCTATGGCAACGTGTATGAGTGCAGCGACCATGGTTGTTGGGCTGTCTTTATTGGATTACCTCTGACTTTTGTTTTAAATAACCTTGGTATTCAAGCCAAATATTATAATCTTCATAATTCTTCGATTCAGGGTTCTCCTGTCTCCATTTTTTGAAGCTGTTGAAACTGTCATTTTCTATTTTTGAGTTTTTTATTGATCTTTTGTTTGCCGCTACAATTCTTTTTGATTCTATCTTTTCTTTGGTTCTATTTTCTTTAGGCCCTTTATTGAGAATTTCGTTTTCGTAGCGATAACTTAGCCGGTCGCCACCAAATAGTTCATTAGGGTCGATTGAATAATCCGCAGTGCCTAAATCTAAAAAAGTGCAGGATGTCAGTGTGCTAATAAATAAGGCGGCAATAAAAAAATGAGGTTTCATAATGGCAGATATTTTTTTAATGGTTGTTAAGAAATTATTTCATATTCTGTTTATGTAAAATATACGATTTTTCGTATTGTTTCTAATGTTTTTATTGGAATAAATAAACTTTATGAAATTTATGATTTAAATTAATTTAATTTCTGTAATTGCAGATAAATTTAATGCTTATAATGATCAATATGTTTTTAAATGCGATTTAAGTTCTAAATCTTTATTTGGTAAGTGGCCTTGCTATAAATTTCCTCCGGCTGCAGGCGTTCTTCGACAAGAAGAGTGTTTGTTGGTTAATAATAATTATTCACGGGGTGAAATATGATTAAGAGTAATGCTTCAAAATTGAAGTTAACGGCTTTAGCTACATGTTTGGCTGCAGGTTTAGCGGCTAACCCTGCTAATGCAACAATAACTTTGTATGAGAAGGGTCCTTTAAAATACAAGCTAAAAGGTGATTGGCAGATTCAGTTCGATCAAGATGTCGGTGATGATAGAGAGCTCGACCTTGAGTATGATGATTTAGAGTTAAAGAATATTATTACTTATGATCTTGGTAATGGTATGACCGCTTTTGGTGAAGTGCATTTTGGCTTTGATAATGGTGGTAACCGTGAAAACCGTGACAATGCTACTCGATTCGAAGAAGGGTTTCTAGGTTTAGACTTCGGGGGTCATAAGATTTCAATAGGTCAAACCAATAGTGCCGGTGATGAGTTTGGTGTTGAAAAAGCCTATGAAAAAGTCGGGGTTGCCGAAGATGGGTTTGAAGAAATTCGTGACAGAGGTGATGATCTAATCCGTTACGATGGTGGGTTCGGTCCAGTATCTATAGCTAGTTCTTATGAGTTAGAGTCGGAAGGCGATTTGCAATCACATTTTGATATATTTGCGGCTGTGAAGTTTGCTGGTGCCAAAATTGCTTTTGCTTATATGGATTACAGTGATGAAGCTAATGCCGCAGAGCTTCTTGATGGTGATGTAGATGTTGAGCGTGAAGTTACGGGTATTAGTTTTTCTTATGCAATTGGATCTGTAGATTTTGGCGCTGACTTTAGTGCTATCGATTACGATGAAAGAGATGATGATGTTGAAATTTATAACGTCGTTGCTGGTTTTAAGGTTGGTCCAACTGGCTACATTGGTCTGGGCGTTAATAATATCGATGATGGAACTGATGACGTTTCAGGTTGGTATGCTAATTACACATATAAGTTTGCTAATGCGAAAAACGTTCGTTTGTTAGCAGAAGTTGGTGATAACGATGCAGATGATACTGATGTGGGTTATGTATTAGGTTTTCGCATTTTGTTGTAATTGTTGATTGCTTTTTCATGTGATAGACCTTACAGGTTGCCTCCTGTGTAAGGTCTCTCCCTTTTATGGCTGATGAGAATCAGCCTTTTTTATTGTTGTGAGACCTTGTATTTTCTTTCTGGTCTTCCGACAGTGCCGTAATTGACTTCAGCTTGCAGTTCATTTATAGATGTTAAGTACTCTAAGTAACGTCTTGCTGTGGTTCTACTGGCTCCAATTATTTCTCCTACTTCCTCTGCGCTTTTGCTGCTTTTTTTTGTTGGTGAATTAAATATGTTTCTGATTCTTTTCAAAGTTAAAGAGTCTATTCCTTTTGGTAAACGTTCTTCTTCTTTTTTATTTGCATTGTTTTGCATTTTTGGAATTATTGAGTCAACATCACATTGATTTATAGACATTATATTTTTTAATTTTTCGCTATGTTTTTGATAGTTTGTTAAAGTCTCTTTTAGTCTGTCAAATGTTAAAGGTTTTAGAATGTAATCAAATATCCCTCCTCTTAATGCTGCTTTAAGTGTCTTTGCTTCTTTCGATGCAGTAACTAAAATGATGTCTATGTTACTGTTCTTTGAACGAAGTGTTCTGAGTAAATCTAAGCCAGTTCCAGATGGAAATTGTATGTCCAAAAGTAATAAGTCCGGATTTAACACGTCTACTAAATCTTCTGTTTCGCTAAGGTCATGAGCTATGCCAATAAGTTCAAAGCCATGTATACGCTCTAAAAAGCGTTTCTGTATTTCAGCTATTTTAGCGTCATCTTCTGCGATAATAACTTGTATCTCATTCATGATTATCTACTTTTTATACAGATGTTTATTTTTTGGGTATATAGATAGTAAAAATACTGCCTTCGTTATGTTGCTTTATGGTTATGCCACCACTCATCCCTGTGAGTAATTCTCTAACTAAATGGAGGCCTATCCCATGGCCAATGCCTGTCTTGCTTGTAATCCCTTTGTCAAATATTTTCTCTTCGATATTTTCTGAAATTCCACCGCCTTCGTCTTCTATCTCGAAAATTAAATCGTTGCCCAAATCGGTCATAGATAAAAATATCTTTCCTCCTGCTCCTTTGTTTTTTAATGTCGCATCAAAGGCGTTATCAATTAAATTACCTATAACACTGACTATTTTTTCTCTTGGTAGCTTTAGAGGTAATTGAGACATCTGGCTTTCTGGATCGATGATTAAGTTTAAGCCTAGTTCACGAGCACGATTGTATTTTCCCAGTAGGCATCCTGCAATAACGGCATCTGGTACTGATTTCATTAATAGTTGAATTAGACCTTGGTGATCTTGGCTTTCCTGACCAATTAATTCGAGTGCATTGTCATACGCCCCAATCTGTATCAGTCCTGCTATTGTATGTAATTTATTGGAATATTCATGTGCCTGACTCCGCAAGCTATCAGCATATTGTTTGATTCTAGTTAGCTGTTGGCTTACGAGATCTAGCTCATCTTTGCGCCTAAAGCTTGACACTACACCTGTGATTTTATTGTTTTGTTTTAAGGGGAGGCGATTGGCAATAAGGTTGTGGCTGTTATGACAGACTTCTTGATCGAATTGAGGCTTGCCGGATTCAAGTACGTTTAGCATGGAGCTATCCTGAAGGATATGGGAAATATGTTGTCCTGTTAATTGACTATTTTCCGGTAAGCCTAAAGTTTCAATAGCTGTTTTATTTGCTGTAGTAATCTCCCCCTGACTGTTGATGGCGATAATGCCTTCTCTGATTGATTCTAATGTGGCTTTTTGTTCTTCAAATAGTTGGGCTATCTGTTCGGGCTCTAAACCAAATATTGCTTTTTTAAAATGATTCGCCAGCCAAACGGCAATCAAAATGCTAAATAAAAGAGTTACAGTAATAACGATAACAAGAGTCCATTGATGTTGTTGAATAATGGACTCTACCTTTTGTAAGTCATAGCCTACGGAGACAATACCAATAATTTCCTTCCCATCGTATACCGGTGCTTTCCCTCGCATTGACCAGCCTAGGCTACCTAAGGCCTTGGATATGTAGCCCTTACCTTGGATAAGTGCTTCCGCGTTGTCGTCCCCCTCATCATCCTTCATTGAAAAACCGATCTTATTTGGGTTCGGGTGGGCAATTCTTATGCCTTCTTTGTCCCCGATGACAACGAACCGAGCCTGTATATTTTTAGCCAATTTAAGGCTAAGCGGTTGCAAAAATGCTGTGTTGCTATTTTTGACAGCGTGAATGATTTCAGGCACAGAGGAAATAGTATTGGCAACATTTAGGGCTTGTTGGCCTATCTGCTCACTCAAAGAATCTTTAAGGTTATGTATGGCAAATAGACCAATAAAGCCCGTTTGTATGACAGCGACTAAGCCAATGATCAACATCATTTGGCTTCTTAACTTGAAGCGGTAGTTTAAATTCATTTTTATTATCGTGAGATATATGTCTCTATTTTCAGTTAATAAGGATAATGAAGTTGGTGAAAAAATACTCGTAAACAATATGAACAAAATGATCTAAATATCCTGAATACCCATTAAGTATAGAAGCTTTATCTCTCAATGCTTGCCTGATTACTATTGCTCATCGTCGATCAATATAAAAGCATAGGCGTATCAAAACTAATAATTATAGGAGAGAACAATGTTTTCTAAAGCGAGTAAAAGTAAACTATTCAGCCCTTTGGCTCTCATGTTTAGCGCTTGTTTAGGTATGGGAGTATCTATGCAAGCAACAGCCGTTGATGAGGTTCATTTTTTAATTCCAGGTGGTGCAGGTGGTGGTTGGGATGGTACGGCTAGAGGCACCGGTGAGGCACTAACCAAATCGGGCTTATTAAAATCTGCCTCATATGAAAATATGTCTGGTGGCGGTGGCGGTAAAGCGATTGCCCATTTGATCGAAACTGCGGGTCAAGATAACAAGAATACCTTGATGGTGAATTCAACTCCCATTGTTATTCGTTACCTCTATAAAGTTTTTCCTCAGTCATTTCGTGATTTGACGCCCGTTGCCGGCACTATCGGTGATTACGGTGCTTTTGTTGTACGTAACGATTCGAAGTACAAAACCTTCCAAGATATCTTGAAAGATTTCCGTTATGACGCAAGCGCCATTAAATTCGGTGGCGGTTCTGCCCGAGGCAGCATGGATCATCTTGTGCCAGCGATGGTAATTAAAGCAGCAGGAGATTTCCCTGATCGTCTAGTTTATGTTGCTTATGACGCAGGTGGTAAGGCAATGGCGGGTTTGTTGTCGGGTGAAGTTGGCGTTCTTTCAACGGGTTTGAGTGAAGCATTGGCTTTGGCAAAAGCAGGTGAAGTTCGTATCTTGGCTATGACAGGCGACAAACGCTCTGATGGTGCGCCAGATGTTCCTACAGTTAAAGAGCAAGGTATCGATATGACCTTTGTTAACTGGCGTGGTTTCTTTGCAGCACCGGGCATTTCTGATGATAAGAAAAATGAGTACATTAGCTTACTTAAGAAAATGTATGACACGCCTGAATGGGAAACTGTTCGTGCTCGTAACGGCTGGGAAGAAATCTTTAACCCAGATGCTGAGTTCATTAGTTTTCTAGAGAAGCAAGAAGAAACCATGAAAGGCCTACTTATTGAATTAGGTTTCATGAAGAAGTAATTTTTGTAATACCAATTATCTCGGGTAAGCGGGATGCTTGTTTTACCCTAATAGCGAAAGGACTCGCTACTATCTAACTCTTGAGTTTTGTTATGTTGAATATAAGTAAAGATCGTGTCGGTGGGTTAATCTTTTTATTTTTTTCAATCGCTTACGGCTATTATGCGAGACAAGTTCTGCTGATGCCGGGAGACATATCCCAAGCTTTTAACGCACAAACTTTACCTAATGCATTGTCTATTGCTGGGGTTGTTCTTTCTATTGCGTTATTGGTAACAGCGAAAACCGGTTTTGAAAATCGAATTGATTTGGTAGGTTATCAATTCTCTCTTGTTCTTAAACTACTAGTTCTTATTGTGGCTTTTGCGATCATATTAAAGTGGTTGGGCTTTATTTTATCGACAATCGTATTTTTAGTGGGTGGCTTTTGGGCCTTGGGTGAAAAGAGTATTAAGCGAATGTTGATTGTCGCTATTCCTTTCGCAATATGTACATGGTTTATTTTGGCTAAGTTGCTAGAGGTTTATTTGGCTCCTGGCGTTTTATTTACGATTTTTTCGGGGAGTTAATCACATGTGGGACGGTATTTTCACAGGTATAACTACAGCAGTGATGCCATTCAATTTACTAATGGTGTTTGTGGGCTGTTTTGCGGGAACGTTTATTGGTATGTTGCCGGGCTTAGGTCCTGTATCGGCCGTAGCCTTAATGATTCCTATTACTTATGGCCTTGATCCGTCTTCGGGCATTATTTTAATGGCGGGTGTTTATTATGGCGCTGTTTTTGGTGGATCAACCTCGTCTATTTTAATTAATGCGCCCGGTTGCGCTAGTACCGTGGTAACGGCTTTTGATGGCTACCCTTTAGCTCGTCAGAAGCAAGCGGGTAAAGCGCTCGCTATTGCGGCTTATTCTTCTTTTACTGGGGGGACTATTGGTGCAATTATTTTGCTCTTTGCCGCGCCGGCCTTGGCAAAAGTATCTTTGAGTTTTCAGTCCAGCGATTATTTCGCTCTAATGCTGCTTGGTTTTACCGCAGTTGCTGCCTTTTCAGGTAAAGGTCAGGTTATAAAAGCCTTAATCATGTGTGTGTTTGGCTTGATGATCGCGACAGTCGGTACTGATGTCACTTCTGGTATTCCTCGTTTTACGTTTGGTAGTTTAGAAGTAATTGACGGTGTTAGTTTCTTGTTATTAGCGATGGCAACATTTGCTCTAGCTGAGATATTAATGGCCGTGATGAGGGGAGATCATAAACGAGGCGGTGATGCGATTGATGCAAAAGAATTAGGTAGCATGAAGCTCTCGAAAGAAGAGATTAAAGAAATTGCTCCAACAATGGCGCGTAGTTCTGTTTTCGGCTTTGTCGTCGGAGTTTTGCCCGGTGCAGGTGCGACAATCGCCTCGTTTCTTGCTTACGGTCTTGAAAGAACCGTGGCATCGGCAAAAGAAAAGTTGAAGTTTGGTCAGGGTTCTATCAGAGGTTTGGCTGCTCCAGAGTCGGCAAACAATGCGGCTTCTACAGGTTCATTTGTACCTTTGTTAACGCTCGGTATTCCTGGTTCAGGCACAACGGCAATTATGCTCGGTGCTTTGATTGCGTATGGAATACAGCCTGGTCCTCGTTTATTCGTGGATAATCCAGAAATTTTTTGGTCGGTCATTATTTCTATGTATATAGGTAATATTGTTTTACTTATTATGAACCTTCCACTTATTCCTTATATTTCACGTCTGTTAGCGATACCTAGCCAAATTCTAATTCCGCTTGTCTTATTCTTCTCTATTACAGGTGTGTACTTGGTTAGTTTTAATACCTTCGATATTCATATGATGGTATTTATTGCGGCGATTGCGATCTTTTTAAGGCTGTTATCCTTCTCTATGGCGCCTATGTTGCTCGGGTTTATCTTAGGTGGGATTATGGAGAGTAACCTTGCTCGCGCATTGGCTATTCATGATGGCAGTTTCAGTTTCTTGTGGGAACGTCCACTGACTCGATGGATTGTTATATTTGCAATTGTCGTTTTGTTATTGCCGCCAATAATTGAACGCATCAATAAAATGCGTGCAAAACGATTTACTGAAGAAGCCATTGTAGAGAATACTGGCGATTAATAATAATAGTGTCAGTATAATTCTGATAAAGGTGAGTTAAATGAATATCAATAGTTTTTCCTTAAAAATAATGTTAGGTATATTATTTTGTGTGTCACTTCCTTTGTCAGGATTATGGTTGGCCAATGGCCACTTTTCTAAAGTTATTGAAAAAGAAATAGATTGGGAGCTTGAACAAACTGCTGAATTTTTGTCTTTAAGTGCTAATAGTTGGGCTGATATAAACCTTCGTGTTTTAAATCACCATGCTGCTCTCCCTGAAATGAAGTCGTTTGATCAAGTACAGCAAAGCAAAATATTGAAAACAATTGAGTCATCTTATGAGTGGGCTTACTCTGTTTATACGGTAGGAAAAGATGGGTATATCGCAGCAAGGAGCGATGGTAAATCCGTTTTAAAGCCTGATGGAACCAAGAAATATTTTCGTGGTGATCGTGAATATATGACCGAAATTATTGAAGGCGCAGATGTTGGGCAGCAAGTACTAATTAGTGGCCGATTGGGCGTGCCTGTTTTAATTATGTGCTCCCCGATTAATAAAGAAAATTTTAATTCCTCTGACGCGCCGTATGGTGCTCTATGTATGGCGATGAAATTAACTGTAGTCTCCAATGTGGTAGAGGATTTACGTATAGGCGAAACGGGCTTTGCGATGCTGCTCGATGATAAAAACAAATTGATTGCTCATGGTAACACCTTGGCTGTATTTGAAAACTTACAAGATTTTTCTGACTCCTTGTTAATCAAATCTTCAGTTAATAATGGTCAATTCTCCTATACTCTAGACGGAGTAAAGAAAGTGGTTTATTCAAAGCGAATAACTCAAGGTTGGCGTATGGTGGTTGAGCGAGATTTTGATGAAGCCTACTCCCAATTAATTAAGTCCAATCAAAACTTTCTCTATATTCTTGTTGCCACTATTCTCATTTCAATTTTGATTGCGCTATTTATTGCGAAGGCAATATCTAGGCCGGTTAAAAATATTACAGAAGTGACGGATCAAATGAGCAAAGGTAAACTCGGCATGAAAATGAAAGAAATATCTAGAGGTGATGAGATAGGCGACCTTGCTCGTTCAATCGAACGTATGGGTATTAGTGTTGGGATAGCCATCAAGAAATTAAAAGATAAAAAATAATGTAAGTGTTATTTACACTCGTTTTTTTCTCGGAATTCCCAGTTTTTGTCGACGTTCCCATAAGCACTTGCGGCTGACACCGAGCTTTTTAGCAAGTTCGGTTTCACTCATTGTATCTTCGTTATCTAATACAAATTGCTGGAAATAATTTTCTAGGGATAAGTCGGCTTCTGTTGTTTGCTTTTTAGTATTGCGAGGAGAGTGCTGGATGCTTGGCTCATTTTCTTGGTGAAGTTCGTTAAGCTCTATATTTAATGCTAATAAACTTTTTGGTATTTCATGTTCATCTTCACACAATATCACTGCGCGTTGAACGGCATTTTCTAATTCTCTCACATTACCTGGCCAAGGGTAGGCAATCATTGCTTCTGCTGCTGCGGGCGATAGTGATAAAGCAGGCTTGTTATAAGTTTCGCAATATCGTTCAATGATCGCATTGCCCAGTGCGATGATATCTCCCCCTCGCTCTCTTAAAGCCGGAATTTGTAGTTGAATCACGTTGAGGCGAAAGAATAAATCTTCTCGGAACAGGCCATCTCGACAACGTTGGTTTAAGTCTCTGTGAGTCGCAGCAATAAGGCGGATATCCACTTTTTGAGTCTTAACTGAACCCACGGGTCTCACTTCGCCTTCTTGTAATACTCTCAGTAAACGGGCTTGCGCTTCAAGCGGTAGTTCTCCAATTTCATCTAAAAATAGTGTGCCACCATTAGCCGCAACAACTAAGCCTTCTCTGTGAGAGTCTGCCCCTGTAAATGCGCCTTTTTCATGCCCAAATAACTCTGATTCAATTAGGGTGTCGGGAATGGCTGCACAGTTTATACAAATCAGTGCGTTATCAGCTCGCTGGCTATTAGCGTGAATAGATTTAGCGGTCAGCTCTTTACCTGTACCGGTTTCGCCGTTAATTAATACGGTGGCATTGGTCGGCGCGACCTGTTCAATACGTTTGTATAGGGCTTGCATAATGGGGCTATCGCCAATCATGCCGCTATTTAAGTTGCTCTCTGCTTCGGTATTGCTTGGAAGCGGTTTCGCTTTATCTTCAAGGATACGTTTAACGGTATTGACCATTTCATCGTGGTCAAAGGGTTTTGCAATATAGTCAACCGCTCCCATGCGCATAGCGTCGACGGCAGATCGAAGGCTGGCGTAGCTGGTCATAATTAAAACCGGCGTATTAGAGGCTAAGTTGATTAAGTCAGTGCCAGGCTCCCCAGGTAAGCGCAGGTCACTGATAATTAAGTCAAAGTTATCCAGCGTGTGTTTACTTGCCTCCTTAACCGAACCCGCATCTTTCACATCAAATTGATGTCTTTCCAATAGCTTGCGTAAAGCCATGCGGATAATAGCTTCATCTTCGACAATTAAGATTTTATTCATTTAAAACGAGTACCGCTATATTTGATTAGGAGTGGAGGCTATTGTGGCAGGTCTAGGGTGCTATGATAGCCTCAAAGGTAATTGTATCGTAAAACGTGTACCACGGCCTTGAGCAACTGGGCTAGTGACGTGAATATTGCCTTGATGTTCTTCAATGATACTAAAGACAACGGCTAAGCCCAAGCCGGTTCCTTTGCCCGTTTCTTTGGTGCTAAAAAAGGGCTCCATAATTTGCTTAATATGTTCTTTAGCAATACCGGTTCCTTCATCTGTGATGTCAATTTCAACTCTATCTTCTTCGATCCGGCTGGATAGCGTGACAGAGCAGAACTCTGGGCTAGCATCATTCGCGTTTCCTAGTAAGTTGATAAATACTTGGATTAAACGCTGGCTATCTCCCCAGACTCTTGCATCGGTATCAATGGTATTACTGTACTCAACGGGTTTACGGTCTCGTTGTAGCGATAATAAGTGAATAGCCTCATTTGCACATTCACTAATATTGACCTCATGAAAGTCTTCGCTTGAGTGCTTCCCAGTGTGAGCAAAGGTGACCAACGATTGCACGATGCGACTAATACGGTCTGTTTGCGATAATATTGCCTCCGCTGTTTCAATACGGCCGTCTTCTTGGTCTTCATAGCGTAAGTTTTGAGCGAGACAGGCAATGCCGGTCACAGGGTTGCCGATTTCATGTGCAACACCGGCAGCAAGTCGGCCAATCGATGCAAGGCGAGTATTGTGCATCAGCTCCTGTTCCATCAGTTGAATATTGGTGAAGTCCTCGATGAGAATAACCTGGCCATCAATGCGCTTATTGGCTGATTTTTGAATCGCTGATTTATGCAAGCGATACCAATGAGTGTTGCCACTATGGTCCACAGATTCTCTATTAATGTGGGTTTGCCAATCATTCACAAAGTCACTAATAAGTGGTCCCCAAGGCGAAGGTAAGTCACGTAAGTTTGAGCCCGTAATTTCTGAACCTTTAATGCCGGTGATATCTGCCATAGCATTGTTCCACAATAAAATCTCATCATCGAGTCCGATAGAACAGATCGCAATCGGGAGTTCTAATAAGGTATTGCGGTGATGCATCCTCAATAAATTAACGTCGGCAGTCAGTCCCTGCATTTTATGGCCTAGTCGCTCCAAGCGGCTTTCCATTAAATTGATATCGACGACTTCGGTATTGGAGGGTGCACGATAAGGAAAATGTTTTTCGATAATATCGGAGGCTAAACTGTGCCCCAGTAAACCGGATAAATTAGTGCGAATGCGTGTTCTTAAACGTCGCAAGGCGTAGGGGCGTGTTTCATCTTCTGGTAATTCTAAAAACGCCAATGCGCGATTGACTTCTTTTATTGCAGCGCTATCACCAATGCTCACGGCCAATTTATCTTTAAAGTCTTTTGCGGACTTGACTTCAAGCATACGCCTAAACGGGTGGCTTAGTTCATCTTCAGCGCAGACGTCAGCATGGTAGCGCTCTTCATCTCCCATCGGTGTTAAGTAGGAAACCACAGTGAACATAAGAATGTTAATGCCTATAGCAATTAAGGTGATGGCTTCCCAGGCGGGTATCCCTGTTGCAAATGGTTTTGATAAAAAGGGAAGTGATAAGTTATCCCATGAAAAAACCACAGGCAAAGCTAAACCGATGAGCCAAACTAATGAGCCAGAAATAATGCCAGCAAAAAAACCATAGCGATTGGCGCGAGGCCAGTAACTAATCGCAACAACACCGGGCACAAACTGTAAGGCTTGTACAAATGCTAATAAAGCTAAATCCATTAGCGAGTAGCGGTGATTTAGCCAAAGGTAAAGTAGGTAGCTCGTTAAGGTAATAGCGATAATTAATAAACGTCTTAACCAGCGTAATTGTGCATAAATATCTTTTTGCGTTTGTAATCGCAGCAAAGGTAAAAGCCATTGATTTAATACCATTGTTGCCAAAGATAAAATGGAAACAACTAAGGCGCCAGATGCGGCCGACAAACCACCGACCCACGCTATCATGGTGATGACAGGCGCATTGGAAAATTGAGGAACGCCTAAGGTGAAATAGGATATAGGGAAGGGCACCTTGAGTTCAAAACCTGCCCACAGTATAGGGAAAACAGGGAGCGCCATGAGCAGTAAAAATAATGGAAAGGCCCACGTTACCATGCGTGCAACTTGATTAATGGATTGATCCATTTGGCTCATATGGAAGATGTGTGGCATCAGCACACCCGTTGCGATAAAAACGAGCAATAGTGTGTGGGAAGACGAGTTTTGTATAGGGGCATGTAGTCGGATAAGGTATTCGCCATTATTAAGCAGCCATTGATCTAAGCCCGCAAAGCCACCAAAAACATGATAAACAGCGAATAGTCCCACGGTAGTTAAGGCAATCATTTTAATCACTGACTCAAATGCCATTGTTGTAACCAATGATTTATATTGGCTGTAACCTGCGCCGAATATCATACAAAATGCGGTAATTAATAAGCAGTAAAACAGTGCGAAAGTATTGCGTTGTTGTTTCCACTCACTGTTGTCTACGGTTTTATTTGGGAGCTCTTGGGTGAGCAATACTAAAGTATCAGCGACGGCCTGAATTTGTAGTACTAATAGCGGAATAATCGAAAGAAAAATAAATAAAGTAGCTAAACTACCTGCTAATTGACTGTGATAACGGAACACTAATAAGTCAGCAATAGAGCGTAGTTGAAAGCGTTGGCATAGTTCGGCAAGAGGCGCTTGAATAATCGGTGCGAACAAGAAAAAAGCTCCGGTTCCCATATAATAGGCCAATGCGCCATAACCGAACTGGTAGGCTAAATCGATCACACCATAAAACGACCAAGCACTAAAAAAAATGCCCAAAGAAAGCACATAAGTAAAAGGGTGGTTGGTAATTTTTTTAGGAATCCAGCCATTATTCGCCGCGTAAGCAATGACGAATAAGACCACTAAATAAGTGATGCCCAGTAAGGCTATATGGGTGAGTTCAAAAGTCATCTAAGTCGTTTTATTATATTTTTGTAGGAGGTAAGCGCCAATAATAATCATAATCCAAACGATAAAAGGCTTATACCAAGAACCGGACGGGGAGATAATCCAATTAAATAGCGTGGGTGCAAAAATATACGCAATTAACAGAGTGAAAAATAAGAACTTTTGATTATTCATGAGGGAGTTAAAAGTATCTCTGTTTGCGGGTAGGGTGAAGAAGCTTGCTTATATCAAGCCGATATTACTCATCTGTTAATGGTGGTGCAAGCATCGACTGTGTTGGCAGCTTATTTCGCTGCCATTTGAGGCTCGCCCATTCTAGTATGCTGGCACAGTTATCGGAATCTCTTAATTCCGGAGGTGGGGCATGGTTGAGAAATTGTAGTGCTATCACTAAGTTATTGGCGGCCTTGCTATTATCAAGAGCGGGGGCTTGTGTTTGCTTGCTGAGTTTATCGCCATCGCTGCCTAGGGCTAGAGGGACATGGCCGTATAAGGGTAGCTCTTTTATATTTTGGCTAACATGATTCATCAGTAATAGAATATAACGCTGCCGATTACTTGAGTCGATTAAATCATGACCGCGAATAACGTGGGTGATGTTTTGATGACGATCATCCACCGCAACCGCTAGCTGATAGGCAAATAGCCCGTCTTTACGTTTTACGATCATGTCACCAACTGCGGATAAAGGAAATTGTTGATGCCCTAGAAAGAGGTCATCAAACTCTTCTGCGATGACTTGTTCTGATAGTGGTAATTGATCTACCTTGAGTCGAGTTGCGCAAGTGGCTTCTATTGGCGGGGGCGAACGCCTGCAGTGGCTATCATAGCGACCCCCCAATTGCATTATGCGATGACGAGTACAGTTACAAGGGTAGTGTGATCCTAACTCGTCTAAAGCTGCCTGATAGGCGTCTAGTCGTTGGCTTTGGTACAGAATGTCTTTATCCCAGAATAGGTGGTGAGCTTCTAAAGAGGCTAATATGCTGTCCGCTGCCCCTGCTTCTTCCCGAGGTGGGTCTAGGTCTTCCATCCTGACTAACCATTGCCCTTTATGGGCCCGAGCATCTAGATAGCTAGCCAGAGCTGCCACCAATGAGCCAAAATGCAGCTTCCCGCTAGGCGAAGGTGCAAATCGCCCTACGTAGGAGGTCTTGTCATGTTGAGGGTTTGGCTTGTTTAAGTCCGCATTGCTTGTTAGATCCACGACGTGTGATTACTCATGGGAAATGAAAGAGGCTTATATTGATAGTCAGCCTCTTTTACAAGAGCGTATTTATCGGATGATACGCTTACGCTCTTGCAGGGTGTATATAACAGGGCTACCCCTTGTTATGCGCCTACTTGTTTTTCTTTAATTTCAGCTAAGGTTTTACAGTCAACGCACTGAGTTGCAGTGGGGCGAGCTTCTAAGCGCCGAATACCGATCTCAACACCGCATGCGTCACAAAAGCCGTAGTCATCAGCATCAATTTGTTCAATGGTTTTGTCAATCTTCTTGATCAATTTGCGCTCACGATCACGGGTGCGTAGTTCTAGACTAAACTCCTCTTCTTGACTAGCGCGGTCAGCGGGATCAGGAAAGTTAGCTGCTTCGTCGCGCATGTAGGTCATGGTGCGATCGACTTCTTCCATTAATTCGCTTTTCCAGGCGTTGAGTAGCTTTTTAAAATGCTCGCGCTGAGCGGCATTCATATACTCTTCACCCTTCTTCTCTTTATAGGGCTCAAAACCGTGTAATGTCAGGGTTGCATTGCTATCTGGCATATGCTTTCTCTCTATATTGCTTTTTATACTGTTTATTTATCGATCAATAAGCTTGCGAATGTCGTTGCTAATTAACATGACTATTATGACTATAAAGCAACGCAAAAACCGCAAATTTCAGCCGGCGGGCAAATTACCAGATATTGCCCCAGTGTGCCAGTGATTTATGGTCTAAGCAGATCCTCGATACAATCCCTTATTATGGTGTCTCTTAGCTGGAAAACAATGTTTATAAGAGATTAAATTGTTCTAATCAAGCAAATATTGCCCCCACTCTTTGGCATAATGGAGTCAAAAATTGAGGTTGTTGATAAGATGAAGTACCAAGGAAAACTGAAATCAGCCACGCTATTGCGCCGTTATAAGCGCTTTTTAGCCGATATAAGGCTTCCTAGTGGCGAAGAAGTGACCATTCACTGCCCTAATACGGGCTCTATGAAGAATTGTGTTCTCGAAGAAAGCCCTTGCTGGTATTCAGAGTCAGATAATCCTAAGCGAAAATACCCTTATACCTGGGAGTTGGCTACAACAGCGGGAGGGCATTTGGCCGGCATTAATACGGGGCTCGCAAATAAGCTAGTGAAAGAGGCGATTGAAGGTGATGTTGTGGCTGAGCTTCGAGACTATGACCACCTTAAAACAGAGGTTAAATATGGTGAGGAAAAAAGCCGTATCGATTTTTTACTGTCATCTCATGATAAGCCTGATTGTTATGTGGAGGTAAAGAGCGTTACCTTGCATATGGGCAGTGGGCAAGGCTTGTTCCCTGATGCTGTTAGTGATCGAGGTACGAAACATATAAGGGAGTTAATGGCGATGGCCGAGCAGGGCAAGCGAGCGGTATTGTTTTTTTGTGTTCAACACTCTGGTATTGAGCAAGTGGCTCCTGCTGATGAAATTGACCCCCTTTACGGCCGTACACTAAGACAAGCCATTGGCAAAGGTGTTGAGGTGATAGCTTATAGCGCTCATTTTTCGATTGAAGAAGACGTTCAAGAGATTGTGTTGGTCAAGCCTATCCCCGTGGTTCTCTAGGCATATATTGCCTTGATCGGTATAAAAACAGCAAACATTATCAGATGAGTCTCAATAGTATGGAGACTGTTGTAGGCGTAATGCAGATAAAGAGAGGCTATAAATGAGACGTTATAAGTGAAAACAAACAGTAGAGAAAACTACCGACGACGCTTAGTTAACGTGATTGATTATATGCATTCACATTTAGATAGCGATCTCGATGTGAATACATTAGCCGATGTCGCGCTAATGTCTCCTTATCATTTTCATCGTATTTATCGCGAGCTCGTTCAAGAGACCGTTAACGGAACGGTGAGACGTTTACGCCTTCAACAAGCGGCGGCTGATTTGATTCGTAGTGATCAGTCATTATCCAGTATTGCAAAAAAAGCATCTTATGGGAGTCTTGAAGCATTTGCTCGTGCTTTTGTTCAGAGTTTTGGTATGTCACCCAGTGAATACCGAAAAAGTAAATGGGCAGGAGATAGGTTAGAACTAGAGCCTTTTATTGCAATGCTACCGAATGAAAGAAAACAGGTAGAAGCTATGTTTACAGTAGAGATTATTGATAATGAAAAAGTGTTACTTGCGGGTTATAGTCATCAAGGTGACTACATGGAAATCGGTAAGCAATTTGAAAAAGTGTTTGTCTATGGCGCCACTAAACAGTTACTAACAGAACAAACGCGGTCTATCGGGCTCTATTACGACGATCCAAAAAGTGTTGATGTTGAGCAGCTACGTTCAATGGCGTGTATCAGCATTGAAGGAAAGGAAGGTGTAGGTGATGAGTTAGAAATAATAACAATCCCCGAAGGTAAATGTGCCACTGTATTGTTCAAAGGGCCTTATGCTGAACTTGAAAAACCGTATGACTATTTATTTGGACACTGGTTGCCTGAGAGTGGTTATGAAGCAGCTGATTTCCCACCTTTTGAAGAGTATTTAAACGATCCTAAAGAAACTCCACCGAATGAGTTGTTAACACGGATTCACTGCTTGTTAGTTTAAATGCTGTGGTGTTTCTTTTATGCGTGGCGATTTATGAGTGATTCGTAAATCGCCACGGTTAAAATAATCGCCCCCCCAATAATAATAAATAAACTTGGACGCTCGTTGATAAATACCCAGCCAAGCAATGCCGCAATAACAGGCTGTAAGCAACTGATCATTGCTACGGTTTTTGCTGGTAATCGTTTGTAGCTAATAACCAGTAGAGTATGTGCTCCGGCCGTTGTGATTAAACCTAATGCAATGATGGCCAACCAGTTGTGGTTAGTTAAATTGCCAATGCTAGAAAAATCTAGAAATACTACTAACAATAATATGATAGCAAGCATTTGATGTAGCATCAGTTTATCACTGGACACATCGGTAAAATAATATTTTTGCATAACATTGCGACTTGCAAATAATAAGGCAGACAATACGCCCCAGAGTACTCCTTGTAATGTGTTAGAGCTTAGGGTTATGGGTTTGTCGGAGACCATCAGTATAATGCCCGCCAATACCAGTATGGCTGAAACAATATCTCTCTTGTGAGGCCATTGCTTATTAACGGCGCCTTCCATAAATACAGTGATAACAGGAAAAGTAAATAAAGACAGCATGCCGATAGCGATGGTCGATATTTGCATTGAATGAAAAAAAGTAATCCAGTGCACTCCCATTAAGACCCCAAGACCATACAGCCCAAATAAGGTTTTTGTATTGTTAATTTTGGGTGAGCGCTTGAATAAAGTTAAAAATAAAACGATTGCTAATAGTGCAATGAGACTCCGCAGAAAAGTAATGTTGAGCGCATCTAAAGGTATTCCTTTAGCAAATAAACCGTTGGCTGCGATCAGTATGATGCCCGTGTAAAGAATAAAATAAGTGGATGGCGCCGGCATGGTCTTAACTCAAAGCGTAATGATGATAGTGCAGTATGGCTTTAATGGCGTCTGCAACGATAATGTCAATAAATATCGCGTTCGCTCTATTGACTTCTTTTGGGGGTGATTAGTTTATCTTTAGAGGACTGTCGATAGAGCCGAGGGTCTCTATTTTCTCTATGATTTTCTGATTGTGCGTTGACTAAAGCTAGCCAGCGTCGATTGGCCTCTAATACCTCTGGCTTGCGTGAGATTTGAGCTTGAGGCGCTTTTTCTTCTGACATTGATGAATTTTTCCGATTAAGAACTTCGATAGTGAATATAAGTTTGCTATTGTATCACTAATAACTATTGAGTAAGACGCAAAGTGCTTGCTGTCATTTGATTTTGAAGTAAGAGTAAATACGATGGATCCATTAACACAAGGTGTGGTTGCTGCTGTAGCCGCTCAGCAGCCAGCGAAACGGCAACATCTTTTTGTCGCCACCTGTCTTGGTTTTTTGACGGGTATGGTCCCAGATTTGGATGTTTTGATTCGCTCAGATGTAGACCCGCTATTTGCGCTAGAGTATCACCGGCATTTTACACACTCTCTGCTGTTTATCCCTATTGGTAGCTTGCTATGTGCAACGCTTTTTTATTGGCTTTTTGCTAAACGCAAAGGTTTAAGTTTTAAACAAACGTATATCTATTGCATCTTAGGCTATGCAACGCATGGTTTATTAGACGCCTGTACGACCTACGGTACGCAATTACTATGGCCTTTTAGTGATATGCGTGTAGCTTGGAATACAGTGTCGATTATAGACCCTGTGTTCACATTGCCTTTATTGGTGCTGATTATTGCTGCGGCTGTTAAAAAAAGCCGACTCATTGCACATAGTGCCTTAGCTTGGCTTTGTTTATATTGTCTTTTTGGTGTTATCCAGCGTGAGCGAGCAGAGGCGGTAGGTTTGCACCTGGCGGAATCTCGTGGGCATATCCCGACAAAGTTGGAGGCAAAACCGAGTTTCGCTAATTTGATTGTGTGGAAGGTTGTTTATTCCACTGAAAACCACTATTACGTTGATGCTGTTCGGGTGGGCGTGGGTGCAACAATTATTGAAGGTGAAAAGATTGATAAACTAGATGTTAAAAAAACATTTCCTTGGTTAGATCCTGATTCGCAACAGGCAAAAGATATCGAGCGCTTTCGATGGTTTTCTAATGGCTATTTGGCTTTGTCTCCTTATCATCCTAATCGTGTGATTGACATTCGCTATTCATTATTACCTGATGAGATTCGTGGTTTATGGGGGATTGAATTAGATCCCAGTGCAGGCTCTGACAAGCATGTTAGTTACGAGGTGAATCGACAGCGTGATTCAAGTACATTTAAACGCTTATGGGCGATGATTACAGGCCAGGTTGGCTCCTCATTGATGATTAGGAATTGATATACAATGAATATGGCAGAAAAAATCCAAGATCTTTATCAGCGTTATGGTGAGTTGGAAGGCATATCGATTGAGTGTCAGAAAGAATTGATTGCCATCGGTATTAGTAACAAAGTCGCCCGCGCAGAAATCTTTTTACAAGGTGCCCAAGTCACTGCTTATCAACGCCATGGCGAAACGCCAATATTATTCTTAAGTAAAGAGTGCCAATATCAACAAGGTTCTCCTTTAAGAGGAGGTATCCCTATTTGTTGGCCTTGGTTTGGTGATATAAATAAGAATCCTATTGAATTACAACAGCAGTTTTCTGCTGAGTTCATAGCGTCTTCAGCGGCCCACGGTTTTGTGCGTGACAGTGATTGGGAGCTGACGAATATCGATATTGTTGATGACTCTTTAACCGCAATCACTTTAAAATATTCTGTCCCTAAAGATAACTCATTTAACTGGCCTTTTGCTGCTGATTTAGTCTATGAGGTTAAAGTGGGCGAGCAATTAACGGCGTCATTAACAATTAAAAATACAGATAAACAACCGTTTTTATTTAGCGGTGCCTTACATACTTACTTTAATGTTGATGGTATTGACTCTGTTAGCATTAAAGGCCTAGATAAAACACAGTACGTTGATGCACTAAAAAATTGGGAAACTTTTCATCAACAAGGTGATATTACCTTTGATAGCGAGTGTGATCGTATTTATCTCTTGGGCAAAGGTGAGAGTAATAATAAAACGCTTGATAATCATCCCATTTTTTTACAAGATCAATCACGAAAAATTACAATAGAGAATACCGGTAGTCAAAGTTTGGTCGTATGGAATCCTTGGGTTGAAAAAGCAGAACGCTTATCTCAATTTGCTGATGATGATTATAAAAAGATGGTTTGTGTTGAAACGGCTAATGCAATGGGTGATGTTATTCATCTGGAACCTAATGAAGAGCATAGTTTATCAGTTACGGTTGTTTAGCGCTTGTCAATTATATGCGCAATTGCGCGACTGGCGGCTAATAAACCTACGCTCGCCGTCACCATGGTAGATGCCCCGTAGCCACCGCTACAGTCTAACTTTTCTCCACTATCTATAAATTGTTTGCTTGAGCAGGTTTCCCCTTTATCGTCGGGGTAGGTCATGTTTTCAGTTGAATAAATTGCTTCAATACCAAAAGGGATGCTGGTGTCTTTGTTAAAGCCGTGGCGCCGACGGAGATTATTGCGAAGTTTTAGGAATAGTTTATCTCCTGGTGTTTTGTATAGATCACTATAGGTGATCTTTGACGGGTCTTTTTTTCCACCGGAGGAGCCGGTGGTAATAATGTTGATGTGATTTTTTTTGCAATAACCTATGAGCTCTGCTTTATCGATTGCGTTATCGATGGCGTCAATAACAATAGTAAAGCTATCGCTAATGTATTCCGCTATATTATCTTTGTCGATAAAGTCATCGATGATATGAACATCAATGTCAGGATTAATGGCTTTTAATCTTTCGGACGTAATTCGTGTTTTAGATTGCCCAATAGTATCGGTCAGTGTATGAATTTGACGGTTGGTATTAGTCGTGCAGATATCATCTAGATCCATTAAGGTAATATGCCCTATACCTGAACGAACCAGTGCTTCCGCAGTCCATGAACCCACACCGCCAATGCCGATGACGAGGGCATGGCTTTTTTGAATTTTATTAAATGCGCTATTACCGTATAAGCGTATGATGCCACCAAAGCGGTTAAGCACGCTTGTATCTATCTCGTTACTCATAAACAACAGTTAAGAAAAGGTTAAAATGAAAGCAATAAAAAAGGCGAGATCAATGACCTCGCCTTTTTTATTATAGGAGAATTTACATCTCCTCGTTAGTACTAATCTCGAATACTAATAAAGTTTCGGTACCTTAAAAAGCCACTCGCTTGTAAGGACGATATTTAGGCGTCCAGAAATTCTTATCGATGGCTGCAGTAATATCTTCATCGCTGACTTCTGGCGTCATACCGTCTTCAATCGCCTGCTTGTATACCGCTTGAGCAATAAACTTGCTCACATTGCGAATGTCATTTAAGTCGGGTAATAACTCGCCATTAGCATTGTGTGTTGCTGCATATTCAGCTAACGCATAGCTTGATGCCATAAGCATGTTGTCTGTCACGCGGCTTGCTTTACTTGCAACAACGCCAAGACCAACGCCAGGGAAGATGTAGCTATTATTACACTGCGATATTGGGTAGGTTTTACCATTCAATTCAACCGGCTCAAAAGGGCTGCCAGTTGCGACAATGGCGTTACCATTGGTCCAAGTGAGAATGTCTTCTGGCAAGGCTTCTACTTTTGAGGTTGGATTGGATAAAGGCAGTACTATCGGCTTATCTGTGTTGGCTTGCATTTGCTCAATAATTTCTTTAGTGAACAAGCCAGCTACAGTTGATACGCCAACAATGACAGTAGATTTAGAGTGAGCGACTGTTTCTGCTAGTGTTGCCGTGTCGCCACTGACGCCCCACTCTTTTAGACGATCGTCTGATTGGCATAGGCGTAGCTGGAAATCTTTTAGGCCGCTCATGCTGCCAATCAATAAGCCACGGCTGTTTATCATAAAGATTTGTTTGCGAGCCTGAGCATCGCTTAGACCTTCTGATACCATTTGTGCAACGATCTGTTCGGCAATGCCGCAGCCAGCAGAACCTGCGCCACAAAAAGTCACGGTTTGGTCTTTTAGTTGTTCCCCTTTCGCCTTACACGCGGCAAGTAGAGTACCAACCGTCACGGCTGCAGTGCCTTGAATATCGTCATTGAATGAACACATTTTGTCGCGGTAACGATCGAGTAAGCGATTAGCATTGTGGCCTGCAAAATCTTCAAACTGGATGAGTGCATCTGGCCAGCGTTCACTAATGACATTTAAGAACTCTTCGACAAAATCATCGTATTCTTGGCCGCTGATACGGGGCTGTTTTGAGCCCATGTACATCGGGTCATCGATTAATTCTTGGTTGTTGGTGCCGACATCTAAAGTGATCGGGAGGGTGTAAGCAGGGCTGATGCCGCCACACGCTGAGTAAAGTGCTAGCTTACCGATGGGGATGCCCATACCGCCGATACCTAAATCACCTAAGCCTAGGATACGCTCACCATCAGTGACAACGATCACTTTAATGTTGCGCTTGGTTGCGTTATGCAGCATATCACCAATGCGATCACGGTCTTTGTACGAAATAAATAAACCACGATGACGACGGTAGATGCGAGAAAATTGCTGGCAAGCTTGGCCCACTGTAGGGGTGTAGATCAGGGGCATAATTTCTTCAAGATTTTCAGTGACGAGACGGTAATACAATGTTTCGTTGGTATCTTGAATGTTGCGCAAATAAACGTGTTTGTCGATATTACTGGTAAACGATTGCAACTGGTCATAGGCTCTAGCAGTTTGTTCTTCGATAGTTTCAGTAATATCAGGTAATAAACCAGTTAAATTAAAGTCTTCACGCTCTTCATCAGTGAAGGCGCTCGCTTTGTTCAGTAGGGGAGTTTCCAGCAGCATTGGGCCGGCGTATTGAATATAAAGTGGTTTTTCTTTTTTCATAACAGATAGTCAATCTCAATAGTGAATTGGTTTATTTACCCTGTGTCTCTCTGTACTTTTCTTTTGGCTGTACTTTTTTATCGTACCTTTGATTACCTCGTCGATTGTCTCGTCTATTTGCAGCGGCTGCAGAATTAGTTTTATGTGGAAGTCGCAGTGAATAGGACTTTAGTTTAGCTTAGTCTATTTCTACGTTCTTTAAACCAGACGGCGCGCAAGCAACCACGTTTGGTAACCCATTTCTTTTAAGTGGTAAGAAAATGTAAGGTTCGCGTGGCGGCCTACACCGCGGATTACGCAAATAGCTTTTGCGTAACTAAGGCCCGTGGTGAAGGGCGAGGGCATCAAAGGGGGCGCATTCTACCCTATTTCAGGGTAAATTTTAAGTGTTTATACGTAGGTAATACCCTTAGGTGAATTTGTTGGCGCTATCGAGTACCTGAATTACCTTCGTCACTTTGGAGTAAATCTTTAATATGCTGGTTGGCATTTTTACTTAAATGCTCATTTATCACCGGTATAGCTTGGTTAAGGCGGGTAAAGTCATCGCGCCCAATAAACATCAATTCCCCTTTTTCTATATTCTCTAATTTCCCCAAGGTGAGGTGGCTAGCCTTGATAACTTGGTCGCCACCATGATCGCCCTCGTTCAAAATAGTCTCTACTACTTGTCCATTTTGAGTCGTAATGGATAACTTAAATTTACCGCTAAGTACAATAAAAAAACCGGGTATGAGTTCGCCGCGCTCATAGACAACTTCGCCTTCACAATAATGTGATTGTTTTAAAGCGCTAGTTTCTGCATGGGCCATTTGTACAATAGTACGGGGCATAAAATAATCGAATAGCCAATTCAGTGCTACTCTAAGGCGGGTAGAAAAATGAGGTAGCATGCCAATATAGAGCCCTCGCCATAGCAGCCACGCAATAAGCCCGGTGATACGGAAGCGGCCCATTTGAACCACCCCCTTATAGGCACCCAGTGATGCCATCATCCCTTTGGGTGTATAAGCAAAAGGCGACAGTGTTGTCCCTTTGCTTGCAGCTATTAAGTTAATCGCCAGCTGTTTTGCTTCTTGTACGGCAAACTGTGCCGTTGGGGGTGCATAATGCTGAGATTCTATTTCTGTGTCTGCTTTTTCTGGGGGAAGTGGGATGGCTGCGGTATCACCCAGAGCCCATATATTATGATGTCCATCGACCTGTAGATATTCATTGGTGCGTATTTTGCCTCGCATTAAATCAAAAGGTAGCATTTTGACAAATTCTGATGGGCCATTGCCGATAGTGGTAACAATGGTCATGGCGGGTATGACATCACCTTTATCAGTGCGAACAGTCGTCGCTGTAGCAGACTCAATACCGGTATTTAGCATGACTTCTGCCCCTCTCTTTTTGAGTTGTTCGGTGGCATAGCGACCGAGCTTTTTAGGCATTTCTTGAAGTAGGCTATCGCCGCGCTGAATAATAATCGCTTTGATATCTTCTTCTTTGATATTGGGGTAGAACTTGCGAACACGTTGTACCATTTCAAGCACTTCACCTAGTGTTTCGACGCCTGAAAAGCCACCGCCAGCCACTACAAAGGTGAGTGCCATGCGTTTGATTTCGTCAAAGCGTGTGACATCGGCAAGCTCCATGCACTGAATAATATGATTGCGTAACTTATAGGCATCAGCCAAGTCTTTCATCTTTAGGCTGTGTTGCGAGAACCCAGGAAAGAGACTAAGGTCAGTGACTTGTCCTGATGCCACGATAAGATGGTCGTAATCTAGGTCTTGCAGGATACGCTTACGGCCTTGAAGAATGGTGACTGTTTGCTTGTTAGTATCGATAGTTTTAACGTCGGCAAGCCTTATTTTAATACCGGGTAGTAGTAAGCGCAGTGGCGTAACCGCATCTTGTGCGTTAATAGTACCTGCGGCCACTTCTGGTAATAAAGGTTGGAAAACAAAGTAATTGCGATCACTAATTAGCTCTATATCGAGGTGTTTGCCGCCGCGTTTTGCCAGCTCTTTTGCCGCAAATGCGCCGCCAAAGCCGCCGCCGATAACAATCACTTTGGTTTTTTTCATGAATACTTAGCCTTTACTGAATAGATGTTGAGTAGGGTGTGAAGGTATTGATATGGAGACCAATTTTTATGCGTCCACTACAAAATAAGGTCTATTATGAACTAATAGCCATATGAAACCTCTAATTTTTCAATCCCTTAGTTAAGGAAGCTCTGAACAAGTCTGAGCGAAAATTTCACTCAGACTTGTTCAGAGCTTCCTTAAGTTGTTAGATTTTAGCTAAATTCTGCACTCATAGAGTAAAAGATATGAAATTTGTTCCGCATTCACAAAACTCAATTAGATCATCTTCGCTTAACGAAAACGATGTAACGGATGAAAAGCTCTTTTATCAGCGTCGTCAATTTATCAAGGCAGGTATGTCCTTATCAATGATGGCTTATCTACCCTCGTTGGCATTTGCCTCTCTCGATAAATACAGTAATCGCTTCAGTGATGCGAAGCGTACGGTAGATTTAGATGTTGAACCTCATAGCTACAAAGACATCACGACTTACAATAATTTTTATGAGTTGGGTTACAACAAAGGCGATCCGGCAAGAAATGCGGCAGCCTTAAAAACAGACCCTTGGACAGTGACCATTGATGGAGAATGTGCTAAACCGGGTACTTATACATTGGAAGACATTTTAAAGCCCCATGACTTTGAAGAAAGAATTTATCGCTTTCGTTGTGTTGAAGCTTGGTCGATGGTGATCCCTTGGGTTGGTTTTCCTTTGTCTGATTTATTAAAGCGCTTTGAACCCACATCAAAAGCAAAGTATGTTGCTTTTGAAACTATCTACGATAAAGAAAATCCGTTGCCGGGGCAACGAAGAAATGTGCTCGATTGGCCCTATCGTGAAGGCTTGCGTATGGACGAAGCAATGCATCCTCTTACTCTTATGGCAACGGGTATTTATGGTAAACCTCTGCCCAATCAAAATGGAGCGCCCCTACGCTTAGTCGTCCCGTGGAAATACGGTTTTAAAAGTATTAAATCGGTAGTGCGTATCCGCTTTACTGAGACTCAACCTGAAACTAGCTGGAATTTATCGGGGCCTAGAGAGTACGGTTTTTATTCCAATGTGAACCCTCAGGTCAGCCACCCTCGCTGGAGTCAAAAACGAGAGCGTGTGATAGGTAAATTATTTAAACAACCGACATTAATGTTTAACGGTTATGCTGATGAAGTTGCAGAGCTTTATGCGGGTATGGATTTACGTAAAAATTATTAATGTGATATGTAATAGGTTTCCATTGAGTCGGGTTTTAGGTAATCAAAAAACAAATGTGATATGGCTGAAGTTGTTTATCTCAACTGCTATGCTGGCTTATATCGTTTATTTAACTTGGGGCTTGTTTGCGGATTATCTTGGGGCAAACCCCATAGAGGTAGTGACGCATGAAACGGGTGAGTGGGGCTTGTATTTTTTACTATTAAGCTTGGCGGTTACACCCTTAAGGCGGCATTTTCATCTAAATGTCTTATTAAAGTTTCGACGCTTTTTAGGTTTGTGGAGTTTTGCGCTTCTCTTCTTGCACTTATTTGTGTTTGTTTTATTTGATCATTTCTTTGATGTTCAATCGATTATTGAAGATATAATTGAGCGGCCGTATATTGCAGTGGGTTTTGCTGCTTTCCTTATTATGACTCCACTTGCGATCACATCATTAAAAAAAATACAGCGTAAAATGGGTAAGCGCTGGTTTATTCTACATCGAAGTGTCTATTTAGCGTCCATTTTAGGGCTTATTCATTATTGGTGGTTAGTAAAAGCAGATATTTTCTGGCCATTGATTTTTGCTTTTATTCTAACCGTGTTATTAGCTGATCGTTTATATTGGGCTTACCGCAAAAAAGCCTAATTGCTTTGTCGAGGGGGCTTAGTTTTACATCAATGATCACGTTTATGTGAGTGTTGTTTTACTTTACTCTAACGCTTTGGCTAAGTAAGCACGCCAGCCACCAAACTCACTAATATTACTCGCTGTTTTAATTCCTTCTGGTTGACAGATAAAACCAATCACTTCTTCACCATTGACCAGTTCAACCTTACCTAATCCCAATGGAGCGGGAATACCCTGTATGAATAGTCCCAAGTTTGCACTGGGTATTTGCCATACCTCTACATCGATCGAGCAGCCTTGCTCGTTATCACGTACCAGCCCTGGACGTTTAGGTGGACCTCCCGCTAAGGCATATAATTGATAGTGAGGTGCTGTTTGAGTGGCTTCGATAAAGCGTGCATCAAGATCTGTCATTTGATGATTCAAAGGTAAGCCTTGCATATGTGCACCGCAGACCATGAGTTTCATACTTTCGTTTAAGGTGGTATCGCTCATTTTATATTCTCCAGTAAGTTGGCTACCGACATCAATTCATAATCAGCACCTGCCTCCGCAAAGAGAGTGATACCAAAAGGCATGGCATTATCGTAAGCACCAAAAGGAACTGCCAAAGCACTGTAATCCAATAAGTTCATAAAGTTAGTGTAATAACCGAGGTTAGTATTCAGTTGAATAGGATCTGCCTCCACTTCATCGATGGTGTAATACGTCCCAGCTGTTGGAGTCACAATACAGTCTACTGTCGTCAATACGTTGTCTGCTTGTTTTTTATAAGCCTGTAATTGATACATGGCTTTAAATGTATCAACTGCCGAATAATTTTTGGCCTTTTCAACAATGGCTTTGGTGATAGGGTGCAAAATATCAGGCGTTTCGGTAAATATTTTTTCCATTGCAGCATAACGTTCTGCCACCCAAGGGCCAGAATAGAGTAAATCGGCCGCTTTTTTAAAGGATGAAAAATCAACGCTCACTAACCTGGCACCTGCTGATTCGAGTTGCGCTAATGTCTGTTTAAATAAATCTGGACTTTCTTCATTACCAAACCATTCCAATTGGTGTTCTTCAGGTACGCCAATAGTTAATTTAGTTTGTGAAAATGTTTTTGCCATATGGGGTCGAGCATAATCGTCATACTGATCATAAATGGCGCTTAATGCAAAAATCTGTTTTGCGTCGTCAATATTTTGGGTGAAAATACTCATGCTGTCTAAGCTGCGACAGGCGGGAATCATACCGCTTGAACTTAAACTTCCTACGGTCGGCTTTACGCCAACAATGTTATTTAAAAAAGCAGGAATACGGCCCGAGCCAGCTGTATCGGTTCCCAGGGAAAAACTGACCATGCCGAGCGCCACGGCTACAGCAGAACCTGAGCTGGAGCCACCCGAAATCATCTCAGGTCTAATACTATTTCTACAGGCCCCGTAAGGTGAACGTGTTCCAACCAAACCTGTTGCAAATTGATCAAGGTTAGTTTTGCCGATGGGAATCGCGCCAGCGGCTATGAGTTGTTCTACAACAAAGGCGGATTGCTCGGGTATATAAGCATAGCTAGGGCAAGCTGCTGTTGTTTTTACGCCGGCTAGATCGATATTATCTTTGATTGCAAAAGGAATTCCCCACAAAGGATAATCCTCAATGGCTTTTTCTGATAAGGCATGGATGTAAGTGCCTATTTGTTCAAGCGATAACAAGCTAATCCAGATGTTGTGATCGCGATATTGTTCGCAGCGTTCTAAAATAGATTCGACCAACTGTTGTGGCTCTAGGCTGCGATTAAGATAAGCCTCGCGCAGTGAGGTGATGGACATAGTGCTCATAATTTAACTAGCTGTATTTAATTGATAGTATTTAACCGATGGTATTTTGCTGTTGAGAATGTTGTTGGTATTGCTGTCGATATTCTGTGAGCTGTTGTAGAGTCACTTTTTTTGATAAAGCTTGACTCTTTTGTATGTGTTTTTTCATTGCCGATTTTGCAGAACGCTTTTTGCCGTCGCGAATAATTTCGCATAGTTCATAATGCTCTTCGTATGTATCTTTTATCGCGCTCATATCCGGAAAACCTAACCAACGAACAACACGGATATTATTATTCACATCATTCAAGTAACGTTCTAATACACCATTACCTGCTCCTTTTGCTAAAGCACAATGAAAACTTTCTTCTTGTTGGCGAATAGTCTTGATGTGTTTTGTGTAATCGTTACTGACATTTGCAGGCGACCATTCCTCAAGTAAAGAATCTAGTAGTGGTTTCGATATGTGATCGCAAGCCAACTCAATCGCTCGGCTTTCTAAGATAATACGGACGTCATAAAATTGATTGATTGAATCAATGTCAATATTGCGAACGAAGCATCCTTGCTTGGGTACCACCTCGATTTGTCCTTCTATTTGTAGGCGTTGCAAGGCTTCTCGTATAGGTGTTCTACTTACTGATAGTTGATTGGCAATTTCGATTTCGGTTATTCGTGAGCCAGGGAATAACTCAAGAGTATCGATCATTTCACGTAAGCGTCGGTAAACCATCTCTGCGCTGTTTATTTTTCTGTCATTTGTTTTCAAATGAGATCCTCTATTGTGCTAGCTTCAAGTGCGGTATTGCATCAAGGAGTGATTGTGTATAAGGGTGGCGGGGTGAATTGAAGACGGTGTTTACATCACCCTGTTCAATAATTTCCCCTGCACACATAACCAATACCCGTTGACAAAATAAACGTACCACATTTAAGTCATGGCTCACAAATAAATAACTTAAACCAAGCTCATGGCGTAAACGTTCTAGTAATTGTAGAACAATAGCTTGAACCGATACATCCAATGCCGATGTCGGTTCGTCTAGTATTAGTAATTTGGGCTTGACAGAAATAGCACGTGCGATACCGACACGAGCTTTTTGTCCACCACTGAGTTGGTGGGGTAAGCGATATAAAAACTGGTTGTCTAAGCCGACTTGTTCACACAATGATAAGACCATTTCCTGTAAAGCTGCTTTATTACTAAGCCCTTCTAAACGTAATAAGGGTTCAGCAATGGCATCAAATACAGTTTGTCTCGGGTTCAAACTTCCGTTAGGGTCCTGAAAAACCATTTGAATATCTTTGCGTAAAGGCGAGTTGATAAAATCTTTGGCGCTTATCGAGGCAATGTCTTCTGAAGCGAAGTTGTTTGAATTAAGATCTTCTGAACCAAATAGTATCTCACCTGAAGTTACATCATCTAATTTGGCTAGCATGCGCGATGTGGTTGACTTTCCACAACCGGACTCGCCTACTAAGCCTAAGCATTCCCCTCTATTAAGGTAAAAATTAATTCCTTTTACTGCTTCGAATATTGTTGGTTTGCCTAATAAGTTTTTTGTTGTATAAGATCGCTTTAGGTTATTCACTTCCAATATTTTTTCACTGCTAACTTCTCTAATATTCGGTAAACCCATTGGCTCAGGCGTGAGATCATCTAATTGACTATTGGGCATCGGCGTAGCGGCAATTAATTTTTTTGTATAAGTCTGCTGAGGAGTGTTAAATAAGCTTGTGACTGTACCCTCCTCAATCACTTTTCCTTTTTCCATCACGGTAATGTGTTGGCAGTATTCAGCTGCCATACCCAAATCATGAGTAATTAGAATGACGGCCATACCTCGCTCAATAGCAATATCTTGAATCAAGTCCATAATCACTTTCTGTGTGGTAACATCGAGCCCTGTCGTTGGCTCATCAGCAATTAACAGACGGGGAGAACACGCCAAAGCCAAGGCAATGACCACGCGTTGACACATACCTCCACTGAGTTCAAAGGGATAGGCTTCAAGGACTCGTTCTGGATCTCTAATACGTACTTGTTTAAGTAATTCAAGTGAGCGTTCTGCTGCATTGGCGCGTGTAGATTGCGCATGGGCAACTAACATGTCTTCTAGATGGTGTCTAACACTTCGAATAGGATTTAGTGTGGACATAGGGTTTTGAAAAATCATCGATATTTCTCGGCCACGAATATCGCTCAGCAGGCTTATAGAGGGTTTATGTAAATGCAAACCATCAAAATTAATACTGCCTGCCGTAATGCGACAAGCATCACCATTGAGATTTAAAATGCTATAGGCGGTTACTGATTTTCCACTTCCGCTTTCGCCAACAATACCATGAATATCTCCTTTGTTAATATCCAATGATACGTCATGCAGTACCTCGACAATACCGTTGCGAGTTTTAAACTCTAAGCTCAAGTGTTGAATTGAAAGAAAAGCGGATTGTTGATTTACTCTTTTCATTTAGTTTATTTCCACGTTATGTTCTCTTCGAGGGGTCAACAATGTCCCTTAAACTATCACCGAGTAGATTAAAACAGAATACCGCCATCATTAAAGTTAAGCCCGGAAATAACACTAACCACCATTCACCTGAAATCATATAATTAGCGCCTTCTGCTACCATAATTCCCCATTCTGCTTGAGGGGGTTTAACGCCTAAGCCGATAAATGATAGACCAGCTGCATTGAGAATGGCCCAGCCTGAATTCAGTGATAGTTGTACCATTAAGGGGGAAAGCGTATTCGGAAAAATATGCATTGCTAATGCTCGAATGTGGCTGTTACCACTTTGTAGCGCTGCCTGTACATAGGGCAAGTTGCGCCGAATATTGACCTCAGCTCGAGAGACACGGACATAAAATGGAATGTTGATTAGTGCTGTAGCATAAATAATATTTTCTACCGTGTTACCCATTGCGGCAACCAAACCCATCGCCAGTACAAATAGAGGAAAAGCCATTACAATATCAGTTAAGCGTCCGACAATTTGATCTATCCAGCCACCAAAGTAACCGGCCAAACTGCCTAAGCTGCAGCCAATAATAGCGCTTAAGGCAACAGCACTAAATGCGATCCCTAAGTCCATGCGAGTCGCAACTACCACGCGACTAAACACATCCCGACCTAGGTGATCGGTGCCAAACCAATGATCAATGGACGGTGCTTGCAAGGCAATGCTGGTATTGGTTAAGTAAGGATCGTAAGGTACCAGCCATGGCCCAACAAGAGCCATTAACAAATAGAGAAAGAAAAGGCTCACCGCAAAAATAGAAACGGGATTTTCTGAAAAAATATAAACAGTGTGACTGAACCCGCGTTTAATACCCGTCATCCTGCTCATTTTCCTACTCGCGGATCAATTAAGGTATAAATTAAATCAATAATTAAATTGATAGCAATAAATAATAAGGCCATCGTCAATACAAAACCTTGTACTGCAGCGTAGTCGGATGCCACTAAAGCCTCAATGGCAAACGATCCTATTCCAGGCCAGGAAAATACTTTTTCAACTAAGACATTGGCTCCCAACAAAAAAGAAAACACCATGCCCAATGTAGTCAGTAATGGTAATAAAGCGTTTTTAAATGCATAAGTCATAATGACCTTGTTCTTCGGTAAACCATTGGCTGTGGCTGCTTTCACATACTCGCTACCTAAAGAAACTAACATGGCACCGCGCGTCATACGAGCAATGGGTGCTAAGGCAAAAATACCCAAGGTGATCGCGGGTAACATAATTTGGTGTAAGCTCGCACGAAATAAATCCCAGTCTCCCGCGATAGCAGAATCAATGACATAAAAACCCGTCACATGGGGCGGAGGCAAGAAAATAAAGTCTAAGCGTCCAATAGGTGAAGGGGCAACTTGCAATAGATAATAAAAAATAAAGACGAGAAAAAGACCCGTAAAAAATATAGGCATCGAAACACCTGCAGTAACCAAAAGCCGACAAAGATGGTCGACCCATGAGTTAGGACGCATCGCTGCTAGTATGCCCAATGGCACTGCAACCAATATAGATAAAGTCAAACCAATGAGGGTGAGCTCTAATGATGCGGGCAAACGGCTACTTAATTCAAATACCACTGTTTGCCCAGTATTGAGGGACATACCTAAATCGCCCTCAAGTAAACGGCCTACGTAAGCAATAAATTGGTGGAAAATGCTTTTATCTAAACCTAATTTTTCACGGGTTTGCTGTATTGACTGCTCATCGGCCATAGCTCCGGCAAAATAAACCGCAGGATCTCCAGGTAGAGCTCGCGTTAATAGAAAAGAAATAACGACGACACCAAAGATCACAGGTATGGCCAGCAATAAACGCTGGCCGATTAACAGTAATTTTTGCATAGTGGATTACTTTTTAACGAACGAGCGGATGTCTAATTGACGATGGAACCAATTAACATAGCCAGTTACACCCGGTTGCATAGCTACTTCAAGTGTAGGCTGCCATAAGGGAATCAAAGGTACGTCTTTTATTGCTGTCGTTACTAACTTTTTCACATTGGGCTCGTACTCAGCATCCGTTGTCGGCATAGGTAAAGTAATATCAACTAAGGATTTAATTTCTGGATTATCGTAATTCATAGAATTAAACAAATGCCCTTTAATATAGGCCCAGAAAAAATAGTAGTCGGGATAATTTAACCAACCACCGAAGTTTTTCAGGTGTAAAGCCAGACCTTTTTCAACAAGTGCTTTAGTGCGCCAGCTAGCACCAGGAATTTTATTAATGGTGGTTTTAATGCCAATTTTAGCCAAGCTTTCTTGCATTAAAATAGCCGTGGGTTCTGTCCATTGAGAAAAGCCTAAATTAATTGAAATAGGCACTTCAAAACCTTTTTCATAGCCCGCTTCTTTTAATAATGCTTTAGCTTTATCTAGGTCAGTCGTATAAGGGAAGGCTTGTGGCCAGGTCGCACTGACTGCACTTTTAGCGCCCCACATAGGCACACCACGTCCATAGGCGGCAGCATCATAAATTTTCTGATAAGGCATAGCATAAGCGACTGCTTGCCGAACTTTAGCATTCTGGAAAGGCTCAAAATTTAGATTCAAACCGACAGCATGTAATGTGTTATCGATAGGTGTACCAACAACCGTTAACTTACCCTGAGCCTGTAATTCTTTTGCATCTTTATTGGGTAAATCGAGGGAAACATCCGCATCACCACGTTCAACCAAAGCACGCCGTGTTGCTGCATTAGGTACTTCACGAACAATAACTCGCTGCATTTGCGGTAAAGGGCCGTTTTTCCAATTATCAAAACGCTTGTAAATCAGTTGCTGACCTGGGGTCCAATTTTCTAACATATAAGCGCCACCGCCAGCAGGGTTTTTATGCAAATACTCTGTTGCCCATGGGTCTTCTTTGGTGGCATTTTTCTTTGCCACTTTGCTGTTAATAATAATAGGAACGGGTACAGCCAAATCCGGTAATGTTAATTTACTTTTCTTAAGCATTTTAACTTTAAAAGTTGAGCTATCGACAACAATAAACTGATCCGTTTGCGTCATGCCACCGGCTTTCATTTGTACGGCTGGAAATCCACCCAACGATACTGCGCGATCAAACGACCATTTCACATCTTCTGCGGTTACCGGTGAACCATCCCAAAATGTTGCGTCTTTACGCAGTGTAAATTCATAGGCCATGCCGTCATCAACTAGCTTCCATTCAGTGGCTAACTCAGGCTGGATGACGGTGGAATCATATTTCAGTTCGTCACCTGAGCCTTTAATGCCAAAGCTGACCAAGCGATCATACATGTTAACAGCCACTTGGTAGCTGGGACGGTTCGTTCCTGAACGGTGAATATCCATGCTGTTTGGACCTGTGGCAGTCACAACCACTAAGGTAGACTGACGATCAGCCCCATAGCTATTGGCAGCTAAAAATAACGTCGTCATTAAGCTAAAGAACAAGCTTAAGAACCAGCGCATACTTATTATCATTTTCATTGAGAACCCCCTGAGAGTACTATAGGTGTAGTTGCATACACTGTTGTATGCAACAATGTATGCAGCAAATTTAGGGCCAACAAAAAAATCGATAGTTTTTATAATAGAATCAATAGCTTAAAATTTTTAATATGGGGGAAAGTTAAGGTGTGTTATTGGGCGCCACAATATAGTGCTTAAAAAGCACTATATTCATGCAAAAAAGAAGATTTATTTTTATCTTTTTCTGAGGAATTTTGATGTATATCTCAACCCAAGCAATCATGACAAACCTTCCACAATAAGCAGTAATTGCCCTGCCTTTAGTTGTTGTCCTTGTGTCACGTGGATATGCTTTACTCTACCCCGTTTTTCGCACGCAACGGGAAATTCCATTTTCATTGATTCGATAATTGCAACGGTATCACCTTCACCCAGTACTTGCCCTTCTTCGACTTCTAAGCGCCAGAGAGAGCCGGGTACACTTGAAATAATGGCCGTCTCATTTTCAGCCAGTGTGACATCACCTTGCGCTTGTATATCTCCCGCTTCTACGGTATCGAATGTTAAACCTGCTGACTGCCAACGGGCTCGTTCTTCATTGAATGCTTGTCTCTGACTGTTTTGAAAATGATCAATTGATGTAGCGTGTTCTGATAAGAATTTATCGTACTCTGCCAGATTAAATTCACTCTCTTCAATTTTGATTGAGAAACGCCCCAATAAAAAGTCGCGGCGCATGGTCTGCAATTCATCATGGCTGACTTCGTAAAAACGAATTTGATCAAAGAAGCGGAGTAGCCAAGGTTGAGGAAAATTATCCGTTTTATGATAGCGATTCCACATTTGTATAGTGCGTCCAACAAATTGATAACCACCCGGACCCTCCATTCCGTACACGCACATATAGGCGCCGCCAATACCGACGGCGTTTTCAGGGGTCCATGTTCGCGCGGGATTGTATTTAGTGGTGACTAAGCGATGGCGTGGATCAAGTGGCGTGGCAACGGGCGCACCTAAGTAGACATCACCTAAACCCATGACTAAATAGCTTGCATCAAAGACGGTGCGCTTAACCTCTTCGATAGAGTCGAGGCCATTAATGCGGCGTATAAATTCGATGTTACTAGGGCACCAAGGCGCATCGGGATTTACCGTGGTCATGTATTTATCAATAGCGACTTGGGTCGAAGGGTCGTCCCAAGAAAGCGGTAAATACACTGTGCGTGTAGGAACACGCATGTTGTGAGTATTACCTAGCTCATTTTCACATTCTTGCAATAAAGTGAGTAAATATGAACGTGCTAGTATTTGGTTATCAAAATGAATTTGTAATGAACGAATACCCGGTGTTAAATCAATAATGCCATTTAATGCCCCGTTCCCTTGTATTGCTTGTAAGCGTAACATTAAAGCATGCACCCGAAAGCGTAACATCAGATCTAGTTCTAAAGGGCCGTACTCAATCAAAATATTATCTTCACCGGCAATTCGGTATAGCACTTGTGGGCGCGATTCTGTTTCTTCTAAGCGGGCCAGCACTGGACTTGCATTTGCAATGTTATTTATAGCATTCGTATCACTGAACTGATGGCTTACTGAAGGAACAGGCTGGCTTATATTTTGATTTCCCACTTGCTCAATCCATGTACGTTGTTCTCGTTCTCTCTGATCTGCTATTGGATAATCGACAGGGATAAAACGAATAGTATCACCTGGCTTTAACTGACCGGTTTTCCACAAATCTGTTTTGGTGATCGTTACCGGGCAAACAAAGCCGCCTAAGCTAGGGCCGTCTGGTCCTAGGATCACCGGCATATCGCCAGTAAAATCAACCGCCCCTATAGCATAAGCATTGTCATGAATGTTAGACGGATGTAATCCAGCTTCACCACCATCTTCACGTGACCATTGCGGTTTAGGGCCAATTAAGCGTACGCCAGTGCGGCTAGAGTTGAAATGGATTTCCCAGTCTTGGGCAAAAAAAGTATCGATATCATTGTCAGTAAAAAAATCAGGCGCGCCATGTGGACCGTAGATCACATGAATATCCCAGTGGTGGTTGTACTTGGGTATGGCGTCTTGACTTAATAATTGAGGCTTTGTTGTTTTAGTATTTTCTTGTATCGCTAAAACATCACCGACTTGTAATTGTCGACCACCGTAGCCTCCAAATTGGCCTAATGTAAACGTACTTTTACTGCCTAAATAGTCGTGAACGTGTATCCCGCCTTTGACACACAAGTAAGTACGCATACCTGCGCCGTCTAATTGGCCGAGTTCTAAAACAGCACCTTGCTTAACTTGAATAGTGCGCCAATAAGGCAGTGCTTGGCCATCCAGTTTTGCCACCATGTGCGCACCGGTCAATGCAATCACAGTATTACAACGAAAGCGAATACTGGGGCCTGTGAGCGTCATTTCTAAACCTGCAGCCCCTTCAGGATTATTAAGCAAGCGATTGCCCAACTGAAACGCCAAGGTATCCATTGGCCCCGAGGGTGGGATACCTACATCCCAATAACCAGTGCGTCCAGGGTAATCTTGTACTGTGCTTAATGTGCCAGCTTGCAAAATTTCAAGACCTGTTCCTTGATAACTAAAATGATTTAACCATGCTGTGGTTGCTTTGCCCGCTTGCACATCACTGGCTTGCAACACGCTGTGTAAATAATGTCGATTAGAAACGATGCCTTCAATTTGAGTTAGGTTTAGACCATTTGCTAATTTATCGATAGCCTCTTGGCGCGTGTCCGTATGGGCAATAATTTTTGCCAGCATCGGATCATAGTAAGCCGGCACATCGAAACCGGCTTCGATAAAATGATCGCAACGACAATCTTCAGGAAAAGACACGTACGTGAGTAGGCCACTGCTGGGTTGAAAGTCTTTTCCGGGGTCTTCGGCATAAAGGCGCGCTTGAATGGCATGACCTTGGGGTTGATGTTTATAAGATAGAAGAGCGTGATTGTCTCCCGCTGCAATCGCGACCATCCATTCCACTAAATCGACACCGCAAATAGACTCTGTCACGCCGTGTTCAACTTGTAAGCGTGTATTCATTTCGAGAAAGTAATAGCCCTGTGTATCAACGTCATAAATAAACTCGACAGTACCTGCTGAACGGTAATTGACTGAAGCAGCTAATTTTTTTGCAGCCACAAACATGGATTGCCGAGTACTCTCGTCTAAATGTGGTGCAGGGGCCTCCTCTATGACTTTTTGGTTGCGACGTTGTAACGAGCAATCGCGTTCGCCGAGGCTCACGATGTTGCCTAAGCCATCACCCACTAATTGCACTTCAATATGCCGAGCATGGGCGATAAATTTCTCAAGAAAAATGCCATCATTGCCAAAATTATTCTGGCTTAAGCGTTTAACACGATCAAAAGCTTCTCTTAAGTCCTTCTCACTATTGCATACTTGCATGCCAATCCCACCGCCACCAGCAGTGCTTTTAAGCATTAAAGGGTAATTTATCATTTTGGCAAAATCGATAGCGCCGTCAATGTTGTCGAGTAAGGGTGAGCCTGTTATTAAAGGAATCTGATTGGCTTCGGCCAAACGTCGGGCTTCATGTTTAAGCCCAAACTGTTCAATCTGTTCGGGTGTCGGTCCAATAAAAACAATGTTTTCTTTTTCGCAACGACGCGCAAATGTGGTATTTTCACTTAAAAAACCATAACCGGGATGAATAGCTTGAGCACCGCTTTGTTTTGCCGCTTGAAGTACTTTATCAATATCCAGATAGGTGTCTGTTGCCGCGATACCTGGTAAGTGCACAGTATGATCCGCTTGCTGAACATGTAATGAGTTGGCATCGGCATCTGAATAAATAGCAACAGACTGAATACCCATGATCTTTAAGGTGCGAATAATACGGCACGCAATGGCGCCTCGGTTCGCAATTAAAATTTTTGTGAACATATGCCTATATAAAAACTATTTGCAGGTCGTCCTGCGAAAATAGAAAAGTAAACAGGTCGTCCTATTTACTTGTTGCCAATTAGAAAAAATACAATACTTAGTTATTGATCCCAGATGCACATTTCAACGGGCGTTGGATTATAAGCATTACAGGGGTTGTTAAGTTGTGGGCAGTTAGACATCAATACAATGACGTCCATATGCGCAGTTAATTCCACATACTTGCCTGCACCACTAATACCGTCTTCAAAGCTTAGGCTACCTTCGGGAGTAATTGGTACATTCATAAAAAAATTAATGTTATGTGTAATGTCGCGTTTACTCATATTAAATTCTTCATGATGAGCAACAGCGTGTAACCAACTATCACGGCACGCGTGCATGGTTTTTTTCTCAAGGGCATAGCGCACTGTATTGGATTCAGTTGCACAAGCTCCACCAAGGGTGTCGTGGCGACCACAGGTGTCAGCTACTATATCTAACATTGGGTTGCCGAAGTTAGAAACGAGAGTTGTCCCCGCAGTTAGGTAGATATTGCCTTGTTCGCGAATTGTATCAACAGCACTATAGCGTTCACTGGGGTCGGCTTCGTTATAAAAAATAGTGTCTGCTGCTTGGTTACCTTCGCGATCAAGAATGCGAAGTGTCTGTCCTTTTTTTAAGGTCTTCATATAATAATCGCCCGCATTTACAACTTCGCGGTCGAGACAATCATCTAAATTTCGCTGACTTTCTTTAATCATGATTGGCCTCCTCAAGCAACCCCTTGTAAATGATAAAGTTCATTATTCTGAAAACCTCGTTTGTTTTCATCACAACTGTTCATGCAAAAATCATCATCAGTAACTGGATCTGCTTTTCGAATTTGATATCGAATTGCTTTCCGTGGATACTTTTCTTCAGGGTTTAATGGGTGTGGGCAGGTGTGCATCACCACCAAAGTATCCATTTCAAAACGTAAATCTACATAATTGCCTACTTCGCTATTACCTTCAATATACTTAAGGTTACCTTCTTCGTCGGCGACAACTTGACTAAATAAATTAAGATTAGCTGCCATATCTCGCTTACCTAAACCGTGTTTGGCAAGTTCGACCAAAAAGCTATGTTCACCACTCAGCGTCCAACCATTACGGGCTTCTTGATAGTTTTTTGAATCATATTTTTCATGAAGCTTTTTATCCGTTAAATTGCCGCTGACTGTATCGTGCCAACCAGCAGTATCTTCAGTAATAGAACAAAATATTCTCCCCATATCTGAATACAAACAATGCCCCTTAGTTAACTTAAAAGTATGTTGGCACTTTAAGGTATCGGGAGCGTTGTAACGTTCTAGTTTTTCATTGGGGTTATAAAATAACATCCCTACGTTGGCGCCACCGATAATATCAGTTAAGCGTAAAATAGTACCCCGTCTCATTATCATCGACCAATGTGTACTACCCGGCAGGATATCTTCATACATCATTCTGTTATCGGGATTTATTTCTGCCATAATTTTCCTTACCTATTCATTTAGGGAACTATAAAAAAGTGCATTTTTAGAGATGTTATTAAGGTTGTTGTTCAACTTCATCGCCCACTTGAGTAAAGCGAACCATATTGGGTTTTTCATCATCGTCATCCGAGGGCGGATGGATAAGTTCATCTAGACGTTTGCGCGTCGCTAAAAATTCGGGCTCAATAAATTGTTCCGGACTGCGTGGACGAGAGACAGGTACTTCAATTAGTTCATTTACTTCGCCGGGATGGGCTTTTAATACCAAAATACGGTCGGCTAAATAAATCGCCTCGTCTAAATCGTGAGTAATAAAAAGAATAGTGATATCAATATTACGCCAAATATCCAATAAATACGCTTGCATTTTACAACGTGTTTGCGCATCCAAGGCGCCAAAAGGTTCATCCATTAATAATATTCTAGGCTTTGCCGCTAAAGCGCGAGCAATGGCAACCCGTTGTTTCATTCCACCGGATAATTGGTCGGGATAATTATCTGAAAATTTTTCTAATCCCACCAAATCGATCCATTGCATAGCCTCACTTTCGGCTGTGACGGGTGACATACCTTGATTCAGTAAGCCAAACATGACGTTTTTTTTCACGCTTAACCATGGAAATAAAGTGTAACCTTGAAACACCATGCCTCGATCAGGCCCCGGTGCTGTAACAGGCTTATCATCTAACAAAACCTCACCTTTACTGGCAGATTCTAAACCAGCCAAAATACGAATCAAAGTGGACTTACCGCAACCTGAAGGACCAATCACGCACACAAATTCGCGTCGGTGCGCTTTAAAGTGAATATTGTTGAGTGCTAAGACTTGTCCTTTTGGTGTGTCAAATGTTTTATCTAAGCCTTTGACTTCTAAAATAACATCACGTTGTTTAAGTTCATTAAAACGCTTTTTGACTTCATCGGTCTGAGTTTTATAGCTAGGAAGCTGTATGATGCCCATTTATTTATCCGCCTTTTTAACTTTTATTGGCCGTTTTATCCCAGGGGAATAAACGTTTACCTAATTTAGCCAATATAATATCTGTCAATAAACCGATAATGCCGATAATAATAATGGCAGCAAAGACGTTATCAAAATTTTTATAACGCGCCTGTTGTGTAATAAACCAAGTGATACCCGAACTAGTACCAATGAGCTCTGCAACGATTAAATAGGTCCAAGCCCATCCCAGTAAAATACGTTGATCTCGATAAAGGTCTGGTAGCACACCGGGAATGACGACTTTTGTTAACAGCTGTATCCGGTTTGCCCCTAAGGTTAGCGCAGCCTCTAATAATGAAAGATCTAACTTTCGTGTGGTATTAGCAATGATAAGCACTTGCTGAAAGAAAGTGCCGATAAAAATAATCGCTATTTTAGGTCCATCATGAATGCCTAGTATTGCTACTGCCAATGCCCCAAAAGCCGGTGCGGGTAAATAGCGAAAAAATTCGATAAAAGGTTCGCTTAAGCGTGACGCTGCCGCATAGGTTCCACACAGAATACCCAATGGAACACCGATGAGAGAAGAAAGAAAAAATCCGGTAAAAATAATGGTAATGCTATGCCATAAACTTTCGTGAAGCCATTGTTCACTGCGTCGTCTGGGTTCCGTAGTAAACGAGGTATACAGTGCAGTTATAACTTCATGGGGTGCCGGTAGATAAATCGGGTTGGCGCGAGTGCCGGAAGGTAATGGTTTTCCTTCAGCCTCAACTTTTGCTAGTTCATTCTGAAAAATGGCTCTATCCACTAACATATCAGTCTTAAAATAACTGACGCCCCCCGGCTCTACAATTTTAATATTAGGGTGCCAAAGAAAGGGAACGTAGCTAACTAAACACCATAGCAAAATAGGCAATAAAAATGAGGCTAATGTCAGTATACGTGTGCGCTTCGTAGACAAAGCGATACGTGGTGCGAACCATGGAGTAGATTGAGTATTCATAATAGCATTCAATTAAGAGCACTGTTTACACAGTGCTCAATGATTATTATTTTGCCAGTGTTAAACTACCGTCGATATAGGCTTCTAAATCCTGTGCTGTTTTGTAAACATCGTACTTTAAATTAAAATCATCAGAGATTTTAGAAGAACCATATAGTGAGGAGAAACCGTCGCCTTTTGCGAAAACTTCTTTCGCTTCTTCTCGGGTTAGTAATTTGGTGCCCGCTAATAAAGGGGCGTATTCTTCAGCACTGAGACCTACACGAGCAGCCATAATCGAGAGAGCATCGGCTTGGGTTTTGGGGTTGTTAATGTACTCAACCACTTTGTACCAAATATCGATAACTTTACTCCAGTCGTCGCGTTTTGCGGCAAGGCTTGAAGGTGAGACAGCAAGGACATCGTAAATTAAGCCGGGTTCATCAGCTGATGAGTAAATCGCTTTAGAGCCTGCGACTTGTTTGAGTGCTTGGCCGGAATTAGGTTGCCATGCCACAATGGCATCAACATCTCCAGATGCTAATACTTGTGGTGTTTCATTGGTGGGAACATTAACGAGCGTGACATCGGATTCAGTCATCCCAGCTTTTTCTAAAGCATTAAGTAATATTAAATGGCCAACAAAACCGATTTCTACACCGACTTTCTTACCTTTTAAGTCTTTTACAGAATCAATGCCTGGTGCAGCAACGACCATATCATTACCATTGCTGTAATCACCGGCTAAGATCATTACACTGGCAGCACCCGTTGAACCAGTAACCAAAGTATCGCCATTGGTCATCAATACGCCGTCGAGTTGATTGGCTGCAAAGGCATCCATTGAGGCGACATAATCAAACCATTCAAATTTAACGTCGACCCCAGCTTTTTTAAACCAATCTTTTTCAACAGCGACTTCCCACGCAACCCATCCTGGCCAATCGCTATAGCCAATTTTTAAGGGTTCTGATGAGGCTTTCGCCATAAAGCTTGATAAGAATGCCGTCAGTGTTACGGCAAAGAGTGTTTTTGCTTTTTTAAGAACAGACATAGTTCTCTCCAAATGTGATGTGGTGACGGGATTAACCCACGCGACGAGAGGTATTAAGTAGCGCGAACACAACTTAACTATCCTCCCGGGCTTTTATCCCGCCGTGTAACCCACAACAACATATGAAAACTATGTGTACAGGTCGGCTGCTCTCGGACCAGACATTCCCTTATGGGGAACCGGAACCCTAGCGGCCCTCTTTGGAAAGTGATTTATATTCACCTAATTTAAGGATGGTAAACATCAATCACTTTAAGAACGATAACCTTGAGAATTCGAACTCTCAATACTCTCGATAGTGTTTTAGTACACAAGAAGCGTGCCATTCAATATTGTTGTTATATAAGGCTAAAATGCGGTTAAAAATAGGAAGGGGTGATAGTTAAGGGTGCGATTGATGCTTTTTTGCACTATATGTGTGCAAATTCAGCAGGTTAAAGGCGCTTTGGTTAAGTTGTCTCTTTTATTGTTTGGGTGGTGCGGTGTGCCAACGCCATGTTTTTAGGTATCATACTTTACTACGGTCTTTACCTTTGTGGCCTAGCAACTGACTGGACGTTTACGTTTATGCCTGATCAACGAGTACAGCCTCCCTCTTCGGCATTTGAGCGCTTTTGCTTGGTTCTATCACAGGTGCCAAAAGGCAGTGTGTGCTCTTATGGCCGCGTTGCAGAGTTGGCTAATTTAGGTAATGCGAGACAAACCTGTCGATGGTTGCGCGAATTGCCAAAAGATTCTAATTTGCCTTGGCACCGTATCGTGAATGCTCAAGGTAAGTTAGCTGATTTTTCTAATGCCAATAAGCAGAAAAAATTGTTAGAGGCCGAGGGTATTTTGTTTACCTCTGCTGGCCGCATCCCCAAAAAGTATTATATATAGCCATGCAAATAATCTCCCCCATTAATGAGGGTATTCAAAACAATGTTGTTATTGAAGTGCAGCGGTATATCGATATAGCATCTGACTTGTATCAAAAAAAAATCCCTGCTATTGATGTTGTCTTTAATATAAAAGGTAAAGCGGCGGGGATGTATCGTTGTTACTATGAAAAGAAGAGCTATGAAAAAAAGGGCTATGAAAACAAGAACTATCAAAAGAACGGTTCTGAAAAAAATGATAGTAAAGCTAAACGCTACTTTTCAGCAGCATCGATACAAAAATGGTTTCCTCAAAAAAAACGGCAAATACGATTTAATCCTTGGCTGTTTGCTAAGTACCCTCAAGACAGTTGGAATAATACGATCCCTCATGAGGTTGCTCACTATATTTCCGACTATCTCTATGACCTTAAAAAAATTAAACCGCACGGGGTCGAGTGGAAAAATATTATGCAAGATTTCGGGGCTGAGCCAATTGTCCGTGGTAACTATAGTCTAGAGGGGATTCCGCTTAGGAATATGAAGCGCTACGATTATCGTTGTGCTTGCCGTAAAGTTGCTTTAAGTAGTGTTCGTCACCGTAGAGTTCAAAACGGCCAACAAGAATACCGCTGTCGTGATTGTCAAGAAATACTAGTGTTGGATATAAGGAAGCTCTGAATAAGTTAGTGGTGATTAAAAATTATGTTTAAGATTATATTCACATTGCTGTGTGGTTTTATTATTGGCGCTGTTCTTATCGAAAATAAACAGTACTTTAATAAAACCGTTGCGTCTCCGGTCGCTTTTCTTCCCGATGGGGGTGAGTATGATGGCGGCTTACTAAAGGGGGAGCCTAGTGGGGAAGGACGTATCGTATGGCCTGATGGCCGCTACTATGAAGGTGGCTTTAAAAATGGTTTTTTCCATGGTTTAGGTGCCTATAAAGAAAGAGGCTATAGCTATGAAGGCGAGTACTCAGAAGGCATTGCTAAGGGGAAGGGGATTATCACCTTTGGTGATGATCGTGTGTATAAGGGCGAAGTCAATAATGGAAAAGCCAATGGCCAAGGCATTCTCACTTTTGGTGCGGGTGAATATATTGGTGAATTCAAAGACAACCAATTTGACGGCACAGGAAAACTAGTGCGTACCAATGGGGATATTTACGAGGGTGGCTTTAAGGAAAACCTATTCGATGGTGAAGGTTTATTTACGAGTGCTAGCGGTAAAATATACAAAGGCCGGTTTGAAAAGGGCTCTATCATCGATGTTGGCGATTACCGAGATGGACAAGCCAGTTATACCGGTGAATTTAAACAATGGGCATTTCATGGTCTAGGGGATTACAGCGATGATACACAGAGCTATCAAGGCCAGTTTGCTGATAATGTCTTTAATGGCTCAGGAGAATACAAAAATAATAAAGGCGAGACCTATAGCGGGGAGTTTGTTAATGGTTTATATCATGGAGAAGGGCTTTTAGTGACAGCCGATGAGCGTTATCAGGGCCAGTTTGAGTATGGTCTTAAGCACGGCTCTGGTGTGTTGAGCTATTCTCAACCTCTGGATGGAATTAGTCAGGTTAAAGGTATTTGGCATTATGGAAAAATAATTCAATCTGATAATGCTTTAGTAGAGCATGATGCTTCACGTATTGTTGAGCATGTTTTGTATCAGCAGCAACAAAGTATTGTCGAGGCAATCAACCGTATAGAGGAGAATGACACCGAACAAATAGAATTGTACTTTGTTGGTGTTGCCGGTGATGGCCAGCAAGGTGTGTTTAGGCGAGAGGTTAATTTTATTCGAAATCAGTTTGATCAACATTATGGTACAGAAGGTAAGTCTCTATTATTAATTAATGGTGATGTTGCATATGAGACTGTTCCACTTGCGACTGAAACGAGTATAAAAATGGCTTTGCAAGGCGTAGCCGAAAAGATGGATGCTGAAAATGATATTTTATTTGTTTATTTTACGAGTCATGGCTCTTCTGACTTTTATTTTCAGTTAGCGCAACCCGGTTTGGAATTAGCGTCTTTAAGTGCGGATAATATGGGGGCAATTATGCGCTCTTTGCCTGTACGTCATAAGGTCGCGGTGATATCGGCGTGTTATTCCGGTGGTTATGTAGGACCGGTAAAGGATAGTAGTACGATGGTTATTACTGCTGCATCTGCAGATAGAACCTCTTTTGGTTGTAGTGATAATGCGACCATGACTTATTTCGGTGAGGCCTTTTTTAAAGATGCGCTGCCTCAATCACTCACATTTGTAGAAGCTTTTGATAAGGCACGCGATATTGTAAAAGGGCGTGAAGCGAAAGAGGGTTTTAAGCACTCTAATCCGCTTATCTTCAAACCCCAGTCAATCAGAAAGCAGTTGGCGCTATGGAGAGAGGCTCTCAAACAATCTCGATTAGAAAAAAACCGACAAATAGAGTAATACTTTATCCATTAGCGTTTTCTACACCGGTTCGTCTTAAACAATAAGCTCAGCATAGGAATATCAGTGGGTAATTTAGAAGTATACCAATACATATTGATTGGCCTTGTCTTTATCTGGAGCGGTATTGTACGTTCAGGCCTTGGTTTTGGTGGTGCCGTACTAGCATTACCCTTTTTATTGCTAATTGACGACCAGCCTTTAGTGTTTCTGCCTATCATTGCTGCTCATTTACTGATTTTTTCTTCTTTAACTGTTTATCAAAATCAACGGCAGGCTCGTAAAGGAATTGCTGAGCCAACAGTTGCATGGTCATTTTTAGCTAAGGCGCTTGTGATCATGATTGTCCCTAAGTTAATAGGAGTTTTTGGTTTAATTACTCTGCCAAACCAAGTAATGAATACCATTATTTTTACTGTGATCACTGTTTATTCCCTTTCTTATGTCTTTAACAAACCATTTAAAAGTAAGAATAAAATAGCCGATATCCTTTTTTTAATGCTGGGAGGGTATATCAGTGGCACCTCGCTGATCGGTGCCCCTGTGGTAGTCGCTGTTTTTTCAAAATATATCAGTCGCTACCAGTTAAGAGATACTTTGTTTGTACTCTGGTTTATTCTTGTCACGATAAAAATGGGCTCATTTGTCTATGCCGATGTCGATTTACAATTAATACATCATTTGTGGTTATTACCTTGTGCTGCTATTGGCCATTATTTTGGTTTAAAACTGCACAATTACTTACTGAATACTGATAGTGTTAAGTTTTACCGAGTATTAGGGGCGACTCTTCTGGTGACAAGTGGGATTGGTTTATACAAAGCTTGGATAAATTAATACATTTATATGCATTAATTTAAGGCATTGTGTGATTTAATGGTGCATAGCTTGTTTCTGGCTAGATTATGAAATACTCATTTTTTGGTCGTAAAAAAATAAAAATATTTAAATGGTATAACTTGCGTTATACAGTGTAAATTCCAAACAAATGAATACTTAGCCTCTGGCGAAATTTTGATCAGAAGTGTGATTTCTAAGTGAATCAATAACAAAACAAAGCTTAGGTCACCTATTAATTGAGAGTTTATTGGCTTATACCGAAATCGTCATAACTATTTGCATAAAAATAGCGGGTCATTTATAAGTCTATTTTTATATCTTAAATATAATAAAAATAGTTTTTTTAAATTCTTATTTGTTATATGAAGGCTCTATTAATCTGACCTACATCACATTAAGATGAATTTGCTGACTGAGTTGTTTGGGTTTTTTGTAAATAAATTTACCTTGCATTAGTATGGTGCAATTCGTTAAAAATAAGAATAACGAAATTTATTTTAGCTTTGTTCAAGGTGGCCCGAATTTAGCAAGTAACTTTAATATTAACGATTTTAACAGTTAATATTTTTAACGATGATACGTTGGGTTACTAAAACTAGATAACTACAAATCAATTTGAACGTTTCGCATCTATACGAACGTACATTATTGAAAAAGCAACACTTAAAGTATCCTAAAAAAACAATTTTATAACTTGGAGAAAAAAAATGATCAAACTCTCTTCTATTATCGCCGGCAGCATGGCGCTTGGTTTAACCATCGGCGCTCAAGCAGGTACGTTAGACGATGTTAAAAAGCGTGGCACGCTTTCTTGTGGTGTGAGCACGGGTTTAGCCGGCTTCTCACAAAAAGATGAAAAAGGGAAGTGGAGTGGACTAGATGTTGACGTGTGTCGCGCAGTGGCAGCAGCCGTGTTGGGCGATGCAGGTAAGGTTCAATATAAGCCTTTAACCGCTAAAGAGCGCTTCACTGCTTTACAGTCTGGGGAGATTGATATGTTGTCGCGTAATACGACGTGGACTCATACTCGTGACACCTCTCTAGGTTTAAACTTTGCCGGTACGATTTATTATGATGGTACAGGTTTTATGGTCAGTAAAAAATTAGGTGTTAAGAGTGCAAAAGAACTCGATGGCGCTAATGCTTGTATTCAAGCAGGTACTTCTACAGAGTTAGCTATTTCTGATTACTTTCGTGAAAATAACATTTCTTACAAGCCGGTTACCTTTGATACCTCTGACCAAACACGTGCTGGTTTTGAATCAGGCCGTTGTGACTTCTTAACATCAGACCAATCACAGCTTTATGCTTTACGTATTGGCTTAAAAGATCCAGCTGGTGCAGTTGTTCTTCCTGAAGTTATTTCTAAAGAGCCTTTAGGCCCTGTTGTGCGTCAAGGCGATGATCAATGGTTCAACATTGTTAAGTGGTCAGTGAATGCAATGATCGAAGGTGAAGAGCAAGGTGTTACCTCTGCAAACGTTGCGGATAAATTGAAGAATGGTAAGCCAGCTAATAAGCGTCTATTAGGCGGTGAAGGCGAACTAGGCAAGAACCTTGGTTTAAGTGCTGATTGGGCATACCAAGTGATTAAGCAGGTAGGTAACTATTCTGAATCTTTCGAGCGTAACGTCGGTTCAGGCTCTCCGCTTAAAATTTCACGTGGCTTAAATGCATTGTGGAGCAAGGGCGGTATTCTATATTCGCCAGCAATGCGTTAATCATAGGTAAAGTGAAAAGTGGCACGTCAGTGCCACTTTTTATATCTACCTATATGCTTGTAACGACTTTGTCTATTTTTGAGTATTTACTATTTCAGTTGTAAGTAATACCTTAAAAAACTCTCTATAAGTAACCCCTATAAGTAAAGTGCTTTATGTTTAAACAAAAAACAACAGAACAGATTAAAGCAGCCACTCGTAAGACTGATTCTGGCTCGCATGCTTTTTATAATAACCCCAAGTACCGGGCAATCATTTATCAAACAGCCTTAATATTAGGTTTAGCCTATTTTTTCTTTACTATCATTAGTAACACTTTGGGTAACCTAGAAGCTGCGGGTATTAAAAGTGGTTTCGGTTTTTTAAATAATGCCGCTGGCTATGACGTTTTAATGTCTCTGATCGACTTTGATTCTACGGATACCTATTTGCGTGTTTTCATTGTTGGTTTTCTTAACACTATTTTAGTCTCTGTATTGGGCATCTTCTTTGCGACGATATTAGGCTTTATTTTTGGTGTCATGTACTTCTCCAAAAACTGGTTGATTAAAAAATTCTCAGTTATCTATGTTGAAACATTTCGTAATATCCCATTGTTATTGCAAATTTTATTTTGGTATTCGGCAGTACTAGCTGCTTTACCCGGCCCGCGCGATAGCTTGAGCCTTGGCGAAGCCGTTTTTCTTAACGTACGCGGCTTATTTATCCCTAAACTTGTTGGTGAGGGTGGTTCCATCATTGTTTACGCGGCTCTAATTATCGCTATTATTGGTGTGTTTTTTCTGCGATCGTGGGCTAAAAAACGTCAAGATGCGACAGGCCAGCAATTTCCCGTTTTTAATGTCAGTCTAGGCATGATTGTAGGTTTGCCTTTCCTTGCGGCCTTAGTCACTGGTTTTCCTTTTGTGATTGATTATCCTGCTTTACAAGGTTTTGGTTTTCGTGGTGGTATAACCGTTATTCCTGAATTGATGGCTTTAACGATTGCTTTATCTGTGTACACCGGTGCTTTTATTGCTGAAGCGGTACGTGCTGGTATTCAATCGGTGCCTCATGGCCAGACTGAAGCGGCTAGAAGTATTGGTTTAAGAGAAAAGAAAATCATGTCTTTAATTATCGTGCCGCAAGCGATGCGAGTTATTGTGCCTTTGCTCAATTCGGAATATCAGAGCCTAGTCAAAAACTCAACTTTAGCTGCAGCAATTGCCTACCCCGACTTGTTTAATGTTTTTGTGGGTACGGCACTAAATCAAACCGGACAAGCGATTGAAACTATTTTTATGGCGATCGTGGTTTATTTCGCAGTGAATATGCTGATTTCATTTATTATGAATCGTTTTAATGGCAATGTAGAATTGGTGGGGCGCTAAGATATGCAAAATTCATTTAAAACTGATCCCGTCAAATTTGAGCCAGCTGCGGCTCAGCCTGCACCGAGTTCGACGGTGGGTCCCCTTGCTTGGGCTAAGGAAAATTTGTTTTCTTCTATACCAAATGCAGTCGTTACTGTTTTAGTATTATTGGGTTTGATTAATGTTATTCCTGGTATTGTTGATTGGGCACTATTGTCTGCGACTTGGGCGGGTGCATCGCAAGATGCTTGTGTAGGCGATGGCGCGTGCTGGGTTTTTATTCGTGCTTGGTCACAACAATTCTTTTATGGTAGCTATCCTGATGGCCAGCTGTGGCGAGTTAATCTTTCATTAATCTTATTGTTCATAGTGATTGTATTATCGTTCACTCTGCCAGCAAACCTTAGGTTGAAGGTCAGTGTTCCGCTTTTTTTGGCTTTACCTTTTGTTTGTATCGCTATCCTTGATGGCCGCTTGGTGGGCCTAGAGTTTGTTGATACGGATTTTTGGGGTGGTTTCTCACTGAATGTTTTGATGGCTGCAGCAGCCATTATTGTAGCGTTTCCTTTTAGCTTTTTATGGGCACTGGGTCGACGTTCTGATATGCCGCTAGCCCGATCAATTAGTGTTGTTTTTATTGAGTTCTTTCGTGGTGTGCCAGTATTAGCTTTGTTCTTTATGGGTTCAGTGATGTTGCCGCTATTTTTTGCTGAAGGAACTAATGTAGATAAGTTGGTGCGTGTTTGGATCGTATTGATCTTCTTTATGTCGGGTTATATGGCAGAAGTATTTCGTGGTGGTTTTCAAGCGATTCCTAGTGGTCAATATGAGGCCGCTGATTCTATCGGTTTAGGCTACTGGCAAAAAACACTACTCATTATCTTGCCGCAAGTGATTAAAGTATCCATGCCGAATATTTTGGCCACTTTCGTCATGTTGTTTAAAAATACAGTGTTCCTATTGATTATTGGTATTCCCGAGGTGCTTCAAACATTGTTAACCGCGCTGAGCAATTCTAATTGGCTAGGCGGTCATGCAGTGGAAGGTTATGTGTTTGTGGGTACTATATTTTGGATTTGCTGTTTTGGCATGTCGATGTTAGCGAATAGTATCGAGAGAAAATTAGATACCAGCCATAGAAATTAAAAACAGTTAATAAAAATTAGAGATATTGGATAAGGTTAAAGGTTGACTATGAGTACACAATCAAATGTAGCAGACAGTGGTGAAGATACCATCATTATCAAAGACTTGAATAAATGGTATGGTGACTTTCATGTATTAAAAAACATTAACCTGACGGTTAAAAAAGGCGAGAAAATAGTCATTTGTGGCCCTTCTGGTTCAGGTAAATCGACAACTATTCGTTGTATTAATCGCCTTGAAGAGTTTCAGCAGGGTTCGCTTATTGTGAATGGCGTTGAAATGATTGACGATGTAAAAAACATTGAAACGATTCGGCGTGATGTTGGTATGGTGTTCCAGCATTTTAATTTGTTTCCCCATTTAACAATCCTAGAGAACCTTACCTTGGGGCCTATTTGGGTTCAGAAAAAACCCAAAGCTGAGGCCGAAGCCATTGCTATGAAGTATCTTGAGCGGGTTAAAATTCCTGAGCAGGCAGATAAATTTCCAGGTCAGCTATCGGGTGGCCAGCAACAACGTGTAGCTATTGCAAGGTCTTTATGTATGTCTCCCGGTATTATGTTGTTTGATGAGCCTACTTCTGCCCTTGACCCCGAAATGATTAAAGAAGTGTTGGATGTGATGGTTGAACTAGCGGATGAGGGTATGACCATGCTCTGTGTGACTCACGAAATGGGCTTTGCCAAAAAAGTAGCCGATAGGGTGATCTTTATGGATGCGGGTGAGATTGTTGAAGAAAATGCTCCGGAAGAACTTTTTAATAATCCACAAACCGATCGTCTACAGTTATTCTTAAGTCAGATTCTTGATCACTGAGTATTAATATCTCAGCATTCTTTATTTGTCGGTAGTGGTTGTCGGCAGTGTAAATAAACATTTATACTGCCGACAAATCAATGAGTACCTTTTATATCAATGAGCTTTACTCCCGCCAAGACCATCGAGTCTTCACAAAAAACACGTCATAAAGATTTAGATCTTATTGTTAAAAAGCATTTTGAACACCCTTACAAAAAACCTATCGCTAATCACACTATAGAAGCCTTTAATGAATTTGAAGAGCGTTGGTTAGCCTTGGAGCGACCCGAGCTTATTCTCGATAGTGCTTGTGGTACAGGCATGAGTACACGCTTATTATCTGAAATATACACTAATGATTTAGTGGTAGGTTTGGATCAATCGCAGAAGCGTTTGGATCATTCGGATAATCGAGATTTGAAGGGCAATTGTTTGTTGTTGCGTTGTGATTGTACCGATTTTTGGCGTTTATTAGATAAAAAGGATATAAAGCTTAAAAAGCATTATTTGCTTTATCCCAATCCATACCCCAAGCCTCAACACTTAAAGCGACGTTGGCATGGTCATCCTGCTTTTTTTAACCTAATTAATATTAGCTCTAAAATAGAATTGCGAACGAATTGGAAAATTTATGCCGAGGAGTTTTTAAATGCCTTGCAGATCTCCGGTGTGTCTGGAGCAATAGATGATTGTAGCAATGAGCTAACGATGACAGCATTTGAGCGCAAATATAAAAAAAGCGGCCATGACCTATGGCGAGTCATATTTTCTCAACCCTAATTACATCTTTGCTTTAAAGTGTAATTGAACACCTTTGCTTTCGTTGTTAATTAAATCGATGATGTCGCTTTTAATTTCAGTATCGCTTTCTTCATAAAGCCGGCAGTTTCTTAAAGCGCTAATAACGTTAATCGATTTTCCTATGTATTCTAATACGACTCGTGTGCAGCAGGGTACTCGTTCACTATTTGATGATACGCCTAGCCTTAATCCAGTTAGAAACCTAACTTTATTGTTGAATGAGGGATATAGAATGGTCTGAGTAATTTCATTCCCTGCTAGGGACTCAAAATCATTCATAAATATCCGATCGCTTAAGAAGTGTGTTATCCCATAATACTTTGAGTGAAATATGGCCTTTTTCCTTTCTGTGACCAATCTTTCTGTTCGTTGATAATAAATTTTATTGTTTTTTTGTTCCATGCAAATCAATGTTCTTAATATTTTTCTAGGGTAGGACATTGAGTAATAGTATTCGTAGTAATAGCCGCAGTATTTTTGAGCGTCGGGACTGTTGTGTCGATTGAGCTCTGAAATGTAACTCGTATCAATGGTGCTTGCTGTAGGTAGGTTTTCATCTATCCCTGACGGTTGGACTAGTTTTTCAAATTTTTCATGAGGGCTGTAAATATCATGCTCCGATACGCCGAAAAAGTTACAGATATGTCGAAGAGTATTGGGCGTTGGTCGACTACGTCCATTAAGATAGCGATTGAATTGAGATCGATTGAACTCTAGTCGACGGCATACATCGGCTATTGAACGATAATAGCTACATAATAGCCTGAGGTTTAAGCAGAAATCTTTTTGCATGGCACAGCAGAGAGGTTACATTTTATTCTGGTTTTTAAGCAGTATACAGTCTTGTAAAATATTATCGATATTTTTTTAATCTGGTTTTTTTAAATTTCTCATTTTAAATTATTTTTAATAAGATATGAATTAAGTTATATTTTATAACATTTGTTTTAATAGTTTTTTATTTTGAGTGATGCTGTTTTCTGTGATTAACAATATAACCTGATTTCATAATAATTAATAACGTTATGCGGAAAACAATTAATGCTATGCGTAGGTTTTAATTTGGTTATTGAAATCTTACGTTTTATGTTTTTTTGAATATGATTATGTTAAAATGTTATCGTATTTTTTCATTAATTTAATTTCAATATTTTTTATATAACTTATTTTTGGATGATTGGGCTTGAGAAGTAGCGCCAACTAGAATCATTTGTTATGCTGATTTAGCATTTGCTAGTCAAGTTTTGATGCAGCTAGCGTAATGTTCAATGATGTAACCCCTTTATAGAATAGATTTGCTTGCAGATATTTAAAGTAAGCATAAACAATAATTTTAAAATCTATTGGGGTGTATCATATGAAAAAAACATTACTTGCTATTGCTTTGGCAACTGCGTCTACAACACTTTATGCAGCCGATGCAAAAGTTTCATTCTCTGGTCATGTTAATTACTTATTTGGTGATTTAGAAGATTTTACTGGAAACGAAGACACTACTGTAGATGGCAATGGCGCAAGTGGTTCACGTGTACGTTTCGTATCTAGTGTTAAACACGGTGAAATTACTTACGGTGCTCGCCAAGAATTTTCTGTTGGTTCCGGTAATGGTTCCAATGTGGGTGTCCGTGTTAATCAATTCACATTGAATGGCGGTTTTGGTCAGTTATCATTGGGCACAGGATGGGAAGCGGGCGATGATGCGGCTGAGCAAGACTTATCGGGTACCTATTTGTTAACAGGTTCTGGCTATGATGCTTGGGGTCTAGGTTTTGGTAAGATTGACGGCAGCCGTGATGAGCGTTTGCGTTATGACTCTCCTAAATTTGGTGGTGTAGTTAAATTTGCAGTCGACTATGATGACAGTGAAGATATTAGCGTTGCTGTCTTCGCTGGTGGTTCAAACTGGAAAGTCGCAGGTTATATTGAGCAAAGAGATGATGATGATTCTGATGAAGCAGGTGTTTCCGCTTCATTTAACCTTGGCGGTTTTGTTTTAACCGGTCAACTCGGTGAAAGAGACGAAACTGCTTCTGGTGCCGACGATAATAGAAGTTATGCTGGTGTTATATTAGGTTATAACAAAGGTAAGTATTCTGTTGCGGTTGATTTTGCAAATTATGAAGTCAACGATGGCGACACGACTGATAGAGATACTGCTGGTTTGAGTTTTGTTTATCGCCCAGGAAAGGGTGTTGAGCTATATGCAGGGCTACGCAGCGCCGATGATAATGTCGGTACCTTTGTTAATGGTGAAGATTCTGGCGAGGCTCTATTAGTTGGTGCTCGTGTTAAGTTCTAATGTTTATGTAGTTAGGTAAAGAGTTGCCGCAGGGAAGTGGTAACGCCTGAATACATCGGCATCAATTTTTTAGCTTACTGTTGAAGAGTTTCTATGATGTATTTTAATAAGTTTTTGATTGTTATATCTTTTTTTGTTTTTTTGGTCAGTTGTACTACCGCCCCCCATGAAGATGGTACAAGGATAGACGAGCCCAAAGGTCCCGGCATTTTAACCGGAGATAAAGGTGAGTTTTCTTTTACTGACTTATTTAATCAAGATAAAAACGCTGTTGAAGAAAAAAAAGTGGCTCGTTCTCAGACATCACAAGATAGGCCCCTGCAGCATCAAAAACAGTATCAAGAAGAGCAGGCCGTTAATAGTAGCGGTTCAGCTCAGCAGCCCAGTTTTGAAGAATACAAAGCTTGGCAGCGTGCGGTGGAACCCGGTACACAAAGTTATGAAGAGTACAAGGAATGGCGTCAATACCAAGAGTACCTTCGCGCGCAATCCAAATGATGATTGCTTGGTCACGCACTGATTTCTAGTGCGTAACTATAGTTCTCCTTTTTATACTAAAAAAAGCCCCCTAGCTCCACTCTATTGGCTTGTTAATCCAAGCCTTTTTTATGTCCCCTCTTTTATGGCTCTTACTTACACCTTTTGAAGTAAGGCATTCGCTTTATTTGGAATGCTATTATCGTCTTGCCTCGTTAATGATTTTTGTGAATAGCTTTCTATGCTGGGACATGAACAAATCAGATTCTTATCCCCATGAACGTTATCTATTCGGCCCACAGGTGGCCAGTATTTACTGTCAGTACCACTAGATTCGTCTGGAAAGATAGCTTGTTTCTTTGAATAGGCTAAGGTGGAATCATCGTACAGTAGTGATTCGATAGTATGGGGAGCATTGACCAAAGGGTTGTTGTCAGCAGGTAGTTCACCATTAATAATCTGTACACACTCATCGTGGATAATTAACATCGCTCGACAAAAACGTTCTATTTCGTTCAGGCTTTCACTTTCCGTGGGTTCAATCATTAAGGTTCCAGCAACGGGAAAGCTCATAGTGGGAGCATGAAAGCCAAAGTCGATTAAGCGTTTTGCAATGTCATCGACGCTAATCCCATATTCTTTCATTGGTCTTAGATCAATAATGCATTCATGTGCGATGAGGTCATTGTTACCTGTATATAAAATAGGAAATGCATTCTTTAAGCGGTGAGCAATATAGTTGGCATTGAGAATAGCCGTTTGAGTGGCTAAGCGTAGACCTTTAGCTCCCATCATGCGCATATACATCCATGAAATAGGAAGAATGGAAGCACTGCCAAAAGGTGCTGCACTAATAACGGCGCCTTTGCGTTCAAGGTTAAGCTCATCTTTTGGTAGAAAGGGCGCTAAATGTTGCCCTACGCCAATCGGCCCAATGCCGGGCCCGCCGCCGCCATGAGGAATACAAAATGTTTTATGTAAGTTTAAATGTGAAACATCGCCGCCAAATTTTCCCGGCTTGGCGGTGCCAACCAAGGCATTCATATTAGCCCCATCGATGTACACTTGCCCGCCACTGGCATGTACTAACTCACAAATAGCCGTAATGTTTTCTTCAAAAACACCATGGGTAGAAGGGTAGGTAATCATAATGGCGGCAATGCGGTTCGGGTGCTCCGCTATTTTTTCTTTGATATCTTCAATATCCACATTGCCTTTTTGATCGCACTTGGTGACGACGACTTTCATGTTTGCCATTTGGGCGCTAGCGGGGTTTGTCCCGTGAGCGGAGCTGGGGATTAAGCAAATATCGCGTTGATCATCCCCTTTTGACTCGTGATAAGCCTTGATCGCTAGCAAACCGGCATACTCACCTTGTGAGCCAGAGTTAGGTTGTAAAGAGACGGCATCATAGCCTGTTGCTGCACACAACATTTGTTCTAGCTGTGCGATCATTTTTTGATAGCCGAGTGTTTGCTGTTGTGGTGTGAATGGATGTAAATTCGCAAATTCTGGCCAAGTAACGGGTGCCATCTCGCTGGCCGCATTAAGCTTCATCGTGCATGAGCCTAGAGGAATCATCGAGCGATCGAGGGCAATATCTTTATCAGAAAGCTTACGTAGGTAACGCATCATTTCCGTTTCGGAGTGATATTGGTTAAAGACGGTTTGAGTTAAAAAAGTATCTTGGCGTAAAAATTGTGCGGGCAATTGATGGGTGTTGATATCAAGTGATTCAGTTTTAATATTAAACCAACTAAGAATATTTTTAATATCTTCAATAGAGCTGGTTTCGTCTAATGATATCGTGATATGCAATCCACGTTGATTAATATTGTAGCCATCAGAGACCGATTTTTTGATTAAATCATCAGGGTTATCGGTAACAATATGTAAGGTATCAAAATAATTTTTGTTAAGAATAGTGATATTGTTTTCTTTCAGTTTACTAGCCAAGCTTGCTGTTAGGCCATGTACTCTACGCGCTATTTTAGTCAAGCCTTCTGGACCATGATAACAAGCATAAAAAGTTGCCATCATCGCGAGTAATGCCTGTGCTGTACAAATATTCGAAGTGGCTTTTTCTCGGCGTATGTGTTGTTCTCGAGTTTGTAATGCTAAGCGATAAGCGGGCTTACCTAAAGCATCCACTGATTGTCCAACCAAGCGTCCGGGCATTGAGCGTTTATATTTGTCGGTAGTCGCAAAAAAGCCTGCATGAGGTCCGCCAAAACCCATTGGTACACCAAAACGCTGGCTGTTGCCGACGACAATATCTGCGCCGATTTCTGCCGGCGATTTTAGTAGGGTGAGTGCTAATAAATCTGCCGCCATGACCACCATTGCTTTGTTATCATGCGCATTTTTAACGCATTTTTCTAATGAAAATACATCACCGTAGGTTGTAGGGTATTGAAGTAATATACCAAAAACATCACCCCAAGCATCTACCGTTTGTGTTTCATCAAACTCCATTAGCTGAATGTTAAGCGGCGCTGCGCGAGTTTCGAGAATAGCTTTGGTTTGCGGGTGACAAAACTTAGAAACTAAGAAAGTATTATTTTTACCGCGCTTGCTTCTGTGACTCAGAGTCATTGCTTCGGCTGCAGCGGTTCCTTCATCTAGTAATGATGCATTGGCAATATCCATCCCAGTTAATTCGGTCACCATGGTTTGAAAATAAAATAAAACTTCCAAGCGACCTTGTGAAATCTCAGGCTGATACGGCGTGTATGCGGTATACCAAGCTGGGTTTTCGAGTACATTGCGTTTGATTACATTAGGGGTGTGGGTTCCATAATAGCCTTGTCCAATCAGCGATTTGAAAACCTTATTTTGTTTGGCAATTTCATATAATTCTTTTAGGGCATTTTCTTCGCTCTGCGGATGCAGCAGGTCGAGAGCTGTATTGTCGGCAATAGAAGGTGGGATAACGGCTTCGGTAAGCTCATCCAGACTTTTATAAGCTAATGCTTTTAGCATAAGGTCGATATCGGCTTGTCGTGGGCCTATATGACGTTCAAAGAAAGGGGTGTTGTTGGGGTCGCTCATACTGTATCTCTAATGTAAATGTCTTTAATATTCGTGTATTAATATAAACCTATGCAGTAATTATTGGTTGATAAAAGGGTATTTTACAACCCTCGCATTCACTTGCTTTTGACGTATTTTAACCTGAACAAGTGAATCAATATTGATATCATCTATTCGATTAATTCGGGCAAGGGCTATGGATTTTTTTAAAGTAGGTGAAAAAGTACCGCTAGTAATTTCGCCAATAGCATCTCCATTTATTAATACAGTTTGGTGACCACGCAAGACACCCTTATCCTCTAATATTAAACCGATCATTTTAAATTGTGATGGATTTAATAAAGCCTCTTTACCAATAAAAGAACGCTCATCTTTCAAGCCTACTGTCCACGATAAACCAGAATCTAATGGTGTGTAATCCTCACCTAAGTCAGATCCGTATAGCGCCATACCCGCTTCTAAGCGCAAAGTGTCACGAGCACCTAAACCACAGGCCGGTATTCCACTTTGTGCCAATTTTTTCCAAATACTAACGGCTTTATCTGCGGGAAGGATCATCTCAATGCCGTCTTCTCCGGTATAGCCTGTACGCCCGACAAAATAGTCATCAGCAAAGCCACCTTGAAATCGTTTTAAGCTGCTAATGAGTTCGGCTAAGGTATTTAATTCTTTTTCTGTTGAAAAAAGCTCGTGTACTTTTTTAATGGCCTTGGGGCCTTGCACTGCAATCAAAGCCAGTTCGGGTTTCTCTGTAACTAATGTATTGAACGCTTCGGCTTGTTTTTTTATCCATGCCATATCTTTTTTATTGGTGGCAGCATTTGTTACTATTCGGCAGTGTTGATCATTGATGTAGTAAACAATTAAGTCGTCAATCACGCCGCCATTTTCGTTTAGCATACAGCTGTATAAGGCTTTTCCTGAAAATGTTGTTGCTTTGTTAATATCGTTTGCCAGTAAAGTAGATAAAAAAGCTAAGGTCTGTTCGCCAGTAATATCAGATACCGTCATATGTGAAACATCAAACATGCCTACGTCTTTACGCACGGCGTGATGCTCTTCTACTTGAGATGCGTAGTTGCTGGGCAATAGCCAGCCGCCAAAATCGACAAGTTTTGCACCTAGTGCTAGGTGTTCTTCATACAAAGGCGTTTTTAAAGGAGGGGCTGAAACTGACATATTGGGCCTGCTATTCATCTAAAGTCTTTAAATAATCTTCTTGAGTCATTAATCCATCTAAACTTAACTCATTGTCGAATTGAATTTTGAAGAACCAGCCATTCTCTTCTGCACTCTCGTTCACTTTTTCAGGGCTATCTTCGAGGTCAGCGTTAATCGCGGTAATCTTCCCTTCAATAGGCGCGTAAACATCGCTTGCAGATTTAACGGATTCAACAACAGCGATTGCGCTGCCTTTTTCACACTCTTCTCCTACTGGCGGTAATTCGACAAACACAATTTCTCCTAGAGCTTGTTGTGCGTGATCGGTAATGCCGATAGTAGCAATATTATTTTCTATCGTGATCCATTCGTGGTCACTGGTGTAGTAGGTTGTTGACATGATTGCTATTTCTCTCTTGGGTATAATTAACATTCAATAATATTGACGGGCACATCGACGACGTTAGTTGCCAGTCCGCCACGTGACGTTTCTTTGTACTTTGACGACATGTCTTTGCCCGTTTCTCGCATGGTTTTGATTACTTTGTCTAAAGAAACAAGGTGAGAACCGTCGTTGGATAAAGCCATTCTGGAAGCGTGAATAGCTTTGACCGATGCAACTGCATTGCGCTCGATACAAGGTATTTGTACTAGACCACCAATAGGATCACAGGTTAAACCGAGATGGTGTTCCATAGCGATTTCAGCTGCATTTTCTATTTGCTCCGGTGTCCCTTTTAGTACGGCAGTTAAACCAGCGGCAGCCATAGAGCAAGCAGAACCTACTTCGCCTTGACAGCCCACTTCAGCTCCACTAATAGACGCATTTTCTTTAAATAAAATACCAACAGCCGCAGCACTGAATAAAAATTCGTAAACGCCTTTAAGATTGGCGCCTTCAATAAATTGCATATAGTAGTGTAAAACAGAAGGAATAATGCCTGCGGCACCATTGGTGGGTGCGGTCACTATTCTACCTCCCGCTGCATTTTCTTCATTGACTGCTAGCGCGTACAGGCTTATCCAATCTAGAGCGTTTAAAGGGTCATTGAGTAGTTTGGTATCGCTGCCGATAATATTTTTATCGAGTAATTGTTGATGCAGTTTTTTTGCGCGTCTTGGTACTTTAAGGCCGCCGGGTAATAGGCCTTCTTCGCTGCAGCCTCTTTTCACGCAAGCCTGCATGACAGCCCAAATATTATCTAACTGATGAGTAATTTCTTTCTCGTCTCGCCATACTTTTTCATTTTCGAACATGATCTCAGCTATGCTCAGTTGGTGTTTCTGGCAAAGGGCTAGTAATTGTTTTCCTGTTGTGAATTCATAAGGCAGTGAGTGCTCATCTTTTATAATGGGTTTATCATTTTTTGCGCGATTTTCATTAACAATAAAACCGCCTCCAACAGAATAGTAGTAACGTTCAGCTAGGCATTTCCCATTTCGATCAAAACATCGGAAACACATGCCATTGGCATGGTAGGGCAAGCTTTTTTTGCGGTGAAAAATAATATCTTGATCAGGTTCAAATGTAATATTATGTTGCTTGAGTAATGATATGGATTGTGTCTCGCGTATATGCTTAACACGGCTTTCAATATCTGTCACATTGACGGTGCTAGGTGTTTCTCCTTCAAAGCCTAAGATTAGTGCTTTAAGGGTTCCGTGCCCTTTTCCTGTCGAGCCGAGCGAGCCAAACATTTCTGCACTAACTTTGTCGACATTGGTAAGTGTGTTGTTTTTGTGGATTTCATCAATAAATTTTTTTGCAGCAACCATTGGCCCTACAGTATGTGAGCTGGAGGGGCCAATACCGATTTTAAAAAGATCAAAAATGCTGATACTCATAGCATGCTCTACTTTATCGATAAACAGGGAATGACAAACAAAGCTCAATAACTTTGTCTTTTATATCATTAATCACATCCGCATCTGCATGATGATCGAGTATGTAGCACATCCATTCCGCTAGTTGGCTTACTTCTTTCTCGCCCATGCCGCGAGTGGTAACCGCCGGTGTGCCGATACGAATCCCGCTGGTGACAAAAGGGGATTGAGGATCGTTAGGTACGGTATTTTTATTGACGGTAATATTCGCCATCCCCAATGCTGCATCAGCTGCTTTTCCGGTTAAGCCTTGTTTAACCAAACTGACTAAAAACAAATGATTATCTGTGCCCTTGGCGATGACCTCATAGCCTTTCTCCATAAAGACCTTGGCCATAGCTTGTGCATTGTTAATCACTTGTTGTTGATAAGTTTTAAACTCTGGCTGTAATGCTTCTCTAAAGGCAATGGCCTTGGCGGCAATCACATGCATCAAGGGACCGCCTTGTATGCCTGGAAATATCAAAGAGTTAAATTTTTTAGTTAGGTCATTCTCTTTGGCCGCTAAAATCATTCCGCCGCGTGGGCCGCGTAAGGTTTTGTGTGTGGTGGTGGTGACTGCATCAGCATAAGGGACGGGATTGGGATACAGTCCCGCAGCGACGAGCCCGGCTACGTGAGCCATATCGACCAGTAAATATGCGCCAACGCTATCGGCAATATCACGAAATTTAGACCAATCCATTGTTCGAGAGTAAGCAGAAAACCCAGCCACAATTAGTTTGGGTTTATGTTCTGTCGCGAGAGCTTGGATATCATCGTAATCGAGTTCGCCAGTCTGCGTATTAATACCGTATTGGACTGAGTGATAGATTTTTCCCGAAAAATTGGGTGCAGCACCGTGAGTCAGGTGGCCACCATGATCTAAAGAGAGGCCCAGAATAGTGTCTCCGGGTTGAATCAATGCCATATAAACAGCCGCATTAGCTTGCGAGCCAGAGTGTGGTTGCACATTAGCATAGCCTGCATCAAATAAGGTTTTAGCTCTTTCCATAGCCAGAGCTTCAACCGTGTCGACATGCTCACAACCACCGTAGTAGCGCTTATGAGGGTAACCTTCGGCATATTTGTTAGTGAGCTCACTACCCTGCGCCAGCATCACCTCTTTACTTGTGTAATTCTCTGAGGCAATGAGTTCTATATGCTCCTCTTGCCTTGTTTGCTCTTTTGAAATGGCGTTCCAGATATCGCTATCGGATTGTTCTAGATGACTTTTCATTATCAATTCTCACGATTGTATTTGAGTATTATCGATCCAGCTTCCTAGATTTGTAAAATTGATAATTTTAATTTTTCGATTAGTTTTTTAAATTGATGTCGTAACGCTAGACATTCTGGGGAGGTGTTAAATGGAGTTGCTATTAAAGTGGCTAAAATTATATTCCAATGGTGCCTGTGTGAGTGTAGGGCAGCTCGTATCAGCAGTGTGAACGTTCAGGCATTTCGCTATAGTGATTGCCTTATATAATCAGCTAATACAGTGGTTGCTTTTGTCATCTCTTTTTCTGCTGAAAGTAAGGTAATTCCAATGTTATCGAGTTCTTGAGAATTTGCTGGTGAGGGAATAATCTTCAGGCTATCTGGAACAGTGCTTTCTGCGATTACGGTGATGCCTAACCCTTCTTCAATGGCTGATTTTATCCCTGATAAGTCCATTATTGTGTAAATAATTTGCCAAGCTATACCTGCTTGGTCCAGTTGTTGAATTGCTCTCTTCCTGTATATACATCCCTCCGGTGCTACGATTAGCGGCACTGGTAAGGTGGAATCATGATTGCTAAATCCTCTTGCGGCTACCCAGACTAATTTATCTCTTTTTACATCTGGTTTGTTTTGTTCTTCTGGGTGTTCATTGATTGATAATATCAAATCATATTTTTTTTGTTTGAGATCTTGGTTTAAATTACGGCTAAGATCACAGATCACTTCAAGTGTAATTTGAGGGTTTTTCCTTGCAAAACTACCCACTATTTTAGGTAGCAGTGACGTAGCAAACTCACTGGGTATGCCCAGTCTCACTTTGCCCACAATATTTTTACTTTCTAATTCCCCTAGTGCTTTATCATTTAGTTGAAGAATTTGTACGGCGTAGCGCATGAGTATTTCCCCGGCGCTCGTGAGTTCAAAGTTATGCCCTTTGCGGTGAAAAATTTGCTGGCCTAATAGCTCTTCTAGTTTTTTAATTTGTAAGCTAATAGCAGATTGAGAGCGTGCAAGTTTATCCCCTGCTTGTGTAAAACTACCAAGCTCTGCAATAGTAACAAATGAGCGTAGCGCTTCTATAGAGATGTTTTTAATCATGTTGCTGTTACCATTTTAATTAAGTTCGCCGCTGTGAGTAGCTTATTCCGCATCGGGCTCGGGGATATCGAAGTTATCTGTTTCTTTCACTTCTTCCATAACCATGTAAGTTCTAGTCGAATTTACGTGTGGTAAAGACAGCAATGTTTCACTTAATAATTTTCGATAAGCGACCATATCAGACACTCTTGCTTTGAGTAAGTAATCGAAGTCACCTGATACAAGGTGGCACTCCATTATTTCTGGTAGCTTTCTAACTTTGATTCGAAAATCGCCAAATACATGCTTAGAGGTTTTGTCTAATCTTATCTCTACGAAGACCAGCAATTTTGCACCCACAAAATCGGGGTCTATTTTGATGGTGTAGCCTTCAATACAGCCAATTTTTTCAAGCCGCTTGGTTCGGTTTAAGCAGGGGGTTTGGCTAAGGCCGACTTCGCGAGCCAAATCGACATTCGATATTCGAGCATTTTCCTGAAGTATTCTCAAGATTTTTCGGTCTACTTTGTCGAGGGTGTCTGTTTTATTCATCTAAAAGCCCATAGTTTATGTAACTTCATATAATAATAGTGGAAATCACTATTAAATTAAAATAATAAGGTTTTAAAAACTATATTATTTCGTAATTAAGATAATTTCACTATTGTTTGTCGCTATAATTTTTTCAACTAAATGGCTGCTATAAACAATAGGTAAGAAGATGAAATTAGGTGTCCCCAAAGAAATAAAAAATCATGAATATCGAGTGAGTATGATCCCAGCTTCCGTGGCGGAATTGACGCGAAGGTGTCATGAAGTGATCGTTCAAACTGGTGCAGGAGAAGGTGTTGGCTTTAATGATGATGACTACATCCGCGCCGGTGCAACAATCGTTGATTCTGCTAGAGAGGTATTTTCCGCTGCGGATATGATTGTCAAAGTAAAAGAGCCCCAAGCTGAAGAGAGGGCAATGTTAAGGCCTAACCAGCTCTTATTTACTTACTTGCACCTTGCTCCAGATGCTGCACAGACGCAGGACTTAATCGACAGCGGGGCTATCGCAATTGCCTATGAAACCATTACCTCTGATTCTGGCCAGCTCCCATTGTTGGCGCCAATGTCGGAAGTGGCGGGGAGAATGTCAGTGCAGGCAGGCGCGCATTGCTTAGAAAAGGCGCAAGGGGGAAGTGGCGTATTGTTAGCTGGTGTGCCCGGAGTGATGCCTGCTCAAGTGAGTATTATTGGTGGTGGCGTTGTCGGCGCGAATGCCGCACAAATGGCCATAGGAATGGGAGCTAAGGTAACCATCTTGGATAATAATATCGATACCTTGAGGCGGCTTGATCGTCAATTCGGTGCCTCAGCGCAGTTGATATATTCGACGCACGACTCTTTGGCTGAGAGTGTGGCGGGTTCAGATTTAGTGATTGGTGCAGTGCTTATTCCTGGTGCCGCAGCGCCTAAATTGGTAACGGCTGATATGATAAAAACAATGAAGCCGGGTTCTGTCGTTGTGGATGTTGCAATCGATCAAGGTGGTTGCTTTGAAACGTCAAAGCCAACAACACATCAGGAGCCAACTTATGTGGTAGATGGCGTGGTTCACTACTGTGTGGCTAATATGCCCGGTGGTGTCGCGCGGACATCGTCTTTAGCATTAAATAATGCAACTTTGCCGTATATTATTAAATTGGCAGATAAATGGGGCGAGGCATTGCTTGCTGATCCCCACTTTTTGAATGGCTTAAATGTCTGCCGTGGCAAGGTGACTAATTTGGCAGTTGCTGATGCTCTCGGTTACTCCTATGTCGAAGCCGCTTCTTTATTGGGGTAGTCCAAACGATCTGAGTTTGTGTGTGAACTCCTAGCTTTTACTAAAAAGGAATATGATAAACTGCCCTTATACTCATAAGGGCAGTTTATTCTATGTATTTTAAATACACATTCCTTTCCCTATTTTCAGTCTTACTTCTTTTAATGAGCCCCGTATCTGTTTATGCTCAAGATGAGGGTGAAAATGCGGACGAGCCGTTCACCATCGAACTTGGTTTGTCGCAACTTAAGCAAGCATTGTCTGAGAAAGAAAAAGAAAAAAGGTCTCTGGAGCGCCAATTTAAATCTGAGCAAGATGAGCTCATCAAAGATCAATTACAACAGGAATTAACTTCCGCTAATGAGGTTATTGTTGGGCTGCGTGAGGAAATTGTGGCTTTATCTACAGGCGGAGCAAGGTTGTATGATGAACCCCCTGTTGTTCAACGAGAGTTTGACTGGCGTAAAGACTTGGAACTGATTTTTGAGCCTTTACTCGATCAGTTAAGACAGATTAGTGAGCGTCCACGTGTCATTGAAAAGTTAGAGTCCGATATTGCTTTTTGGCAAGATCGAAAGGTAGAGCTAAGCGCAGCGATTGCAAATTTAAAGGCTAATATTGATGAGGTGAGTAGTAGTGCTTTAAAAAAGGATTTACGTGCTTTGTTGAATACCGCCACATCAAGAGCCAATACTGCTGAGCAAAAGCTATCGTTGTTAAGTAATGAACTTGCTGTTTTGGAGAGACAAAAAAATCCTATTTGGTCTACTCTTGGTGACATATTCTCTACTATCATTCTCAGTATACTGTTTCATTTTTTTATTGCGGTTGTCGTTGCCTTTCTCGTCTATCAAGCGATTCGCTTGCTCACTCTATTACCCATTTATATTATCGCTAAAAACAACCCCGGTGAAGCAGTCACTGCTGAACACGCAGTTGTTATTTTTCGAGTTGTAATTGGTTCTTTGTTAGCGGTGATGACTTATTTTATTGTCTTATATAGTTTTGCTGAATGGTTATTGTTGGTTGTTTCTTTTCTACTGATTATGGGGCTTGCTTTAGCTCTGAGGAATACCTTGCCTCAATATTTTGTTGAGATTAAAACGGTGCTCAATATGGGCTCAATACGACAAGGTGAGCGAATTACTTTTAATGGTTTGCCTTGGAGAGTGACTCGCCTTAATGTGAATACACGCTTACACAACCCGGCTCTCCATGGTCATCTCAGGGTGCCGTTGGCAGAGTTGATTGCCAGCAGCTCCCGCCCTTATCATAAGGATGAGCCTTGGTTTCCTACGAAGGTTGGGGATGTTGTTTTTCTCGAAGACGAGGTTTTTGGTAAGGTTGTTCGGCAGACTCCAGATATTGTCGAGTTGAATTTAGGTGGCTCGATTTATAGCTATCAAACCTCGGACTTTTTATCTAAGCGGCCTCGCAATTTGTCTCGAGAGGGCTTCACTATTTACGAAATTTTTGGCTTCGATTATCAGCATCAAAAAACGATTACCCATGAAATTCTCGATATCTATAAGTCTGCAATTGTAAAAGCAATAAGTGAGTCAGATTTTGCTGAATACAACAATTATATTAGTGTGGATTTTGAGAGTGCCTCAGCGTCTTCTTTGGATTTTAAAATTTTCGCCTCATTTTCAGGAGAGGCCGCTGAAAGTTATTTTAAAATTAAACGCTTATTGCAAAAAGCCTCTGTGGAAGTCGCGAATGAGCATGCTTGGGTTATTCCCTTTCAGCAGTTGACTGTGCATCATCAACCGGTTGAATAGTTAAGGAGCCTCTTTGTGACACTAAAAGCTAACGACTGCAAAGCCAGTGCGGGTAATGAATTTTGTAGTAAAGCGCTGCGGTCCGAAAAATAAAGGTGATCGAAATAGATAGAGGGATATTGACATTGGGATTTGGCAGCCATTGATGCAACAACACGTATACGCAAAGCCCGAGTAGTACTGGGGTAGCATACATTTCTTTTCTGAGTAGGAGTGATGGTCTGCCTGCCAGTACGTCTCTTAGTATTCCTCCAAAAATGGCTGTGATCAGCCCCATAACGATAGCAATCGATGGCCCAAAGCCTAATGCAATAGTTTTAGCAGCGGCTGTAATGGAAAATAAAGCCATGCCTAATCCATCTAAATAGAGTAGTAGTTCTTGTTTGTTTGATAGGCTCCTAACAATGAAAAAAGCAATGAATGATGTGAATATGGCGACCCATAAAAACCACAAATCATTGACCCAGAAAATAGGGAATTGTCCGAGAACGATATCTCTTATTGTTCCGCCGCCTAAGGCTGTCACGGCTCCCAAAAATATCACGCTGAAGATGTCTAAATTCTTATTTTGTGTGGCGATAACACTGGTAATGGCAAAAACACTGATGCTGAACATACCCAAGAGGTAAATCATTGTTTTGTCAGCCTTTATTATGTAGTTTAAAAATGAATCTATACTAGTTGATTAATGCTCTTTTTATCAAGTTTGAGACCATATTGGTACGGTAGCAGCCAAGACATGATGGTGGCTCATCTGTTAATATTAGAAGCTAATTTGTGATAGGAATAAGTAATGATAACTGGGTTGGATCATATTGCGATTGCAGTGCCAGATCTTAATAAGGCAATTGAACGTTTTGCTAAGGATTTTGGCTTAAACCTATCGGGTCAAGAAGACGTTGCCTCAGCTCAAACATCAACCGCTTTTTTCCCTCTTGCTTCGACCAGTATTGAGCTGGTTCATCCCCTAGAGGGACAAGGGCCAATTGCCAAATATTTGGAGAAGCGTGGCGGCGGTATGCATCATCTGTGCTTTCGTTCAGATAACCTTGATGAAGATGTCGAGCGCTTGCGTGCCAAGGGTTATCAATTTTTGAGCGATTCTCCTCAAGTTGGAGCCCACAATTGTCGAGTGATTTTTATTCACCCTAAGTCGTGCGACGGTGTGTTGATAGAGTTAAATCAACCAACAGACGCTTAAAAAGGGAATAAACAAGAAGATATGAGCCAGCAAGAGCCACCATCATTCAAGCCGCCCGCGTTCGATTTTGAGCAATGGCAGCAATTAGCCACAAAGCAGCTAAAAGGCCGCTCTCCTAGTGATTTATCTAAAGAATCCGCTGAAGGCATTAAGGTCAAACCGCTTTATACTCAAATAGATCTTGAAGGTCTTGCTTATCCTAACTCTATGCCGGGTTTGCCGCCTTATATTCGTGGGCCGCAAGCAACTATGTATGCTGGCCGTCCTTGGACTATTCGCCAATACGCTGGGTTTTCAACGGCAGAAGAGTCGAACGCGTTTTATCGTCAAGCTTTAGCCGCAGGTGGGCAGGGTGTTTCAGTTGCCTTCGATTTGGCAACGCACCGAGGTTATGACTCCGACCACCCGCGAGTGATGGGCGATGTGGGTAAGGCTGGTGTGGCGATTGATTCTGTCGAAGATATGAAAATACTTTTCGATGGTATTCCTTTAGATAAAGTGTCTGTATCCATGACCATGAACGGCGCAGTTTTGCCCGTTTTGGCGAGCTATATTGTTGCGGCTGAAGAGCAAGGAGTTGAGCAAGGTCAACTCTCTGGCACTATCCAAAATGATATTCTTAAAGAATTCATGGTGCGCAA
>JBOEGR010000027.1:0-16556 GCA_050633525.1 Cellvibrionaceae bacterium
TAGCTAATTTGCGTAATGCTAATCGTAGATAAAGAAATGGTGTCCCCGGCAGGAATCGAACCTACAACCTGCCCCTTAGGAGGGGGCCGCTCTATCCAGCTGAGCTACGGGCGGTCTGTGATGGCTGAGCATTCTAGCAAAGATGTTAAATCCAGACTATGAGATGACGGTACGAAAGCGGGGCTACTCGCTTCTCCGTGTGAATTGACGGCTTGATTTTATACTGCCAGCCTAGACAAAATACTCGCTAGGTATAATTTTTAAACAAAATAAGCCGCACTAAAGACGACAAACCTGTTATACTCCGCGCCTTTCGTACCTGCCAGATTACTTTTTGTACCCAAGCTCCATCACTTTAGTTAATCCTCTCAGTTGATAAACCAATTCTATTGGTTCGTATTTGCTGTCATGAGTTATACCGCTGAGGTTCTTATTTGAACCGTTGTTGATTGAAGATGGTACTAAATAGGTAAGTAGTAGGCCTTTTTTACCATCTCGCTTTCTAATCAGTATTTGAACTGATAGTTAAGCGTTCATCAATAGTGACCCAAGTAAATGACATCATCTACCGAACCATCTCCAGTAACAACAAACGATATAGCCTTCTCTGACTTAGGTTTGCCAGAGCCTTTATTAAAATCACTCTCTGAATTAGGTTATGAAACACCCTCACCGATTCAAGCAGAGAGTATCCCTCACTTACTTGAAGGGAAAGATCTACTTGGACAAGCTCAAACCGGTACAGGCAAAACAGCCGCCTTTGCACTACCGATGCTAACCACTTTAGACCCAAAAAAATCTTACCCTCAATTATTAGTATTAGCACCAACTCGAGAGCTCGCCATCCAAGTTGCAGAAGCGTTTCAACGCTACTCTCGCAATATGGGCTTTAGCGTATTGCCTATTTACGGCGGCCAATCTTACGATAATCAGCTAAGACAACTAAAGCGCGGGACACAAATCATTGTGGGCACCCCTGGTCGAGTTATGGACCATATTCGTCGCGGCACCTTGAAGTTAGATAAACTGCAAGCACTAGTCTTAGATGAAGCAGATGAAATGTTACGTATGGGCTTTATCGACGATGTCGAATGGATCTTAGAACACACACCAAAACAACGTCAAATTGCCCTTTTCTCGGCCACTATGCCAAAAGAAATTGAGAAAATTGCCAACACTTACCTAGATAAACCAGCGCACGTCAAGATTGCCAATAAAACAGCCAGTGCTAGCACCATTCGACAACGCTACTCTCTCGTCAATAACAATCAAAAATTAGAAGCCTTTGCCCGGGTGCTAGAAGTCGAAGATTTTGACGGTGTTATTGTATTTGTTCGTACCAAGGTAGCCACCGTTGACGTTGCCGATAAACTTTCGGCTCGCGGTTATCGTTGTCAGGCTCTCAATGGTGATATACCACAAAATCAACGTGAACAAATCGTAGAAAAAATTAAGCGCGGGAGGCTGGATATTCTAGTCGCAACCGATGTTGTTGCTCGCGGCCTAGATATCGAAAGAATTAGCCATGTTATCAATTACGATATTCCTCTTGATACCGAGTCTTATATCCACCGCATTGGCCGTACTGGTCGTGCAGGACGTAATGGCGAAGCTATTTTATTTGTTACACCCCGTGAAAGACGCTTGTTTAATGCAATAGAACGCGCAACAAAGAGCCCAATGGAAGCAATGGAAGTTCCAAAGGCAAGTGATGTTAATAAAAAGCGTGCGTTGAATTTTAAGCAGAAAATTGTTGATACCATTGGGCATTCAGACCTCACCCTTTATCGCCAGCTCATTACTGAGTTTATTCAAGATAGCGATCATGATACTGAAACCATAGCCGCTGCACTAGCTGCCATTGCTCAAGGCGGTAAACCCTTATTTGAATCAGAAAAAGAATTTGCACCATCGAAAAAGGCATTTGAGCGTGGTGGCCGTGAGGGTGGGCGCGACCGAGATCGTTCTTCACGCAGAGATAATAGCAGTAGAAGTGGCCGTAAAGACAACAACCGCGATGAAGGTCGAGGCAAAAAACGTCGAGGCAATAGCGAAGATATGAGAAGTTACCGTATCGAGATCGGCCGAAATGACGGTGTTAAACCTGGCAATATTGTTGGCGCGATCGCAAACGAAGCGAATATGGATAGCAAAAATATAGGGCACATTAAAATCGGCGATAAACACACCACCGTCGACTTACCCAAAGCAATGCCCAAAGCTGCTCTCAATAAACTCAAAAAGGCCTATGTTTGCGGCAAGCCAATGAATATTTCAGAAATGTAAATCTGACGAATGATTTTTTATTCGCATATGACGTTAAAACCGTACTCATCTTGTGCGGTTTTTTCTCATTTGAGAATAGAAGCTCTACCCTCTCGCAAAACTGAAGCAAGACTTTCGACTCTGAATAAACTATGAATTTGGTTTTATTGTTTAAAGACGATTTTGTTAACACACAACAAGTGCGTTTAAACGATAGGCGCTTTACTCACATTAAGCAAATACACAAAGCCAAAATAGGTGACACGCTGGCTATTGGTTTGCTCAATGATAGAACTGGCACAGGCTTAATCACCCTAATCGACAATACTAGTGTAACCATGAATATTACACTAAATACTGCTCCACCTTCTCCTCTTCCTCTCACCTTAGTACTGGCCTTACCTCGTCCCAACATGCTCAAACGCAGTTTGCAAACTTGTGCAACGATGGGAGTAAAAAAAATCATTTTGCTACATAGCGCGCGAGTAGAAAAAAGTTTTTGGCAAACACCTCAACTAAGCGATGACAACATTCATATGAATTTAGTACTCGGCTTAGAGCAAGCAAAAGATACTGTTATGCCAGAGGTTATTCTTGAGAAAAACTTTAAATATTTTTTACAAGAACGAGCGCCTGCATTATGCGAGAACAATCTCGCTTTAGTCGCCCACCCCAAAGCAGACAGCACTTGCCCCCGCCACTTAAACGAAGAAACAATTTTATTTGTTGGACCAGAAGGCGGGTTTATCGATAAAGAAATCGAAGAATTGAAAGAGATTGGTTGCAAAAGTATCCATTTAGGAGAAAGAATTCTGAGAGTGGAAACTGCCATCCCAGTCCTATTGGCAAAGCTTTTTTAGACCCCCTCACTTTTCATTGCTTATTTTAACAAGTTAATTTGGTTATTTAACTTTTACCATTCAACTTTTTCTATTAAACGGCCCCAAACTACACCTCATTAATACCCACTAAGGTTTCATTTTTGCCACCCATCGCCAAAGGCTTGTAAAAATCTATCAATGACTCCGCGATATGCTTCATGCCTGACTCATCAGTATTCTGATAAAAACAGATATGGGTAGGTTCATGACGAGTAATAGCCGTTCCTGCGGTATACTTGATGTGGCTGAAATCTAGAGTGCAGCCAATATATATGATCTTTAGGTAGGGCTGTTCATTACCTTCGATCTCACTTGGCGTACCTTCCTCTAGTCGTGTATAGACATAGATACCGCTTTTTCTTTTCCAGTTTGACAGATCTTCGGAAGCCTTAAACAAAAGGCAAGAAAGAGAAAAGATGCCATTTGAAAGTGACACACTTGGTCTTTTGTTAGGTAAAGGTGTTACTACCTTTTTAATCATGTTGGTACAGCTCCATTTCATTCTATTTATAGTGTTTTAACCACACAATACGATGTGGCAAATAGGATAAACAACTAATTCCTCATATAGAGTGAGCTTAAAGGCCCAAAAGTCACTTTCTAAGAAGTCACTTTTTAAGAAACCACTTTCTAAGAAACCATTTTCTAAAAAATCACTTCCTCAAAAGTTAGGCTCTAAACAACCACCCTCTAATAAATCACCTTATAAAAAGTCGCTTTCGGCCTTATGTCGCAGTCTAGCTCAAGGCCATCACCTATTTATATGGCACCATATCCTACAGGGAAAAACACCATTTGCAAATTGCATAGCCCACACTAAACGGAATAACAGGCCCAATTCTCTATAAATAAAGCGCTACAGCTATTCAGCCATTCCTGCTAATATTAGCCTTTGGGCACAAGTGCCGCTATAAGACTATCGTCAACCGCTTACCTCACACAAATAGTGAACTCGATTGAAGCCACAAAGCTTTAATCATTGTAATGATGGTAAACCAGATAACCATTAACAAGGATGCATATTCAATACTTGAATATTCGAGCATTTAATGAGCAAGTCCAAGGAAGAGCACCGTGCCGTTTGTTTCAATATTACTTGTATATAAACAAAAAAGACGTATTCACCTTACGCGATGCCCACTATTATCGGGTAACCTCATATTATTTGCTGTTTTACTTATACTAGCGATTTTCCCATTTCAGTATACTTTTGCCGCTTATATCAAGCCTCCTGCCAATACAGAAGATAGAAATAGTTACAGCAAAGCTGTCAAAGCACTTAAAAAGAAAGACTATGAACACTACGAGCAACTGCAAAAAAAGCTAAAAAACTACCCTCTCTATGCCTACTTGCGCTATGAATACCTAGCCAGCTTGTCAGAAATTTCTCAGCCACAAATAAATCAGCTTAAAACGGAAGCCAACAACCCGATTATCAGTAATAAACTTGATACCCTTAAGTTGAAAAAATTAGGCGAAAATAAACAGTGGGATGAATTTTTGAGGTTATTTTCTGGTTTGGACCAAACCTCAACTGAGTTAGAGTGCTATTACGGCGAAGCACTCTATTATCGTCAACAAACTCAAAAGGCACTTGCCATTGCCGAACAAAAATGGGGGGTCCCTTACTCCCAGCCCAACGAGTGCAATCGCTTATTTCGCTTATGGTCAAAGCAACCTAACAATCCAGGATCACTCGCATGGAAACGCTATAAGAAAGCCGTAAGGTTTGGCGAACATAAAATAGCAAATTACATCTATAAACAATTCTTTGGTTCCCTTTACAAAGAACACGCCCAGCTATACAAACAATTACGCCGAGAACCTTTATTAATTAAGCATGCCCTTCTTGATAAGCAGTCTCAAATTCATAAAAATATTTATTATTCTGCTTTAAGACGCTTGGTCAATAAAGACATTGATTATGTAAAGCAACAATTGCAAAGACCAGACATTAACACTTGGCTAACACCGAAAAGAGTCAAAAATATCCAGCGTTCTATCATTATTCACAATATCCGCAAGGGCCTCGATGGTGTATTAGAGGAAGCCATTGCAAAAAACCTACACAAAACGATAAACAACTTTGAAGAGTTGCGTTTTAACTATTTTTTACATCGGAAAAACTGGAACAAAATAACTAAAATAATAGAAGCCTTACCTAAAAGTAAAAAGGATTCAGAGTCCATGAGATATTGGTATGCAAGGGCATTGGAAAATACGCAGGCCAGTCTCACCCATCCCGATGGTAAACTAATTGCTAAAGGCATTTACGAAAAACTGTCTACAAGCCGAAGCTATTATGGCTTTCTCTCTGCTGAAAGAGTGAACAAACCGTACAAGATAGCATTAGGTGGACACCATTACGATAAGGCGTTTTTAACAAGGCTGGCAAGCTATCCCGGCGTCCTGAGAGCTTATGAGCTATTTCGTTTAAACAAGGTGGAATATGCTGAAAAAGAATGGCTTATGGTATTGTCCACCTTGTCTAAAAAAGAAAAGGTGGCTGCGACCCTATTGGCTTTTCAGTGGGGCATGTACCACTTCTCAATCAACACAGCCGTAGATGCTCAAGCCTATAATTTCTTAAGCACTCGTTTCCCCCTAGCGCATCGACAATATTTTAACAATCAATCCAAGCGCTTAAATATAGATTTAAACTGGCTAATGGCCATAACAAGGCAAGAAAGCGCCTTTGACCATAAAGCTATTTCATCAGCTAATGCTAGGGGTTTAATGCAAATAATCCCTGACACAGCACAAGAAACAGCCAATAAGTTCAACATCACCTACAAAGGGGTTTACGAATTATTCAGCCCAAAGACTAACATTACTCTCGGCAGTCATTACCTACATTGGATGTCAAATCGCTTTTCAAAAAATAGAATTCTAGCCACTGCATCTTACAACGCTGGCCCTCATCGCGTTGAAGTATGGTTGCAAAATAAGAATGAACATTTACCTGCAGACATTTGGATTGAATTAATTCCTTTTAAAGAAACTCGTAGCTATGTTAAACGCGTTCTTGCTTACTCTGTCATTTATCAACATCGCTTAGGCAAACAACCTCAGTTACTAGAGGAGCACGAAAGATATATTTCAAAAGAACAAGATCTTTATCTAGAAAAAAATATTGCTCAAAATGATTTTGTAAAAAATAAGGCCGAAGAGAAAAGCTTATATTATTTACCTGAAGGCAAGAAAAAAACAAAAGAAATTAAACCTAAGGAAAAAATACCTATACAAGAATATGAGTAGCTAAGACTCATTGAACCTAAGCAATATCCCTAGCCTCACCCCATACACCTTGATAGTGCTATAAATTGACAGCGGTGATAGTATCGTCACCCGTCCAAAGCTTAACATCCGTATCATCAAGCTTACTTCCAACATTACCCTGAACAACGGTTTTATTATCTTCGTGTGGTATTTTATCTTCGGAACGATCGAGTGTCAGGTCAATAAAATCGTATAACGATGCGTCAGCCAATTGCGAGGGAGAAACTTTAGTCAGAGCTGAAAAAATATTATCGGTTCTACCCGGTGACTGTTTATCCCAATCGGATAACATTTTCTTTATATTTTGCCTTTGTAAATTTTCTTGTGAACCACATAAATTACAAGGAATAATAGGAAACTGTTTTTCTTCCGCGTATCGAGCAATATCTTTTTCTCTACAATAGGATAGTGGTCGGATAATGATATTACGTTTATCGTCTGCCAATAATTTAGGCGGCATTGCTTTTAGCCGACCACCATGAAATAGATTCAAAAATAAGGTTTCAACAATATCATCTTTATGATGACCCAAAGCAACTTTTGTTGCGCCAATTTCTTCGGCAAAACCATATAAAGTACCACGCCGTAAACGCGAACAAATACCACAAGTTGTCTTGCCTTCAGGCACAACAGATTTAACGATACTATAAGTATCTTTGTTAACAATGTAATAAGGCACGCCCAACTTATCTAAATAGTTAGGTAAAATTTCTTCAGGAAAGCCGGGCTGTTTCTGATCCATATTGACCGCAACCAACTCGAAATCGACTGGTGCTGCCTTCTGTAAGCTTAAGAGAATATCCAACATAGCATAAGAATCTTTACCTCCAGATAAACAGACCATGACCTTATCCCCCGCCTCGATCATATTAAAATCTGCTATGGCCTGACCAACATGCCTTCTGAGTCGTTTATGTAATTTGTTGAACTCATAACGTTGTTTTTTTATTTCACGCTCAGGCTGTTGTGATGCATCGGTATGATAAGGAGTATCGGACATAAAAGGGGGCTACACTGCGGTAATCAATAAATAGTATATAGGAGCAAACTTAAACGAGCGATTGTAACGAATTAAAGGCGCTTAGCCAAAGAGCAATCACACAAACATTTAACCATTTTTGTAATCAGCTCCAAGCTAAAGCGGCAATCCCTCCAAGATAGCGGCAAATTTATTCTAAACACTTGCCGTTACAAGGCAAGCCCCTTCCTCCATAACAACCAGGGAAAACAAAAACCCTTTAAAAACAAACACTTAAAATAAAAACATTGTTTGGCACAACCCTTGCTGAATGGAAGTTGACAATGAATAATACTGACAGGCGCTCTAATTTTATGGGTATATTTAATCGGGTATTGCATCACTTTGTACAGCACATCCCTACGCAAAAGCAAAAAGACGTAAAAGAAAAAAATACAAATGATCGCTTACTAGCACAGGTGAACCGCTACGCGTCTTTAATTCGTTTACAGGATGAACGTCAACTTGTCGAAGTCATCGTCGGCGAACAAGCCGAAAGTTTTCAAAGCATGATCGTAGGCGTCGACCTCTATAACCAGCAACTGATTATTGATGAATTTTCACCACGTATTCAAAACCCTAGCGCACTCTTGGGTCAGACAGTTATTCTTAGGCATCAAAATAAGCAGCAGATGCTAAAAATAAATAGCGAAGTTTTAGACTGGGACAAAGCTAACCACACCATCGTTCTTAACCTTCCCGACAAAGTCGAATATCAACCCCGCCGGCAACAGGAGCGTATTATTCTCCTTAATAATGCACCTCTCAGCGCCGTCATCGATCCTATCTATGGCGCGCCATGGCATGCAGGAATTGATAATATCAGCCTAGGTGGAGCGCGCATCTTGGTAATGGGAGACCTACGCTCCCACCTTCACAAAAATAAACCATTACGCAAGTGCGATATCACCTTAGACAATGGACAAGCAATCTCTTGTCGTGCCAGAGTTAAAGCCTTCAGCTACCATGGACGCCCCTTTAGACGTACAGAAATCAGTATCGAATTCGAATCCTTACAAAATGAAGACCTATTTAAACTCGAAGAGTTTATCGAACAACTTTCAATGGCCTAACTCTCTCCCTCTACCCCAACAGCACCACATCAAAATCCAGCCATATTCGAATGGCCTTAAGCGTTATTTGTAAATATTGTCTGCAGGGATGCAGACATTAAGCCTCCATGGACGGATTAACGGCGTTTTACAAATAACGGTTAAGGTCGTAGCTTCACAACTGTTATAATCAATTTTTCCAAATCATCCCGATACTTTCAATGAACCTAGATTTTGATCGCCACCACATCTGGCATCCTTATACTTCCATCACACAACCTGCCCCCGTTTTCCCTGTTTCCCGGGCCGATGGCGTCATACTGACGCTAGAAGACGGCCGACAACTCATTGATGGCATGTCATCTTGGTGGTGTATGCTACATGGTTATAACCACCCGACACTAAACCAAGCGATCATTGAGCAAACTCAAACAATGTCACATGTCATGTTTGGGGGACTAACGCACCGACCCGCCATATCATTAGCCGAAAGATTAGTCGAACTCACACCCACTCTCCTGCAAAAGGTCTTTTTTTGTGATTCGGGCTCTATCGCCGTTGAAGTCGCAATGAAAATGGCCTTGCAGTATTGGCAAGCCCAAGGCCAAACGGCAAAGCAAAAAATAATGAGTTTTCGCAAAGGCTATCATGGTGATACTTTTGCCGCGATGTCCGTTTGCGACCCGCAAACAGGTATGCATCATTTATTCGCTGATGTTATCCGCAAACAAATATTTGCTGAATCCCCTTCCTGTAAATTCCATGAAGAGTGGGATGAAACTTACCTGAACGACCTTAAAGAAAAATTCAAACATCATCACCAAGAGCTTGCTGCAGTCATTATCGAACCTATAGTGCAAGCCACAGGCGGTATGAATTTTTATTCGCCCCATTTTTTAACTCGCTTACGAGAACTCTGTACCGAATTTAATGTATTGTTGATCGTAGACGAAATTGCCACCAATTTCGGGCGTACGGGTGAACTCTTTGGCTGCAACCACGCCGATATTAGCCCCGACATTATGTGCCTAGGTAAAGCCTTAACCGGTGGCTATATGACCATGGCCGCAACCATTTGCACCGAAGAAGTGGGCCGCATTGCCTGCTCTGGCGAAGCAGGCGTACTCATGCACGGACCTACTTTTATGGCAAACCCACTTGCTTGTGCTGTTGCCGGGGCCAGTATCGATTTACTATTAAACTCCCCATGGCAACAGTCGATTGAACGAATAGCAATACAACTACAAGAAGAATTGGATGAATGCAAAGACTGGCTACAAGTAGCTGACGTACGCGTACTTGGTGGTATTGGTGTTGTTGAATTAAAACAGCCCATCGACCTTAAAACCTACCAAGAACAGTTTGTAAAACAAGGCGTATGGGTGAGACCCTTTGGCAGACTAGTTTATCTGATGCCGCCTTTTATTATCGAAACTGAGCAACTTAGCTTACTAACGGCAGGTATGAAAAACGTCATTCGCACCTTAAAATAAGCATAAAATTTCTCATATTAACGTTTCTATGCTTCACTTAAATGACACTAATGTGGCTGTCATTTAAGTTGCTTACCACAAACACTTGCATTAATTGGTGTATTCGCGCGACAATATTTGCTGCAGCGCATTATCCATCTCTATTTTTGACCCATATATAAAAATTATCTTTTAAAATCAATCTGATAGCGCCCTAAATATTATTTTCGCAGACACAGGAGTCTTGTAATGCTGAACCACCATCCCTCTTTAGTCGCCAATTTAAGCGATTCCGGCAACCATAAAGAAGTTAACTCACCTTACGATGATACCGTTATCGGGACAGTTTCCAGTGTTGACGAAAAAGGGGTTGAAAAGGCTATCGAAGCGGCTTACGAAATCTACCGTGATCGCAGCCGCTGGCTACCAGCTCCCAAGCGAATCGAGATTCTAGAAAAAGCAGCTGATATTATGACAGAGCGCTTTGATGAGCTTGCCATAGAAGCGGCTAGAGAAGGTGGAAAACCGTTGGCCGACTCCATAGTTGAAGTCAATCGCGCTATCGATGGCATTAACAATTGTATCGACTGTATTCGGACTGAAGCGGGTGAAGTGATCCCTATGGGAATCAACGCAGCCTCAATGAATAAGCTCGCTTTCACAACCAAAGAGCCTATTGGTGTTGTCGTTGCCGTTAGCGCATTTAACCACCCACTGAACCTTGCCGTTCACCAAGTGGGTCCAGCCTTGGCTGCTGGCTGCCCTTTTATCATTAAACCTGCTGGTACCACGCCCATTACTTGCTTACGCTTTGTGAAAATATTACATGAGGCAGGCTTACCCATCGAATATGGTCAAGCCTTAGTGACGGATAACAACAAAACGGCAACTAAACTGGTTACCGATGAGCGTGTTGGCTTCTTTTCATTTATTGGTAGCGCAGCAGTAGGTTGGATGCTGAAATCGAAATTGGCACCAGGCGTTCGTTGTGCGCTTGAGCATGGCGGTGTCGCACCGGTTATTGTGGAAGCGGATGCCGACCTTGACATGTTAGCGCCATTACTCGCTAAAGGCGGCCTTTACCACGCCGGTCAAGTCTGTGTATCGGTACAACGAGTATTTGCACACAAGAGCATTGCAACAGAACTAGCCAATCGTCTAGCTGAATTAGGGAGTGCCATGAAGATTGGAGACCCGACAGATGAGGAAACAGAAATTGGCCCGCTAATCTCACCATTAGAAGTTGATCGTATTGACGAGTGGGTTCAAGAAGCCATTAACGATGGCGCAACACTGCTATGTGGAGGCAAGCGCTTAGCGAATAACTGCTATGAAGCCACTATATTACTAGACCCACCGGCCAATACCAAAATCAGCAAAAATGAAGTGTTTGGACCTGTCGTTTGTGTTTACAGCTATGACTCCGTTGATGACGCCATTAAAGAAGCCAACTCTTTAATGTTCTCTTTTCAAGCGGCTGTATTTACACAAGATATTGATCAGGCATTTCATGTGTATAAAAATATTGATGCTGCTGCCGTGATGATTAACAACCACACAGCATTCCGAGTTGACTGGATGCCCTTTGCTGGCCTGAAACACTCCGGACACGGTATCGGCGGTATTCCTCATACATTTGAAGAGATGCAAGTAAGTAAGTTGGCCGTATTTAACTCACCTTCGCTATAAGTAAGCCCTAAACAATAAAAGCCCCTGATACCTAAGGTATCAGGGGCTTTTTATTACGGCTTTGAATAGTTAAGTGCGAATAACAAAAACTGAGCAATGGGCTTTACGCGATACGTCATAGGTTGTGTGGCCAAAGAAAACGCGCGCTAGCGAACTAGAACCCTGTGACCCCATCACAATAAGATCAACTTCAAGCTCTTTAGCCATTGATAATATTTGCGGAGCCGCATTTCCCTTTTTAATATAAGCTTTTAAATTACTATGACGCCCCTCGTACTTTTTAGCAAACGACTGCATCTCTTCATTGATTGTCTTAGTAATCATTTCATCTATCTCGGCCACCATTTCCGTATGACGATTAGTCATACTCTCGCAAACAGTAACTAGTGAAATAGTATCAGCATTGCCAAATACGTTTAACGCTGTTTCTACAGCTTGCTCGGCATTCTCAGAAAAATCGACCGGAACAAGAACATGCTTAAATTCTTTTGGCATGAGATAAACCTTTATTAAAGTAATATGATTACTTTAAAATTTAGCCCAAATTAAGCATGAGTCAAGACAATAGGCTGACAAAGAGTAAGGTTATTTAAATACTAATTGTAATACGCATTAGAAGTGTCTGTATGGTCAGTAACGTCACGGACTCCCTTTACTTCTGGTATTTTCTCGATCAATGTTTTTTCAACACCTTCTTTCAAGGTTAAATCGACAGCACTACAGCCTTGGCAACCGCCGCCAAACTTCAATATGGCATAGCTATCATCCGTGATCTGCACTAATTCCACCTGACCACCATGGGCGGCTAAACCGGGGTTAATATCATTAAACAAAACATAATTAATCTTGTCTTCTAGAGGACTATCATCATTGACTTGAGGCATTTTAGAATTAGGCGCACGAATGGTTAACTGCCCACCCATTTGATCCGCTGAATAATCGACCTTTGCATCCTCTAAAAAGGGCAAGCTTCTACCTTCAAAATAGGCCTTAAAGCTATCATATTCGACAATTTCATCTCCTTCTTGCTCCTCTCCGGGGCGACAATAGGCTATACAGGTTTCAGCTTGACTGGTGCCGGGGTTTGAAACAAACATACGGATACCAATCTCATCAGCGTCTTGTTTATCTAGTAATTCTCTTAAATAGCCTTGGGCTGATTCTGTAATGGTGACGGTCGTCATGTGGGATCTCATCGAAAAAATTGTGAAGGTAAAAGTTTGGTCGAGAATATTGCCATGAATAATATGACTTCTCTACCCCACATAAAGTGGGGTAATGGTAATATAAGGGCATTATGCTTAATATCAAATGAGTCACTTATGGCCAAACAATCATCATCGGATATAAAAACAAAAGAAGATGCGAATGCTACACCTAGCTTTTGGCAAATTTTACTGAGCACTTTTGCCGCCGCATTTGGCGTTCAAAATAGAAAGAACCTAGAAAAAGATTTCAAGCATGGAGATATCAAAGTTTATATTCTTGCTGGTGTGCTTTTCACTGCAGTGTTTGTTTTTACTGTTATTTTAGTAGTGAATATAGTCTTACAAAAGAGTGGTTTATAACTATCGGGAGATAGTTATCGGGGTTAATTTCGGGGATAGTTATCGTGGTTAGTTATCGTGGTTAAATATTAATCAATACGCTGCCACGTCGCTTGGCTATCAACGCCACACGTTTTTAGCATTTTCTGCAGCTCTTTCTTAAATCCGCGCCGTTCTGACAGGTGTAGTTCCTCAAGAAACTTCTCTTGATGTTGGTAAGCTAAACTATTGATAGTACTCATTAGCTTCTTACCTTTTGAAGTAATATGTAGTTTAACCGAACGACGATCAAGCTTGTCGTGCTCACGTTCTACGTATTCTTTTGTCTCTAGCCGATCTAAGAGGCGAGTTATTCCAGACCGATCAACACCTAGCTGTTCAGCTATAGCAGCAGGAGTATTAATACCGTCGTCTGACAAGGCATTGAGCAACATCCACTGAGGCCACGTTAGCTCGTATTCTTTCAGGGCTTGATTAAATTGCTCTTGCAACAGATTATTAAGGCGATGAATCCAGAATGCGAAGCTATTTTGCAATTTAAAATCGGCTTTCACGCTAATAACTAATCGCTCTGAATAATCGAATACGCTCTAAAAGCGACTCAGTAAAAAAGTATCCTACAAAAGAGCAACTGATTAAAGCGCTAGATAACATTAGCTGTAACACCCCGTTGCACTAAGTAGACTACTGTGAACTAACCCAAAAAACACAGGCTGTTACAAATACGGAAATAAGCACGATAGCCGCGATAGCATCAGCGAAACTATCGCCCTCTTCTTTAATTTCAATTTGATCATTCATATTTAGAACCTAGTACATTATTGTTATTAGTTACTATTTGTCACTATCTTTGAATTGCTGTTGAACTGCATATCAGCAAGTATAAGGCAAAACCGAACCCACTCTGCCTCTACTGTGGTGCATTTTTAACAAATATTAGCCTGTAAAACAAGTTTTTAGAGGTAATAGACCCCTACTCTCTCAGTAAAAGCAAACACTGCCTATGGCATAAGGCCAATTCCATATCAGTATTAGTGATATACATCACCGAAAATAACACGATTTTGAACCTCGCGAGCCCCTTCTATTTCATGTATTCTGCGCGCAGCCTTAATAGCCATTAATGAATTTGGCCTATTATTTTTGTCTTCACTATTTGTTTTTAACAACAAGCTAGGCAGCTTATGTATCAGTATAATCAATACGACCACCAAATTATTGGTGAGCGCATTGCCCAATTTAGAGGGCAAACAGAACGCTATCTCAACGGAACCTTAAAAGAAGAAGAGTTTCTTCCTTTACGCCTTCAAAATGGACTCTATGTACAACGTCTAGCGCCGATGCTAAGGATCAATGTCCCCTACGGCATGCTCAACAGCACACAACTGCGTCGACTCGCTCATATTGCTCGACACTATGACAAAGGCTATTGCCACGTGAGCACTCGCCAAAATATCCAATTTAACTGGCCTGATTTAGCGGATGTACCCGATATTCTGGCAGAATTGGCCGAAGTCGAAATGCATGCCACTCAATCAAGTGGTAACTGTATTCGTAACACCACTTCTGATCAGTATGCTGGCATTGCGGCTGACGAAGTAATCGACCCGCGACCTTATTGTGAAATTATTCGCCAATGGTCAAGCTTTCACCCTGAATTCGCCTTCCTGCCACGCAAATTTAAAATTGCTGTTACCGGCTCCGAACATGACCGCGCCGCAGTACAGGTACATGATATCGGCCTACAGATGGTCCATAACGACAAAGGTGAGGTGGGCTTTCGTGTCCTTGTGGGTGGAGGCTTAGGTCGTACACCTGTTATTGGCTCCCTCGTGCGTGAATTTTTGCCTGAACAGGACTTATTGACTTATTTAGACGCTATCTTGCGTGTGTATAACCTCCATGGTCGCCGCGACAACAAATACAAAGCTCGTATCAAGATCTTAGTAAAAGCCATGGGTGTTGAGGCTTTTGCAGAGAAAGTAGAAGCAGAATGGGCACATTTAAAAGAAGGACCAGCAACACTGACACAAGCCGAAATTGATCGCGCTAAAGGCTTCTTCACTGCACCGGCTTATGAACAACTCGACGCTAAAACCGAAACAACACATTTAAACTCACTAGCGGCTGATAACACAGCTTTTAGTAAGTGGCTAACACGCAATACCTTTGAGCACAAAATTCCAGGCTATGCTGCTGTTGTATTGTCCTTAAAGCCTACGGGTGTTGCCCCTGGCGACATTACAGACAGTCAACTAGACATTATTGCTGACTTGGCTGATGAATACAGCTTTAGCGAAGCACGCACAACTCATGAGCAGAATATAGTATTGGCAGATGTTAAGCAGTCTGACTTATTTGCTCTATGGCAAAAAGCCAAGAGCGCCGGTTTTGCCACGCCAAATATCGGTACTCTAACTGATATGATTTGCTGCCCGGGTGGTGATTTTTGCTCACTCGCTAATGCGAAATCCATCCCCGTTGCTGAAGCCATTCAGCGCCGTTTCGATAACCTAGATTACATCTATGACATTGGTGACCTAGATATCAATATTTCAGGCTGCATGAATGCTTGTGGTCACCACCATGTGGGCCATATTGGCATTTTGGGTGTCGACAAGAAAGGTGAAGAGTTTTACCAAGTACAATTAGGCGGTAGCGCAAATGAAGATGCATCGCTAGGTAAAGTGCTTGGCCCCGCCTTCGACGCAGAAGACGTACCCGATGTGATTGCAACCTTACTCAATCTTTACGTCGATAATCGCCATGAAGATGAGCTATTCATTGATACTTACAATCGTCTTGGTTTAAAGCCATTTAAAGAGCAGGTCTATTCCAATGCAAAATAAACCAACGCAAAATAAGATGATCAAAGACGGACAAGTCATCGATAACACTTGGGAACTCATTGGCTCAACTGATACCGACCCAAATAGTACTGAAACCATCGAGATTCCGACATCAAACGTACTGGTTCCACTCGCTCTATGGCAGGCACAAACTGAATTACAAGGGCGCGATAACGTTGGCATATGGTTAGACAATGACTGTAACTTAAACGATGTCGCTGAAAAAATCACCAGCCTGCCCGTCATTGCCATCCACTTTCCTGTTTTTATGGATGGTAGAGGCTTTTCACTCGCACGCTTACTGCGTGAACGCTACGGCTATAAAGGCGAAATACGCGCCATTGGTCATATCATTCGTGACCAATTGTGCTACTTAAAACGCTGCGGTTTCAATGCCTTCACCTTCAACGACGAAGATCTAGACATCAACGCCGCCGTAGAATCACTCAAAGACTTTAGCGAAGCCTACCAAACCTCCGTAGACATGCCAGAGCCACTCTTCAG
>JBOEGR010000027.1:16677-114423 GCA_050633525.1 Cellvibrionaceae bacterium
TATACGCGACAACCTTTGCTGGTTGCCTATATCGTCCTTGGAGCCATGTTAGGGCCTTACGGCCTCAAGCTGATGACCAACGTCGATTTAATTGCAGAAATATCGCGTATTGGCATTATCTTTCTACTCTTCCTTTTAGGCTTGGACATGCAGCCAAAGGCGCTGGTCTCGGTCATCAAGCAAGCCACTCCAGTCGCTCTTATTAGTTCGGGCTTATTTGCTGCTGTTGGCTACGGTATTGGCGTACTCTTTAATTACACACCAGTGGAGTGCATGGTGATAGGCATGGCCATGATGTTTTCGAGTACTATAATCGGTATTAAATTACTGCCGACGACAGTGTTACATCATCGCCATAGCGGCGAACTCCTCGTTGGTCTATTGCTGCTACAAGATTTTTTAGCCATCTTGTGCCTAATGATTTTACTCAGCGGTGAGCTAGGCCAAGTTGATATAAAACAACTGGGCATGACAGTACTTGCCCTACCCTTTGTTATTTTATTTGCTTGGGGCTTTGTGCGTTATGTGATTCAACCCTTATTAAGCAAGTTTGATCGCTTCCATGAATATATATTTCTGCTCGCCTTAGGCTGGTGCTTGGGTATGGCTGAGCTCTGTGAAGCTTTAGGCTTATCTGCTGAAATCGGCGCCTTTATCGCAGGTATCAGTCTGGCGACTAGCCCTATTTCACAATACATTGCGATCAACTTAAAACCTTTAAGAGATTTCTTCTTAATATTGTTTTTCTTTTCTCTTGGAGCAACATTTAATTTATTAATATTGGGCGATGTCATTGTGGCGGCACTAATATTAGGTGCGATTATGCTCGCACTTAAACCGAGCACTTTCCGCCTTTTATTAGGAAAACAAAGCGAAAAACCCGAACTTGCATGGGATATTGGGTTTCGCTTAGGCCAAATCAGCGAGTTTTCCTTATTAATTGCATTGGTTGCCTTTAACGGTTCATTGATTAGCGAAAAAGCGTCAACACTGATACAGGCTACAGCTATTTTCACCTTTTTAATTTCAAGCTATATTGTTGTATTCAACTTACCCAATCCTATCGCAGTGAACGATAAATTACGGAGAGATTAACCGTGTATCAATTAGTTATTGGCAATAAAAATTATTCTTCTTGGTCATTACGCCCTTGGATATTAATGAAAGTAGCCGGTATCGAGTTTGAAGAAGTCAAAATCGAACTGTATAGCCCCGAAGGAAAAGAACAATTAAAGCAGTATACCGATGCTGCCAAAGTTCCTGTATTGATTGATAATGACATGACCATTTGGGACTCACTTGCTATCGCCGAATACTTAGCAGAACATCATCCAGAGAAAGCCTTATGGCCACTTGCCAGTGACGGCCGTGCGATTGCTCGCGCAGCCACTGCCGAAATGCATTCCAGCTTCAACGCAATACGTAACGCACTCCCCATGAATTGCCGCCGCAAAACAGATTATGAAAATATCAGCCCAGAATTACAAAAAGATATCGATAGAGTCTGTACTATCTGGAAAGAGTGTAAGACAGAATATGGCGAACAAGGCCATTTTTTATTTGGCGACTTTTCTATAGTCGATGCTTTCTATGCACCCGTAGTGATTCGCTTAAATGGTTACAATATCAAAGTAGGCGAAAGCGAACGACAGTATATGGACAATGTATTAGCGCTACCCGAATTAAAAGAATGGATTGACGAGGCCAAAGGAGAAGAGACTGTTGTTGAGAGTTATGAGATATAAAATGAAAAAAATAGTCATTGCTGTATTTATGGGACTATTAACTATTTTTTCTGGCACTGCAATGTCAAAAATTTATCACTGTAAAGACAGCAATGGCCAAAGTATTTATTCGGATCAGAAATGCAATAAAAATCATAAATTAATTAAAACTATAGACAATGACATAGGAACAGCTTCAAACACTTTGCCTAGCGACAAAGAAAAAACAAACCGAAAAACTATTTATACAGGCAACATTAATGCTTCTGGTAGTCGCTTCTTACATGTTTCAATACATGAAGAAACTGACACCTATATGATATTTTATATCGAAGGGTTTTATAATGGCACTCAAAATTCAAAAGTACAATTCAGGGTAATTCCCAATCTTAGTTGGAATGCTAATTTTTTTGAAACCTCAAAGTATGGCACAAGCAAAGGCTACTCGCGGGTAGCGTTAGGCTCAAAGGCAAAGGATATAGAAAAAAGCGATATTCTTCGTTTAGAAGTTTGGCAAGACACAAAAGGAAAGCCAATAAAGATTCTTGAAAAAAAGCTAATTCCATATAAAAAAGAATGGAAAAAAGAGCAACCTTAATCTAACACTGCTTGCTGCAATGTATTTTGAACGAATATAGCCAAACTTTTAGTAGCAAATACATTTTTTAATCTAATTTCAAGCATATTTCGATCTAGTTTAGACACTCACTTTAAACAAAGCTTCTATTTCTACAGCTGCACCTGAAGGCAAACTGGAACTACCAACCGCGAACCTAACATGGGCACCTTTCTTTTCCCCTAATACGTCTACCATAAAGTCAGACGCACCATTCACAACCTTGGGATGATCTCTAAAATCAGGAGAAGCGTTGACAAACGCTCCCAACTTAACCAGTTTTTCTATACGATTTAAATCGCCTAGAGCCGCTTTAGTTCTTGCTAACAATCCAATAGCGCAGTATTTTGCTGCTTGTTGCCCTGCCGCAAGATCAATCGTTCCGCCCAACTTGCCCCGAACAACTTTACCCTCATTATCAATCGATACTTGGCCAGAAACATAAAGGTTTGTATCTTCTAACAAATAAGATAAAAAATTCCCCATTGGTTTTGGTGCCTCAGGAAGCACTATTCCAAGCGCTTTCAATCTTTGCTCAATATCATTCATTCTTATCTATGCCGTTATGTAAGAGTTTACTTTGTAATTTCTTGCTTATCTTGAGTAAATAATTCTTCCAGCTCTTTCCTTCCCTGAACCCCAATTTCAATCACTTTGTCTAGATTATTGTGATGTTCAAGGGCTTTTTCCAACAAACTTTCATCATGATCACGAAAGATATCGACTGTCCGTATTGCTTGGCTATTAGTAAAACCAAGCGCACTTAAGGTTTCTTTCGCTGCTTCTAAGCTAGCAGGAAAAATTTCGCGGATAACTGTATTCGCACCTGCCGCTACAAGCTTTAAGTAGTTCACCCTGTTATACGCCCTAGCAATAATATTAAGCTCGGGATAATGCTCGCGCACCATTTTAATAACCAACTCTGCTTTCTCAGCACTTTCAATCGTTACTAATAAAGTAGTCGCTTTATGAATTCCGGCGGCTTCTAGTACATCGAGCCGTGTAATATCACCAAAGTGAATTTTGTTGCCAAAACGTTTAATAAACTTGATGTGTTCTGAATTATTATCAAGAGCGGTAAAAGGAATATTATTAGCGGCTAAAATTCGGCCCGTTATTTGAGCAAAACGACCAAAGCCGAGAATCAATATTTCTGACTCTTGTTCTACTTCAGGCAAATCTTGTAGATTATTATCCTTTACTTCTTTTTCTGGATTTCTTTCAGAAAGGAATGTGACTAGAGAAAGCAAAGGCGCCGTTAAAGCCATCGATAAGCCTACAACCAAGTTTATAATTTCACGAAGCTCTGTTGAAACTAAACCTAAGACGCCCGCCTGCCCTATAATAACAAAAGCAAATTCACCACCTTGACTCAACATCAAACCTATTTGTAGACCCGAGCGCCAATTCACCTTCGCTAAAGCCAATAAAATCATAATGACAATGCTTTTAACTAGCATCAATGCTAAGGCGAGCAACAATATGAAAAAAGGTTTATCGAATAACAATTCGATATTCAAAGTCATACCAATAGCAATGAAGAACAAACCCAAGGTTAAACCTTTAAAAGGTTCAATATCGGTTTCTAGTTGATGACGAAAATGAGAGTTGGCTAACATAATACCCGCAATAAAAGCACCCATTCCCATCGATAAACCAGCCAAATACATCAGGTAAGCAGCGCCCACTACAATTAATAGCGCCGTCGCTGTCATCGTTTCTCGACTACCAAAGCGAGCGACTATATTTAACAAAGGGTTCAACAAAAACTGCCCGGCAACCAACAATAAAGCAACAGCCACAAGACCATACCACCATGGAGGGCCATCCACATTTGGAGACTCAGCCATACTTTGCACAATCAATAAAATAGGAATAACGGCCAAATCTTGCATCAACAGAATAGAAAAGCCACAGCGGCCATTGGCAGAGGCCAATATCCCTTTCTCTGCCATTAACTGTACGGCAAATGCGGTAGAGGATAAGGCTAGAGCCAAACCTACGATTAAGGCCACTGAAAATGTACTTTGTAGCAAACAAGCTACGGCAATTAAAGCAGTACTCAATAACAACTGCCCGCCACCTAAAAAGCCTATTTGATTACGCATACCCCACAATTTATCAGGGTTCAACTCAAGCCCGATTACGAACAAAAGCAGTACCACTCCAATTTCTGAAAAGTGCAATACGCTTTCTGGGTCATCGATAAATTGCAGTACCTGAGGGCCCATAATCACGCCAGCAAAGAGATAACCTAATATGGCACCAAGCCGTAGACGTCGAAATAAAGGAACGGAGATAACTGCTGCCAGCAGAAAAAAAAGAAACGTTTCTAGAGGGTTAGACTCATGCATCACTAGGCTAGCCTATAACTAAGAAAGGGAATAATCTATTAACAATAACAAACTGATTTTTGCTATAACGTGCATGAAAGAAAGGCTACTTACCTTCCCAACTTTTCATTGCGGGCAAAGAAAATAAAGTGCCGTTAAAACTTAAGACGACGCTTTCTTCTTCGATCTTCTCGACAAACAGGCCGCTATCCAATTTATCACCCGCTCTCCGCCTAGCACCATCAAGAATAACAAAGCCGCTATTATTGTCTGTCGCATAGATATGTGCGCCATAATCAACGGAGGGAATATCCTTTCTGACATAAGCATCCAGTTGGTAAATTGAAGGGATCCTCACCGACTCCGGCTGTGCTATAGGCGTTTCTGCTATTGGCTCCAGCGATCCAGAACCGGCTGTAGCACCGAGATCATTTGGATTACTATCTAAGCTGCTCACAACATTAGCGTTTAAATCTGGAGAAGTCGTGCGTGTGGTTTCTAGAGCTGAGACCAATTGCGGCTCAGATACATCCTTATTACTATCTACAGAGCTTACATTTACGTTTGGGGCGCTTATATTTTTGTCGTTTAGCTCTTTGTAAAGCGAATCAATTTCAGGTTGTGATTTAGTCGATAGTGCTTGCTTATAAAGTAAAATGGCTTCTTCTTTTTCTTGAGAAGAAGGTGGCTTATCGATTGGCTTGGATTCATTAAGCAAGACTGGTTGCTTTAGCGCTATGCCCTGTTTGTTGCCCATCAATTGAGTTACCTTATCTGAATGCAGTATTAAAAAATAAATACCGACACACAATAACAAGACAATGCAGAAAATAAGAATCAGCCTCGTATTAGATTTAGGTTTATCATTATCCAAAAATGCAGGTGAACTCATTACCATTGCTGTTGGGGCATCGATTGATCGACGCTCTTTATCAGACTTTTTTAGGGAATCAAGAATATATGACATGAGGCTATGCTTCCTAATTCACTGTCGGCTTAGTTTGAAAGGTACTGGCAGCCTGATCATTCAATGCATCTAAGGTAATCGCAATACCTAACTTTTCATTTAATTTTAACAAGGTTTCCACGCCGGCAATACCGTCTTCGTTTAAATCATTTTCTCGCTGAAATAACATGATGCGCTTCTTTAATAAACTGTTAAATTCGCCTTTAGCCAATACTTGGTCTCGCTCATCGATAGTAGCGAAGGCATTCGCCAACCAATCGACTAAACTAGCCGTTGAATCGAAAAAAATATAATTAACAAAGTTGCTAGGCGGCTGCCATAAGTAGATAAATTCATTTGTCCACTCATCGGATAATTCAGACAAGCGTAGGCGCCGTTTCCCTTTTGGCGTTAATACATCAGCATGTACTGCGCCGATTCCTAATACTGGAAGATAATATGTTTCTCCCACAATGTTAGCCAAAGTAATGATAGCCGGACGATTATATTGTTGTAGTGTTTGCCAACTCTTTGCTGTTGCTTGGCGACATTGCCAACCAACTGTTTCCAAGCTCTTACAATCGGCATCAATCAATGCGGAGTCTTTTATCACATTTTTAATTAGAGATTTTAATGCTGTTTTATCATTAACATAGTAAGCAATAGCCTTATTACTCACAACGGGAGTAGGTTCTGCACTTTGCTGTGCCAAGGCAGAAAGTGCTTCAGACTGGTTCACAGTACTGTTTTGGCTAAAAGTATCCCCCTGCTCTCTAGTGACGTCGTCGTCTGTATTTTCCTGCTTAAGCTTTTCCGACACAGGGTCTTCCCCAGAAGCAACCGTATCTCTTATAACAGGCTTAAGTGCGGTAGTGTGTGAATTAATATCGTTCGACTCGGCTAAATCAACATCAGTAAGAGGCTTATAAAAAAAGAAAAAACCTAAAAATAATGCTAACGCGATAGATGCTAGCGCACCGAAACCGGCAAGCCACAGCCAAGCTTTTTTATTTTTAAGCTGTTGCTCTCCTTTCACTTCAACAATAGCTTTATTTAGAATATTAAAATCAACAACCGCACGACTTTGTGAATAAGTACCTAGCAATGCACGATCACAGAGAACATTGATTAAACGGGGTACACCATTAGTTAAACTATAAATTTTTCTAACAATGGATTTAGGGAATATTTTCTTCTCGCTCATATAACCCGCCATACGCAAACGATAATCAATATAAGCGTTTGTCTCTTCATGGCTGAGTGGCTTTATATGGTAACGAGCCGTAATACGTTGTGATAACTGCGTTAATTCTGGTTTAGCTAAATTGTCGTTTAACTCAGGCTGGCCCACCAACACAATTTTAAGTAACTTTTGACGATCCGTTTCTAAATTAGTTAGTAAACGGATCAACTCTAGCACCTTAAAATGAAGGTGCTGCGCCTCATCAATGAGCAATACTGTTTGCTTACCAATGGCATGATTATCTAAGAGATAGGTATAGATAGAATTGGTTAGTTGTCGCAAGCTCGCATTTTCTTTTTGCTCACCGATGTTTAATTCCTGACAAATGGTCATTAACAACTCGCGACCACTCAAAAATGGATTGAGTATAAAAGCAACCTCCGTATCATCTGGCAGATTATCGAGAAAACTGCGACAAACGGTTGTCTTGCCCGTTCCTACATCTCCCGTTAGGAGAATAAAACCTGCATCGCTCTCAACACTATGATAAAGATGTGCCAAAGCCTCCTGATGCCTATCTGTCATAAACAAATAATCAGGATTAGGGGCAATTGAAAATGGCGCTTCGCTTAGACCGAAATAGTCGTAATACATGTTACTCAATTTTTTATTTTCAACGATGTGTTATATATTTAATCAAATTGCTTAATGAGGGCTGAGGTATCTTCGCGATTATACCCTCTAGCTTGCAGCTCTTTATAGCGATCCGCAACATATTGGGTATTAGGTAATTCTAGCCCTAAACCTTTTGCCGCATCTAAACAAAACCCAAGGTCTTTACACATCCAGTCGACGGCAAAACCGTAATCAAAAATACCTTTATCAATATTAAGTCCACGGTTGGATAATTGCCAGCTGCCAGCAGCACCTTGAGCAATGGCATCAATCACTTTAGGCAAGTCAAGGTTGGCTTTACGCGCTAGTGTAAACCCTTCGGAAATCCCTTGCAAAACACCACCGATCAGAATTTGGTTCACCATTTTTGTCATCTGCCCTGCTCCGACATCACCCATACGGGTAATAGTCTTAGCATAAGGCTCAATAGCAGGCTTTACAGTAGCTAGAGATGCCTCATCTGCTCCCATCATAACAGCTAATACACCCCCTTCAGCACCCGCTTGCCCGCCTGAAACTGGAGCATCCATAAAACCAACACCCTGCTCATCACACGCTTCTTGAAGCTCGAGGGCGAGTTCATAAGAGGTTGTCGTATGATCAACGACAAATGCACCGGCTTGCAGGCCCGCCAAGATTCCATCATCGCCATAGATAACGCTGCGCACATCATTATCATTACCGACACACACCATAACCACATCCGCATTTTGGCTTGCTTCTCGTGGTGTTTCAGCAAAGCGGCCGCCGTATTCATCAGCCCACTTTTGTGCCTTAGAAACAGTACGGTTAAAGACACACACATTATTGCCCGCTTGTTGTTGAAAGCCTGCCATGGGATACCCCATTACACCCAAACCAATAAATGCAATATTCATCTTTTCTCCTCATGCCTTTTCTTATGATTTAATAGACGGTAATGCCCAATTGCATTAACTCTCTTGATAACTCGTGATCAAGATCGGCTAAGCCCTTTGGATCTATTTCGATCGAACGTATATTGTGCCGCTTGTAGACTTCTCTTTTACTTAACTGCACGGCCAAAGCATCCGCAGGTAAGGACTCGGGCCAATAATCAATACACAACTGCCTACGAGGCAAATAAAAGTCAGGCTTTAACACAATTCCTTTTGGCAAGAGCAACTCTCGTTGATAGCTGTAAACCAAACCGACGGCATACAGCCAACTAGCAATCACGCTGTGTGCTGTTGACATTGTTGTTAAACCATTTAAAGCCTGCAAGCGTTGATTATCTGAAAAATAAGCCACTGAATGTTGAAGAGAGAGGTTGTCTAATAGAGTACGGGGCCACATAACATAAGGGATTCCCGTTTCGTCATCTTGAGCCTGTACGCCACCGTGGACCTCACCGAGGGATGTCAACTGCCAACCTTTAGCAAAAATTTCTATCCAACCTAGCTCAGCTAATAGGCGATTAAAAAAGCGAGCGGGCAAATCAACACGCTTAGCGAGTGATGAAATAGTAACCACCCCATCGTTCATCTCACGAATCATCGGGTGTTCGATAACGGAGGCCGGCCAAACAATATATTGCCCGAACTTTTTACTTTCACGGTACTTTCCGCCTTCAAATTCACCTTTGGCGGTCAAATTCCAAGACTTACCCTCTTGCGTAATCCAGCCTGACTCGATCATTAGTTGAGTAAGCTCTTTTAAGGTAATACCAAGCTTTTCCGCCAGAGCTGAACGAGATAGATAGTCATCTTTATTTTGTGTTGAACTTGTCATAAGGGGATTGTAACGAACATAAGCGGTATATACAGCTAATCTTTAAGCTTACTGATCTCAGGCGACGGTTTATAGTAATAATACAGGCCCATTACCCTTCGAAGATAAGCTATCGTTTGGGTTTCTTAGCGGACACGAATCAATAGATAGACACCCACAGCCAATGCAGCCAGTTAAATCATTTTGCAAATGTTTCAGCAATTGAATTTTTAGCTCTAGGTCTTTTTTCCACTTTCTTGACATACTATCCCAATCTTTTTTGGTTGGTGTTCGCTCATTCGGTAAACGCTTAAAAGACTCAGCGATTTCCTGCAGGGATATACCTACTTTTTGTGCCACTTTGATCACAGCAATACGGCGTAAAACGTCTTGGTGGTAACGGCGTTGATTACCCTGATTTCTCTGACTTTTTATCAAGCCTTTTGACTCGTAGAAATGGATAGCCGAAATAGCAACCCCGCTACGTTTAGCTACCATACCAACACTCAATTCAAGTTTGGAATATGCCGCTTTAGTTTTTTTCACTGCTTAACCCATCAATAAATGCCAAAAACAGTGTATATAAAAATACACTTTACCTCAAGTTAACTTGAGGTTTTATAATATCAACTCTTTTTAGTAAAGTGGATATCAAGGTGAATTTATGAGCAGTATCATTACACTATTCTCAAGTGCAAGACGGCACGGGAATACTGGGAAACTAATTGATAACATCGCGCAAAACATCGATATGGAAGTAATCGACTTAGATAAAGCCAATATTGCACCATTCGATTATGACAATAAAAATAAAGATGATGATTTCTTACCGCTGATAGAAAAAGTACTAAACCACGATCATATTATTTTTGCCTCCCCTGTTTATTGGTATTCTGTCAGCCCTGGGATGAAAATATTTTTAGATCGCATCTCTGACTTACTTATATTTCCAGAACTACTGGATACCGGTCGAAAACTAAGAGGAAAGCAAGCATCAATTGTTTCGACTCACTATAAACTTTCCCCTACATTTAATAATATGCTGCTGGAGACATTTGGCTATCTAGGCATGCACTATTTTGATGCTCTTCACATCAACTGCCAAAATGGGTGGGATTATGAAAAAAATAAAACCGATATTGCCTCTTTCTCAAACAAGTTACATCGACTCTACAATTCAAAAATATAAAGGGGATAAGCATTACTAAATAAAGTACCCCCAAACAAGCACCACTAGACAAGCGCTACTAAATCAGCGTGTTATATACGACCTGATTTAAGCGCTTGCCTAATGCTATATTTGGCCACCTGTTTATGGAAGGGCTGAATAAATAGCATATACAAACGACCTGATGTCGTTTTGAGGTTAACCAAAGTGGATACAGCAAACTCTTGCTCAGACAATTTGAGTACAGACAGCCACATATCCATATTTGACTCATAGGCAGCGCAAACAATCTCTGTCTCAGAGACAGACTCTATAATTAAAAAACCGGCTTTTTTGCCTTCGGCAATGTCCGCTAAGGGCAAACTCATCTCTGTCTCACTTGCAGAAAAGCCAAAATATTTAACAATAGCGTTTCTTAGTTTCATTGCCCATTGAATGGGGGCGGGCAAAAAACCAAAAATGCTGTGATAGACCTGTTTCGCTTCCAGTCCACAGCACCTCGTTTTAAATTTAAAAGAATCACGATAATAAGAATGTTTTTCTTTACCATTGATTTGCGTTGCATCAGGAAATGTTATTTCATATATCAATATAGATACTCTCTTTAATGTTGAATAAATAATTTATCGCCAATCATAAATCTGCTGTACTTGTCGAGCACTCATAAAATGGGATAAGTGGCGTGAAAGAGCATTGCGAGCAAAGCATAAATAAGGGTTCGACATATTAGTCAAGCGTCCAATCTGCCAAGACAACTTGGTAATTTTGTTTACTCTAACGTTGCGTTCGGCATAAAAATGTTCAAATGCTGTCGACAACGAAGGATAGTTCGCTATGTTCTCAGCCAGAGCATATGAATCTTCTATCGCCTGCGCTCCTCCTTGGCCCAAATTTGGCGTCGCTGCATGTGCGGCATCTCCAAGTAAAGTAATTGCATTTTGAGACCACCGTTTTAACGGAGCTAAATCATAAAGAGAATTTATAATCAATGAATGCTTCGCCGTATTACAAATAATCTCGTTGACAATTGGGGCATAGTGCTTAAACATCTCAAGCAGCTGAGGAAGACCAATATGGCCTGAATGACGATCTAATTTAGTATATTGCGTTGCGTACCAATATACTTGGCTAGAATTAATCTGAGTAAAACCAAAACGAGTGCCATTGCCCCACACTTCAGTAAATTGACAAGACCATTGCTTAGGAAGTGTCATATCAGCAATACCTCGCCAACATAATTGACCCGAGTAACGCAATACACTCTCAGGAAAGATTGTTTTACGCACTGCTGACCTCAAGCCATCGGCGCCAACAAGAAAATCGCCATGAATAGTCGAGCCATTCTTAAACGAAGCCTCGACGCCAGTGCTGCTCTCTTTTACCTCTTGCAACACGTGACCTAAATTGACTACATCATTCCCTAAAGCCGTTAACAAAATATGTTGTAATGCATGACGGTGAATGGCGATGGTCGAGTATTGTTTACCCTGAATAGTATAATCAGCATTCATGCTGTTTATGGGAGCACCTTTTATATCCGATACAAGTAGGCGCTCAAGAGCATAGCCTTCACGGCTGACCTTGTCCGCGAGCTTATATTGATCCAACACAGCCATGGCATTAGGTGGTACCAGTATGCCAGCACCTATTGGCGAAAGCGTTTGAGCCGCTTCAAACACATCTACCGAAACCCCTTTTGCTTTCAAGGCGATGGCTGTGGATAAACCGCCCATACCCGCACCCACTATTATTCCTCTCATCTAAACCACTACACTCAAAATCATAAAAATAGCTTGTATTGAAACACAACAATGACGCCACAACAAAGAATATACAAATACAATCTGAGCGTCTCCCAAAAATCACCCGTAAACTCACCTCGTATAGCGGACAACCAACCCGGTTGAAATAAATATCGTAAACCTTCCGTAAAATCTGCCCATGTTTTATAAAATGATTTACCCAAAAAATAATATATAGGTATATTAATAAAGATTAAAAGAAACAATAAAGTGGGATTTTCGGAAAAATCAGGCATTCAGCCCTCCTATTGAATCAAAAAAAATAGGCAGTTACCGATCGAAACAGTATAGAGGTTAAGATGTGAAATAATTGTCAAGCTATCGCATTCCTACAAAGATAGCTAACGATATTATTAAAAATACCAACCACGAAAAGTGTCGCCCTTTAGAAAACAAGAAAGAAACAACAAAATGAATTGAAAATATAACACCAATAATCCCGGCAACGGTTTCTATACTGAATCGATCACTAGCAAGCGAAACCAATATAAAAGCAAAGCCAAACCAAGTAACGGTGGTTAGATGCCACGCAAATCGAAGAGTATTCTGAGTAAACTCTGTGCCCCCAAATAATATAGGCAAGTCATTACGACGAAATAAGCGGATAAGAATATAACGTTCTCCCAAATAAGAGTGAGCAACACCAATTAAAAAAAGTAATATTGCTGCTATATAGTACATCGTCCCTCCAAGCATCGATCAGTAATATATTATCTTATCAGAGCTTATTATTAAAAATTGTAACAAGATGCATCAAGTTTGAGCTTAACCCACATAGGAACATTAGATTGAACTATTACAAGCTGATTACCTCTATAACTACAGATATACGATACCGATATACAACCCCTTGATGATATAACATATTATGAGCACGCTCTTTCTCTACAAAAAATACTTCATAAACACTATCATAACAGTTAGCCTTGTGCTGCTAACAATTGGGGGCTTACCTCAGGCTCTGGCGGAAAAACGAACCCCCGAAGAGATTGCAAGCACAAAAATAGAACTAGCTACAAGCAAGCATTTCCTCCAATTGATCATTGGCGATGACTTAGATGCCATCGATAATGCGCTCTCGTATATACAAAGCAAGTGGAATAGAGCGTTTATTCCTTTCGCCATAGAAACCTATAACTACACACGCTCACCTGCAGTAAGACAAGAGTTGAAAAGACTTATCATCAATGAAGCAGGCTCACAAAATTTTAGTAGTTTAAATGACTTATATCGCTGGTTATGGAATCAGGACATAGAACCTGCAGCGGATTACGCTAACTTTAAAGGTGAGTTATACCAAAGTATTGATGATCGCTTCGAAAAATATTTCCGTAATCGGCAAGACAGTGCGCGTATTAGACTAGACGAAATTCGTTGGGGGGGCGTTTTACAAGACGGCATCCCTCCTTTACGCAACCCCAAGATGCTCAAAGCAAATAAAGCAAGCTACTTAGATGACCGAGACATTATTTTTGGAATTAAAATTAATGGAGACGCTCGCGCCTACCCTAAACGTATTCTGGCATGGCACGAAATGTTTACAGATACGATTGGCGGTATTGATATTGCTGGAGTTTACTGCACTTTATGCGGGACGGTCATACCCTATCGTACATCAGTGAATGGCGTTAAGTACACACTAGGAACCAGCGGTTTTTTATATCGTTCCAATAAACTCATGTATGACAAAGCGACCCAATCACTGTGGAGTACTGAGCGTGGCGAACCTGTGCTAGGTCCTTTAGTCGACAAAGGCATCACATTACCTTATGAAAGCGTAGTTACTACAACATGGGGAGAATGGCGCAAACGCAATCCTAATACCACCGTGCTATCACTGAAAACTGGGCACCGCCGCAACTATAATGAGGGCGTCGCCTATCAAGATTATTTCGCCACCGATGAGCTGATGTTCAATACGCCATTTGATGATCAGCGACTTGAAAATAAACAAGAAATATTAGCGTTACGATTTGCCGCATCACCCAAAGAACAATTAGCAATTGATACTGACTATCTAAAAAAGAATCCCATTTATCGAAATAATATTGGCCAACAACAATTTATCGTCTTTACAGATAAAACGGGTGCTAATAGGGTTTATGACCCAGAAACAATTCAATTCGTTTCTTATGATGGCGAAGAAAAAGCCAAGGATGACAAAGGTAACATTTGGATCGTAGGAGAAGAGGAGCTAAGCAATACCTCAGGAAAGAAACTAGCACGCCTGCCCTACCATCGCGCTTTTTGGTTTGGTTGGCATGCCGCTTTTCCGGAAACAAAACTCATTAAATAAAGGCGCAGCCCTTATTTAGGAGCTGCTCATATAGACTCACTAGCGAAATGAATCATTGATTGTTTCTAGTGTTTGAGAACCGGGACACAAAGTCGATTCATCCATTTGGTTGAGCGGCTTAGACGATGTATTAAGAATATCGTGCAAGTCACAAGGGTCTGTATCAACATAAAGTAAACCGGTTAATATCTCACCTTTTTGTGTCGCCTCATGAACCGCCTGCTGTGCCGCAAAGCGATTGTGCACATCCATACCCTCTTGGGCTTTATTTAATCGAATCACCGAACCATCATGCAGGGTAATTTCTTCTGTGCTACCCGCTTCGTAATCGGTTGTAATTTCTTTTTCCATCGGTACAAAATCAACCGTGCCAGTAGCATCGCAATGTTCACGAACAAACTCATAGCTCTTTTTCGAGCCGGGGTTATTATTAAACGTAACACAAGGTGAAATCACATCGATAAATGCAAAGCCACGATGGGAAATAGCCGCTTTAATCAAGGGTTCCAATTGTTTTTTATCTCCTGAAAAACTACGCGCAACAAAGGTTGCCCCCAACTGCAAGGCCATACTCACCAAATCAATCGGCTCATATAAATTTTTCATCCCCGCTTTGTTTACTGATTCGTAATCTGTTGTGGCTGACATTTGTCCTTTCGTTAAACCATAACAACCGTTATTTTCAACCATATACAGCATATTTAGATTACGCCTCACTGCATGAGCAAACTGGCCTAGACCAATAGAAGCTGAATCACCATCACCTGAAACACCAATATAGGTTAAATCGCGATTAGCAAGATTGGCACCCGTAGTCACTGACGGCATGCGACCGTGTACCGAGTTAAAACCATGGGAATTACCTAGAAAGTATGTCGGTGTTTTAGAAGAACAACCGATACCCGATAATTTTGCCACTTTATGTGGTTCTATTGATAGCTCAAAACAGGCATTGATAATAGCGGCGCTAATAGAGTCATGCCCACAACCCGCACATAAAGTTGAAATAGCGCCTTCATAGTCTTTGTGTGTAAAACCCAATTGATTTGTGGGTGTATCAGGGTGACGAAAATTTGGACGAATAAAACTCATATGTTTTCTCTTATTCTTTATTACTATTTTTTATTAGCTAGAGGCATCGTTAAAGGCAGCGCATTTACTATTATTACCCTTAGTATTTCTCTTAACATCCTAGCAACCCTACATTTTTTAATGCCTCTTAGGCTTCTTTCGCTTGCAGCTTATCGCTCTCTCTGTGCGTTTCGATCGAGTCTATAATACTGGCCGCTGTAATGGGACTACCGTGATAATGTAAAACCGATATAATTTTTTCTGGTGCTATACCAAACTCATTAACAAGTAAGGTCTTCATTTGCGCATCACGATTTTGCTCTATCAAAAACACTCTCTCATGTTTATCGATAAACGTTGCAATAACATCAGCAAAAGGAAATGCCTTAATACACAAACCATCCATATGCTCACCTTGAGCGGCATAGGTATCTAAAGCTTCATTCATTGCGGCACGGCTTGAGCCATAACAAATCAGCGCATCACGAGAATTGGACTGGGTTTTTGCAAAGATATCCGGCTCAGGCAAATACTGAACCGTAGTTCGCCATTTTCGCTGTAGCCGCTCCATATTTTTTTGGTATTCTTTACCATCTTCAGTATAAACCGCATAAGGGTCACGCGAAGTACCACGAGTAAAGAAAGCGCCTTTTGTTGGGTGTGTTCCGGGATAAGTTCGATAACAAATGCCGTCACCATCGACGTCTAGGTAGCGACCAAATTTCTCGCTATTGGCTTCCAATTGTTCAGCACTCACAACCTTACCGCGATCATAAGTTTGCTTGTCATCCCACGCCAAAGGCTCACACATCACATCGTTCATACCGATATCAAGATCAGTAACTAAAATAACTGGCGTTTGAACACGCTCTGCCACATCAAACGCCTGCACTGTCATATCAAAACAGTCTTTAGGGTCGGATGGAAACAACAACACATGTTTTGTATCTCCATGAGAGGCATAAGCACAAGCCATAACATCTGATTGCTGCGTCCGTGTTGGCATACCGGTAGAAGGGCCGGAACGCTGCACATCAACCAAAACCAATGGTAGCTCAGCAAAATAGGCTAAACCTAAAAACTCACCCATGAGTGAAATACCTGGGCCACTCGTTGCTGTGAATGCACGCGCACCATTCCACGATGCACCAATAGCCATACCAATAGCAGAGAGTTCATCCTCGGCTTGTACTACCGCAAAATTTTTCTCCCCTGTACCGGGGTCAATACGCAAACGATTTGCGTATTTATCGAATGCTTCAACAACCGAGGTAGATGGCGTAATGGGGTACCATGCGGCAACCGTAGCGCCTGCATAAACAGCACCTAAACCCGCAGCAGTATTACCATTTACTAATATTTTATCGCCAACACACTCTCGACGTTCTACTTTGACAGGCAAAGGGCACTCAAAATATTTACTCGCATATTGGTAGCCCAACTCTAGGGCGTGAATATTCGGCGCAATCAACTTTTCTTTTCCCTTGAATTGTTCAGCTACCATGTCTTTAAGCACAGAAAATTCAATATCAAGTAGTGCAGCTAAACTGCCCACATAAATAATATTTTTAAATAATTGACGTTGACGCGGATTTTCATATTCAGCATTACAAATTTTAGTAAAAGGAATGCCGATATAATGAATATCATCACGAATAAGGCGTAAATCTAATGGTTTGCTGGAGTCATAAACAAAATAACCATTAGGGACTACCTCTAATACATCCTTTGGCATACTTTGTGGATTAACCGATACCATTACGTCAATACCATCTCTTGCTGCCACATAGCCCTTTTCGCTAACACGAACCTCGTACCAAGTAGGCAAGCCTTGAATATTCGATGGAAAAATATTTTTAGGCGATATGGGAATACCCATCCGAAAAATAGCTTTTGCAAATAACTGATTAGCACTAGCCGAACCCGTCCCATTAACGTTAGCAAATTTGATAACAAATTCGTTTAAACCTGACATAAAAAACCTATTATAATTATTTTAATTAAGAGCATAAGGTATCAGAGCAGATAAAGATTTTTTTCTCAGGCAAGGAAAAAAAGCACGCAAAGAAGGAGTTTACTTTTAGTAAATGACTGATTGAGTACTTTTTTAACGCGGCATGAGGAAAAAAGATTATCTGCGGTATCATAACGAACACACCTTGCCCGCTTTGGTGACCGTATACGTAAACTTCTGCATATCCCATGCGCCAGTAGGACAACGTTCTGCACACAGACCGCAATGCAAACAAACATTCTCATCCTTTACCATGGCCCTGCCTGTATTCAAGGCATCAGAAACATAGAGCAACTGATCAAGGTTTTTAGCTGGTGCTGTTAAATTTTCTCTTAACTCTCCCTCTTCACGATCTTCGGTCATCGTTAAGCAATCAGTTGGGCAAATATCGACACAGGCATCACATTCGATACAACCCTCCGCTGTAAACACTGTTTGAGCATCACAATTTAAGCAACGCTCGGCTTCTTTTAATGCTAAATTCACGTCAAAACCTAACTCTACCTCTTGATGTAAATCGGATAGGGCTAGTTGCGTATCGACCAAGGGCACTTGATGGCGCTCGTCATCTTCTACTTTGCTATCAAAACTCCACTCGTGAATGCCCATTTTTTGGCTGACTAAATTACTACCGGGCAAAGGTCTATCAGTAATAGTTTCACCTTGGCAAAACAGATCAATCGACACCGCTGCTTGATGACCTTGGGCCACAGCAGTAATGACATTCTCGGGGCCAAAGGCAGCATCGCCACCAATAAAAATATTTTCGCATGTGGTTTGATAAGTGGTTTTATCTACAACAGGCATATCCCATTGATCAAATTCGAGACCCAAATCACGCTCTATCCATGGAAAACTGTTACTTTGCCCCACTGCGATTAAGACATCATCGCACTCAATAAGCACTTCTTCACCTGTGGGAATCAACGAACGTTTACCTTGTTCGTTATATTCAGCTCTGACTTTTTCAAAGCACATACCCACAAGCTTGCCATCTTCAAGAACAAACTCTTTAGGCGAATGGTTTTCTAAGATCGGTATATCTTCATGCTGTGCATCTTCTATTTCCCAAGGCGATGCTTTCATTTCTGCAAAAGGGCTACGAACAACCACTTTTACCTCTGCTCCACCCAAACGCTTAGAAGTACGGCAACAATCCATTGCCGTATTGCCACCACCCAAGACAATTACTCGGCGACCAATAGATGTAATGTGACCAAATGCCACACTCGCTAACCACTCGACCCCCACATGGATATGATCATCAGCTTCTTTTCGGCCGGGCAGGTTCAAGTCTCGCCCCTTGGGCGCACCGGTTCCAATAAAGATGGCATCGAAACCCTCATCAACAACCGACTTTAGGCTATCCACTCTTTTGCCCAAGCGTGTGTTTACACCCATATCAAGTATGTAGCCTACTTCTTCATCCAATACTTCATCGGGAAGGCGGAAACTCGGTATTTGACTACGCATCATACCCCCGCCTTTTAACTGTTCATCAAAAACGGTTACATCATAGCCTAAGGGCATTAAATCCCTCGCTACCGTCAGTGATGCAGGCCCCCCGCCTATCAACGCTATACGCTTACCATTCTTCTCTGTCGGAATAATTGGTAAACGATCAGTGATAGACTCTTTAAAATCCGCAGCGACCCGTTTTAGGCGGCAAATAGCTACCGGCTCTTCTTGCCCGCCTTCGGCATTTTCACCTAAGCGGCCTCTTCGGCAAGCAGGCTCACAGGGGCGATCACAAGTACGGCCTAAGACACCAGGAAATACGTTCGACTCCCAATTCAGCATATAGGCATCGGTATAACGACCAGCTGCAATTAGGCGGATATATTCTGGCACGGGTGTATGTGCAGGACAGGCGTGTTGGCAGTCAACCACCTGATGGTAGTGCTCTACTAGGTTCTCTTTGTTGTACTTCACGGTGCTTCCTATTGTTTACTATTATTATTGCTTATAGGTGGTATTAGCTATGCAATGTGGTCATTGCTTATTATTTTATTATTGTTATTGGCTGGCTCGTCTCAATTGCCTGTTATTCTCATTTTCCCGCTATCTATATAGCTACTCAATAGCTACTCAGGGAAATGTACAACTTCATATGCTGATTTAGCTTATATGTCATATCTAGACGAAGGCTAATTAATTATGATTATTATCTCAACACAGTGCGAACTTTATCAGCTTAAACGGCATCTGCAAACCCCACGAGCAAAATATCCTTATACAGCGCAAGGGATAAGTTTAAGTATTTTTTTTCCGATAACGGCCGCTTTTAAGAAAGTAATTTCTCATTTGAAAATAAATTAATTTTTTTAAAAAAACAAACCCTCTAAACGCTAGACAGCTTTAAAAAATGAAGGCTATACTCGGCCGCTCTTTAAAAAGAGCCAGATGTATTTTCTACTTCTTTTTATCTTTATAAAAATAAAAATCAATAACCGGAGAATATTATGCGTTTTATTTTTACTATCTTATTCAGCACCATTTTAATTAACAGTGCCTTCGCAGGCGACAAATCTACTGATGGAACTAAAGGCTGGAATACAGTTGGGGCTGACGTGTGGAGCACATCAGAAGGCGTTTTAAGCTCAGCCGCAACGGAAGGGAAAAGCTACCATGTTTCAGCAAACACTTACGACAACTTCAAAATCGAATTAGAATTTAAACCCGATGCTGCAGTTAACTCTGGCGTATTTATTAATTGTAAGAACAATACAGAAATCGGCTCTAAAAACTGTTTTGAAGCGAATATTTCTGACAACCATAAAAAACCAGAATTTCGCACAGGTTCAATTGTTCGACACGCCCCCCCAGGTGCGAAGGTAGACTCTATTGGCAAATGGAACAAAATGGTAATGACCTCAGCTAATGGCAAGATTACCTTAGAAATTAATGGTGTAAAAACAGCCGAAGTCAGCTCAGAAGCACACCCTTCGGGTTATATTGGACTGCAACGCTTTAAGGATGGCGTCATTCAATTTCGAAATATTAGCATTACGTCCTTATAATTGTTTTTTCACTAAGCTTCTATAGGCTATAGAGAACATTCTGACAAGGCTATAAATTCAAAAGCTACAACTGAAAAGCCCTAGTATTAGCTAGGGCTTTTTTGATCGACTCAATACATAAACGAAACAGAACGATTACTCTGCCTTTTGTTTCAACAACGCTCTAATCTCTTTCAACTCCGCAGCATTTGCTTTCATTAGTGCCTGCAGATCAGCCTGCAACTCTTGCAGTGTTGGCTCACCTTCCCTTCTATCTTGCTCGCGGTGTTCTTCCTCTAGCACATTGACCACGATACCAATAATCATATTAAGAAAAGCAAAAGCGGTAAAGAAAATAAAAGTGAGATAAAAAGTCCAACTAAAAGGATAGACCTCCATTGTTTCATACATCACGTCCGTCCAATCCTCAAACGTCATCACACGGAATAAGGTTAACAAACTACGTGCAATATCACCCCATAAAGCAGAGTTGATTTGAGAAAAGAATGTGGTGCCTACTGCAGCATAAATATAAAAAATAATAAACATGAGCAAGGCAACGTAGCCTAAGCGCGGTAATGCTTTGAGTAAAGAATTAAGTAGCATGCGCAATTCAGGAATGATCGAAATCATCCTTAACACTCTAAAAATACGAATTAAGCGGCCTACAATCGCAAGCTCGCTATCCTCAATAGGGATAAGACTGACGACCACAATTGTCGTATCAAATATATTCCACGCGCTTTTAAAAAAATGTCGTTTGACGGGTTCGGCTAAAAAGCGAATCGTAATTTCGAATAGAAAAATAAAGGTAATGAGCCAATCAAGTATAAAAATCAATTTAAGCACTGTATCGGGCAAAGAATAAGTCTTGACTCCAATAACAAGTGCTGAAAATATAATCACACCCACAACAAATAATTCAAAAATCTTATTTGAACGAATTCGTTCAAATTTACTTTGCCACTTTTCTACATTTTTCATATATATCTATACTTTTCATACATCGAATATCATAAAAACGAGGTATTAATTTTCTACATTAACTATTTTCCACACCAGCTATTTTCTTCGCCAAGTAGTACCTTGAGGGGAGTCTTCCAACAAAATGTCACCATCTGTTAGGATCTGGCGAATCTCATCTGCGCGTCCATAGTCCTTGTTCAGTTTTGCCTGTTTCCGCTCTAAAATATAATTCTCGATTTCCTCTACAGTTAACCCTGAAACAAATTCTATAGGAGATGCTTCGTTAACTTGTTCAACAACACCAATTGCTATGGACTGTGGACTCCATTGCAAGAATTCAATAGGGTTCGCTTGCAATATCCCAAGAATATTGGCCATACCTTTTAATTCTGCAACCAGCTCTTCAGCAGCTGAGCTATCTTTTTTGGCAACAGCATTCAGCTCTCTTAGCGTTTCATACATTACAGATAATGCCTGCGGAGTATTAAAGTCATCGTTCATTGCATTAATAAAGTGAATATTTTTAACTTTATCTACAGAGACTGCTTTAACGTCCACATAGTTTTTTAAGGTTTGATAAAAACGGTCTAAACCTGCCTTGGCTTCGATTAAGTTATCTTCAGAATAATTGATCGAGCTACGGTACTGGCTGCTGACTATTAAAAAGCGTACTACTTCGGGATGATATTTTTTCAACACTTCTCTGATAGTAAAAAAATTACCTAAAGATTTAGACATTTTTTCACCGTCAACACGCACTGCACCCGCATGCATCCAATAGTTAGCATAACTGCAGCCATTGGCAGCTTCGCTTTGAGCAATCTCATTCTCATGGTGAGGAAAGGGTAAGTCTGGCCCACCACCATGAATGTCAAAACTATTACCTAAACACGCTTTTGTCATGGCTGAGCATTCGATATGCCAACCCGGCCTGCCTTGTCCCCATGGAGATTCCCAACTAACCTCCCCTGCCTTTGCCGCCTTCCATAGAGCAAAATCACGAGGGTCTTCTTTAGCAGAATCCACTTCTACACGAGCGCCCGATAATAATTCATCCAACTTTTTACCTGAGAGCTTGCCGTAAGAATCGAAACGGCCTACGCGATAATAAACGTCACCGTTATCCGCTTTATATGCAAACTCTTTTTCGACAAGTGTAGAAATCATATCAATAATACCATCAATATGTGCCGTCGCTCTTGGTTCTTGATCAGGGCGAGCGACATTGAGCTGTACTTCATCTTCATGCATAGCCTGAATAAAACGCTGCGTTAAATCGGTATATTTCTCACCATTTTCATCGGCGCGTTTTAGTATCTTGTCGTCAATATCAGTAATATTACGCACATATTCAACATCCCATCCTTGCGAACGTAAAAAACGTGTAATCACATCGAACGAAACTAATACTCGCGCATGACCGATATGACAGTAGTCATACACTGTCATACCACAAACATAGAGACGAATTTTACCTTCATCAATGGGTTTAAAATCAATTTTTTTACGTTCAAGTGTATTGTATATTGTTAAAGACATTCTATATTCTGTTCATAATAAAGATAAAAATAGGAGCGACTCACATTACATATTAAAACTATAACGAGAGTAGCAATAATAAAGCGGATAACTAAGAAAGTTTTAATCAACCATTAAAGGTATCTCGTAAGGTAATGGTACGATTAAATACTAATTTCTCTGAATCACTATCACGACAAAAGTAGCCTTCTCGTTCAAATTGATATGCTTTTTCAGGCTGTGCATCTAGCAAGCCTATTTCACCCAAGCAGTTTTTTAGAACACTCAAACTATCTGGATTGATCGATTCCAAAAAGTTTTTATCCCCGCTATCTGGCGCGGGGTCTGTAAATAGGCGATCGTACACGTTCACATCAAAAACAGCGTGTTCTTTAGCATCAACCCAATGAATAACTCCTTTTGCTTTAATACCATCTTCTGGATCATTACCCACTGTATTTTCAATCACACGTGCTTTTACTTCGGTAACATTACCATCACTGTCTTTAATACATTCATCGGCTTCAATAATATAGGAATTACGTAAGCGTACACGCTTACCAATCACCAAGCGTTTATATTTCTTGTTTGCCGACTCTCTAAAATCAGCAGCATCAATATAGAGCTCTTGACTAAACGGCAAGCTTCTTTCACCTAAATCATCACGATTGGGGTGACCAGGCGCACTCATCGTTTCGGTTTTATCCGCGGGGTAATTTGTCAAGGTTACCTTGATTGGGTTCAACACACACATTGCCCTTGGAGAGTTTTTGTCGTGATCATCACGAATCGCATGTTCTAACATTCCGATATCAATAACGCCGTCCGATTTGGTTACTCCAATCATGTCGCAAAATTGTCTCAATGACCTTGCGGTCACGCCGCGTCGACGTAAACCCGCAATCGTCGGCATCCTAGGGTCATCCCAACCATCAACATGCTTCTCATCCACAAGTTGCTTTAACTTGCGCTTAGACGTCACGGTATAATTTAAGTTAAGCCGCCCAAACTCATATTGTTTCGGCTCATTAGGCACAGGAAGATTTTCGATAAACCAGTTATACAAAGGGCGGTGATCAGCAAACTCTAAAGTACAAATAGAATGAGTAATACCTTCAATCGCATCCTCCTGACCGTGGGCAAAATCATAACTAGGATAAATACACCACTCATCACCTGTTTGGTGATGGTGTTGTTTGCGGATACGGTAAAGTGCGGGATCACGCAAATTAATATTGCCATTGGCCATATCAATCTTTGCCCGTAAAATACAATCGCCTTCGTTGTATTCACCAGCGCGCATTTTTTCAAACTCACTCAAGTTTTCTTCAACACTGCGATCTCGATAAGGGCTATTTTTACCTGGTTCAGTCAACGTACCACGATATTTTCGGGTTTCTTCTGCTGACAAGTGGCAAACATAGGCTTTACCCTGTTCAATTAAATGAATCGCCCATTGGTATAATTGCGTAAAGTAGCTAGAGGCGTAACGAACCTCACCTGCCCAGTGGTAGCCCATCCACTCGACATCACGAATAATGGCATCAATGTATTCTTGATCTTCTTTAGCCGGATTGGTGTCATCAAAACGAAGATGACAATCACCACCCACCTTTTCAGCCAAACCAAAGTTTAAGCAAATCGATTTGGCATGTCCTATATGCAGATAGCCATTTGGCTCTGGCGGAAAGCGCGTAACAATTTTGGTATAGAGCCCCGCCTGCAGGTCGTCACTGACTTGCTGTTCTAAGAAGTGCGGTGGGCGTTCGTTTGAAGGTGATGTATCTGCTGCTTTGTGATTGCTGTCAGTCGTATTGTTGCTAATGGGAGTATCCGCCGTCATGTAGTAAAGGTATTGTATGTGTTTGTATTTATCTAACTATGATTTTAGCTAAATTAAGAGTTTATCCGAATATAACCTCCGAGGGGCCATCTGGCACGAGCTAATTTGCCTGCTGGTGGAAGAATAAGGATAAAAAGCGTATTATACCGGCCTCCAATCGGGTTCACACCCAAAAAATCATCAATTTTTACTATTATTGCACCAACTCCGTGCGAGTTGAGTTATTAGTACTAAAGAAAATAAAAGTAGGCCCATTAAATGATTACATTACATACCAATCACGGCGATATCACAATCGAGCTAGATTTTGATAAGGCACCGATTAGCTCCGCTAACTTTAAGCAATACGCTGATGATGGTTTTTATGAAGGCACTATATTCCACCGAGTTATTGATGGTTTTATGGTGCAAGGTGGCGGCTTTGACGCTGAGATGAATCAAAAAGAAACACGTGAGCCAATTGTAAATGAAGCCGATAATGGCTTAAAAAATGATGAATACACGATAGCAATGGCTCGAACCATGGACCCTGATAGCGCTAGCGCTCAATTCTTCATCAATGTAAAAGACAATGACTTCTTAAATCATACGGCAAAAACCACCCAGGGCTGGGGATACTGTGTTTTTGCGAAAGTAACAGAAGGTACTGAAGTTGTTGATAAAATCAAAGGGGTTGCAACGGGTTCAAATGGCTTTCACCAAGACGTACCTGTCGAAGCAATAGTGATAGAAAAAGTGACTGTTGCGTAAGCTCTACTGCCAGCATACTCACACCCAGCTAATCGTTCATGATTTACTTTATTTCTGATTTACACTTATCTCCTCAAAGGCCTGAGATTACTCAGGCTTTTTATTATTTTCTCAAAAACATTGCCCACGATGCCGAGCAACTTTATATCTTAGGCGACTTTTTTGATGCTTGGGTGGGCGACGATGATGACACCCCTCTGTTTAGAGAGATAGAGCAAGCATTACTCCATTTTAATAATGCAAAAATCGGCTCAAAACGTATTTATTTTATGCACGGCAATCGTGACTTTATGGTAGGTAGCGATTTTGCTGAAAGAACTGGCGTCACCTTATTAGATGATCCTACCTTAATCGATTTGAATGGTAACAAAACACTATTGATGCACGGCGATAGTTTATGCACTCTAGATCAAGAATATATGGCATTTAGGCAGACGGTTAGAAACCCAGCCTGGCAAAAAGAGATACTTAAAAAGCCATTAGAAGAACGATTGGCGATAGCTGCTCAAATGCAGGCGACGAGTCAATCAATGAATAGCATCAAGGCTGAAGACATTATGGATGTCACGCCTGAAGAAGTGGTAAAAACAATGGAAGAGAATAAAACAACATTACTTATTCACGGGCACACTCACCGCCCTGACAGGCATACTGTTGAATTAAACCACCACGTAAAAGCCGAACGCATTGTATTAGGCGACTGGCATCATAAAGCGTGGTATTTGGTGGCTACAGATAACGCCATAGAGCTTAAGCAATTAAATCTTTTAGACCTTGCATTTCGCGAATAAAAAGTCGAACTTTACCTAAGGTTAATCAGAGGCTCCCTCAGCTACTTCTCATCAGCCATAGCTTGGACAGCTAATTCGGCCTGAGACAAGAAATGCTTGAATGAATCAAACTGATCTTGACTTAGGTTTTCGTGAGTAAAACCACGATCAGCATAAAATAGTACCGCATTACGTCGATTTATGCGCAATATCCCGATAAAAGCGGACTGCTTGCCCATCAAGGTTAATATTTTTTCATTGTAATATTTATCATGAGTTTTTAAATAGTGCTCATCTAGCCAGACCGGTTGGGACCTAGACAGGCTATCGGCAAAGATGTTACATGCTCCAGCGCTTATATCGAAATCAAACTGCTCGCGCCAACCTTCTGTAAATTGCCCCAACACGTATTTTGCTTTGATGTGATCCTGCCTAAAAAAAGCTAAAACCATTCTCTCTAAGCCAATACCTCTGTGCATGCCTTCTAAAGCCATTTGAAAAACGGTATTGATATCCACATTCTCTGACACTGAATTAGCAAGATCACGCAGTATTTTTAGTTGTAAATTAGCGTCTGCGCTTAGGATTTGAGTCACTTGTTGCTTTTGTTCACGTTTGATCTCCCTTTCTCTTGGCATGAGATGACACACTTGTGATGCGCCAAATTCTAACGCAACCGCCGCAGCTGACTCTGAAGACTCGTTAATCAACTTACGAGTATCTGAAATAGCACCGCCGGTAAATGCGGCTACCTGCTGAACCAAAGCCGTTCTGCCTGCTTTATCATTCATAGATAAACGGCTAATCTTCTCTCCTAACCTAACTGCTTGGGCTTCCTTGGAAACGCTCGAATTAGAAGATAATGCCTCTTGAAGTGCGTCTCCCAAGTTCCATACTTTACCCAACTCTCGCGACAAGTTTTTAAAGCTAACACCGAGCTCTTTCTCAATAAGCTCTTGATCACCACTCAAGCAAGATGGTAATTCCTCATCCAACTTATCCGCTGTTTGGCCCCCATAAGCCCAAAATGCCATTTCACCTAAGTTATAAAGTAAGGCCGCGATAAAGACTTCCTCGAAATGCTTATCACCTACCTGCTTAAAAATAGATCGAGCCTGAACAGCGGCATGGAATGACTTTGCCATAGCTTGTAACAAACGCTCTCGCGGCTCTTTACCCAATAGAGAATCAACCACAATAAGAGAGATACAGAGTGAACGAACACCGCGAAAACCCAACAATACAATGGCTCGACTGACAGTGCTAATAGTAGAGTTACTAGGGTTATATTGGACACTATTGGCGATGCGTAGGATTTGCGATGTGAGATGCGGATCTTTTAAAATCACCTCGGCTAACTGGTTTACCTCACTATCATCATCTCCTGTAAGCCGAGTTAACTGTTTCATTACCGCAGATAAGACCGGCATCTCTGTTTTGCTGAGTTTATCTACCCAATGATTAGGGCCTTTATTTGACATGACGTTTACTTTACTCTGTAGCTATAATGGTACAAATAAGTATAGACAAACCTTTCAAAAACGGGATAAAAGCACTTGCATCGACCAAACTCTCGGACAAATAAAGAAAATATCTTTACTCAATATTGTGATTCATCGACTTTAATACTCATAATCATGGTATTACTACCACTTAATTCCAATAACCTTTGGGCTTTCGAAGCTTCTCCAGATCAAAAAACCATCAAAAGTCATGCGATTGCCATGCATGGTGAACCTAAATATTCCAAAAATTTCTCCCATTTTTCTTACACCTCACCCAAAGCAAAGAAAGGTGGGAATATCAGGTTATATGGCTTTGGAACCTTTGACAGCCTCAACGAATTTATAGCGAAAGGGAATCCAGCGGACAACCTTGAGCTGCTCTATGATTCTCTTACCAAGCAAGCTATGGATGAACCATTTACACAATATGGTTTAGTTGCACACACTATCGAATACCCTGAAGACCGTAGTTGGGTTATTTTTCACCTTCGTTCACAAGCCAAGTTTCACGATGGAAAAAATATTACCGCAGATGATGTTGTTTTTAGTTTCAATTTATTAATTGAAAAAGGAAACCCCGCTTACAAATTTTTCTACGCTGATGTCGAAAAAGTTGAAGCTATCAACGCCAATAAAGTTAAATTCTCCTTTAGAAACACTCAGAATAGAGAGCTTGCACTATCTGTTGGTCAACTACCCATTTTCCCACAACATTTTTGGCAAGATAAGGAATTTGACAAAAGCAGTTTAGAAACACCTTTAGGCAGCGGACCTTACCGTATACAGAAAGTCGACCCTGGCCGAAAAATCACCTATGAGCGCGTCAAAGAATACTGGGGGAAAGATTTAGCAATTAACCGATATCTTTATAATTTTGACCACATTAGTATCGATTATTATCGCGATATGAGTGTTGCAGTAGAAGCATTAAAAGCAGACGAATATGATTATCGTTGGGAAAACTCCTCTAAATTTTGGGCGACAGCTTATGATATTCCCGCTGTTAAAAAAGGCGATTTAATCACTCGTGAGTTGGCCCACAAAGCCAATAGTGGTATACAGGCTTTTGTTTTCAATTTACGCAAACCTCTGTTTCAAGATATCGAATTACGCAAAGCCATTAGTTATGCGTTTGATTTTGAATGGTCAAACAAAACACTCTTCTATGGTGCTTATGATCGCTCTAACAGCTATTTTTCTAACAGCGATTTTGCTGCAACTGACTTACCAAACACAAAAGAATTAGCCTTACTTGAGCCCTATCGTGAGCAATTACCTGAAAGCGTATTTACCCAAGTTTATCAACCGCCTAAAAGCGATGGAAAAAATCGCAATAGAACAAACCTTCGTAAAGCCAAAAAACTACTGGATAATGCTGGATATAAAGTAATAGATAATCAATTGTACAATTCAAAAAAACAAGCAATCCAATTTGAAATTTTACTTGTATCCCCTGGTTTCGAACGTATAGTCAACCCTTTTATTAAAGGCTTATCTCGATTAGGTATTACTGCCAATATTCGCTTAGTAGATACGTCACAATATATTAATCGCTCTCGTAGCTTTGACTTCGACATGCTAGTAAAGGTATTTCAACAAAGTGAATCTCCAGGTAATGAACAGCGAAACCTTTGGGGTTCAGAAGCAGCAAAAACACAAGGTAGCCAAAATATTATAGGCATTCAAAACCCCGTTATTGATTCACTTGTGGCCAACATTGTTAATGCAAGAGCAAGAGAAGATCTCGTTATTGCAACACGCGCTTTAGATCGTGTACTACTCCACAACCATTATGTTATCCCGCAATGGTTTAAAGCTTCTAATCGAATTGCTTATTGGGATCGCTTTGGCATCCCAGAAATAGTTCCTATATACGACCGATATTATCGAACCGGTATTTACACTTGGTGGTATGATAAAAACAAAGCAGACAATATTAAACAAGTCGCTAAGGGAGAAGATCAAACTAAGGAAGAAAAACAATAATACTATGAACATTCTATAAACCTTATGGGCATCTACATACTTCGTCGCTTATTACTCATTATTCCAACACTATTTGGAATATTACTACTTAACTTTTTAATTATACAAGCTGCACCAGGCGGACCCGTAGAACAGATGATCGCTAATATTCAAGGCGATTCCGTTGGTAACACGGATCGAACCAGTGGCAGTAGCACCAGCTTTGAAAGTAGCCAACAAGGCAATAATCAATATCGTGGGTCCCAAGGCTTGCCCCCTGAGATCGTAAAGGAAATTGAAGAATTATATGGTTTTGATAAACCTGCTTATATTCGCTTTTTTGATATGGTGACAAGTTATTTACGTTTTGATTTTGGTGATAGTTTTTTTCGTAACACTTCTGTAATTGACCTGTTAAAAGAAAAGCTGCCTGTGACTATCTCTTTAGGCTTATGGAGCACACTCCTCATTTACCTAATTTCTATTCCTATGGGAATTTATAAATCAGTTCACCATGGCAATCGATTTGATATTGCTACTAGCTTTGTGGTGATCATTGCCAATGCTATTCCTAGCTTTATTCTTGGTATTTTACTGATCGTTGTTTTTGCGGGCGGTAGCTTTTTAGACTGGTTTCCCTTGCGTGGTTTAACTTCAGACAATTTCGAGGAACTGAGTTTACTTGGCAAAATTAAAGATTACTTTTGGCATTTAGCCTTACCATTAACCGCCTATACCTTAGGAGGTTTTGCTACCTTGACCATGCTGACTAAAAATTCATTTCTTGATGAGATCAATAAACAATATGTTACTACAGCAAAAGCAAAAGGATTGAGTGAACGGCGAGTGCTTTATGGACATGTCTTTCGTAATGCGATGCTCATCGTAGTATCGGGGTTTCCTGCGGCTTTTTTGAGTATATTTATTACTGGGTCACTGTTAATAGAAGTTATTTTCTCGCTAGATGGCTTGGGTTTACTTGGCTTCGAATCGATATTAAACCGCGATTATCCGGTAATATTTGGCACACTATTTATATTTACCCTTCTCTCATTGATCATCAAACTTATCTCCGATCTTGTTTATGTATTAATAGACCCTCGCATTGACTTTGAGGGCCGTTAAGATGAATGTACTAACACTATTTCGACACCTAAAGAGTGACAACCTAAGCCCCATTAACCAACGCCGTTGGCAAGCATTTATTGGAAATCGCCGTGCTCTATGGAGCTTACGGCTCTTTTTAATTTTATTTTTTGTGAGTTTATTTGCAGAAATTATCGCTAACGATAAACCGCTGCTCGTCTATTATGACAATGGCATTTATGCCCCTGTTTTAAACTCTTACCCTGAAACAACATTTGATGGTGATTTTGATACCGAAGCTGATTATAGCGACCCTTATGTCATTAATTTAATTAAAACCAAGGGTTGGCTTTTGTGGCCACCCGTCCCTTTTAGTTTCGACACCCACATCTCTGACTTACCACAACCAGCGCCATCTCCTCCTACGTGGCAAAATTGGTTAGGTACAGATGACCAAGCTCGAGACGTTTTTGCTCGCGTCCTTTACGGCTTTCGTATCTCCATTTTATTTGCCTTGGCGCTGACTATTGGTAGCAGTGTAATTGGTATTGCAATTGGTGCAATACAAGGTTATTACGGAGGCCGAATTGACCTCTACGGACAAAGAATATTAGAAATTTGGAGCGGCTTACCACAATTATTTGTGTTAATTATTCTGGCGAGTTTAATTCAACCCAACTTTTGGTGGCTACTTGGTGTCATGTTGTTATTTAGCTGGACGAATTTAGTTGATGTCGTCAGAGCTGAGTTTCTGCGTGGCCGCAATTTAGATTACGTAAGAGCCGCTAAAGCTCTTGGAGTCAGCAATATCACGGTTATGCGACGACATATTTTACCCAATGCGGTCGTTGCAACTATGACTATGCTACCTTTTATTTTAACTGCTGCCATCACCAGCTTAACGGCCTTAGACTTTCTTGGCTTTGGTTTACCTGCAGGTTCAGCCTCTTTAGGCGAACTTATGTCTCAAGGGAAAGGTAACTTACATGCACCCTGGTTAGCCTTAACTGCTTTTTTTGTTCTATCTATCATGCTGACATTGTTAGTATTTATCGGTGAAGGCGTACGGGATGCATTTGATCCTCGTTTGCTCATACAATAATGAAACCACCACCGCTTACCACTCGCGTTTGTAGAAAGTAAAGTTTATGACCCTTTTATCTGTTGATAACTTATCTATATCGTTCCATCGAGGCAGCGATCAACCTGCCGCCCACATTGTGAAGAACATTAGTTTTCATATCGGTGATAATGGTAAAAATCATGACACTAAAAACAAACACTATGAAACAGTCGCCCTAGTCGGCGAATCAGGCTCGGGGAAATCATTAACTGCCCACGCCATTATGCGCTTACTCCCCTACCCCAGTGCATTTCACCCTAGCGGCAATATAAACTTCGACAACAAAGAATTATTAAGCTTACCCGATGGCGCTATGCGTGGCATCAGAGGGTCCGATATTGGGATGATTTTTCAGGAGCCCATGAATGCATTAAACCCATTGCATACCGTTGAAAAACAAATTAGTGAAATACTGGGAATTCACCGGCAAAAACTCAATTCACAGCAAATTCGTGAAGAAACACTCGCCTTACTTCGACAAGTTCGCATCAAAGACCCTGAAAACAGACTAGCATCTTACCCACATCAATTATCAGGAGGGCAACGCCAGAGAGTAATGATTGCAATGGCCTTAGCCAACCGTCCTAAGTTATTAATCGCTGATGAACCAACAACAGCTCTCGACGTTACTATACAAAAAGATATTCTAGATTTACTAAAAGAGTTACAACAAAAATTTAAAATGAATATCTTATTAATCACCCATGATTTAGGCGTAGTAAAGTATATTGCTGATCGCGTATTAGTGATGCAAAACGGTCAAATTGTCGAATCAAACGACACCAATGCTTTATTTTCTAAACCCGAAAACGCTTACACGCAAGCACTCATCCATAACAAGCCGGGAGGAGAAGCGGCTACCTTAAAAAAAGCACTCGATGATTTACCCTCAGTTATGTGTACAAAATCACTCAGCGTTGGCTTTCCCACCAAAAAACCTTTATTTGGTCGCTGCAAGGACTTTTTTAAAGCCTTGGATAATATTGATATTCAAGTAATAACAGGAAGTACATTAGGCATTGTTGGCGAAAGCGGTTCTGGAAAATCAACCCTTGCTTTAGCAATGCTGAATCTACTCCAGTCTTCCTGTGCTATATCAGGAAAAATACAACTGGGTGATATTGTCATTAATACATTGAAAGAGAAGGAGATTCGACCTTTACGAGAGAAAATGCAAATTGTGTTTCAAGATCCGTTTGCTAGTCTCAGTCCACGAATGAGCATCGAACAAATCATTAGCGAAGGTCTCAAGTTACACAGTGATTTAAATAAAGAGCACATCTCTAAAAAAGTAATAGAAATAATGAGAGAGGTTGATTTAGACCCTGATACACGACACCGCTACCCCCATGAATTTTCAGGCGGACAAAGACAACGTATCGCCATTGCCAGAGCACTTGTATTAAACCCAAGCATACTTTTCTTAGATGAACCGACATCCGCACTTGACCGCACCGTTCAAATGCAAGTCATAACTCTGCTGAGACGCTTACAAGAAAGTCGCGGCCTCTCTTATATTTTTATCAGTCACGATGTTCATGTAATCAAAGCATTAAGCCATCAAATAGCTGTAATGAAATCGGGTAAAATTGTAGAGTTTGGTGACACAAAACAAGTATTAAATACGCCTCAGCATCCTTATACCCAAACATTATTATCTTCAACTTTAGACTAAGGTCTAGAGTTTTTGTCGCGTTATGATTAGCTTGCTATAGGCTTACATTACTTGTTTTACGAGTTTTGCATTATCGCATTCACAACTTGAACAAGGTTTATTATTTTCTTCTTCTTTTTTAGAATCCATTTTTATATGTCGATAAGAGTAAACACCGATATACCCCATCATTACCAAAATTAATGCAATCATTAGTAAACTAAATAATATTACGCCGTCGATATACATATAATCACCTCTGCTTGTCTACAGGTGCACTATAACAATGCAAGTCGTGAGGTGATTTGATTTAAATCAACAATAAACTTATTACAATTATGACAAATAAATTAAAAAGAAAACTTTATAAGCTTAAGCTAAACTATTCATCGAAAACTGTTTGACATGGGGCTAAATGGGCGTACAATCCGTCGTGCTAGAAAAAGAACACTCTATTTATTTTAAGCGTATCGAAGTTACATGTAATACCTCGTCCTAAAGTTTATAAGTAATAGATCTATTTCCTGCTCAATCGCCCCTTTTTGGCAAATGACTCTTTTGAGATCATAGACAATAAAAGGGCATTATTTACTTTTTCCAATAGGATATATTATGTCTAACAAAGTTACCGGTACTGTTAAGTGGTTCAACGAAGCTAAAGGTTTTGGTTTTATTCAACAAGAGTCTGGCCCAGACGTTTTCGCTCATTTCAGCGCTATTTCTGGTTCTGGCTTCAAAACATTGGCTGAAGGCCAACGTGTAGAATTTACTGTTACTAGCGGTCAAAAAGGCCCACAAGCTGAAGATATCGTTGCTATATAAGCACTTATCTTATAGTTAGCTTGTAGCTAAACAGTATAAAAAGGGCTTATTAGCCCTTTTTTATTGTCTGCAAATCGAAGAATACCCTCCCCCTGTCGCATTCACCTCCTAATTCCAGAAAAAATCCTGAATTGCCTCTTTTTCCCACATGGCGTCTTGGTAGCCCAAATCGATCAACTCATTGGTAAACGAAGGAGAGAACAATAAATAACTGGATATACCTGAGCCACCACGCTTCGCTGTTGCACCAGACGATCTCAAAAAGAACCTGAGATTTTTGGGCAGGTAGCGAATATGGCGTCCCGCTATCTTATCTAACTCTTTAGAAGGCGAAATAATCAGGGTTTTAATCGGTCTTAAAGGCACCTTTTGCTCTTCACGAATCTCTTGAGGGACTAAGTCCACCAGTGCATTCACTCGCTCAAGGTGCTCGATATCAGCTTCGAGGCTATCAATAAAAGCACTGTTCAGCATTTGCCCCGCCATCTGCGCCATCGATGGAGGGTGACGAGCAGGCGTCCGACGCCGCTTTAAATTAACTGCACGATTGCCACTGACACCAATAATAAAGGCCTTATCAGCACCAAGGTGCAATACAGGGCTAATTGGCGCAAGCTGACGCATCGCACCATCACCAAAATACTCATTACCAATACGTACGGTAGGAAATACCAAAGGAATAGCAGAAGAGGCTAATAAATGCTCCATTCCTATTTGTGTACTGACACCCAAGCGGCGAAAACGGCTCCACTCCTCTAGCCCCTCCTCTCCTTGAAAGAAATTTACCGAATTACTGGAACTGTAACCAAGCGCAGCAACAGACACGGCCTTGAGAATGCCATGGTCTATATTGGCCTGAATACCAGGGAAGTGGATGTTCTGCTTTAAAAAACTATTCAGGGGCGAATTATCTAATAAACTAAGCGGGCGATGGTAATCGACACCTTCATTGAAAAAAGACCGAGCTATACGGTATACACCACCGGAAAGATCACGCCAACCGGTTCGAAATACATGCTCTATGGTTAATTCACTCCATAACTTTTGCAAAACCCCCACACCCTTCTGAAAATCATCGCTATTAGAGGCCAGAGAAACCGCATTAATGGCTCCAGCAGAAGTTCCTGCGATAATGGGAAAAGGGTTAGTTTGGGGAGGAAGAATATCTTTTAAGGCTTGCAACACACCAACTTGATAAGCTGCTCGTGCACCACCGCCAGACAATACCAGTGCCGTATTATTTTCAAGAATGCTCATTCACGTCCTTACGCGTTTGTTGGTAGAATCTCTGAGCAAGTGTGATCTGGGCCTTAACCCGCGAGTATCACTCATGACATACCCAGAGTTTTTCTTATATCTTTTCAGTATAGTCGATTCTAACTAGCTAGAAACTCTTAAGGAACCTCTGAACAAGTCCAAACACGCTCTGGAGCTCAGGCAATGTTGCTGGCAAGACGTGTTTTACAAGCGGGCGGGTTCCCGGAGAAAAAACACAACGCCGTCAGCAAGTTTATCTGAACTCCAGAGCGTGTTTGGACTTGTTCAGAGGTTCCTTAACTCCCTGCGCAAGACTTTACCTACATTACTTTTTGGCAAATCATCACGAAATTCATATAAGCGCGGCACCTTATAAGCCGTCAGCGACTTTTTACAAAAAGCTTTTACCTCCGTGTCTTCAATATCACTGTCTTCTGTTCTAACAATAAATGCTTTAACCGCCTCACCACTATTCGCATCGGGAACCCCAATAACAGCGGCTTCTACAATATCAGGGTGGGAAACTAACACATTTTCAACTTCGTTAGGATACACATTAAAACCTGAAACAATGATCATATCTTTTTTACGATCGACAATACGAACATAACCTTGATCATCAATAGTCGCAATATCTCCTGTTAACAACCAGCCATTACCAGTAATCACATCAGCCGTATCTTTAGGACGCTGCCAATAACCCAGCATGACTTGAGGCCCCCGCACACACAGCTCCCCGGCCTCACCAGAGGGCAAAGTATTACCCTCAGCATCAATCACTTTTAACTGCGTTTCAGGTAAAGCAACACCAATGGTTCCGATTAAAGGATTCTTTGGGTCATTAGAGGTCACCACGGGTGATGTTTCCGTTAAACCGTAGCCTTCAACCACTTGTGTATTGGTGAGTTCGTACCAAGTTTTTGCAGTATCTTCAGCAAGCGCCATACCACCAGATGTGGTGATACGAAGTGATGAAAAATCAAGTTTTTTAAACTCTGAATGCCTTGCCAAAGCAACGAATAAAGTATTCAAACCTACCATACCCGTTAGCACATTTTTTTGAAAAGATTTAACAACATTATCAATATCGCGCGGGTTTGGAATCAACACACTTTGACAACCTATCGCAAATAACACCATACAGTGCATCGTAAAACCATAGATATGATAAAGAGGTAAAGGTGCTAAAAAGTTTTCTTTTCCTCCCTGTAAACTATCACCCCAGAAATCTAGGATTTGCCTCATATCCGATATTAAATTGGCTTGCGACAACATCGCGCCTTTGGCCACCCCCGTTGTGCCTCCAGTGTATTGCAAAAAGGCAAGATCATTTGCACTCCTCGGGACATCATTAAAATCATCACGTCGGCCTAATTGTAAAGCGCGCCGAAATTTAACTGTGGACGGAAAATGGCAATCAGGCACTTCTTTTTTGATGTAGCGTAATACACCGTTAATAATATGCCTTTTAGGAAAATCATGCATATCACCGACTTCGGTCACGATGACGTGTTGAATATCTGTTTTATCAATCACCTCTTCTGCCGCTTTTGAGAGATTGGCCAATACTACCAGTACTTTTGCCCCGGAATCATGCAACTGATGCTCTAGCTCTCGTCCAGTATAAAGTGGATTTGTATTTACAATCACCACACCCGCACGCAAAGCGCCGTATAACACAACAGGGTATTGCAATAAATTAGGCAACTGTACAGCCAAGCGATCGCCCGGAGCCAATGTGGTGTGGTGCTGTAAATAGGCAGCGAAATCGCGACTTAAACCATCTAATTCGGCAAAAGTAATAGTTTTGCCTAAACAAGTAAATGCAGGCAAATCCCCGTAACGCTGGCAAACAGCCGCAAATAATTCACTGATTGTTTCATGCTGGTCCATCATAGAACCTCTTTTCGTTGTTATATTTTATATTATCGTTATTTTGCTACTATTATTCTTTATTATAGACTCTATATTACTATAAACGTTCTTCCTGTATGAAATGACCAAGGTAATTAGGTTAATAGCTTGCTTAACAAAACAGCTACGCCATCCTCATCTGCTGATAAAGTCGTTACATTAGCAAGCCCTTTAAGCGCTTCATTAGCATTACCCATAGCCACCCCCATACCCGCTTGCTGAATAAATACACTATCAGATTGTGAATCACCAAAAGCCATCACCTGATCAGCACTCACTTTATGATAATTTAAGAGTTGCTTAAAACCTTTCTCTTTATTTGCTAAAGGACTAACAACACTAGCAAAATACCAATCAGGTCTAGCAAGGAAATGAGCAAAAGCAAATTCCAAGTGAGAAAACTCTGCAGCTAATTTTTCTAAAGCGCCCTTATGTGTATGATTATCAACACCGAGTAATAACTTGGTGATGGGAATATTTTGCTTAAAAAAATCTTGCGCAGATATTATTTTTGGTTTTACTCTGAGGTGCTGACTATGAATGCTGGCAATATCAGTATTGTTACCCGCCGTATAAAAATCGTAGGTATAAAATTCACAATATAATTTTTGTTGTTTGACTCTGTCATACAAGCACCCAATATCTTCCGTACTAAGGCAATGTGTTTGAATATGTTGCTTTTGTTTTGGATGATAAATTTCAGCGCCAGTGCAAAATAAACCGGCATCAGTTAAAGGCAAATTGTCGAATAGGAATTGAGCTGCTATCGCTGGACGGCCCGAAGCAATAGCCAATTTAACACCTAAGCCAGCCAAGCGTTTAAGTTCGCGCTCTAATCGTTGAGAATAGTTTCCTTTTGTATCGAGCAAAGTACCGTCGATATCAAAAAAGATAAGTGAGGGGGTGAAATCTACTACATTGTCGGTGATGGTTTTTTCCAATAAGGCCATGCACTACTCTGGTCTTGACTAGTCGAATACAAGAAAAGAAAACAAATCAGCTCTGATTTAACCTGCCGTTTCAACAAGTCCTAATTCGTGATTCCACTCGCAACGAATATTAAAATCATCGCTGCCAGGAATATGATTTTTATCGACTGCCTCCCACATAAAAGTATGTAAGCCAGTTAATTCTGTCTCCAGATGAACAACGGCAGCCTGCCAATACATTGCCTTTAATAAGGCTTCAAATTTTTTGATCCAATCGGCCCATTCGTATTCGATACCCCGATACGAAGTACCAAAATGAATCACATTAGTCTGCCCTAAATTACCCTCCATTTGAAAACGAGGAATAGAAAACATATCTTGAGTTAAAATAGGCCAATCATCGGCAGAAGGTAAAGCAAGTATGGCTTTCTTATTGACAGTTGTCTGCTCAAATAACTCACTCGTGGCTAACGAAGAAGAGCCTTTAATATAACCATAAACAATCGATTCTTGATCCACAATACGCCCTTGCTCAATGAGTACTTGCTTTTTACTTCACTACTACTTGGTTTTTACTATCTAGCTTTTACTATCTAGCCCTCACAACAAGCAGAAGGTACTAATGACTTAAAAAGGCCAAAGAGAGAAACCTTTACTTAATTTTTTCTCACATCCTTGCAGTTGTTTTTTATAGTTTGTCGCTCTATGTGCAACTTTATTGGCAACCGTTTTTAGCCAGGCCTTAGACTGGTAAGTTTTACGCTTAAAACCACCGTGACCTTCGTGATAAGCAAGATACAAACGATAAGTATCATCTAGCCTAACACGATTAACCTTGTGTGTTTGGGCATTGTACCAGCCAATAAAATCGATGGCATCACCAAAATCATCTCTATCAGCGCCCCAATTGCCTGTGCTTTTGCGGTACCAACTCCATGTGCTATCAAGTGCCTGGGGATAGCCATAGGCATTACTGGGACGAGTCCAAGGTATTACCCATAGAATTTTGGTCCTAGGGGGCTTAGCTTTGGCGCGAAAGCGTGACTCCTGATGCATAATAGCCATCATGGTAGGGATGGGGGAACGCCAATTCTCTTCGGCTTTCTTGGCATCCTTATACCACCGGCCCTTCTCCTCAAATATGCTGCACACGTTATTAAGTTGTCGAGGAGGCGATGTAGTACAAGCTGATAGAATGGAAACACAAGCCAATAGTAACAAACACTTAATATTTAATGGCGAAAACAAAGGAAAGTGCGCATCAATACTCATAATTAAGGGTGCTTTTCTAGCAGAGCTAGTAATGCTTGCTCATCAATGACCGGTATATTGAGCTTTTCCGCTTTTGTTAACTTAGAGCCTGCACCTGGCCCGGCTACCAAGCAGTCCGTCTTCTTAGATACGCTGCCGGTTACATTGGCTCCCAAGGCTTGTAGCTTTTCTTTGGCTTCATCTCTCGTCAACTCCTCAAGCGAGCCCGTCAATACATAGGTTTTCCCCGCTAAAGGGGCAGCATCGCCTGAAGGACCTTCTTCGGCTTTTTGTTCTGGCTTTATAGGCCAATAAACGCCCTCTTGTCTCAACTGAGACACCAACAGACGGCTTTCTTCGTTAGCAAAAAAACTAACGATAAAACCAGCGACAATAGGGCCCACATCGTTGATCTCTATCAGGGTCTCGGTATCAGCCATCATCAAAGCATCGATATCACCAAAACGCTGAGCCAAGTTACGGGCGGTTGCCTCACCTACCTCACGGATACCCAAGGCATAAATAAACCGCGCAAGACTGGTTTGCTTGGACGTTTCGATGGCTGCAAGTAGGTTTTCTGCTGACTTATTTCCCATGCGCTCTAAGGCCGCTACAGGCTCTAGACTCAATCGATACAAATCAGCTACCGATGCAATGAGCTTCTCATCAACGAGCAACTCAACAAGCTTATCTCCTAATCCATCAATATCCATCGCTTTGCGCGAGGCATAATGCTTAATCGCCTGCTTCACTTGAGCCCCGCAGATTAAACCACCACTACAGCGTTTTACCGCCTCACCTTCAACTTGAACGATAGGTGATTCACAAACTGGGCATTGAGTAGGAAAAACTAAAGGCTTGGCACCTTGAGGACGACGGCTACTCACAACAGATACAATTTGAGGGATCACATCACCCGCACGTCGAACAATCACAGTATCACCTACTCTAACGTCCAAACGCTGGATTTCATCCTCATTATGCAGAGTTGCATTCGATACTGTCACTCCCCCGACAAAGACAGGCTGCAACCGAGCCACTGGCGTCACCGCACCAGTGCGCCCTACCTGAAACTCAATCCCCAATAGCTGGGTTAACTCTTCTTGAGCGGGGAATTTGCGTGCGATAGCCCATCGTGGTGCACGAGAGACGAAGCCTAACTCTTGCTGTAAGGCAATATCATTGACTTTATACACAATACCGTCAATTTCATAAGGTAAGTCAGCCCGCTTTTCCGCTAATGCTTGGTAGTATTGATCACTTTCATCAACACCCACAACGGCCTTCATTTCACGATTAATACGAAAACCCCAGCGCGACAAACAGTAGAGAATATCCGTATGCTTATTAGGAAGCGCAAGGCCCGTATTACCGAGTTCGACAACACCTACGCTATAGGCACACATCTCTAAAGAACGACTTGCTGTAATAGAAGAATCAAGTTGGCGTAAACTGCCCGAAGCCGCATTACGAGGGTTAACAAACTGCTTTTCGCCCAAAGCTTCAGCGGTTTTATTCACATTCTCAAACGCGGCTTTAGGCATATAAATTTCGCCGCGAACCTCTAAACGCTGCGGTATTCCTTCCCCGCTCAAACGCAAAGGAATCGATCTAATCGTCCGGCAGTTTTGAGTAATATCTTCCCCTGTTGTGCCATCGCCACGCGTAGCGGCTAATACCAGCATACCGTCTTCATAGATCAAACTGACTGCAATACCGTCGAGCTTGGGCTCACATGCATACTCTACTGCTGTACTTGCAAGGGTTTCATCACCCTCAAAATAAGCCTTCAGCCGCTCTGTAACGCGCTTATTAAAATCCGCAAATTCTTCGTTACTAAAGGCATTATCGAGAGATAGCATGGGCATTTCATGAGTCACTTGCTTGAAAGAGTCAAGTGGTGCACTCCCGACGCGCTGAGTAGGCGAATCGGGTGTGACGAGCTCAGGATAGTCAGCTTCTAGGCCTTGTAGCTGCCGGAGTAAGCGATCATACTCCGCGTCAGGCAATTGTGGGTCATCTAAGGCGTAATACAGGTAATTATGATGATGAAGCTGCTCGCGCAGATCATTAATAGTGGAATGAATATCTGTTAATTCCGTATCAGATATATCAGTTTCAGAGATGGCCGAACTTTCTTCACCTGCATCATCGGCCGAGGTAGTATTGGTCATGGCTTATTTTTTTCTAACTGCTGTCGCCTTGCAAAATCACGAATACGCTCGCGATAATGCTCAATCGTTTGCTTTGTTAATACGCTACGATTTTCATCCTTTAACTCACCCTGCAGCTTTTCAGCAATATCCTGTGCGGTCGATAACATCACATCAAAAGCCTGCATATCTGAACCTGTTTCTGTTGGCAGGCCCAAGAAAAAGCTCAAACCGACGGTACTAAACTCTTCGAAGGTGTGTAAATCAAACACGCCGGGTTTAACCATATTTGCCATACTAAACAGAATCGGGCCTTCGCCATCTTCTCCCGCATGACGGTGGAAAATATCCATTGCACCAAAGCGCAAACCATTATCCAGAATCAGCTCAAGTAAATCGCTACCGTAGAAGTATTCATTCTTTGCAGCTCGGATATGGATAACCAAGACTTCCTGCGGAGCTTCTACTTGTTTTTGTGAATGTTGTTTTTGGGAATGCTCTTCTTGAGGGTACGCCTTTGAATGATCGGCATACTTTGATTCATAGCGAGGCTTATTTGCTGAACGAGCGTCTAGGGTTCGCTCCTCTTCGTGAGCGGGTTCGATATGAGTTCCTACAGTGACAATACTCTCAGGTAAGTCTTTAGCGACGCCATCATCAAGCTCAAGGCTGACGCCATCTTGCTTAGTAATGCTGGTATCACTCTCACTTAATGAATCCATCAGCATCGGTACAGAATCTTCTAAATTAAGGCTAACCTGTACGGGCTCTTTATCTTCACGCTGAGAAACTACGGCTGAACGACCTCGGTCTCTAGGAGCAGCCTCTTCCATATCATCAGAAGCAGTCACAAGCTCCTCTGCTTGAATGCCATCTTGAGCCGAATCAGCGTGTGATGTACTGGTTTCAGCTACAGCGGCTTCTAACTCTTCTTCTCTAGATTCTTCAACAACATCAAGCTCTTCGGTGTAAGCCGTTTCATTTACGTTGTCGAGTAAGGGGTCGGCATTTTCAAAGGAAGGCTCAATACGTGGTGCTTTTTTATCATCGCTATCATCTGTACCTTTGTTGATACCCGTATGCTCAGCTATCTTTTCTGCCACTTTGCTTTTCCAAGCAGACATATCAGTGCCAAAGTTATATTTGTTTCTAGCTTCGTTAATACGGTCAGGGTCAATCTTGCGCTCGCTGACCCTTGCACCACCATTAGGGAACTCACTACCATAACCCGCTTCTGCTTCTCCCGATTCGGAAGGCTCATCCACTTTTCTTTTGGCCGGCTTTAAGGCCATTTTAATTGAATCGCGCTTCGCCTTGCGCATCCGTCTTACACCGTCAAAAATAATACCGACGATGAGTATAACGATAAGTAGTGTTAACCAGTGTTGTTCCATATTTCCCGTGCTTTACAATTAATAAACTTTCAATAAAGTTAACCCAGTATTACTAAGCCGTACACCTAAAAACCGCTTAATAAAACAGCTAAGAAGATAATCCGATTATTCCTTAGCTTACAAGATTCGTCTAGAGGTTAGTCTCTACTTTTTGGTTTTTCTTGAGCTTAATGTGCTTAAGCAGAAGCTAACTCAGCTGCTTCGTTGACATCAACCGTTACCATACGTGAGACGCCTGCCTCATGCATAGTCACACCCATTAATTGCTGAGCCATTTCCATCGCAATTTTATTGTGCGTAATGTAGATGAACTGAACCTGTGCGGACATTTCTTCTACTATACGTGCATAACGACCTACGTTAGCATCATCCAAGGGCGCATCAACCTCGTCCAACATACAAAATGGCGCTGGATTCAGGCGGAAAATCGAGAATACAAGTGCAATCGCCGTTAAGGCCTTCTCTCCACCAGACAATAAGTGAATGGTACTGTTACGCTTACCTGGTGGCCTCGCCATAATGGCAACACCCGTATCCAGTAAATCTTCGCCCGTTAACTCAAGATAGGCATGACCACCACCAAAGACTTTCGGGAATAACTCCTGAACGCCGCTGTTAATTTGATCGAAGGTTTCTTTGAAGCGCGTACGTGTTTCTTTATCAATTTTGATAATCGCATTTTCTAGCGTCTCAAGAGCCTCTCTTAAGTCGCCATCTTGGGCATCTAGATAATTCTTTCGTTCCGATTCGATCTTATATTCATCAATCGCGGCCAAATTAATAGCACCCAAACGCGAAATGCGGTTACCCAGCTGCTCCAACTCATCCTCAAAAGGCCCTTCAGTCGCATTTTCTGGCAGTGCTTCCAGTAATGCTTCAAGTTCACTACCGTCTTCTAATAACTGTTTTGCAATCGTCTCTCGCTGAACCTGAACTGTCTGGGCAGATAAGCGTGCTTCAGTTAACAACCCACGTAAAGACTGTAACTCATTATCTACACGCGAACGTGACTGTTCCGCGTCACGTAATTCCTGCTCAACCGTCTCAAATTGCTTACGTGATGCAGTTAATTCTTCTTCAACTGCAATGCGTTTTTCAAGTAGTGCCTCAAGCTCAATCTTGTGCTCTTCAGTCGGGTCATCGCTATCACCCAAGGACGCTTGTAATTGCTCTTTACGTTGCGCCAAACGGCTCGCTTGCTCCTGCAGGCGTTGCATACTATCGCGTATTGACTGTAATTGGGTTTTGATCGATTGGTGACGCATTGCCAAGGCATGCAACTTATCTTTGTCGTGGCGAGCACGCTGACGACTCTGATCAAGCTTGCCACGAATGTCATCGCGGCGTGTTAACAAGGCTTCTTTTTGATCGGTATCCTTTTCCATTAAACCAATCGCCTCTTCCAAGATCATGCGTGACTGGCTTAAGTTCTCAGCCTCGAGACTCATTTGCTCTTTGGCTTCGGCAATATCGCTTTCTAGTTTCTGTCGGCGCTTACCTTCTTGCTCGATACGCACCTGTAAGCTCGCCAGTTGTGATTGCTGCTCATGAAACTGCTTATTGGTTTCATCAAGGTCACGGCGCAACTGCTCACGCTCAGCTTCATCACTTTTAACACTGTCACGGCGTTCAGATAACGTTGTCGATAAGGTATCAACGGCTTTTTCTAAATCAATAATGGTTTGGCCAAGCGCTTCTAAATCTTTTTGTCGTGACAGCACACTCGCTTCACTATCAGCGGCTTTCTTCAGGCGCAGCCAATTAACACCAAGCCAAATCCCTTCAGTGGTAATAATAGATTCACTGCCAGTTAAGTGTTGACGGGCTGATAAGGCGTCGCTCAATGAGTCCGCTACATAGACACCGCTCAACAGTGCTGAGGCATCAACACTACTATTGGCAGATACCTTGTCTGACAAAGCCGTCAGTTGGCCATTAGACGATGCTGGAGCTGTATTTTGGCTATCTAGCAATACCAAACTACCCTGCTGCAAAGAGCCTAAAAGATCAGCAACAGCATCTATACCATCGACACAAACAGCCTGTAGCGCATCGCCCAAGACCATCTCAACCGCCTGCTGCCATTGAGGCTCAACATTAAGCTCAGAAAGCAAGCGTGGCTTAGCATCTAAACCCGTATCAGATAACCAGGAATCTAGCTTTTTACCGCCCGAAACAGCCGCTTGCTGGAGTGCTTCCAGAGAGGCATGGCGACCGCGGGCTTTTTGTAATTCGCTGCGCTTTTCATTTAAAGAAGAGTCTGTCTGGCTAATGGTATCTCGCGATTCGTTAATGCGCTCAATAACCACATCAATCGCCGCTTGCTTCTCTTCTCTTAACAGCTTCGCTTCATTGACAGATTCTTGTAAAAGTGGAATTTCTTCCGCCTGCTGATCATCACCCGTATCTGAGTCCTCGGCTTCTAAACGTCGAATACGTTCAAGTAGCCGTGTCTGTACTTGCTCTAAATGCTGGATACGAGATTGCTCAACTTCCGCACGCTGACGAGGCTCCGCTGCACTTTGGTTAAATTCATCCCATTCTTGCTGCCATACTTGCATGGCTTCTTCAGCTTCGAGCAAGTCACCGCCAGAATCTGTCTCGGCCGATTGCAGTAACTCTAATTCAGGCTCAATTTCATTGAGTTCGACTTCCCAAGCCTTAATCTTTTCTTGATCACCTTCTAGATGCGCTTGCGACTCTTTGTGCTCACGCTCTACCTGAGCCAAATCATCTTGTAACTGGCGATTACGTTCTTGTACGTGCTGAATACTTTGCTCTATACGCGCAATCTCAGTGCCAATGCCATAAAAACGGCCCTGAATTTCATTGAATGTATCGCCTTGCTCCGTATAGGCTTCGCGAAACTTCTCGATTGAGGTGTCAAAGCTGACACGATCCGTTACAAAGGATTCAATTTTTAATTCACGCTCACGAATTTCTTGCTGCTGCTGTTTGGACTGCTCATCCAGTAAGCGATATCGCAAAGTTTGCAACTGGGCTTTGATTTCACGCTCTTCTTTTTTGAGTTCAGCGTACTTTTCAGCTGCTTTAGCTTGACGCTCTAAACGCACTAACTGACGCCCCAACTCATCACGAATATCATTTAGACGCTCTAAATTCTCTTGGGTACGACGCATACGATTTTCGGTATCACGGCGGCGCTCTTTGTATTTAGAGATACCCGCAGCTTCCTCAATATAAACTCGTAGCTCTTCTGGCTTTGCTTCAATCAAGCGCGAGATCATGCCCTGCTCGATAATGGCATAACTACGTGGCCCTAAGCCTGTACCGAGGAAGATATCAACGATATCCCGGCGGCGGCACTTGCTGCCATTAAGGTAGTAGATATTTTGACCATCTCGTGTCACTTTACGCTTAATCGAGATCTCAGTGAAACCAGCATACTCACCCTTCAAGGTGGCAGCACTGTTATCGAATACCAGCTCAATCGACGCTTGACCAACGGGCTTACGGCTATTAGAACCGTTGAAAATGACGTCTGTCATTGATTCACCACGTAGGTTCTTCGCTGAAGACTCACCCATTACCCAACGCACTGCATCGATAATATTAGATTTACCACAGCCATTAGGACCAACAACTGCACACAGGTTGCTAGGAAAGGTCACTGTTGTTGGATCAACAAAGGACTTAAAACCAGCAAGCTTGATATGTTTTAAACGCATTTAACTTTTATCCAGACAAGGGATCCGTGCAGAGTACGCAACACGCGTAACAAAGCAAGGAAAGACTACATTCACTATCATCCATAAAGCATTGATTTTTATATAGTTTTAAAAATTGATGTTTACCGAGGTCGGTCTTAGACAGATGATCTTATAAAGGCGGTGATTTTACACAGATCACGTCGTCATTACACCATGATGACACGTTTTTTGAGAGCTAATTCTATTTAAGCTAATCTACAGGAATCTTGATGACTAAAGCCAGCGCCTCACATTTCGCTTATATGCACTAAACTCCTCCCCAAATAAAGCCGCCAGCGCACGCTCTTCTGGCTGTATCTGAAAGCGGTCCAAATACGCTCCATAAAGAAACACGAAAGTGAATACCCATAAATTGCCTAGATACATACCCCATGCACAAAGCAACAAAACCATAGCCAAATACATCGGGTTTCGGGTAAAACGATATACGCCAGAGCTTACCAGCGATGAACTTGTCTCTGGCTTTAGAGGATTCACCGTTGTCTTCACAGACCGAAATCGAAGTGCAGAAGCCACCAGCAAGATAGCTGCGCTCAGGCAAAAAATGATGATCAATATATATTGAAGAATAATATTGAACCCGATATTAAGTGGAAAATGTCGAGCAATAAACCACATCACGAGAGCAAAAATGCCTCCCAGCAATGGCGGTGGAATTGTATTTTCTAGAAAACGCATAAGCTTTGCCTTTCTTACAATGCAAATAATAAAATATCGGCCTTAGGTTTGAGCTGTTTAATATCCTTATTTAATCCTTATTTTCAAATGTATTCACTGAGCAATGATGAGATAATCATACAACCTTTTACATAATAGGTCTGATATTATGGCGAAACTACTCTTTGTTATCATTGCCTTTTTAACTGCCTCAGTCTGTTCAGCTGCTACAGAAAAAAACCATAATTTAGTCATTATTGACTCCCATATTCACTACAGCCACGATGCATGGGAAGAATTCCCCCCTAAAGAAGCATTAAAAATATTACAAGAATCAGGCTTAAAGAAAGCCTTTGTCTCCAGCTCAAGCGACGAGGGAACACAAAAACTATACTCACTAGCCCCAGATTTTATAGTACCTGTTTTAAGACCTTATCGTGAACGAGGTGAAACCTTTAGCTGGAAAAGTGATGAGAGCGTTATAGGAATGTTATCAAACCTATTAAAACAAAATACTTACCTTGGTATAGGTGAGTTCCATGCCTTTGGTAAAGATATGGAATTACCAGTACTAAAATCGGTGATTGCTCTAGCAAAGCAGTACGGCATTTTTTTACACGCACACTCCGATGCTGAAGCCGTAGAAGGCATTTTTACAGAAAACCCTAAAGCCATTGTATTGTGGGCTCATGCAGGTTTTACGAATACTGAAGAAATACGATCAATGTTGAAAAAACATCCTAACTTATGGGCCGATCTTGCTTACCGTGAAGACTACGCTTACGGCAGCAAAGTAAACGAGGAGTGGCGTCAATTATTTACCGAGTTTCCCGACCGGTTTATGCTAGGCACTGACACCTACACTCCTGAACGTTGGTATTATGTCAACTACCATCATAAGTGGTCACGGGAATGGCTAAGTGATTTACCTAAGCCACTAGCGGAAAATATTGCTTACCGAAATGCAGAAAGGCTTCTAGCTAAAGTGAAATGATCATGAGCCGTACATCTCTCTTATTTTTTTTCTTATTTTTTTCAGCGAATTGCTTGAGCTGTAATTTATCTAACAACACAATTATCGAAGGCAAGGATAATTTTTCACTCCATTATTCGTTACAACCTTCTATTATTGAAGCATCTAAGCCTTTCACTATTCAAGTTTGCCTATATCAAAAGAATACTCACTTCACTCAAATTGAAGACTTAATATTTGATGCATCTATGCCCGCACATGGGCATGGGATGAACTACAAAGCCAATATTACCAAGCTCAAGAATGGGGTCCATCTAATAGAAGGGCTGTTACTGCATATGCCTGGGGAATGGCAATTTACCTTTAAGGCCAGACTCAAAAATCAAAACCTGAATTTTATAAGCCATCATTCAATCTAGCCAAGAATTATGAAGTGTCTATCAAAAGTAAGCCTGATAGTATTTATTATTACCTTACCAATTTATGGCAACAGTACAGAAACCCTCTTTAACGAACAAGAACGTAAAACGATTTTGTCCTTTGGCCCTTGGCCACCTACTCAACGCCCTGACATAAGCAACCGTTTTTCAGGTAATAAGAAAGCCATAAAACTAGGAAAAGGATTATTCTTTGATAAAAACCTATCAAAAAATAACATTTTTGCATGTGCCAGCTGCCATGCCCCTGATCGACACTTTAGTGATGGACTAAATGTCTCAAAAAGCGCCCACATTGCCACCTCATTAACACGTAATACACCTAGCATATTGAATCTAGCCAATAACCGTTGGTTTGGTTGGGGTGGTGAAACAGATTCATTATGGGCTCACTCTATTCGCCCATTACTATCACCACTGGAAATGGGCAATACTGCAAGCAACCTTAAACAATATATAAACCAAAAAAGTACTTATCGTAAACTATATTTTGAGCTGGCAGGAAAAATGCCGGATCAAGACAGTGACAATGAAGTCTTGGTCACTATTGCCAAAGCCTTAGCCTCTTTTCAGGAAACTTTAATCAGCCCTGCATCATCCTTTGACTCTTTCAGAGAAGCATTATCAAAAAATAATAAGGATGGAATAGAAAAATACTCAGCAAGTGCTCAGCGAGGACTAAAATTATTTATAGGCGAAGGTCGTTGCAATCTATGTCATTTTGGCTCCAAATTTAGCAGTGGCGAATTTGCCGACATTGGCATTCCCTTTTTAATAAAAGGCGGTGTTGACCCGGGGCGCTACATAGGTATTAAAGAGTTTAAAACCTCACCCTACAATCAAATGGGTGCATTTAACGATGCACCAAAACATATGATCAAGCTAACGCAATATGTTCGACTTCAACACAGAAACTGGGGAGAATTCAAGGTACCATCATTGCGCGGCATACGCCACACCGCACCCTATATGCACAATGGTAGCATTCCCACCTTAGAGGGCGTAATCGAGCACTATAACAATATCAATATGAACAGATTACATGTCGATGGAGAAAGAATTCTTCGCCCTCTAAATCTAACAAAACAACAAACTCAAGACTTACTGACCTTTCTTAAGAGTCTCTAAGTTCTATTATTTAACTCCAATATTACGAGTCATGTACATCATAACCCCTAGGATCAACAGTAATAAAAATGTGCCTGATAATAGAGCCGATTCTTCTAACTTTAATACAGAATACAAGACGCCATATAACACCGTTAATAGCACAGCAACAATAGAAGCCCTAGCAAGACTGCGAATAGCAGAATAAGCATAAAGGCTAACCATCACAATAATAATAAAAGCGGCGGATAAATAAGCGTTAAGAAAACCAAAGTGCTCAGCTAAAGACAACAAGGTTAAATAAAATAGCGACAGTGCCAAACCGATCATGCCGTATTGAACCAAGTGCAACGACTTATTGATTCCTAGCTCAAATAGTAAAAAGACAATATATGTCAGTATAAAAAATAGCGAACCGTATTTAATCGCCCGCGTGACTTTTGAATAAAGCGACACCGACTCAAAAATATCGACCCCCGCCACAAACTCATTAACGTTGAACTTATTTGTCTCTAGCGTCCATAGTTGAGGGTAACTTCTTGCTAAATTAGGCACCGACCAGTAGGCATCAAAACCCTCTGCACTAACCTGACGATCATTGGGTAACACACTACCTTGAAAACTTGGATGCGGCCAATCAGAACGCACTTTCACATTAGTGACCTTACCGAAAGGGGTAAAGTAAAAGCCCTTACTACCATTGGCATTCATATCTAAGGCAAAAGTATAAAACGCAGTACCTTTTTCAGCATTTACTGCGTTTATATTGGTATAACTAAGATCGATAGGCGCGTGAAAACCATTCGCTAACGTTTTTATCATCTTTGTACCGGGCTCAAAATCAATTTCTTGCTGCCTTTTTTTACCTGTTACTCCCCCTGCTTCGCTACCCTGTGTACCTTCGTACTGCCAAGATAATGCAGATACGCTATTGATCGCTTGCGTATCGGTAATACCCAAGGTTAGCCAAGCGCGATCCCAATGAATTTTATCGATGTTGTTTGATAAGCTACCAATATCTGGCCGCTTAAAGCGACCGCGCATACTTAAATTCATACTATACACTTGGGCTTCATATAAATTCCTCTGACGCGTTTTAGTAGATAATGCAGCATCAATTTCTAAGTTTTCGGGCAAGACAATAGCCGTGCGCTGGTAGTAATTTGTTTGGTTCACTCGGCGCTCGATACCGTCCTTATCCGTCACTGTTTTTACCGTGGTTATTTTATCCGTATAAGGGATCAATAAAGCGGGGCCTGATAAAGACTGCTGCTGCCCCCACGTATCAGCAATATCCGACAACACAGAATGGTATAAACCATTCCGCTCAGACACAACATCACTCACTAGACTCAACGGAATATTCATTAATCCTACCAACACCACAATCAATGCAAACCGAAACACCAAAGAGCGGCTCAACTGTTTAAGATAGCTTAAATACGATTGGAAAGAACCCCCTGGCGAACCGACCAACCCCCCCTCTTCCTGCTGCTTCGGCCCTTGAATAAACCCTAATTTTCTCGCCATAAAAATGGCAAAGAAAATCGCCCCAGCTAACAATGCCAAGAAAAAAACCAAACCGATTAACGAAAATAATATAGCCACTACCCACCTCACTTATTATAAATTGAGGAGATAATACGGGCTAAAAGTGCCAAACCTAGGTGTGAAAAATGATGAATTGTGGCAAGCTATTGAGCACTCGTTGCCGACTAAGGTTTAAATAAACTGAAAAATGAAAAAGATATTGATTTTACTATTGCTACTTTTGGCTGCCTGCGACTCAGGCACATTATGGGAAGATGAACAATATGCGGTGTATTGGATCGACTCTTCGGAAAACATTAGCCTCGGTATTAAAATCAATGACAGTACATTTATTGGCAGACACGGTCCTCCGCCATTTTCCGTTGGCAGCAACAATCAATATTTGGTGGTTAAAGAAGAGCAAGCCTACTACTATATTATAAAGAAAGAAGATAGCTGGAAGAATGACAATGCTGAAGGTAGGCACGGGCCTTTCACCGAAAACGTATTTCTAAAGTACAAGCAAGAACTTCAATTACCCGAATTTGAAGTCCATTTTAATTAACACTGAAAATTCATCAAACTCAATCGATTCTGCAAACACTAGTGGATAAAAACCACTTTAAATCAAGCACTTGATCCACAAATCAACATTGTTTAAATTTCCTAGATAACCACAAGATAAGCTTGCAAAAACTTATAATGAGAACACCCAAGGAAAAAGAGAGAAGCCCTACTTCTTGCTGGTTTAAATTTTCAATTTGGCCATCAAGTGTGCTTTCTTGAGTGAATATTGCAAGCAGACCAAATAAAATTAAAACAACTCCAAGAAAATAATAAAACCCCGGCCTAAAAATAAGCATGATCCTAAGAGAGAACCTCGCAACATTCTCAACAGCTCTAAGGTTATTCTTTGGATCAAGGTCCATTTTCATTTACCAACAAGCATAACTGTCTATTAATAGCCCCAGTAATAAGGTAGCCTTTGCTTTTTTATTTACACAACTAAACAGTTCATTTCTAAAAGTTTTCAGAATATATAATTATCTTTTATATTCGCCTGCTACTAAATACTAATTAACCTCAACTGGCTTAGCAATCACCATTGGGTACACACTACTCGAAACTGCTTTAGGGTCAATCGGGCCGATGCTGACTTGCCAGTCGCCTGCTTGGGTAATGGCATTACCACTGGGTGATAAGCGCGCGATCACTTCCACTTTATCGGCACTACTTAAGGTCATGCCTGGCGCCATGTTCATGGTGTCATCAAGTTCCAGTGTTAGGGGCAATTGAGCGGCCGTTATACGCGTGATCGCTAAGGGTACTTTAGCGCCCTGCCATGCGCGTGCGTAAATAAAAACAGCATGATTAGGGTCTGCTGGTACACCTTCGCCCAGTGATACGGCTAGTTTAATAACGGGGGGTGCGCTTTCACCATTTGGGCTTTCGGCGATTTTATTTTGTTCGTTAGCGATAATTTCGTTATTTTCACCGCTGACACTTTCACCACTGGCGCTTGCATTAGTTGGCTGCGCAGCGAGGCGTGCTTGCGCTTGGACAATACCGCCTTGAAGCGCACGTCCATTCGCTGAGTTGGGCGGATAAATAGCCACGGCTTTTTGCCAGTGGCCAATGGCTGCTTCATAATTCGCATTTTGAAACTCGACAATACCCATCAAACCCAAAGCCATCACATTGTTAGGCTGTATGTTTAGTGCTCTGCCTGCCAACATGCCGACAACCGGCACTGCTCGATTATTTGCTTGAGCAAAAACAGCCTGCGCCAATTCCGCCATCATTTGTGCGGCCTGCGGCTCTTTTTCCAGCACTTGTTGATAAACCTCAATGGCTTTCTCATAGGCCCCTGTGCTAACCGCAGTTCTTGCTAATAGTACTTTTGTGTCAAGGTCGTCTGGTCTATCGATAACATACTTTTCAAGATCAACGACAAGCTCACGGTTTAACTGATCCAACTGACCACTAATGGATTTTGACGCTGGGGCACGGCTTAATTGCTCTTCTAATGCGACTTGTTGCTTTAATTTTTCCTGTAGCTGCCAGCCATCGGCATGACCTAACCATTGATAAAAGCCTATCGCACTCAGAGGCAACAATATAAACACAGCTGCAATATAAAAAACGGGGGTACGGCCTTGCTTAGCATTCACTTCCGTTTCGCTATGATTTTGGTCATTTTCCAACGGGCTATCTTTTAGCTGAGCGCCTTGGAGTTGACTGTCCTCTATGAGGTTGCGTTCTAATTCTTGCTTTAAGAGATCAAATTGCGTTTGATCTATATTACCTTGGGCTAAGCTTTTCTCTAAATCTTGCAGGTGATCATCATAAAGAGCAACATTAATATCCTCTCGCTTCACTGTGACCGTTTGTGCTTCTGTAGCATCCGCTGACTTGCTAGTAGAAAATACAATAGCTTTTATTAAAGGCCATAAGGCGAAGGCTATACCTGCCAGAATAAGCGCGATCGCGCCGATATAAAACGCCGTGTCTGCACCTAAGGCCGCAGCGCTTGAATCAAAAGAGTTCATTGCTTAATTTTCTCAGATTGTGAATGATTGACGAGTGAATCTAGCTTCCCTTGTTCTTCCTCGCTTAAAGGGTGACTTGCGATTACCTTATTACGTCGCTGCCGAATGATCAGCGTTAGAGCAATTAAGCCTATCGATAACATCACCAAGGGAAATAACCATAGTAAAAGAGTGGATGCTTTTAGAGGAGGTTTATATAAAACAAAATCCCCGTAGCGCTCCACCATAAAAGCTTTGATTTCGGTATCTGTTTTTCCTTCTAACAATAAACGGTGTAGCTCACGGCGGAGGTCTATCGATATTTGAGAGTTAGAGCCGGCCAAGTTTTGGTTTTGGCATTTAGGGCAGCGTAACTCTTCAATAAGCACAAGATAACGCTGACGCTGTGACTCTGTATCAAACTTATGCAAATCAACAACGGCCATACTTGGTGATGACTGAAAGGTAGAGATACCAGCAATAAGGGCAAAAATGAATAGGCTTAAGTAACGGGTATTGAAGGGCATATCGTCAACTCGTAGTAGTAAATCATGGCAGCAACTAAAATAGATAAAAAGCGACTATTATCGGAGAACATTATACGCATCATATACCTTAGTTGTATGTGATAAACCCCTATTATTCTATGAGACCCTTACTTCTAAGTAGTCATTCTACTTTCTAGAGGTATTAACAATGTAATGAATCAGCCATTTACCTCGATCCCGCTTCACTACCTACACCAAACTCCCCTTTTTAGTGCATTTCTTATTCATCATGAAGGAGAAAAAGGCTTGACGTTGAAGAAAAAAAGTAGGAACATAAACGATAATGATTATCATTTATATTTAAGCCACATTAATCTAGACAACACTACAGTGAAAATAAAGAGGCCTCACAATGCTTGCTGACTTTCCTCAACTAAACAAGGAAGATGCACTAGAACAGACCAATAAGCGATCTACAAAGCCGGCTAATCACGATCAGCTAAGATCTTACTGGCGCTATTATGCCGGTAAGGCACACGCTTTACACAAAAATGGCAAGGCAAAACAAGCAATTAAGCTCTTTGCTCAATGTATTTCTATTGCAAATTGCCTACTTCATAAGAAGATAGAACACACTCAACAAAGTGGAATAGAGCTCCACTACTTTGCTTCGCATAATTTAGCTGCCTGCCAGAATCAGTTGCAGCTAGGAACCGATGCAGAGCATACCTTACGTCGTAGCTATCAAACTATAATCAATCTTTGTAGCGAGCCTACAGTACATTATGAAACAAAATTGGATGCCTTATCGGTTTTGGATAAAAGCTTATTTTCACTCACATCTCAACTTGCTTACCTTGGCAAAATTGGGGAAATACATGAGCTGATTGCACAAACTGATCAGTTTGCAGAAAAAACAATGAGCATATTAAACTCAGGTTCTATATTACAATCAAAGAAATCGATACATCCTCAATAATGGATTAGTCATAAGCTAAAGATAGGCAAAAGATAAATGATTATCCCAAGCAAGGCCTTCATTGTTGTAACGTTTTATAACTGCGCCCGTGAACGTATTAAGCTGCATAAATGCTCCACTACCGTTGGTTGCATACAGTGCTTGTGATGAAAGCGCTTGAGAGGAACCGGGATGATGTGTTGGAGTGATTGCCAAGCCTGCCGCATCTGGGCTATACAAACTGGATAGGTAGCGATATTCATTCACATCCCAAAAACTAATCATATTTCCTCTCGGAGAGCTAAGCGTTAAAGTATCTCCCTTAACGACTAGACTAGCTGTATATCGATTGTGAGACTTCCAAACAGTATCCTCAGCAATAAAAGGCTCCAAGTTTCGCCCATATTTTTGAGAAAATAACAATGGAGTATCTGTCTCTCGATATGATTGCGCACCAATAAAAACATCATCTCTTTCATTGCATGATATATGTCGCAAACTCAACTGTTTAAATGCTGTTTTATATCTGTCAATAACGCGACCTGTTTGAGTATCGATATAGGCTAACGATGAATCAAAGGCATTTTGGCTCAGCGCACTCTTCGATTGGGGAAGACTTTTTAACAAACCACCATTAGCCACCACCAAGGTTCGGTTATCGGATAACAAAATAGTTTGATGAGGGCCAATACCTCCCGTACTGAACTCACCGATTCTCTTGTAGTCCGCAGAGCTATCATAAACTCCTATAAGACCAAGGCCTTTTTGCACATCGTTTTCTACTGTATAAAGATAACGATATTCTTTATCAAAAACACCGTGCCCGTAAAAATGCCGCTGTCGGGGTGCTTTTATTACACTTAATACTGGCTGACCCTGAATATCGACGATATAAATATGCCTGCTTGGGCTACGACCAAAAAAGATGGCCTGCTGAGTAAGTGGGTTATAAATACTATCGTGGGCGCGTTCTGCTATCGGTATTTTAAAATACAATTGTCCCTGTTCTGTTATCGCAATAAGATAATGTAAACCTTGCTTATCTTTTGCAGCTGATAACAGTAAGGAGTGTGGTGCTTTTGTTTCTTTATTAGAAAAATAAAGCGGTGCACTTGCTAAAGCAAAAAAGGAAAAACCACCCGTAATGATTTGTCGACGTGTTAGATTATTTTTAATAGAAAATCGCATTAAATAGACCAAAACGTCAGGAGTCACCGTCGCTAGAATTGAAACCCAATTGAACGCCTAAAATTTCGCTAAGGTCTATTTTTATCAAACGCCTTAAACTAACTAACTCAATATATAAAGACTTAATATTTGCTTCAGATTCAGGCTTAGCTTGCGATATTGACATAAAAAATGAACTGTCAGCCCAGTCATTTTCTAGCAAATGTAATACTACGTTTAACTGAGAATGTAATTTTTCCGTTAATATTAACGCTGCTTTTGGTTCTTTGAATTGAAGCAATTCGATTAAACCACCCTCCAGCAGCACAGTTTGCAAGGAAAGTATATTTTGCTTAACATTATCTAGAGAAGTTTGACTACGCCAAGACTCTAAAAAATAAGCGTTCGAATTTACTTTTTTAGTATCGCTTTGAGCAAGGGAAAAAGGGCTCGCTATTTTTTTTCCAACCACATTATCTAACATGCCTATAATATTATTTACAAGAATAGAAACCCCTTTTGCAGGCGAATCAATCTCAGATAATGCTTGTGGCTTATCGATGCTCACAAAGTTATTATCATGATAAATAAGCCAATCACGATGTAAGCTGCCACTGACCTGTTTCACTTTATTCACTATAGAAACAATCGACAAACAGCGTTGGCTCGCTGTAAATAACTTTTTCGCTTGTTCGTCATAAAGTAAATACTCAAGCGCTGAAAGACCTTGTACAACGACACCTTCACTATCAAGGTCGGCTTCTGTCATCATTTCACTGTTAGTTAATCGTTTTTTAATTTTTCGACCCACTAGATTTTTTTTATCAGGCCAAAATTGTAAGGCCCACTCCCTACCTTCTTGCTTAATAGGTCCGAATTGAACCCACTGCACCGCTTGCCATGCAGACATACTGTGCTTCCAATGCTTATTCAGGACGTTAAAAACTGCATCATAATCGGGGTTAGTTTGCTTACAAGATTTTGCCTGTTCTGCAAAAGCAATTGATTGCTGATGCAAGCGATCATAGGCAGGCGCTATAACCTGCTGAGAGGCAGTATGAATAAATTGAACTGATGGTGATGGTTTAGCGCAAGCAGCAATCGATAAAGAGAAAGCACATATATAAAATAGTAATATAATTTTCATCGTATCCAAACTGCTTTATTAAAGGTTATTTAAAAACTCAATCAAACTTGCTCTTTGACGTGGAGGCATATTGCTAAATGCTTTTTGACTTTTTTCTGCTTCACCGCCATGCCATAAAATGGCTTCCTTTATATTTCTAGCACGACCATCATGTAAAAAACCCGCTTCCTTGCTGACTGCATTGGTAAGACCTATACCCCATAGCGGTGGCGTTCGCCACTCGCGACCATTGGCTAAAAATTCCGGTCGATTATCGGCAAGCCCTTCGCCCATATCATGTAGCAATAAATCGGTATAAGGTGTAATCGTTTGATTAGCGAGCCAAGAGAAAGCATAATTTTTTGATGTACGCCATTGGGCCTGATGGCAATCGACACACCCTATTTTGCTAAATAACTGCTGGCCTACTTTTACAGAATCACTCCTGTGGTTTCTACGCGCCGGTACAGCCAAATTGCTTGCGTAAAACGTCACAAGATTTAATATTTTATCACTGAGTTCTGGTTGCCCCCCATCAGGAGCATTAAGACAAGCTGTTTGCTTTTGGCTGCAATGATCCTGAGTAAAAACCGATGAGGTAATTCCCAAATCGCCATTAAATGCGGCCGCATTTTGCTGCCTTACAGTTGGCTGACCCGCTTTCCAACCAAAACGTCCGAGTGTTAAGGCTTGTGCCTCTGTATCCCATACCAAATTAGCTTTTCCAGAAATGCCGTCACCATCTTTATCATCAGGATCGGCCAAGGCTAAAATATCATTTTGCTCAATAGCCTCCAATAAACCTAAACCAATCATAGGCGAGGCAATACGTGCTGACATTTGCGCTTTAGGGTGCAAAGGTCCATAAGCCAAATCACGAATAGAGAGTATGGGCTTACGCAGCATAACGATCTCTCCTCCTGCTAATTCTTTCTTTATCGGGCTGTACTCAATATGAATCCGCCCTTCTGGCAGCATACCCGGAACAGCAAAATCTTGTAATTGGCCACCGTAAGTTGGCTCAGCCAAGGCTTCCTGATCAGCCGCCTTTAACATTGAGTCACTTTCAGGAATGCTTAGACGGACCAATAACGAAACCGCACTGTCTTCAGCATGGGTAGGCGCATGCCCACGACCATCTTTAATATGACAGTTTTGGCAACCGTTTGTATTAAACAAAGGCCCTAAACCATCGCGAGCATCTGTTGACGCAGGAGCAATAACCCAAGGGTTACGAAAAAAGCTATTGCCTACATTAAAATCTAATTTTTGCATCAACGGCATATTCGCTGAAGGCAAAGAGAATGCATTGCGCCCAGTAGCAAAAACTGTCGCTCCTCCTCCAGATAGGGGTGTTGATATCAAAAGCTTATTATTAGTCTCAGCAGTGGCAAGCACAGTGATGGTAAAAAGAAAAATAAAACAAAAAAAACGATTAAATAACATTTATTACTTCTTGTCAGTCAATATTTGATGGAGTGGGATGAACATAAATAAAAACTTTATAGAGCCTCTACATAAGCCATGAGCAATTTTTCACTCATAGCTTATTTATGTAGAAGCTCTCTATATAAAACGCATAAAAGCCCGTATGACAAATGCCACACGAGCTTATTACCGTAAAGTCTCTTCGCATTCTTTCAATACTACAAAGGTACTAACGTTTTTTTCTCAATATTTTGTACTACAAATTTTGCTCTAGGCAACCTTAAAACGTATGATCAGCTGTGTCTGGATTTAAATTTGTAATACCAATACTAGCAGCAGCAGTCTCGATTAAGCCCGTCTGCTCAACCAATGAACCAATCGCATCACGTACAATTTTTTCACCTGCTTTATTGCCAGAAGCGATCATTTGATCAAATTTAATTGGGTTATTTTTGCTTTCAGCGGTATCAACCATCAGCTGCAATTTGCTTTCTGTTGTCGCTAGTTGTGCCTGTAATTTTTTATCTGCAGCGGCATCTTTTTTAGCAACTAGGTCAGATATACTTGGGCCGGCAAGAGTAGAACCATCCACTCGCTTATACTCACCTAAGTAAATATTACGTACGCCTTTGGCATTATAAAAGTGTGAATAATGCGTATTATCACTAAAGCAGTCATGCTCATCTTCTGGGGAATTAGCCTCTAAAGCCACTTTCATACGCTCACCCGCTAGCTCGCCTAGAGACAAACTACCCATACCATAAAGCATACGCGTTAAGGCCTCATCTGACTTTAGAGCCAAAAAGGTAGAACGATAGTTTTTCGCATCATTGGGAGCCCACTGAGCCACCATATCTTCCAAGTCAGCAATCAATAAATCCATTGCTGCCTGTAAATATTCTGCGCGGCGCTCACAATTCCCATTAGTACACCCTTTACCCTGAACAAAGTCAGTATATGGACGTTTGCCTGCACCGGCAGCTGTTCCATTTAAGTCCTGCCCCCAAAGTAAGAACTCAACGGCATGATAACCTGTTGCGACATTGGCTTCAGAACCCGCCAACTCATTAAGAGACGCCAATAATTCAGGAGTAATCTTAGCTAAGTCCAAAGTTTCACTACCTACTGTTAGCTTTTTATTCGCAACAATATTGGCCGTTGAGCCTGCATTACCTAGCTCATGCTCATAATCTGTTGCAACATAATCGATCAAGCCTTCATCTAAAGGCCAAGCATTTAACTGCCCTTCCCAGTCGTCCACGTTAGCATTACCAAAACGGAATACTTCTGACTGCTGATATGGAACGCGCGCAGCTTTCCAAGCGACTTTAGCTGCGTTAAGGTTTTTTTCGTTGGGGGATTTAACAAGAGCATCAATTTTTTCATCTAAATCTTTGGCGGTCGTTAAAGCATCTTCAAATACGGCATGCGCAATATCGGTGTAGTGCTTAGCAACACTATTTTCTGTACTTTTTACTGCTGCTAGCGCCGCAGTTGAGTATGAGACATAAAGACCCACAATCACGGACAGAATCATGACATGAAGTTGTGATTTCATTTTATTTCCTGTTTGTATTCGTTGTTTAAAAGTTGACTGCAAGCTAAATCACTGAGCCAATAATAAGGGTATAGCGACCAGAACATGGGGGGCATCCACGACTGATTTATATGAGATGCACCTCACACATGCTATGAGCTAAAGACAACAATGCTTGCCCTTGCAAATAGAAATGCGATTCAAACACAAATGGGAATAGTTATCAATAGTGTTTGACTAATCAAATGATAATGATTATCATTTTTATGATAAGCACCATCCCTTGCACACCCCAGAGATTTGCCTTCGATGAAAAATATTTTATTTATTGTTACTTTTTTCTCTTTTTGCCTAACAAGCACATACAGCCATACCGAAAACTACCAACGCGTTGCGATCGCAGGTGGGTCAATAACAGAAATTTTTTATCGCCTAGGTGAGGAGCAACGTATAGTCGGTGTCGACTCAACAAGCCAATTTCCAGAGCCTGCAAAGGATCACCCTACTATCGGTTATGTGCGCAACGTGTCAGTAGAAGGTGTTTTATCCTTAGAACCTGACTTACTCATTGGCGAGCTAGATACTGGGCCGCCCAAGATGCTGAATCAAATAAAAGCAACGGGGGTGAATACTGTGATCATTGAAGATGATGACACTATTCCCGCTATTAAAGAAAAAATTACACTCATCGCATCACTCTTAGGGATAGAGGAAAAAGGCATACAATTAATCAAAGAAATCCAATTGGATCTTGATGCTTTAGCATTTGCCAAGCAGCAACTCACCTCTTCGCCCCGCGTATTATTTTTATTGAGCCTAAGTAACGGCGCCCCCATTGCCTCCGGGCACACCACATCAGCCCACACTGCCATCATAGAAGCAGGCGGAACCAATGTTCTAGAGAAACACAAGGGCTGGAAAAAACTATCTCCCGAATCTGCGCTCGCACTAAAGCCTGATGTCATTATCGTCATGAATAGAGGGGAAGATGTGCTACAACAAGTTGAGCAATTAGCTCACTTTAAATATACCCCTGCCGTTAAGAATAAAGCAGTCTACACCATCGATGGCGGTTATTTATTAGGCTTTGGCCCACGCACTCCTCAGGCAATTGTTGAATTAGGCTCCATGATTCATCAAAACTTTATGTTACCCAAAGAATACCACTTTCGTTATCCACGAAAACAGTTCCAACAAGCTACAGCGGGACACTAGAACGTGTTTGAAGCATCTCTTGCTCATAACAATGGCGGCAAACTCAAACGTATTGCCATTCCTGCTGGACTGATAGCCTTAGCCTTTACCGCGCTATTGGCATTAATGGCAGGAGCCGTACCGATATCTATTCCAGAGGTACTGCTATCTGCTTTATCTGATGATGCCAATAACACTCACTTTACAACAGCAGTCTTGCTAGATATTCGACTCCCACGCGTCATCCTTTCTATTGCAGTTGGGGCTGCACTGGGGATATGCGGCGCCGCCATGCAGGCCTTATTCAGAAACCCTCTTGCCGACCCAGGCTTAATTGGAGTAGCGGGCGGTGGTGCATTGGGTGCAGTTATTGTCATTGTTTTGGGCAATGCATGGATGAGCGGCTTTACTCAAAGTGTCGGCTTATACGCTTTACCTATTGGCGCAATGCTCGGCTGCTTAGGGGTTTGCGCCATCATATACAAACTCAGCAATAGGCAAGGCCAATTTACGATTATTACTTTGTTGCTGGCAGGCATTGCAGTAAACGCAATTGTTGGTTCACTGATTGGCATGCTGACATTGATTAGTGATGATAGTGAATTACGCGAACTCACATTTTGGACCATGGGTAATCTAGGAGGCAATCACTGGGCACTGACACTACCCGTTTTATTCTGCATATTATTCAGCCTAGTAGGTTTAAGCCGCCTAGCAAAACCCTTGAACCTTTATCTATTAGGTGAGGCACAAGCACAACACTTGGGCATTGCTGTTTCTAGCCTTAAAAAACAGGTCTTTTTCTTTACTGCGCTAGCCGTCGGTGCAGCCGTTTCCATTAGCGGTATGATCGGGTTTATCGGCTTTGTTGTGCCACATTTAGTCAGAATTATCATCGGGCCAGATCATCGCTTTTTATTTCCAATGAGCATGCTATTAGGCGCCAGTTTATTAACACTGGCAGACATTATCGCTCGCATCGCTATTATCCCTGCAGAGTTGCCCATCGGCTTAGTTACCAGCGCACTGGGTGGCCCATTTTTTTTGATTGTATTGTACAAGCAAACGAATCGCGTTTATTAAGCAAGCTCTGAGCAAACTACTTTCTCCAAAAGAAACCCAAACTGTTACACATATATTAAGAGGACCTCATGTCAATTGAACTCAATGATGTATCGATATCGATTAACGAAAAACAACTATTAGACAATATCCATTTAAACATTCATCCTAATAAACTCACATTATTGATTGGCCCCAATGGCGCAGGTAAATCTACTCTCTTAAAAGCATGCTCTGGCGATATTAAATCCTCTTCTGGTTCAATATGTATTAATCAAAAAGCACTGAGCAGTCTATCTGCGAGACAATTAGCGGAAGCGCGGGCCGTTATGACACAGTCTTATGAGATGGGCTTTGGCTTTAGCGTGCAAGAAGTCGTTAGCATGGGCTGTTTCTTATACGAAGAAACACTATGCCGACAGAAGCTAAAAGAGATTGTGAATGAGGTGATGGCATTTATGAAGATCGAGGCTCTAGCATCAAGAAACTTTATGACCTTATCAGGCGGAGAGCAACAACGCACGCAATTCGCAAGAGTGCTAGCCCAACTATGGTACCCTCGAGAACAAGCAGAACCCCGCTACCTACTACTTGATGAACCCACTTCTAGTCTAGATATTTTTCATCAATATCAAGTTCTGTCGCTTGCGAAACAGCTCACAAGGCAGAACATCGGTGTATTAGCTGTAGTACACGATTTATCGCTTGCGGCCTGCTTCGCAGACCATCTGGCCTTGCTGGATAATGGCAAAATAATTGCTGAAGGAACACCTCAAGAAGTGTTACAGCGACATTACTTGTCTCAAGTTTACGGTATCAATGCCTACTACTTTCGGCATACGCCTGATGTAGAACCCTCTGTTTTACTAGAAAAACAAGCCTAGAAGAAAATCATGCACGGCCTGATTGCGAAAAAGAGTAAATTTCGACCAAGCCATTGTTGACAATGATTATCATTACCACTACTATTAACAACACCATCACTGAGATTTAGAAGACTTTTCCATGTTCGTTTGCCTCTGCAAAGGTGTCACTGACACACAAATCAAAGAATCCATTTATCAAGGCGCTCAATCCCTGAAAGACGTTCGTAAACAACTAGGGGTAGCGACACAGTGCTGTAAATGCTTACCCGTGGCAAGATCTATTGTCGATGAAACACTAGAGAATATGTCTTCTTTTCAATTAGAAACTAATAAGCTAGAAACAGAAACACCGCTTTTTTACTCGGCTTAATCAAAGCAAAGCGCTTTTAGTGGTTAAAATTTTGGCGCCTAATCAATCATTTTCTTACAGCATTTTTTCATCAAGTATTTTTTGATAGTTCATAGGCATCTTCTCGAATGCCATCACCCTGCCCTTATCTGCTCCATACTATTTATTAGCCATCGTTGTTATATTAATAAATAGTAAAGAACGTTGATGTTTTCATAGTTAATGCCTCTACAAACAATAAGCTAAAACGCAATCATTCTCACTCCTTAGCCATTTAAAATTTAATTAGTCATTGTTATAAAATTTTGCGTATAATCGTTTAAAACACGACTCATACGCGGAGAGAAGCAAATGAAAGGTGACCCTAAAGTCATTGAGTTTTTAAACAAAGCACTTGGTAATGAACTCGTTGCCATTAACCAGTATTTTCTACATGCAAAGATGTATAAAGATTGGGGCCTAAATGCTTTAGGTGACTACGAATACCATGAATCTATTGATGAAATGAAGCATGCGGATAAGTTAACTGAGCGCATTTTATTTTTAGAAGGTCTACCTAACTTACAAGACCTTGGAAGATTGTTTATCGGTGAAAACACCAAAGAAATGCTTGAGTGTGATTTAAAATTAGAACACCAAGCCATCCCCCTACTAAGAGAAGCTGTTGCCTACTGCGAATCGGTAAAAGACTTTGTTAGCCGAGATTTGTTTAGCGATATTCTCGATAATGAAGAAGAGCATGTTGATTGGTTAGAAACTCAACTAAGCCTAATAGAAAAAGTAGGCATAGAAAATTATTTACAATCACAGATGGGAAGTACTGATTAATTCTAGCTGCTATTAATTAGTACATATACTAGTACACATTATTAGCGTATATAATTAACAACTAGCATCAATAAAGAGTGACATCGAATATTCTATTTCTGTGTCATTCTTCTTTTAGAATAATCTGTGTATTCTGAATCTGATTTTTTTGCAGTAAGGTAAGTACTTTAACAAAGCGCTGCACATCAGCCTCTTTATCGGAAGCAATAGCAATAACACTCTCGGGTTTTTCTTTTATATCTGCCAATAAACTTTGCTTAAACGGAGCCCAGTCTGGATGATATTGTTTATCAATCGACCAGCCATTATTGTCTAGCGAAATGGTTATATTAATGATCTCCTTATCGTGAGAACTAACTACCTCAGCATCATCAGTCTCAGGAACAGAGACAGGTAATGATAATAAACGAGTGTTTGCTGTTAGTAACAAAAATACAATCACAATAAAAATCATATCAATTAATGGGGTTAACTCTAATTGTGATAATGCCTCTTTATTAGCAACACTCTTATTACCAGAAACACCTATACCACCCGTACGTGTAATCATAGGCTAATATTTTTTAAACTAATATTATCGATAGACAGATTGATCTGATTCATCATTAATTCAGCCTTATCAATCATCCTGTCAATCCAGAGTGTATATAGATGCTGTATCGCCATAAAAGGTATCGCTATCGCTAAACCTGCAGCCGTTGTCGTCATCGCTAAACCTAGACCATCAGCCAAAACACTCACTTCAACAGGGCCCGGCTGCTGACTAATATCATTAAACGATTGTATCAAACCAACAACCGTGCCTAACAGACCTAGCAAAGGGGCAACCACCACCAATAAATGTAGTATTCGTAAACCACCAGATAATTTCTTTTGTTTTTTTTGCAACCAAAGAGAGGCAATTTCAGAGCGAATCAATTTTGGCTCATCATGGTACAATTTTAATAGTGCAAGCCCATCGTTTGTTACTTTATTGTTACTCGCATAACGAAATAAAAAAAGAAAGCGCTCAAGCACAATAATACTGCCAACGATAGAACAAAATATCAGAGGTATCTCAAGAAACCCCAAAGAAGCAGTAAAAGACTCGGTAAATAATGACATAATTAATTTAATAGGAATTCAATAGGAATACGGATTTTAACGTGGCTTGCTTGGTGATTCTGCTGAATATCAGCAAACTTCCACTGAGTCACCGCCTTAATTGCAGCTTTATCTAACAAGGCAACGCCAGAACTTTTGTGCACGGTTAACTCCTGTTGCCGGCCTAACACGTCAAGAGAGACATCCAACCACACAGTACCTTGCTGTTTTTTCTTACGCGCAACATTAGGGTAAATAGGTGGGACTGGCGGTGCAGACAAACTCGGTTTGTAAACGATAAACTTAGTCGATTTTTGTGTTTTAACATGCTTGTTTTTAATATCACTGGTTTTAATATCACTGGTTTTAATATCACTGGTTTTAATATCACTGGTTTTAATATCACTGGTTTTAGGGTCACTGGCTTTAAGATCATTTTCTTCAATATCAGCAACCGCAATATCACCGATTTCCGCCTCATTAGGCACAGTGTATTTTTCTTTACTTTCCTTATTCTCTTTCTCGTTATTCTCCTCACTTTCAACCTCTATTGGTTCAGACACCATTTCAACTTGAGGCAGAGGTTTTTGTTTTAAAACCGGCTTTGACAACGGCTTCGAAACAGATTTTGGCTTAATCTTTTTTTCGATTTTTCTATCGGAGACTTGTTCAGCTGCTTCATCTCGATTTAACCTTTTAGGAGGAAAAGAGTGTATTGGCGCCGACGAAGAGAAAGACAATGACAGACTGTTGCTCATACTAGCCGATGAAGAGTGAGAGTGACTTTGCCACTGCCAATGCATGGGGTTAAAAAAAAGTAGCCATAGATGAATACCAACCACTACAAGCAGGCTTCCCACCCGGATAATCCATTCCAGCCGATTGTTATAGGTCAATTGGTTCATCATCTATGGCTACAGTCCAGTAAAACAATACTATTTATAAATAGTATTGCCTTGTTAATTTTTTATCGTAAATTTTTTCCTTGTAAACTATTACTTTATAAAACTAGGCAACGTTCGTTTTATTATTCGCGTAGTGCCCACTGGCACATTGTTCTAACACACTTTCCGCTAGGCGTTTCCAATGTAAATTTTCTGGCTCACCCTCTTTTCTTTGTCCGAAAAATTGAGCAACTTGCTGCCCCTGACTATCATACAATTCCAAAGATGTAATAATTCCATCTATCGTTGGTTTTCTCACCAACCAAGCATTAGTAATACCCGTTTCTAACAAATGAAGGTTGAATTCTGGGTCTAATATATTCAACCAAGGCCCCATTGCTTTCACTTTATTAATCTTTCCAGAGTGAATTTGTATTCCGCCTTGATTACCCACAAAACACATAATAGGTATATTTCTTTCGACAACCTGCTCCAATAGAACTTCCATATGCTTAGCAGAAAACTCTTCCGCGTACTCATCACCCACCAGGCGAAATGCTTGCTGCCTATCTACATTGTGCTTTTTTAACAAGCCCATGAACTGGTGAACATCGGTCATTTTTTTCCAACCGGAAATCAATTCATCCCTATTCACCTTATCGTCCTTTTCAAAATCATTAACAATAGTGGCAGTATTGACTTCGATGCTTTTTAGCTGATCATCCTCAATATAAGCAGAGACAATATTTTCATATTCACTTAAGTTACTTTCTTCTTGTAAATAAATTTTTTGGATAGCGATGCCGGCTTTACTAAAAAATTGCAAACTATAACGTTCACCTGACTTTAACGTTTCTTTCACTGCATACCCGTATTCCCACTGCGAAAAGAACAGGCGCAAATCTATTTTTTTATCTTTAGCAATGACTAAACCCATCTTCCCGTGAATTTTGACGTTATCATAAATACCTTTACGTTCATGTACGGCATAATCATTACGCATCAGTGTCATGATATAACCTAAACGGGGAAATTCTTGTATTAACGAACCAAAATCCTTATTCAATTTTAAACTTTGCATACCTAATTGCTCATCAACCATCATCGCCTCACTCACCAACAATGCACGAGCAATATCTCGCTGCCTTGTTTTTGGGTGCCGCTCTATATACTGCTTATAGTGTTTACTCAGTGATGTTTCGATAGATGGGCGATTAAATAATGCTGCCAAAGTCATTAGGCTATCCTCAATGATGTGGTTGATGCCCTTAAAGTATCTACATTAAGGGCCCGATAGTTTAGAAAATAGTTTAAAAAGTAGAGCTAAGTGTTAATTTGTATGAACGTCCTTCTTCAATTAATTCAAATGCACTTTCGTCCAATACTGTTTTATTACCGACATTATCAATAGCAAAACGTACTCTTAAATCCTTATAAAGTGCTTTACTAATACCAATATCAGCCACTGTATAACCATCAATCTCTTCAGTATTTTCGAGGTTAGTGTATTGCTTACTAAGGTATCGAACGCCTGCATCAAGACCTAAACCCGCTACCGGTAGTTTGTGAAAATAATTAATTTTTGCCGTATGCTTGGCACGATCATCTAACTCATTACCCGCGTTTTCACCCGAACGGTTTTCGGTATCAAGGTAGGTATAGCTCAGGTTTAACTTTGCAGATTGACTATCATTATAAAAAGACCATTCTGTTTCGACACCTTGCAACAAAGCTTCTTCTACATTGGTATATTCTGCTGTTGTGACAGGAAACGGGCCACTAATATCGGTCACGGTTTCAGTTAAGGCAATCAGATCATCTATTTCTGAGCGGAAGAATGTCAGAGACCCACTGTTATTTTTCTGTTTAAACGTGAAGCCCAGCTCAATGGTTTTACCTTTTTCTGGCTGCAAATCATCATTACCAATATAAATACGCGTAGGACCAGCACTTACTTCGTAAGCAGAAGAGCTTTCTCTTAGGGATGGAGCTAAATAACTTTCACCATAACCGATTTTAAAGCCAATTGATGGCGACAGCTGGGAAAACCAATTAATTTTAGGGCTGGCTTCATCGTCATATTTACTGTGAACATCGTAGGCCAAACCTAAGGTCAAGGTGCTAGCATCAGTAACAGTAATAAGGTCTTGGACAAAAAAGGTAGTCGCATCAATTTCATCGTTAAAAACAACGGTATCATCACGATCTGCTTTTTCTTCTCTATATTGGATACCGTAACTTAAGTAATTAGATTGATTTAATTCACCTTGCATATCGATTGATGCAGTATTTTCTATAATTTCCCAAACTGAAGTCCCCTCTTCTACATCAGAGTCACTTACAGTCACGCTAGCGACGGTATCGAATACGCCCAGTTGTGTTGAGTATTCAATACTGCCTAAACGACGCTTTACATCCAAATCAATTGTACCCAGACCAAAGAAACCATTATCAAGATCACGGCCCTCTTCTTCACCGTACAAGACACCCAATTTAAGGCGATCTGATTCACCGAGATCAATACCGATATCCGCTTGAATGTTTTGAGTTTCATTTTCTGATTGTACTGTGGCTATATCATCGTCATCAAAAATAGCGTCTCTTGATTTACTCTCTGCTGCTATTGCCAAATCAACATTAGAGCTTAAAGGGCCCGCAGCGGAAACACTAAGGCCTTCGCCATCACCACCATTCGCACCATCAGTTTGCTTTCCATACAGCGATAAAGAGCCACTCCATTCTTCACCCGCCTGTCGAGTAATAATGTTGATCACCCCCGCTAAAGCATCTGCGCCGTAAAGGCTAGAACCCGGACCACGTATAATTTCGATACGCTCAATATTGGCAACAGGTACCCAGTTATAACGAAGGGCGGGAGCAAAAGGTAGGTTGCGATCAGTATTAGGAATACGACGACCATTCACCAATACAAGGGCTTGATCGGTATCATAACCTCGTATCTGAGGTGCTTTGGCTGAGTTACGGCCCGTTACAACAAGCTGAATGCCGGGTGTTGTTTCCAGCACTTCTGTTACGTTGACGGCGCCACTTGCACGAATCTCTTCCGCTGTCACAACGGTCACCGACCCAGCAAATTTTGTTGAATCTACTGGTGCCTTTGCCGATACAATCATTTTGTCCATTTCAAATGATGCTGCAGCATCGGCAGCGCTTGTAGCCGCTGATGACATTAAAGCAATACTTGCCCCCATACACAGTGCTAATGTATTTTTTTCAAAAAACATACTAAATAAAACCTAAGGTAAATGTGACAATGAGACCTTCGCACAAAAGCCATTTTGCTTTCATGCGGCATTAAAAACGTACTCAATCGGTCATTTATAAGCATAAACTCCCTCTTTCCGTGCNNCTGAAAGCAAAATCATCTTCCGCGCAAAAGCCTCATAATTAAATTGATCTGAGAAATATCACTGGTGGGGCCAGAATCAACTCCATTCGATAATGATAATAATTATCATTTAGTTTTGCAACAAATAATTTGTAAAATTTGTTTTATCGTTAGGGAAAAGGGTCTGAGGAGCTAGATATAGCCAGAAGAATGAGGAAAAGAGTACTAAACAATTTCTTACTGAGCACTTAAGCTCAGAGAACTTAAACTCGAAGAGTTTAAACTTGGAGAGTGAACTTAGGGAAATGATGCCTAGAAAATGAAACCTAAAGAGTGGCTTTCCTAAAACGGTAGCGTTTTATACGCTCTAAGCCTAGATATAAGCCGGGAATAACAAACAAGGTAAGACTAGTCGAAAAAGCCAAACCCCACACAATCACAGTGGCAATAGGTCCCCACAAGGCTGACTTACCGCCTAAGCCAAGCGCAAGGGAAGCCAAACCCGCAATAGTAGTGAGCGAGGTAATTAAAATAGGCACTACTCGACGACGCCCAGAATAGATGATCGCATGTAGGGGTGACATCCCCCTATTACGGCGATCATTAGCCGCAGAGACCAAGACAATAGCCGCATTGACTGAAATACCCGCTAAAGCAACGGCACCATACATGGTATATAAACTAAAGGGGGTACGACTAACTGTTAAGCCAAACACAACGCCAATAAAGGCGAGAAAGACAGTAAATAAAATAATTAAGGGCTGAAAGTAGCTCCTAAATTGTGTGGCAATAATGAGATACATTAGCAACAAACCAAACACAAATAGAATTAAAATATTATTTAAACTTTCGTTAATATCATCCAACAAACCACTTTGGTCAATTTGTAAATTGGGGTAATCTTTTTCTAGTTGTTGCCATAATGCTAAGACTTCACTATTAGCTTGCTTGGTATTAATTAACTCAGGGTCAACATCTGCAAACACAGTAATCGTACGTAAAAAATTATAGTGAATAATCTGTATAGGGCCGTCAATGTAACGTGCATTCACTAGCTCGCTAAGAGGTATTTCCGCTCCCGAAGGCGTTACCATATAATGCGCTATCACCTCGTCGATACTGAGCGCTTCTCTTACTTTTGCTTTGATTCTCAAACGCACTTCTTCGCCTTGATCTTGAAAAGCAGATACAATTTCACCATCAACTAGTAGCGATAAGGTTCGGCGAACGTCATTACTGTTAAGCCCCGATCGTAAAATTGCATCTTGATTTAGCTCTAGCAATAATACTTTTTGTCCAATAGAATCATCCGATTTTATATCTCGAATACCGTTAATATTTTCCATTGAGTTCATTAATTTTTTTACAGCTGCACGAATATCATCCAGATTATTCCCTTGCACTTTCAACTCAATCGGCGAGGTGGTTGGCGGCCCACCAGAGAGCCGCAAGAAACTAACATTCACAGGCCCAACAATCGCATTAACCTCTTTTTCGATATTTTGAATCACCTCATCAACACTGGCCATCCCTTTTTGCTTAGGCAATAAACTCACGGTTACCTGACCAAACACACTACCGGCTAAAGGAGAGGTTTCGGTTAACTGCTGCCCGGCTGTACTCACCACTGAACGCACTTCATTCGGAGCTGTTTTTTCACGAACAATAGATTCGATACGCTCTGTAAATACTAACGTTTTTTCAAGCGGGGTTCCCGCAGGCATTTCAACATTGATATAAAACAAGCGCAGAGTGTCACTGGCAAAGAAATTGACTTTAACAAAGCCACCCACCATAAAAACAATAGCTAATGTTAAAGCGCCGACACCTAGCGCTAAAACTCTTAATGGATGACGTAAGGCACGAATTAATAATCGACTGTATCGATGCCTAAGCTGACGCAGGAAAAATTGCCGGCGTTTTTGTAATCCATCATTATTATTTAACTTAACTTTAAAACCAATAATATGTGCAGGCAACATCCAATAGGCTTCTATCAAGCTAATCAGTAAAGCTAATGTCACCACAATAGGAACCACTTTCAAAAATTGGCCTAATATGCCCGGCAGCAGCATTAAAGGTAAAAAAGCAGCAATTGTTGTAAAGACTGAAGCGGTTACCGGTGCGATCACTTCTTTTAACCCTTCTATCGCGGCAGTGACACTATCAACACCGCGCTCTAAACGATAATAGATAGATTCAACCACGACCACAGCATCATCAACTAACATCCCCAAACTGATAATAATACCAAGCAAAACCATCACATTTAGGGTTTCACCTTGACTATTGAGCACCCAGAAAACACCCGACAAAACAAAGGGAATTGCGATACTGGTGAGCAGTGACATTTTCAAACCAAGGAAAATAAATGTCACGACTAAAACCATAAATAAACCCAGCAACGCATTGCTTTGCATTACTTTTAAGGCACTGCGCGTGAGCTCAGTCTGATCATCCACTAATACCAAACGAGCCCCTATTTGATCAGCATACTGATTTCTTTCGTCAATATAGGCTTTTATGCGTTCAACCATTTTTAGCGTATTAATATTGGGTGATTTAGCCACAGAAAGCATAACAGCAGGCTGGCCTTCATAAGTAACCAATTCGGAAGGTTGCTCACGTCCACGCTCCACATTCGCAATGGTATTTAAAGGGACTTCTCCCGTTGGAGTCTTAATTCGTGTATTACCTAACTTTATGGGATCGTTGTAGACACCTTGTAAACGCACTAGCCAATTTTGATTAGCGACCGTGAGATCCCCTGCCGAGGAATCTCGAAACGCACTCGAGATATTATTTGATAACTCCGTGGGGTTTATACCTAAAGCCGTCAGTTTATCGGGTATAAAATTCACGTGTAACTCTGGCTCTACAAAGCCAAAATCCGTCACGCGATCAACCTCTCTAAAACTCGTTAATTCCTTATTAATCCGTTTAGCGTAACGACGTAAATTTTCATCCAATGCTGGCCCTGTAACGAGGACCGTCGCCGTTGGAAAACCATTTGATGTTGTAATTTCAAATACAAAAGGCTTTTCTGCCGCATCAGGTAATTCAGGTTCTTTATTTTGAATTTCACGCCGTAAATCCGCCATGCGCTTATCAAATTCGCGGCTAGGTAAATCATTAAAGCGTATTAATATAGTGGATAAATTATCTCGGCTTTGAGAGGTAACAAAACGAATATCAGTGATATTTTGAATGGCATCTTCTATGGGGCTAGTGATGCGTCGCTCTACATCTTCTGCTGATGCGCCCGGCATTGTGGTAACAACTTGAATCCAATTAAAGTTGATCTCAGGATCTTGCTGGCGCGGCATTGCCATATACGATAAAAAGCCAATCACAATAACGAGAAAAAAGGCTAAATTAGCAAGGACATCGTTTTTAAGAATGTTAGCGAACATAAGGTCGGGTACTAGGTCTAGGGCTCAGTAGAAAGCTGGATTTCTTGATCGATATTGATACCGAAGCGGCCATCCGTCAATACCGGCGTCAATTCCGTCAAGATCTCAGTATAAGCCAATGGGTAAGGTTGCCCTTCTTTCGCATTACTGAGCGATTCAAATTTAGCCCTTACCTTTTCTTTACCTTGTGAAGCATACAAAATACCAAGAGCACCTTTGCGTAAAGATAAATATTCAGCAGGTAAAGCAGGTAAAGCGTGCACCCAAACCAGCTCACCAAAGCCACCCGGCAAAGGAAGCGATTGATCAAATAACAAACGAACCTCTTGGGTTCGACGAGTACTATCAATAGCAGGCGTAACGGACCTTAAGCTGAGCGGAAAGTGTTGACCATTTTGCAAGAAGTAAACATCCTGGCTAGCTTGAAGTACCCGTGCTTCGGCTGGGCTCAAAAATGCAGAGAGTTCTAAATTAGTGGCATCCATCACTCTAATGAGCGGGGTACCCACTGATGCTAGCTGACCTATTGTTGCTGAGCGCTCTACAACAACAGCCGTAAAGGGAGCACGAATAATACACTTATCAACAGAGTTTAAAGCCAGCTGGTTTGCCGCTCGCGCGCTACCCTGATTCGCTTTATTACGCTCATGCTCACTTTGCAGGCGGTCTAGTTCTTGTTTTGAAATATTCTTTTGTTTAAACAGCCTTCTTGCTCTTTGGTAATCTAATTCGCTTAATTTAGCACTGGCGTTGCTCGCCTTAAGTTGAGCAGATGATTGCTGCAAGCGGTATTGTTCATCACTGCAGTTGAGCTCTATTAGTGCGTCACCTTGGCTCACTGTATCACCTACTTGCGCATGAACTTTGACCACTGTGGCGCTTAGCTCTGCACTCAAGGTTGAGTTATTTAAACTGATCGCTTGAGCCGGACGATAGAAAGTGTAATCAACCAGTAATTCTGACAATGCTTTGGTCACTATTTTGCTGATTTTTTCCTTTTCTTCGATTATGGGTTCTTTTCCGCATGCACTTAATATGAGGGTGGATAGCAGCATTAAGATTGCTTTAGTATTAAAGGCTTGCCTAACCAAGGTGACTAGGGTTAACAAAAAGGTCTTTTCCATTTCAATTTAATCTCTACAGAGCGCTTTACTATTCTATATCACTTTTATTTTATAAACTGTAACACTATTACCAAGTTAATCATTATTAAGGCAAATAAATAATCACTTGCCGGTTTTGGCTGGCATGCCGATGTTCCCAAAGATAAATACCTTGCCATGTTCCCAGTAACAAACAACGGTTTTGATAAGGAATGGATAGAGAGGTTGAGGTCAGTGACGCTTTAATATGAGCCGGCATATCATCAGCTCCCTCGAATGTGTGGGTATATAGGGGATCGTTTTCAGGCACCAAACGATTTAACCAATGTTCAAGATCAATTTTCGCGCTAGTGTCAGCGTTTTCCTGAATAAGTAAGCTAGCCGAAGTATGCTGTATATAAAGCGTACATAAACCTTCTGCAACATTAGCCCGATCTACGACCGCCTCAACTTCTTTGGTAATCTCATGTAAGCCTTGATTATTGACCTTTATATCGATTGTTACAATCATTTCACCTTCTCTTTTAAGCTATGCCCTTTCACCCTGTCGGATATGACCAAACAGTCTATCGAACGCTTCATATTGGTATCGAACATCAAAATGGCCTCAGGGAATACTAACTTAATAATTGACTCGTCATTACAGACTGAAAATACGGTATACTAATGACTTGGCCTTAGGCCTGCCTCTACGAAGTAAAATCGCTCTTAAGGTAAGGCCCCTTTTAAGGCTACTATCAAGGCCAATATTCACACTGTATACCATAAATTATGTCTTCAATCTCTGCAATCGATACGCTCAATTACGACAAACAGTTTAAACAAAAGATCACTCTTTTTGAAAAACAACTCAATAAGTTAACGCAAACCTTGAGTAAACCCATACCTTGTGAAATTGAGGCTTTCTCGTCACCAAAAGAACATTACCGATTAAGAACAGAATTTAAAGTATGGCAGCAAGGCAGCACCGCTCAATATGCGATGTCAGACCCTGAAACTAAAAAACCAGTGTTTATAGATACCTTCCCTATTGCATCAAAAGCCATCAATGAACTAATGCCACTATTATTAGAGGCCATTAATGGAAATGAGCTTTTACGTAAGAAGTGCTTCCAAGTTGAATTTTTGAACACCTTAAGTGGCGATATGCTAGTCACTCTCATTTACCATAAAGCCTTGAATGAAGATTGGATAGCCGCGATAAAACCTATTAAGGAAAACCTAGGCATTCATATCGTTGGCCGCAGCCGCAAACAGAAAGTGATTTTGGATCAAGACTTTGTAGACGAGATATTAAGTGTTAAGGGAAAAGATTATTACTACAAACAAATTGAAGGTAGCTTTACTCAACCTAATGGCAAAGTTTGCGAGCTGATGCTCACATGGGCAGTTGAAAATAGCGAGAATTTAGGGGGGGATTTACTTGAACTATATTGCGGTAACGGCAATTTTACTCTACCCCTATCAAAGAATTTCGACAAGGTCTTAGCGACTGAGATTTCAAAAACTTCAGTCAATGCCGCTTTATATAACATTAAAAAGAACAACATCGATAACATTGAAATTGCGCGCATGTCGAGCGAAGAATTTGTTCAAGCCATGGATAAAGTGCGCGAATTTAGGCGTTTAAAGTCTATCGAGCTTGATGACTATCAATTTTCTACTGTATTTGTTGATCCACCCAGAGCGGGCCTTGATGAAAAAACGGTAGATATGGTAAAACGATTTGATCACATTATTTATATTTCTTGTAACCCAGAGACCTTAGTCAATAACTTGCAAGAATTGTGTAAAACACATGAAATAAAAGCATTGGCTGCCTTTGATCAATTCCCCTATACTCATCACTTAGAAACAGGTGTCGTATTATCTAAAATAGATTGATGAAATTATTAAGGTAGACGTATTTCAAATACTCCACCCCCTAAAGTACCACCGTTATAGAGTTTAATCTGCCCTCGTGTTTCACCTTGACGATGAAAGTGAGCTATTTTTGCAGCAAAAAACAAACCTAATTGTGTACTGTCCGTTGCACCCTTGTTATTATTTTCTAATTCGGCAGCATCAATCATAAAGTTAGGAAAACCATTTCCGTCGTCTTCAATTTTTATCAATAACTGTTTATCTTCCATTTCTGCAGAAATACTCACTTGCTTCTGAGCGTAACGTGCGGAGTTAATCAATACATTGTGAATGACGTTACCGATCAACTCATTATCATAAAACCATGCCAGATCAGGGTCACAATCAATCGAAAGCTCTACACCTTTTGTTCTAAAAAGCACATCGTTACGAGCCACTTGATCGTCAAATGTTTCTGAAATATAGTTTTCATCCAAATTAAAAGGCAGGTTTTTTTCATTTAGACGATAAATAGTAAGCAATTGAATTAACTCGGAATTAATTCTAGAGGCTTCATATTGCAATACCGAAAAATGATTTTTCTGTATATCATCTTGTGGCGGAGCATGATCTATCACCTCCTCTAGCGAGGTTAACAGCATCCCTAGAGAATTTTTCATATCATGCACACTAGATGCTAATACAAAAGAAAAATCCAAACCTTGCTCTTCTTTGTCATGGGCTCTGCTAGGCAGCCCCATCATATCGTCATCTAAAAAATCATCTGACATAGTGATTACCTGTTATTATCGGGAACTGTTACCGACGAGTGAATTTAGCATTTCTTTCAACTGTCGATATCGGTTAAATTGTGAACTATTTGGTGTCATTGATTTCTCAACTGTTTTTATTATAGAGACACAACGGCTCTTATCTGCACTGTTAATGCCTTCATCCTTTATTTTTCCAATCAAAGTCTGCAATAAATTTAATTTAACACCAACATATCGAGGGTAACGATTTTCCACCCTAGAAAAATAGTCTATAGCCGCCTCATAATTTTTGTTTTTATAAGAGTCAATACCTTTTTTATTCGATTGAGCTAACATTTTCTTTCCTTTTTCACTAACAGGCTCTTGTAACAAAGGGTCTATTTTTTCCAAGGCAGACTGATCATCTTGGTATTTTTCTATTAAACCTGTTATTTTCTTTTGAGATTCTTCTATTCTTTTGTTTGCAACTAATGCATTAACCACTTCAATTTCCATCTCAATGGTATTATCAATACTGTCGGCAAGTGCATCATTAGCAAACTCCAGTAACTCTCGCGATTTCTTAGCTTCACCTTTTGAACCCCATATTTGGCTACCGAGCAACTGAGTCTTTATCTTTAATCCTGAATCTAAAAGATCGCTGCTTTCGATATCGCTCAATATCTTTACCGCATCTTTAGAAAGCTCATCTGCCTTTACTGCATCTTTGTCATAAAATTGAGCGATCGCTTTAACGTAATTTAATTTATTATCCACATTATCATGGCAAGAATTTTCACCATACTTCATCATCTTTCTAAAAGCATTAGCCGCCACTTCTGCATCACCATTATTCATAGCAACATTAGCAAGAGAAACCTGCCTACCCAGTGACATTGGAGACACCTCAACCGCTTTTTCTAAGTTTTTTTGCAGTTTTTCTTGCTCGTTTAATTTTTCTAGTGCTTGCGATAAAACATCATAAGCTCTCATACAGCTGGGATTTTCTTCAATTATTTTATTCAGCCACTCTACTGCTTTTGATGGATCACCTCTTTTAACTTTTACGTCAGCCAAGCCTACTTGAGCCCAATCCAAGGCCCGCATTTCTAATACCGTTCTGTATATTTTTTCTGCTTTTTCTAGTTGATCATTTTGAATATATAAATCTGCTAATAGTTTTTGGCAGTCCATGCCATAACGAGTTCGCTCCGACAATTTTTTTTCGAGTTGCACAATCGCTTCCTGCTGATTTTTCTTAGCTAAGGCATCATATACCTCAATCATTTCAGAACGCTTATTCATTAACCTTTTTAAGCGCTGCTCAATGACTTTGGTTGTTATCGGTTTAGTTAGATAAGCATCGGGTTCACAATCATAAGCAGACATCACCACATTGCGACTGGTTTCTGCTGACAAGAGAATAAAAATATCTTGGGGCTTAAGTAGTTTATTGATTCGTAGTTCTTCTAAAAACTGCTGCCCATTTTTACCTTGCCCCAAATTGTAGTCAGATAGGATCAAATCATAGTGGTTTTTACGGCAGTAATTGAGTGCCTCTTCGCCAGTACCCACACTATCAACATTATGAAACCCCATTTCGTGCATAATCTTACTTAAGGTCATACGAAAACTATTAAAATCGTCGACAATGAGTACTTGCAGTCGTGAATACAGGGATGACATAAGGCCTTATCTTTCATTTACTATCTACTGAGAATAGTCTATTTTGGCCAAAATGCTCTGCTTTAACAGTCACTTACTTGAGTTTTAGTTAGCTTGATGAATGCCTTTAGATGGAGGTCTAAAGAATAATCGTCTAAACGATCATGTAAACGATTGTGGCCATACTAAGCCACCGTTATAATCGCGGCCCACCTTAAGCTCTAATAATGGCCTATACGAAAGATGGCGCAGATAGAAAACAAAGCTCAAAAAGACAAAGTGTATGCAGACCCTTTGGCACAAGTTGGCCAATTTCGCTTCGATGACAAGGTTGCCTCTGTATTTGAAGACATGATCCAACGCTCGGTACCAGGGTATGGCACCATTCTAACGATGATTGGTGATATTACAGAACGATATGCGCAAGAGAACAGCCAATGTTATGACCTTGGCTGTTCTCTTGGCGCAGCAACGCTAGCTATGCGACACAAAATGAATGCATCCGGCTGCCGTATTGTCTCTATAGATAATTCTGAGGCTATGATTATGCGTTGTAAGAGCGCTATCGACCTCGATAGTGCCAGCCACCCAGACCTCGCTCCTGTCACTTTACATTGCAATGATTTGCAATCGATTACCATAGAGCAAGCATCTGTTGTGGTATTAAATTTCACCTTGCAGTTTATTCCTATGGAAGAACGCCAAGCCATCATCCAATCAATTTATGATGGCCTGCTACCGGGTGGCATTTTATTAATCTCTGAAAAGGTCATATTCGAAGATGCACCGCACCAATCATTACTGACCGAGCTCTACCACAATTTTAAACGTAATAATGGCTATAGTGATTTGGAAATAGCTCAAAAAAGAACAGCCCTTGAAGAAGTGCTAACACCAGAAACCATCGACACCCATAAACAGCGCTTAAAAAAGGCAGGGTTTTCTAGTGTCGATGTATGGTTTCAGTGCTTAACTTTTGCGTCATTTATCGCTATAAAACACTAAGCACCTTTTATCTCATGCTGCATTATTATCAAAAATTATTAGACTCACTAAAGCAAGCTGAACTGACCGAGTGGGCAGAGCAATTGCCCGCACAAATCCAAGCAGGCTTAGATGAGCAACGTTATGGTGATCTCCCTCAATGGAAGCAATCGTTAGATGCACTCCCCTTTATTGATGCGAATCAGGTTAACCTAAAGGACGGCGTCTCCATAGCAACAGATACCGCTCTCGACGATGACACACTGGCAGCATTAAAGGCATCACTAAAAGGCTTAATTCCTTGGCGCAAAGGGCCTTTTTCTCTCTTTGGTATTGATATTGATACAGAGTGGCGTTCAGACTGGAAATGGGAGCGACTGCTACCCCATATAGCGCCATTGAAAGGCCGAACGGTATTGGATGTTGGCTGTGGTAATGGCTATCACTGTCTTAGAATGCTAGGCGAAGACGCAAAAAGAGTAATTGGCATTGATCCGTCACCACGTTTTATCATCCAATTTTTGATGTTGAAGCATTTTCTACACTCTATACCTGTCGACGTACTACCCATAGGTATTGAGTCGCTACCTATGGATCTAGCTTGCTTCGATACAAGCTTTTCAATGGGCGTGCTCTATCATCGGCGCTCACCTATGGACCACCTGAGAGAATTAAAAGCAACACTAAAGCCGGGCGGCCAACTGGTGCTAGAAACGCTGATTATCGAAGGACAATTAGGTGACTGCCTTGTACCGGAAGGGCGTTATGCCATGATGCGTAATGTTTGGTTTTTGCCCTCAGCGCCGACTTTAATTAGCTGGCTCAAGAAGTGTGGGTTTAAAAATCCGAGATTGGTCGACAGCAATTGGACATCAAGCGATGAGCAACGCAGTAGTGATTGGATGCATTTTCAATCTCTACCGGATTTTTTAAACCCTAACGATAAAACTTTAACGGTAGAGGGGCACCCTGCCCCCCTGCGTGGTATCTTTATAGCTGAAACTTAGCCTTATTATGCCCTCCTAGCCTAGCTCAAATTCAGATTTAACTTGTGAACACCAACGCTCGACCCGCTTATCCGTTAATTCTTCCTGTTGGTCTTCATCAATCGCAAGCCCAACAAAGCAACTTTGCTCTTCTACCCAAGCTTTGGAGGCGTCAAAGTCATAGCCTTCGGCTGACCAATAGCCAATAAGCTTAGCTCCCTTTTCAACAATAACGTCATGTAGCATGCCCATGGCATCTAAAAAATACTCACCATAACCAAACTGATCACCCAATCCAAATAAGGCTACCGTCTTACCATGAAAATCGATATCCCCAAGATCGTCCCAAAACTCTTCCCAATCAGACTGAATTTGACCAAAGTCCCAAGTAGGAATACCTAGGATAATCTTATCGTAGTTTGCAAATTCTAGCTGTGTGACATCTGCGATATCAAATACATCGACTTGACCAACTTCGAATTGTTCCCGAATACGCTGAGCCACTGACTCGGTATTACCTTCGTCGCTGCCAAAAAATAGCCCTATCTTAGCCACAATTCACCTAACTTTACTCAATTAATACACTGGCTTAAATTTTGGCGCGGATTGTCCCAAGGTTTACCTCGAGTCACAACATTTTATCCATACTAGTAGGCTCTGATATTGGCGCATAATACACTTAAAATAGATCGTAACTAATGATAGGCTAGCATTAATTGCCAATAACCAGTAATCCTCAAATCTTAGACAAATTAAGTTAGAGCGTAAGCTCTGAACCAAAACACGTTTTTAAAACAGATACTCAATAAGAACAAAAACCGAATAACGCTAGTAGCCTTAGGGTGGCAATAGATTACCGTTGACTTGTAAATAATAAAGAAAAATGGCGTCAAAAAAATGTCTTTTCAGTTTTTATGATAACTCACTCACAATCTAAGTATTTATTTTTATTAGCTATTTTTTAATCAAGTCACGTCTGGTACAGTTCTAGCATAGGATCATGGAAGATTGAAATAAATCGCAGAGGCGGCCAAAGAGCTTAGTTTTGACCTTGGCCAACATACAGTACTAATAGCGCATCGTATCGTTACAAAACCGAAAAGTGCGCTATGTTATTAGTGGAAACCATTATGGCTAATACCGTCAGTTCAAGACCAACAACACGCCAACCGGTACAACGTGAAAAATACGTTTCCTTAAGCGATGTTATTGAGAAAGAGATAGGCGCTAATGCTCAATACAAACTCACTTCACTATTACAGACCACGATAGAGATCGAGCCCTTGTTCGAACTCTTTTTTGGCCAAATACAACACCTATTAAAGCTAGGTAGCTGCCAGTTTCAAAATGAGAAGAAAAATATTCAATTTAAATTAGGTAGTGCCTGTACACATACCTGTGATTATTCGCTTAACATACAACAACAGTACCTTGGCAATATTAGCTTTAGCCGTAAACAGCGCTTTTCTAGTGATGAGCTAGCGCAATTAGAGGTTTTACTTGGTACTCTGGTGTACCCCTTACGCAACGCACTCAATTATAGAGACGCACTCAATCAAGCTCTCAGCGACCCTTTGACGGGACTAGGTAATAGAGGTGCATTAGAAAGCGCCTTAGAACATCAATGGCAAATGGCCCAACGATACGAACAAGATCTATGCGCACTAATGATTGATATTGATCATTTTAAAAACATTAACGATACTTATGGTCACGACATTGGTGACTATGTCATCAAGAATGTTGCAGACAGTATTAGCGCTACAACACGTCAAACGGACTTAAGTTTCCGCTACGGTGGAGAAGAGTTTTTAGTCTTACTCAACAAAACAACATTAATGGGCTCTACCATTATTGCTGAACGCATTAGAGAGAATATTGCAGCTCTGGCCTTAAAAGATGAGAAAGGTAAACCTATTAATGTGACCGTTAGTGTTGGCGGTAGCTTTCTACACCCAGGAATTGATAAGCAAAGCTTTGTAAAAGAAGCCGATCAAGCACTATATCAAGCAAAAAGAGCCGGTCGCAACCGCGTTATATTCCATCAGGACGAAAACTCAAGCGTTCACAGTGGCCACTTATCTATCTAGCATGAATAAAAGTATCAATAAAATAAAATGGTATAGACAAAAAACTTGCGACTAAAGTCGATCTTTGTAAGAATGCATGCCTTGAAACAAGGGCTTAAATCGTCAAGACTTAACTGTTAAGACTGGTTTTAACTCATAGCCTTTAGAAAGATATGAAATTTTTCAATCTTTCATCTCCCCTCTAATAATAATTCCATCTCAGAAAAATTAAGCTACTACACTATTATGTATAGTAATAGTGTGGTTTTGTGTGCACATTTAAAAGGTAATTTTTATGAAATATATTTTAATGGCTATTTTGGCAACAATGATGACCTCTACGGTGTGGGGCCAAGGCCTTCCTGACGATCTACATGCCATGCCTATTGCTGAATCTCTACCCGGGCATGAATGGTCTTATCGTCAAGGTTTAGACTTCGATGTCATTCACTTCCAAAACGCCGAGGGCAATGGTCTTCGCTTTTATATGGATGTATCGAGCAATGATGTTCAATCATCAGATTACATTGAAGCGACCATAATGGGACAGAAGGTCAAACTCTTCAAGAAATGTGAATCCAAGAAAAACTGTATGTACACAACCACAATCAACTCTGGCATCCAGCAAAATGGGCGAGACTTACTCACCCAAATTTGGGTCAAACCAGAAAATAATGATATCGAAGCCTATGTGAATTGGCTAAGCTCACTTAAGTTTGTCTTAGGTGAAAATAAAAGCTAGTTTAAGATCAGCTCATAGCAAAACCTTAGCCCGTAGCTATATATAAATAGCGATATTAATAACAACGGGCTTTACTTCTGCTTCAGACCATTTCGTCCCAGACTACCCTGCACACCTATAAGTTGGTACATTTATGTGACCAATTCGGCATTTCAAAAACAATATATCATTTAAAATAACAAAATATATTGTTGAATTCTTCATCAACTTAACCCTTTTTTTATATTACAGTCCTTTTTAGTTGTCTTTGTACATTAAAAACACCGCGCGTATTAACTCACTCAGTTGTAATAAAACAGGGATATTTTTATGCTTGTGGAAAATATAATTCGTAAAAATAAAACCGTTCGAAAAGCATCAGGTATAGCTGATCGATTTTTTCTTTACGCTATCATCATACTATCCTTAGTATTGATATCTATTATCACACTGCAAAACCTACCTTTCATTAAATCGACTATAGGAAAAACACAAAAAGCAGAGTACAAAACAGAAAAAATAAACATTGCGGCTACCTCCCCTGAATTAAAGTCAGATGCTCCCTCCTCCCAAAGAAATAATACACTCAACGTTACTCCAGAATTAAGCATCGATAATATCAGCAGCGATATAGATAAGAGTGCTAGCAAAACGCCTGAAAAACAAAACGCAGAAGAATTACCTGACAACAACACACCGATCACAACAACACATTCACAAAACCTACATTATTCTGCACTTGATTCTCTAGCCGAGACTCAAACACCAGCCCCCCCAAAAGATGAAGATCTTGTGAATGACTTAAAACCATTAAAAGCATATAGCACATTGAAGCGCATACTCATTCCAGATACCATATTAAAAAGAACAGTAAAGGCCACCCACGGTATCAGTAAAGGGCAACTAATCCGGTCTGAGCGACCGATTAAGTTACCTAAAGGCTCATTTATTGCTGAGCAAGCCTATAACGCCAAAGAGAACTATGTCGTTAGCTTAAAAAACTACCGCCGTTATGACCCTTACATTAATACACTTACGCGAGCTAATACTCAGTCATTAGCAACACTTTATTGGCGTTACGCGCCTTATTTTGATGCTGAATACCAACAACTCAACACCACAGAATCAAAAACTTCATTCTACCCAACGCTTACATCTGCAATAGATCTCTTAATTAACACACCAAGGATAGATGAGAGTGCGCGCTTGTATCGAAGTAATAAAGGATATAAATTTGTGAATCAAACTCTTGAAAACATGCCTTCAACAAGTAAGCTTATGGTAAGAATGGGGGAGGAAAATCGCCGTAAATTAAGCAATTGGTTAATATCATTAAGAGAAGAACTAGAAAGGGTCAAACCATAAAAAGGGGTAAAAAAGTGATAACAAACGGAGATTCACTATCACTTTAGGTATGTTTTTGAGCAACTGAAACTATTTAGTCAATAAATCCTGAAACTTTTTATCCGCCTCAGCAATATAACCCTTGATATCGCCTTCCCATTTCTTTTGCAGACCATCATTAAAATTTAGGTAAAGCTTACCATCAACAATGGTCCAATTTTCTGGCTCGATCTTAACTAGATTATCTTGTGCAACACCATAGGCACAATAGCCACCGTATTGTGGAGCGTACTTTTCCGGGTCTGCAACAAACAGGTCTAAATGCTTTTGGGAGGCAAATTTCCATGTGGCCCCATTCCATTGTGTTGTAAATTTGTCTGAGCCCTGCACCGGCTTACCTTCAGTAAAATAAGCAACGGTATCTGCGCCTCGTATAGCAACACCCGATGGCTTATAACTAAATAAACCTGACTTTTCTAGTGTATTAACAGGCTCGGCTGCATAAACATTACTCATACAAAAAAATGACATAACAACACACAAAGGAGAAAAGAATTTTTTAAGCATCATAAACATTAAACAGCACCTTTTTTACTAATTAGCTCTTCTAGTTAATTTTTCTAATCAAGTTTTTCGACAATAATTAATGATATGTAAGTCCATGCCCAAATCATGACTTAGCCAACATACCTTCTAACTATATCGACGCTGGAAAAGAAAAATAGTTCCAGAAACTACTTAAAGTGAAAATATTTATTTGTCGTTATTATTTCCTACGAGACTTGCCTGCTCGCAATTTCTTCTGATGACGCTCACGTGCTGTTTTTTCTGCTTGAGTCAACTGCCTAGGCTTACCTTTAACTTCAACTCCTGCTGTAATACAGAGCTCTTTAATTTCTTTTGGAGTGAGTTCAGTCCACTGCCCCACTCGAACATGGGATGGAATAAAGATGTTACCGAAACGGACCCGTTTCAAGCGACTCACCTTAACACCCTGCGACTCCCATAGGCGGCGCACTTCTCGGTTACGCCCTTCCATAACCACACAGTAAAACCAACGATTACGGCCTGAGCCTGCACCATCTACAATATCAGTAAACTTGGCAACGCCATCTTCAAGCATAATGCCTTCTTGTAATCGGGTTTTCATATCGTCATCAACATCACCCTGAATACGCACAAGGTACTCACGATCAATTGTTGAAGAAGGATGCATGAGTCGGTTAGCCAAATCACCATCCGTTGTAAACAACAGCAAGCCACTAGTATTAAAGTCCAATCGGCCCACTGAAATCCAGCGTTCATTATTCAGGTGGGGCAAATGATCAAATACCGTAGGGCGCCCTTCAGGATCTGAGCGCGAACAAATTTCACCTTCAGGCTTATTGTAAAGTAGAACTTTAATATTATTTTCTGTCGAGGCCGAAAGAGAGATTCTTTTTTTATCAACTTCTATGCGATCCGTTAACTGAACTCTGTCACCTAAGCTGGCTATTTCGCCATTTACACTAACACGGCTTTGCCCTATAACCTTTTCCATTTCACGTCGAGAGCCGAGCCCCGCTCGCGCAAGGACTTTTTGTAATTTTTCTCCTTCGGGAGGGCTAATATCAGTATTATCACTTATATTTTGAGTTACTTCAGGCTTATTTTTTTTCATAATGATTCGGGGCGAGACTCTTCTTCAAATTCTTCTTGAGCATCTGCTTTATCAGCGGATGCTAGCTCAGTATCGTCTACCGATTCAGTTGTTTCTGTTTCTGTTTCTGTTTCTGTTTCTGTTTCTGTGTCTGTGTCTGTGTCTGTGTCTAATAATTCTTCCGTATCTTGATTAGGCTGTTCAAGGCCATCGGTCACATTAGGCTGAGGCTCTTCAACCGCTGGATCCTCTTCCGTTTGACTAGCATCACTATCATCCGGTTTAACACCCGCAGCACCTGCTTGTAAATCAAGCTCAGGACTTAGGGATTCTACATCCGCCAATTCTCTCAACGAGGGTAACTCTTCTAAACTTTCAAGGTTAAAGTAATCTAAAAACTGCTTCGTCGTCGCGAACAATGAGGGTCGACCGGGCACGTCTCGATGCCCTACTACTTTTATCCACTCACGCTCAGTTAGGGTTTTGATAATGTGAGAACTCACAGCAACACCACGTATTTCTTCAATATCCCCACGAGTAATAGGCTGACGATAGGCAATAATAGATAAAGTTTCCAACAGTGCTCGAGAGTAACGTTGGGGCTTTTCTTCCCACAACTTATTCACCCATTGCGCCATATCAGCACGTACCTGAAAACGCCAACCGCTACTCACCTTTTTAAGTTCAAAGCCACGATCTTCACAACTTTGTTGAATCGCTTCTAAGGCTTCATTAATCGCTTCTTTACTGGGAACATCCTCAGGGTTAAGCTGCTTTTTTTCTTCGTCTTCATCATCATTGGCAGCGGCATCATTTTTTGATTCTTTAGCGGTATCATCGTCAATAAACAAGGTTTGTAATTTCTCAACGGTTAGGGGTTGCCCATACGCCATGAGTGCACTTTCAATAATACTGCGTAGTAGTTGTGGTTCTATAGTCATTTTATCTGTAAGTAGTCTTTATCTTAAATTTAAAGGTAAGGCTAAAATTAAGGCCCTATTCTGATTTTGCTTTAACATGTATTGCACCAAAAGATTCATTTTGAACAATATCTAATAGTGATTCTTTAATTAATTCCATCACTGCCATAAAGGTAACAATCACCCCCATACGCCCTTCTTCGACTTTAAATAAACTCACGAAAGGAACAAAGGTATTCTTATGTGCAAGGTGCTCTAACACTTCTGTCATACGCTGACGTGTAGACAGCACCTCTCTTTCAATTTGATGGCTTTCAAACATATCGGCTCGGCGTAGCACTTCAGACAAAGCCAATAATAATTCTTTTAAATCAACATCAGGGTCAGGGCGAGTTAAGTTTCTGTCAGGTGCCTTGGCGGCAACAACATGAATATCGCGGTTAATACGAGGTAATTGATCCACGTCCTCAGCTGCTTGCTTAAAACGTTCGTACTCTTGTAAACGACGAATTAATGCCGCTCTTGGATCTTCCTCTTCTTCCTCTTCCTCCTGATTACGGGGCAATAGCATACGTGATTTGATTTCAGCCAACATCGCAGCCATCACCAAATACTCCGCAGCCAGCTCAAATTGCATCGCATTCATCAGCTCAACATAAGCGACATATTGATGTGTAATCGCAGACACATTCACTTCTAAGATATCAAGATTTTGCCGACGAATAAGATACAGCAGCAAATCTAATGGGCCTTCAAAGGCTTCTAAAATAACCTCTAGAGCATCAGGTGGTATATAAAGGTCTTTCGGTAACTCGGTATAGGCCTCGCCATTCACTAAAGCAAATGGCATTTCATCTTGTGAAGGTGAGGAGGCAGCCGCACTTGAGTCATTTACTTCTAGCGTAGGGTTATCCAACACTTCGGCTTCGGTCGTTATTGTCATTAGCTGGACATCATTTAAAAAGTAGGTCATCCAGATTAATCTGGGTTTGGCGGGCGATTATAGCGGTTTTCGGGTGGTATATATAGGAGTCTCTGATCAAGCAATCGCTTCTGTTGATGGGCCTAAGTGTCAGCTCTTAGGCCAGACGCCTAAACAAATGAAGCAGAGCCGTCTACAAAAGTTCGCTTTACCCTCAAATCTACGATTAATCACATGGATTTTCAGTAAATAGCTATACCGATACGAAGCACTAAAAAAATACTTCTTTAAAATCAAAAGCTTATGATATTTCTATTATATCCTGAGACTCAATAATGATGAATAGGAAGGCCTGAAGGTTAATGCTGTGAATATCACTATTAGCTTGAAAAGGTTTCCATCTTTCCTAGCTAATTGATGCACGGCTAGGACTCACACATACAAAGTTGCGTACTTAGGTTTAGCGCATTTAAACGTAACGGAATAAACCTTAAATTTAACTTGAAAGAACCCAAAACACAGCTACAACTAAAAGATAGGCATCCGGGTTTCTACGCAGATGTGATGATAATGGATTATTAATAAAGAGGATACATTCATGTTCGCCAAAAAGCTCTCAGCTCTTACTAAAATCTTTTTTCCATACGAAGACAAGGCCAAGTTAGAAGCGCTAGACCGTTCTCAAGCAACGATCGAGTTTAACCTAGATGGGACTATCATTACTGCGAACCAAAATTTCTTAAATGCCACCGGCTATTCGTTGGAAGAAGTACAAGGACAGCATCATTCAATCTTTGTAGATAAGAACCATGCTCAAAGTGATGAGTATAAAGCGTTTTGGTCCAGCTTAAACAGAGGTGAATTCCAATCCGCTGAATACCCCAGAATCAACAAAAAAGGAGAGCAAATATGGATTCAAGCAACATATAACCCCCTTTATAATAAGTCAGGCGAACCCTATAAAATCATTAAATTTGCAACTGATATTACGGCCCAAAAGCAGTTAAATGCTGATTACGAAGGGCAAATAGGTGCTATCAGTAAATCCCAAGCGGTGATTGAGTTTAACCTTGATGGCACCATCATCACGGCTAATGACAACTTTCTTAAAACTACCGGCTACACTTTAGACGAAATAGAGGGGCAGCATCATTCTTTATTTGTGGACTCCACATACGCTGCCAGTCAAGATTATAAGAGTTTTTGGGAGCGCTTAGGACTCGGAGAGTTTCAAGCAGGTGAATATAAGCGACATGCAAAAAATGGCCAGCCGATTTGGATTCAGGCATCGTACAATCCTATTTTTGACCTTTCAGGGAATCCTTTCAAAGTCGTTAAATATGCCACCGATATTACGGCCCAAAAACAAAAAAATGCTTACTACTCAGGCCAAATAGAGGCTATAGGTAAGGCTCAGGCTATTATTGAGTTTGAAATGGATGGAACGATTATCCATGCAAATGACAACTTTTTAGGTGCCGTTAGTTATCGCCTTGAAGAAATTAAAGGCCAACATCATTCAATGTTCGTTACCCCTGAAGAGCGGAGTAGTCATGAATATCAACTATTTTGGGAAAAATTAAACCGAGGAGAGTTTCACTCAGGAGAGTATCAGCGTATTGGAAAAGCAGGAAAGGAAATCTGGATACAAGCATCCTACAATCCCATTTTTAATAGCGATGGCAAACTTTATCGAGTTGTGAAATATGCGACTGACATCACCGAAAGTAAGTTACGCAATGCTGATTACATGGGCCAAATTGAAGCCATTGGAAAATCTCAAGCTGTCATCGAATTTGAAATGGATGGCACAATTATTAATGCTAATGACAATTTTATAAATGCAGTCGGTTATAACCTTGAAGAGATTAAAGGGCAGCACCATTCTATATTTGTTATTAATGAAGAGCGTAACAGCGAAGAATATAAGCATTTTTGGGAGAAATTAAACCGAGGAGAATTTCAGTCAGCAGAATATAAGCGGATTGGCAAATCGGGTAAGGAAATCTGGATTCAAGCCAGTTACAACCCCATTTTTGACTGCAATGGCAAGCCATTTAAAGTCGTCAAATACGCCACCGACATTACATCTCAGAAAATAGCGCTTGAAAAAATTAGCCATTCATTATTAGGCTTATCAGAAGGAAATTTAAATCACTTTATTGATGGAGAGTTAGAGGGAGAGTTTGACCACCTCAAGGGAGCGATGAATAACACCCTCCAGCGTCTATCTGACATGGTAAATGATATTACGAATAGCGCAAATATTGTCGCTACCACATCTCGAGAGATAGAAAGTGCCAACTTAAACCTAAGTGAACGTACAGAATCACAAGCTGCAAGCCTTGAAGAAACTTCCGCTAGCATAGAAGAGCTAACAACGACGGTGAAACTAAATGCCGAAAACGCTGAAAGCGCTAATAAACTTGCAATAACAGCAACGGAAAAGGCTGAAAGCGGTGGCCATCAGATTAAACAAGCAATTAGTGCGATGGATGGGATCGAAAGCTCAAGCAAAAAAATTGCTGATATTATTGGTGTTATTGATGATATTGCTTTTCAAACCAATTTATTGGCGCTGAATGCTGCTGTTGAAGCTGCACGAGCAGGCGAACAAGGACGTGGGTTTGCTGTTGTTGCAAGCGAGGTCCGCAATCTCGCACAGAGAAGTGCGGAGTCCGCTAAAGAAATCAAAGATTTGATTATGGAAAGCGTCAATAGTGTATCTGAAGGCTCTCGTATGGTGGGACAATCTGGCGAGGTGTTTGACGATATTATCAGCGCAATCAAAGACACCTCTAATCTTATTGCTGACATCAATACTGCCGGACAAGAACAAGCTAACGGCATATCTCAAGTCAATGAAGCCATTGTCTCCATGGATACGATGACGCAGCAAAATGCCGCTATGGTAGAAGAAGCTACAGCGTCCAGCACTAATATGTCGGAAGAAGCTAGAAAATTGTCGCAGCTTGTTCAATTTTTCTCTGCTGACTCACCTCATTAATATGAGGAAGCGATAACAAAATTGATATCGCTTCCATCACACTAACTAAACCGCACTGAACAAACTGCGAATCATCCATGCAGTTTTTTCGTGAACAACCATACGATCAGATATCAAACTCGCGGTAGATTCATCACCAACATCTTGAGCACTAGGTAATATACGTCTTGCTGTACGCACAACCGCCTCATTGTCTTCGGTTAAGATACGAATCATCTCATCGGCTGATGGCACCCCTTCTGTTTCTTTGATACTGGATAACTCAGCATACTGCCTATAGGTGCCTGGGGCGGGAAAACCCAATGTACGAATACGCTCAGCAACATCGTCGACTGCCACTGCAAGCTCCGTATACTGCTCCTCGAACATCAAGTGCAATTCACGGAAACGCGGACCGACTATATTCCAGTGAAAATTATGGGTTTTAAGGTAGAGGGTATAGGTGTCGGCTAACAGCTGCCCCAAACCTTCAGCAATCACTTTACGTTCTTTTTCATCAATACCAATATCGATTTGGTATGCTTTTGTCATGATGACTCTCCTGTTAATGCCTAATTATGAATGCCTTATTATAAAAGCGGCTGCAATCATTACTGTTTATTGACTCTTTAAGTAATCCACTTATTGTAAGAGAAAAAATATCATAACTAAAATTTATTGAAAATATCGACCTGATAGCTAAAAACTTAAATTTTATTTGTTTTTATTCGGAGAACTCTCCACAGCCTTGGCGAGCGATTCGGGGGGACTCACCCGTAAGGTCAACAACTGTCGTTGCTTCCATACCACAGAAACCGCCGTCAATGACTAACTCAAGCTGATGCTCTAACAAAGCTCGAATATCGTAAGGATCGGTTAGTGGCAAGTCATCATTGGGAAGAATAAGAGTACTTGTCATCATGGGCTCATTGAGCTCTTCCAATAAAGCCATCACAATCGGATTATTAGGGATACGAATACCTATCGTCTTACGCTTAGGGTGCTTCAGACGCCGAGGCGTTTCTGAGGTCGCATCAAGAATAAAGGTGAAAGGACCTGGAGTATGGGTTTTTAATAACCTGAAGACCTGATTATTGACCTTGGCATAAGTTGCCACTTCGGACAAATCACGACACATCAAGGTAAAGTTGTGTTCTTTATTAATTTGCCGGATACCACAAATGCGGTCTAAAGCTAATTTATCCCCAATATGACAACCCAAGGCATAAGCCGAATCGGTAGGGTAAGCCACAAGGCCGCCACGACGAATGATATCGCTAGCTTGTTTAATTAAACGAGCTTGAGGATTCTCCGGATGAATTTGAAAGAATTGCGCCATAATTGACCTACTTGCTTAAAAAACTATATTTAGAACCTATTTAGAACGTATCTTGAAATACCTGTATGTCAGCTATTTTGCTTACAAGTAAGACATAGTCTTATTTTATACTTTGTATTAATTGAGTTTACCTTATGCCGAAGCAGCCCTGAATAAGTCCCATTCATCCCAAACAGCTTTATATCCACAAGGGATGTCAGACATTTTACCGGGCAATTGCCAACCGCCTTCCGAGGAATGAAAATCACTCCCGCAAGAAATCAGTAGAGAAAAATCTAAGGCGGCACGAATGAGTTTGCTGGTCACTCCAGGCTCTTGCCTGCCGCTAACAATTTCTATTCCTCGCCCGCCCGCATCCACAAAGTCTTGAAGTAGGCTATAAAGCTTCGTACGGGTCATATCATATTTATCTGGGTGAGCTAATACAGCAACACCACCGGCTGCATTAATCCAAGCTATCACTTTATCGAGCTCAGGCCATTGCTGCTTAACATCCCCTATCTTACCAGCGCCTAAATAACGCTTAAATGCTTGGGCAAAACTATCGACATAATCGGCATCAACGAGATATTGAGCAAAATGAGGGCGCCCGATATTACCGTCTTTAGCATAATGTTGCACGCCTTCCCATACCCCCTGAATGCCCGCTTTCTCTAAACGCTGCGCGATCATTTTAGCTCTATCTAAACGCGCTTGCGCTTGTTCTTCAAGGGCAGCAATGAGCGCTTCAGACTCAATATCAATGTTCAAACCAACAACATGGATATTGCGACCATTCCAAACAGATGAAAGCTCTATGCCGCTAATGATGTGCAAGTCATCCCCAGCGGCCATTTTAGCTTCCTGAACCCCCACAATTGTGTCATGGTCAGTTAACGCCAACACATCTACTTTATTTAACTTTGCTAAAGCGACTAGCTCTGTTGGGGATAATTGGCCATCAGAACAATGACTGTGCGTATGTAAATCGTACAAATAACTCAAGTGCTAAACCCTTTTCGAACGTTCAAATAACGTATCAGTCACTAAAATGACAAAATAAGTCATCGCTATTGTAGGATATACGTAAAAAACTACTCAAGTATCGAGTATACCCTTTGCCATCAATGGCCTTAATTGCGTAAGTTGCGTAGAATCGCATCTCATTTTCGTATTATCAGTGATATCCATGAATACCCCCGTCAATACAGAAGCAAAAACCGAGAAAAAAGAGAATATTCTCCTCAACATCGTGATCAATATAGTCATCCCTACACTTATATTGTCTAAGTTCAGTGGAGAAGACTACCTGGGCGTAAAATTAGCCATTATTGTCGCTATCGCCTTCCCTATTGCCTATGGCTTATTCGATATCAGACGCAGTGGTAAGTTTAACCTTTTCTCTGCTTTAGGTATTTTTAGCGTTGCGATGACAGGTGGCATGGCATTACTAAAACTTCCACCTCAATATATCATGATTAAAGAAGCGGCTATCCCCGCAATCTTTGCCATTGTAACCTTAATTTCATTAAAGACTCGCTACCCCTTAGTCAAAACGTTTTTGTACAATGACAAAATCATGCAAGTGGATAAAGTGTCAGCCGCATTAGAGGAAAGAGGCACCGAACAGCAGTTTGATAAAGCCTTGGTTAATGCATCTTACTTAATGGCTTTATCGTTTGTCGTCTCCTCTATTCTCAACTATGTATTAGCCAAAGTACTCTTAGTTAGCGAGCCCGGCACAGAGGCTTTTAATGCAGAACTCGGAAAGATGAACGCCTTGAGCTTTCCCGTTATTGCTATTCCTGCCACTATTGTGATGATGTTCGCACTATTCTATCTATTTAAAAAAATCAAAGCGCTAACACAGTTAGATTTAGAAGATATTCTAAAACACCAATAGCAGTAAACAACAGATCTAGTTCAACAAAAACCATTAACAACGAATAGGAAAACAACAATGTGGTACGCCATTATTTGTGAAGATATCGACAATAGCTTGCCATTAAGAAAAGCAACTCGGCCGGCACACCTAGACTATTTACAAAATCTACAAGAACAAGGTCGCTTACTGACTGCGGGGCCCTTCCCTGCTATTGATAGCAACGAGCCCGGTGAAAATGGTTTCTCGGGTTCACTGATCATTGCTGAGTTTGACTCTTTAGCCGTAGCAGAAGATTGGGCAAATAATGATCCCTACCAAGTCAAAGGGGTCTTTAAAAAAGTCACTATCAAGCCTTATAAGAAAGTTTTTTAAAGGAACGAGAGCTAGCTCACACACCACATCACCCGCTATAGGGTAAATTGTGCTGCTATTTTCTGCCACACTTAACTCATGGATCACTATTAGCTTATGTTTTGTAACATATTACCCAATAGAAAATGTACCCTTACGTTTTTTACTTTTTTCTTTATGATAACGGCTTCGTATAGCACATTGGCTGCTAGCGTTTATATCTCCGATAGTTTGTTTGTGCCTATTCGTAAAGGCCAAGGCAATCAATACTCTATTTTGCATAAAGGTCTTCCTTCAGGTACACGACTAACCCTGATTGAAAGAGATAAAGAATGGACAAAAATAAGAACAGCTGGCGGGATAACGGGTTGGATACGCAACCAATTCCTCGACAATAACCCGCCCGCAAAATTACAACTGGTCTCGGCCAATAAAAAAATAGCGACGCTATCTGAGCAGCTCGCAGCGGCCAAAGAAGAAATGAATACCATACAATCCAATTATGTCGAAACACAAAAAGAGTTACAGGAAACCGAAAATGTAGCGAAGAAAACAGCTGAGGAACTAGGTTCTCTGAAAGTGATCTCTTCCTCCGCCGTTGAATCCCATCAACGTCTACAAACGCTCGCTCAAAAAATGCAGCTATTACAAACCGAAAATGATGTTCTTAAGTCAGAGAATGAAAGTTTACGCCGCAGCGAAAATACAACCTTCTTTCTCTATGGCGCATTTGCTGTATTACTAGGGGTTATTCTCGCTGTTTTATTGCCGAAATTAAAACCATCTAAACGCAATTCTGGATGGATAAATTAAACCCTAGAGATTATAACGATCGATGACTGCCTTAAGTGTTAATTTAAACAAAATCGCACTATTGCGAAATTCACGTGAAGGAACGTATCCCTCTGTCACCGAATTCGGCAACCTAGCACTTGAAATGGGAGCGGATGGACTAACGGTGCACCCGCGGCCAGATCAAAGGCATATTCGAGTAGATGATGTCATCGCGCTATCTATACAGATTAAAGAGTTTAATCAGGTAAACGCCCTCCACAAAGAATTTAACATCGAGGGCAACCCTTTTGCTGAAGCCAAGTTAGCATCATCTGAAACAATGACCGCATACCCAGGACTCATGTCTTTAATCGACCAAACACGCCCAGATCAAGCGACTTTGGTGCCCGATAACAATACACAATTAACCTCTGATCATGGTTTTGACCTAAGACAAGACGGTGACAAGCTATTACCTATTGTCGAACAACTCAAACAATGGAAAGTACGTTGTAGCTTGTTTATGGATGCTGATTGCCATCAAATTTCTTTAGCAAAAGAGTTGGGGGTAGAACGTATAGAGCTATATACAGGGCCTTATGCACTGGCATCAAAGCACTCCAGTATCGAACAAGAAAAAAGTTTAGCCCAATACAAAGAGGCCTGTAATCATGCGCTAGACATAGGTCTCGCGGTTAATGCAGGCCATGACCTCAATCTTAATAACTTAAAGCAATTTCTAGCAATCGGTGATATCGCGGAAGTGTCTATAGGGCATGCATTGACCGTAGATGCCTTATTATTAGGTTACAAAAATGCCATTGTGGACTATAGTAGAATCTGTCATTTCGAATAATAAACTGAACCAATAATAGGGAACGACTATGCACTCTATCCTTGTCGCAGATTTTATGAACCACCAACCTTCTATTGTAAAAGATACTGATAATGTTCGAGCTGCGGTTGAGCTCTTATTAGCTAAAAAAATTATCGGTGTCCCTGTAGTCGATGAAAGTAAAAACTTAGTCGGCTACCTTTCCGAACAAGATTGTATAGAAGAGATGCTAAATGATGCATTTTACTGCGAAGAACCGGGCTCTGTTAGCAAAGTGATGCAAAAAGATGTGTTAAGCGTCAAACCTAGCACGACTATTGTTGAGCTAGCGCAAAGTATCATTAAAAACAAACCCAAGAATTACCCCGTTGTCGACGACGGCAAGCTCGTTGGTTTAATTAGCCGCACACAAGTCCTAAAGGCGCTTGTTGATAATGATGATGACTGTTACTTAAGGCAATAGCTACTTAAGACAATAGTTACTTGAGACAATGGTTACT